>JBDHYJ010000001.1:0-172084 GCA_039811345.1 Chitinophagaceae bacterium
AATGGTAAGTTCAGTATTTGAAAGTTTACCGTCAGAAAAAACAATGCGTAACAGCAATACAATAAAAAATACCACAGCCCCTTTCCCCACAACATAGCAGAAGGACTGCCTCTGCCCAATCGCAGTAATTCTGACAAGCGCTTCTCACCACGTTCGGCCGCCATACTTTCAGACAATCCAATCAGTAAGGTCTGCTGCAGTATCAACGCAAGTAATCCTGGTAATAAAAAACCACCATAGCTTCCGCTTTCGTTATACAACGGTCGGTAATCCAGTTTTACCGGATTGGTTTCCTGCATTGCCAGTTCACTGCCCTTGCCCTGCATTTTGAAGTAGTTGAGCCGGACACCGGCACTCAGGGTGAGGCATATTTTGGTTATGGCGCTGGTCAGGTCGCTGGATGGTAAAAACCGGGAGGCATTCAAAGCCAGCACCACGTTGCCCTGTTGCAGAGAAAGCACTTTGGATTCAAGACCGGTCTCCAAATACAAATACCCTTCCACATCTCCGCGGTACATTTTTTCTTTGGCCTGTTCCAAATTTGCCACCGATATTACTTCTGCTATTTTCGTAGCATTGATCTCTTTTGATATTAACCGGGAAAGTGAACTGCCATCATCATCTACCACTGCAATTTTTACATCTTGTTCTTCTTTATTGATATATATACTGCCATAAAAAAAAGCATAGAGCACCGGTGCAATCAATAGGGTAAGCAATAGCGAATGGTCATTCGTTATCAGGCGCAACTCCCGTTTGAACAAATCAGCAAAGGCTCGCATTACTACGCTTATTTATTTTGTTTTGAAATACCAGAATAGTCAAAGGAAAACTAACTGCTATAAATATCAGCAGCACACCAATTTCGGGTAAGGCATAAGACAATGGCAGTTCCATAAAATACACTTTAAAAAATCCATCCAGAAAAGGCGTATAGGGCATGAGATGCGCATATACCTGGTCGTACCAGGGCATGGCCCAGCGCGGGAAAGTATATCCGCTGAATACAAATGCCGGGGAGGTGTAAAACAAAGCGATGTCACTGGCCAGCATCACATCTTTGAAGATTGCCGAAACCAATACTCCAAGCCCGATACAGGCCAATGCCAGCAATGAAAAAAGAATGAAAAATGAAAAATGAGTACCGGCATGACTGAGTCCGAAATACGGAAAAACAATACCGGTGATCAGGATAAAGTTTACCCAGGAAACCGAAAGATGTGCCAGCGTTTTCCCCACAATAATTTTCCATGCCGAACCATGTGATAATGTAATCAACTCTTCCATCGTGCCTGTCTTCCATTCGTAATTCAGCAGCAGAACAGCAACCATAATAATCATCATTTGCAGTGCTACGGTAATAAGCCCCGGCGCGAGATACTGCTGATAATTGTAGCTGGGATTGTACAACGGATAAGTAGTCAGCCTGATGGGTTGCACCAGCGCCATCGCTTTTTCTTTTTCCATACCTTTTTTGGTAAGCTTTTGCAGAATCACTCCCGAACCGCCCATGATGATCACTTTAGCCGCATCCTTATAAATCAGTTTAGCTGGCACAATGGCAGCCGAATTGGTGTACAGCGTCACCGATACAGGATTATTGCTTTTTATATCGGTTTCAAAATGTTTGGGGAAATGTACAGCAGCCAGAACCCTTCCTGACCGAATGTGCGCTTCCAGTTCCTGCTGATTGTTTGCTTGCTCCGTGATATGAATGGCCGGTGTTGCTTCCAGCATGAAGGTCAGTCGGCGGGAAAGTTCCGATCCGTCTTCATTCCAAACGGCCACCGGCAGTTCTTCCGCATGTTGTTTCTGGTAAATTAAAGCGAAGAAAAAGAAAAGAACAGGGGGTATCACCAGCAGCACGATATAATGTGCAGGTAACGAAGCAATGCGCTTCCATTCACGGATGAAAATTTTCCAAATCATCTGTTAGTTCATTCAGGTAAGGTCAATGCTGCAGTCATACCCGGTCTGAGTCCCTGTACTTCAACCGTAGGTTTGCATTTAATGGTAAACGTGCGTAGCTCAAATTGCCCGGATCCTTCCTGGGGTACCCAGTTGGCAAAGCTCAGTGCCGGTGCAATATCACTCACTTCTGCATCAACAGTTTCCGGTTGACAGCCGGGTATTTTCAAACTGACTTTATCCCCTTTTTGCAGTCCTTTCATCTGGTCCTGCCTTATGTTGAACTGAATAAAATAGGAGTTGTTCTTTTGAATGGTCATCATCGGGTAACCGATAGCTACCACTTCGCCCTGATGAATGACCAGGGTAGAGATGATGCCTGCTACGGGTGCGTATATACGTGTATGTTTGGCAACCGCATCACTCAGCTCATAGGCTTTTTCTGCCTGATTGAGAATGGCTGCAGCAGCCTGTATCATCTCCGGGCGGCTCCCGTTTTCCAACGACTGCTGATGCAGGCGCGCCATCTCCATTTCTTTTTTGGCTGCCTGGAGTTTGAAATACATCATATCTTTTTCCTGACCGGAAATAATACTGTCCTGGTACAGATTCAGCATCCGTTGATAGGTGGTATTGGCCAGTTCGTACTGATCTTCGGCTATCTGATACAAATGTCCGGCAGATTGAATACGTTCTTTACCCGGCCCGCTTTTTAATAAATCTAACTGACTTTTTGCCGTTGTAATAGCAGCAAGGGCCTGTTCTTTTACAATATTTATTTCTGTGGCAGTTAATACCGCCAGCAATTGTCCATTCTTTACCGTATCTCCCTGGTGCACCAATAAACTATCGAGCCTACCCGGAACGCTGGCTGCCACATCGGTAAAATCTGCATCTACCATTCCAATTACCCGGTTTTGATGGGATGAAGATTTATTAAACAAAAACAGCAATGCGATAATCAGGATCACCAGCGGGATTGAGAGTGCCCAATAGTTTTTAATAAATTGCTTCATTGAAGTTGTTTTTAATAAGCTTAAGAAATGTTCCGGTATATTTAAAAACTCAGCTATCTGACTACTAAAAATAATTGGCGGCCTCATTTATTTTGCCGGTAATGTTCAAATAAGTGGCCACCGCTATGTTGTAGGCCAATACCGAAGTGAAATAGGCTTTGTCGGCCTCCAGTTGTACTTTCAATGCATCGTTCACATCTTTAACCGAAGAAAGCTGATTTTTCATTCTTCGTCTGATCATTTCCGTTGTATTAGCTGCTTCTTTACGTGCGGCATCCAGCGTAGTCACCTGGCTGCGGATAGACTTCAGTTTGTTTTCCGCAACAATGATTTCCGTAGTTAAATCTTTCTTTTTCTTTTCAACCAATAGTTCGCTTTCTTTCATTAAAGATTGTGCAGCTTTAACATGCTGACGGTTTTCAAAACCACTGAACAGATTCCACTGAAACAATATACCCACCATCCATGGTGGAGTTATAACAGGCAAATTATTTTGCAGAAACTGATAATTAGCTATTCCAAAAACATTGGGCAAAGACAATGATTTGCTTACGCTGATGGCTGATTTTGCTTCTTCAGTATTGGACTGCAGCCATTGATAGCCAATATTACCTTCCACAAAATTTTCAATATTCCCGGCCGGTATAAAATCTGCAGGTTTCAGTGTGTCATTCAGAATGATCAGGGAATCGGTACCAAGCAAATGCTGCAACAATAACAGGGCGTTATCTTTTTCCAGCTGAAATGACTGATACTGCGTTTCGGCCATTTGAAGCGCTACATTAGACCAATGTGCCTGATAGGGCGGGATGATTTCATTTTTTACCAGTTCAGCGGCCATCTCGCTTGTCTTTTGGTGAAGACTAAGGATTGACTTTTGATTGGCCAGTAAAGTATTAAAGTACAGCACCTGGAGATATTGGGTTGTGATGGCCAGGTTAATGGTGTTTTGGGTGTACTGCAGGTTTAGTTTGCCGGATGTCACTCTTTTATCAGCTACATGCTGTGCCGCTTTTAATTTGCCACCCAAATAAATTGGCATACGCAAATCCAGACCAGCGGTAAAATATTGCTGTTCGCTCAACGCTGGATTGTAATTGGGATACAAACCACCGATTATATTTTTAGATCCCTGGTAAATAGCATCCTGTGCCTGTTGCGATAAATTATTGCCTGTAATTTCCTGGTACACTTTATTAGCAGCTTCCACATTCTGTTGAGAAGTGCCGTCTATAATACCATCGCGTACTGTTTGAAGATTGATTCGTATCGGATTACCCAAATAGGTATATGCACCCAACAAATCCAGTTTGGGTAAATAATTTTTTTTAGCTGCCGATTGCTGGAACATGCGTGTTTCAAGCGATTGTTCCATTTGCTGAACCATAATATTATTTTGTGCAGCAATTTCAAAACATCGTTTTAAACTAATACCGGTTTGCTGAGCAAAAGAATAGCTGCCTGAAAATACAATTATGGAACAGGCAATAATGTATTTCCGCATATTTGAAGTTTGTAATTTTGAATACCAATTTAAGAAATATTAGCGGGGTATATTTGTCTTTCTGAAGCCTGATACTATCAATCATTGAATAATATTGTATCAGGTCGTAACATTTTTACAAACTATGCATCAGCGCGAACTTTTTTTGAAACATGTTGCCCAAACTTCACCGGCACCTATCGGGCTGGAGATTGCAAAAGCAAGAGGCTGTTATTTGTACGACTATAACGGTAAATCTTTCCTGGATCTTATTGCAGGTATCAGTGTTTGCAATATTGGTCATTGCCATCCGGCTGTGGTAAGTGCAATACAACAGCAGGCGGAGCAATACCTGCACCTGCTGGTTTATGGCGAGTTGATAGAAACCCCACAGGTTGCCTACGCACATTATCTTGCACAACATTTACCCGAATCTCTCAATGCAGTATACTTTACCAATTCAGGCGCCGAAGCAGTAGAAGGTGCAATGAAGCTGGCAAAAAGAAGCACCAACCGCACCAATATCATTGCCTTTAATAAATCTTACCACGGTTCTACTCAGGGCGCGCTGAGTATATTAGGAGATGAGTACTGGCGTAATGCGTACCGTCCATTATTGCCGGGCATCCTGCATCTTGAATACAACTCATCCGATGTGCTGAATTATATTGATGAAAATACGGCCTGTGTAATTGCAGAAACCGTGCAGGCCGAGCGTGGCGTTATCGTACCGGATAAAGACTGGATGTTGGCGCTCCGCAACAAATGCAATGAGACAGGTACACTGCTGGTGCTTGATGAAATACAAACCGGCTTTGGAAGAACCGGTACCCTCTGGGGTTTTGAGCAATCAGGTATTGTGCCCGATATCGTACTGCTTGGAAAAGCATTGGGTGGTGGCATGCCACTCGGTGCGTTTATTGCCAATAAATCACTGATGTGGAAGCTTGCAGAAAACCCGGTGCTTGGTCATATTACAACATTTGGTGGACACCCGGTAAGCTGTGCAGCCGGACTGGCTGCTATGAAAGTATTGCATGATGAAAACATCATACAACAGGTAGATGAAAAAGCGAAACTATTTGTCTCTCTGCTGCAGCACCCGGCAATTATTAATGTCCGCCAGTCAGGATTGCTGATTGCCGTTGAGTTTGAAAATTTTGAACGCAACAAAACCATCATTGACCGCTGTATTGCAAGGGGTGTATTGACAGATTGGTTTTTATTTGCACCTGAGTGTATGCGGATTGCACCACCTTTGACAATTACCGATGATGAAATCAGGCATGGCTGCTCAACTATACTTGAAGCTATTGAAGCCGGTAAATAATACAGCAGAGTAACAGTATTGAAATTAATATCACTTATATGTCAGACAACAAAGCCATCATTGAAAAATTTTATACTTCATTTCAGCAATTGGATGCAGAAGCAATGAATAGTTGTTACAGTAGCGATATTATTTTCAGCGATCCTGTCTTTATGATATTGAAAGGAGATGAAGTAAGGGCAATGTGGGAGATGCTTTGCAGGAATGCAAAAAATTTTTCACTCACCTTTTCGGATATTGAACTTTTAGATGAAGAATATGCGACCTGCAGGTGGCAGGCTAAATATACTTTTTCTAAAACCGGGCGGGAGGTTACCAATAATGTAAAAGCATTTATACGCATCGTTGACGGAAAAATCACAGAGCATAGCGATGCCTTCAGACTGAGTACATGGATAGGTCAGGCACTGGGATGGAAAGGATTAATTTTTGGCTGGACAGGCTTCGTGAAAAAAAAGGTACAGGATAGTGCCAGGGCGTCATTGATAAAATATATGCATAGCAAATCGTAGATTATGCACTGAACCGGCAGCATGATAAGTGCATTTCACATCCCGTTTTTTAGTAATATTACATTATTAGATAGTTCACAAATACTAAACTCTTTACTTCGCTTCCATAAAGTCGTTATTCAGAAAATATTTTTTCATACTCACTTTTCCCAAAGAATATTTTTTTATATAAAATTTTCCTTTAAAAAAATCAGTCGTTAACAATTCGTTTGTAAAAAACATTAATTTAGTGCGCTTATACAAAATTAATGCACTGATAATATTCTTTAAACCTTGTATTTACATCCTTCAAAGACTTTTGCTTTTTTAATCAATCATTCTTATAAATTAAACCCACATGTATGCTTATGACTCGAAAGCTATGTAACTGGCGTAATTTTCTCGCCATTTTAGTGATCTGGGGACTCCCCTTTTCAGCCCTTGCTCAACAGATTATTTCCGGTAAGGTTACTGACTCCAAAGGTAACAACCTGGCAGGTGTGAATGTTGTAGTAAAAAATTCAACAAACGGTGTTATTACCAACCAGGATGGTTTATACTCCATCTCTGTTCCTTCAAAAAGCGCAACCCTGATTTTTTCATTTATCGGGTTTGCTACAAAGGAAGTTGACATTGACGGACAAACTTCACTCAATGTATCCCTTACTGAAGGTTCTCAGCAACTGGATGAAGTGGTAGTAACAGCGATAGGTATTAAACAACAAAAAAGAAGGCTCGGTTTTACAACACAGGAAGTAAAGACCGACCAGTTGGCTAATTCGCGTACCATGAATATGGGAACCGCACTTTCCGGACAAGTAGCCGGTCTTACTGTTACTAACCCGACGGGTATGTTCCAAAAACCTGCTTTCGTTTTACGCGGCAAAACACCCTTAATTGTAATTGATGGTGTACCGGTTGAAACAGATTTTTATGATGTATCCGGTGAAGACATAGATAATATAAACGTATTGAAAGGAGTAGCCGCTTCAGCCCTTTATGGAACAAGGGGTAAAAACGGTGCTATTCTAATTACTACGAAGAATGCCAAAAAAGAAGGTATGGAGATCAATGTAACTACAAACAATATGATCACTGCCGGCTTTACTGTTTTTCCCAAAACACAAACAGAATATGGCAGCGGATCTAATGGTCAATATGAATTTTGGGACGGAGCTGACGGAGGGATATCTGATGGTGATATGACCTGGGGTCCCAAATTAAATGCCGGGGTAAAAGTTCCTCAATGGAATAGCCCTATCCGGGATAAACAAACCGGAGAGACTATTGAATGGTATGGGGACGTAAAAGGTACTATCTACGATGACCGCTCAAAGTACGAGCGTGTACCAACCGATTTTGTATATCACAACAACCTAAAAGATTTTTTAAGAACTGGAATTGTGAGTACCAACACTTTTTCGGTTGCATACAAAGGGCAGAGAGCCCGCTACTATGCATCAGGTAAATATGCATACCAGAAAGGACAGGTACCGAATATGTCGCTGAACACCGGTAGCCTGAACTTCAATGCTGCTTTCGATGTTACTTCAAACCTCACTTTGGAAACCTCGCTTTCCTATAATAAAGTGTACTCGCCTAACTATCCACGCTATGGCTATGGACCCAAAAACCATATATACACCATACTTATCTGGATGAGTGATGATGTAAACGGGAATGATTTGAGAAACCACATGTGGGTTCCGGGACAGGAGGGATTCCGCCAGGCCAATTATAACTATGCCTGGTACAACAACCCTTATTTTGCTTCTTATATGCTTGAACAACTGCAAAACAGGGATGTAATAGATATGCAGGTAAAAGCAAACTGGAAAATTACAAAGGACTTAAATTTTCAGATCAGAGGTAACGGCAGAAACGTATCCAATTTTGAGACGATGAAAAGTCCTAAATCTTATTTGAACTATGGAGATTCAAGGAATGGTGATTATAAAATATGGAACACCCATCAGTTGAATTTTGATGCTGATGCGCTGATAACTTACAATAAAGACATTACAGACAATATTCAATTTGGTATAAATGCCGGTACTTCAATATTCAACCGGACATATACCCAGGAATATGAATCAACAGATGGCTTAATTGTTCCCGGAGTATACAGTCTTAATAATACACAGGGGCCGGTACAAGCTTCTAACAATCGCCTGGATAAATCAATCCGAAGCGTATATGGAGCAGCTAATCTTGATTTTTACAACGCTGTTTTCCTGAGTTTTACCGCACGTAATGACTGGTCGTCTACGCTACCCACCAATCACAACTCTTATTTTTATCCTTCAGTATCATTGAGTACAATGGTATCCGAACTGGTGAAAATGCCGGAAGCTGTGAGCTATCTTAAATTATATGGTTCATGGGCGCAGGTGTCCAGCGATCTTGATCCATATAGTATTTATTCAGTGTACAACAAGGGTATTACTTACGGCTCAACCCCGTCGGTGTATTATCCTGCGGGTATTGTGAATCCTAATATTCTTCCCGAAAAATCATCTTCTTATGAAATGGGATTGTCAACCGGTCTTTTCAATGATCGTTTAACACTTGATTTTACCTATTATAATATCAAGGATGAAAACCAAATCATCAACTTAAGCATTTCAGAAGCTTCTGGTTTTACTTCCCGTAAAGTGAATGGCAATGTATATAAAACAAATGGCTATGAAGTAGTAGCCGGAGTAAAAGCCATCCGTAATAAAAATTTCAGGTGGGATATCTCTGCAAACTGGTCGAGATATGTAAAAAGGATTACAGAAATATATGGCGACCAGCCTAAGTCTGGAAGTCTGTTCTTAAATGACAGAACAGATAGCTACTACGCTACTGTTTGGCAAAAAAGCGCCGACGGTAAATTAATACTGGGTGCGAATGGTTTGCCAATCAGAGATGCATTTCAGCATAACCTTGGTCATCTGGATCCCTCGTGGAGACTTGGCTTGCTCAATAAATTTAATTACAAAGGATTTGATATTGGTATTGATATTGACGGGGTTTGGGGAGGAATAATGAACTCTACTACGCACGAAAAAATGTGGTGGGGCGGCAGACATCCTAATTCTCTTGAATACAGGGCTGCTGAATATGCCGCAGGTCATCCCGTATATGTTCCAGACGGAGTGGTAGTAGTAGAAGGTGAATTGAAACGGGACGTCCTGGGGAATGTTATTTCAGATACCAGGAAATATACTCCTAATACAACTGCAGTTAGCTGGCAGACCTGGGGACAGCAATATCCTTACAGGGCTAGAGTTACCGAAAGTGAAAACAAAAAATTTGCAAACACTTTTGACCGTTCTTTCTTCAAACTACGCAGGGTAGCTGTAGGTTATGAACTTGGAAATGTGATGAAACTCGGCAATACCATCAAGGGACTATATGTACAGGCTTACGGATATAATCTTTTAATGTGGAAGAAAATGCCGTTGCTGGATCCAGATTACGAAATAGGAAATGACGGAAACCTGCAGGATCCTTCTCCACGGTATTTAGGTCTTTCTATTAATGTGAAATTATAGTTACAAAATCTTTAAAAGAATTATAGAAATGAAAAAACTTTTGATATTATATATAGCTGTGTTTAGCGGATTAGCTTCCTGCAAGAAACTGGAAGAAATTAATGTAGATCCCAACAGGGTTACAGAAACCCACCCACAATTACAACTTACCCAAATTGAATGGGATGCTTTCCGTTATGGTAATGAAACAGGTCCTTTATATGCAGAAAAAAAGCTGGTACAAACAGACGGGGAGAGTGCTGGACAGTATTATAAATGGGACAGGTCAGACTTCTCACCTTACTCCAGAATGCGTGACGTTACTAAAATGATGGAAGAAGCCACCCGCATTAATAGCAATGCTTACCTGGCTTTGGGTAAATTTTTCAGAGCATTTTATTTTTTGAATCTCACGCTTACTTTTGGCGACGTGCCTTACAGCCAGGCATTACAGGGCGAATCTCAGGAAACATATACCCCTCCGGTTTATGATAAACAAAAAGATGTATTCAAAGGGATACTGGCAGAATTGAAAGAAGCAAATGATTTATTAGCAAATGAAAATTCTATTATTGCCGGAGACATTATTTATAAAGGAGACGTAACAAAGTGGCGCAAAGCTATCAATGCTTTTAGATTGAAGGTTTTAATGCTTCTTTCTAAAAAAGAAGCAGATGCTGATTTGAATATTAAATCAACTTTTGCTCAAATTGTAACTAACGAACCTCTTTTTGAAAGCAATAGTGATGATGCGCAACTTGTTTTCCTGGATCAGGAAGGAAACCGTTACCCGGAATTTAACTCGAGCAGTTATGGCTCCGGCATGTATATGGATTCCACATTTATTCGTCGCCTTCAGGACAGAGAAGATCCCCGCCTCTTTATTTATTGTACACAAACAAAAAATGCTGAAGACAACGGGCTGGCGATAGATGATTTTTCTGCCTATGAAGGTGGCGACCCTGCCGCTCCTTATTCAGAAGTGAACACAAAAGCCGCAAATGGTAAGACTTCTAAAGTGAACAACAGGTACCATAAAGATCCAACAACCGAGCCTATGGTTGTAATTGGATTTTCGGAACAGCAATTAATCATTGCTGAAGGTATTGTAAGAGGATGGGTTGCCGGCGATGCAGCAGAATATTATAATGATGGGGTTAAAGCATCATTTAAGTTTTATCAAACTTATGCTAAAGGACTAGGTCAATATGTAAGCGAAAGTATTGCAACAGCCTACCTTGCAAAACCTATCAATAACCTGGCAACTGCCGCAACGAATGAAGAGAAAATTGAAAAAATCATCATGCAAAGATATTTGCGTGCGTTTTTACAATCTCCATGGGGACCTTTCTTCGATCATCTAAGAACAGGTTATCCTTCTTTCCGCCGTCCTGCAGGAGTAAACATCCCCTTCAGGTGGATATATCCCCAGGCTGAATACAATACAAACGCTGACAATGTAGCTGCAGCAATTCAAAGCCAGTTTGGCGAGGGCAATGATAAAATTAGCTCCCAGCCATGGTGGGTGCAGTAGTAAAAGGAAGGATTTGGGAAAAGGGAAATATGTAAGATAAGTGAAAGGGAAATATTATTAGTTGTAGATACCCATTCACATCAATCGTTACAATTTTCACGAAATAATTCATCAAAATCTGATAAACTCCTTAATAAAGCGAAAAGGCCTCTTACAGAGGCCTTTTCACTTTTATGTCAAAAACATATTAGTCCTCATCTCCGCCTCCGCCCCTGTTGCGGTTGAATAAAGAAAAATCAGCTTTACCAAATTTATAGCTGAATGTAAGCCTGAAATTTCTTACGTTCCATCGGCGGTATGATTCCTGGTAAAAAGTTTCGGTATCATACATATTACCCCAGCGATCGGAGTTGAGCAGGTCATTTACAGCAAGAGTTACAGAAGCTCTGTTGTTTTTGAGAAATTCTTTGCGAATGGCAAAATCAATCTCATACTGCGGTAATGTTTTCCCCTGCGGAATTATACGGCCCGATTCATATTCAGCAGTTAACTGAAAACCCAGGTTATTAAAAATCTTTGATTGTTTTGTTTTGATCTTATAGCTTGAGATCAGTTTTGCCTGCCAGTTGAAACCATTATTGCTCAGGTTTATATTACTCACATCTGCCCTCGTAGTTCTGTACTGCATAGTTACTGAAGGAGTGATATCAAAATTGCTCCCAATCTTGTGCTGCACCACAAACTCGGCTCCGTACCTGTTGGTTGTGTTTGCGTTTATAAAAGTATTTAATATAGCATTGGGATCAATGCCGGCACTCTGCAACTGAGCATACAGTTCATTGCTGATAGTATCGCTATACTGTGTAATATCATTAGGATTATTACGCCAGAAAATTGTTCCCAGAAAATTACCGCTCCCATAGTTTTTGCTGTAATTCAACTCGAATGAATTGATAAATTCAGGCTGCAGTTCCGGGTTGCCCTGCCTAAGATTTACAGGGTCATTAATTTCAATGAAAGGATTCAATTGCCAGAAGTCAGGTCTGCGGATCCGCCTTGAAAAATTAAACTGCACCTGGTCGTTTTCTCCAAATTCTTTTGTCAGGAAAATACTTGGGAACAATGCATTCCAGATATTCTTTCCGGATGAAGGATATTTATATCCGAATTGATAAGCACTATCTATTAATTCACCGTCAAATTTTGAGTATTCGGCCCGAAGCCCAACCTGGTAAGAAAAACTTCCTTTTTTCTGCGAATACGTTGCATACGCCGCATTTATGATTTCGTTGTATTTATAATTATTGCTGAGCGGAAGTTTGGTCTCGTTGTTGTCTTCACCGATATTGTATGCATTATAATTGCTTTTAAAATTCTTAAAATAACTTCTTATCCCTGTTTCAAATTTTGAATTGTCATTAATTGGATTAGTATAGTCTGCCTGAATAGTAAGGTCTTTACTGTTATTGCCACCTTCATTTCTGACAACGGAGGGGGATTTATATTCTGTCCCGTCGGGATTGGAATAGGTATTAATGATCATCCCATTGGATGAGCCGCCACCATAGTTGTAGTTGATATCAGCAGATAATTCCTGTCCCTGTTTTGGAAAAGTATATTTATAACTTAATCTTGTACTCTTCCTGTCAAATTTTGAGGGTCCGGTATTTGTCCGGTAGCCGGAGTACAGAAGGCTTTTATCACCTAAAAGGTATTCCTGCTGCTGTGTTTCGTCATTTCTAAAACGCCCGCTGCCAAATCTTTGTGTAATAGAAAGCGTGTTGCGGTTGTCTATAAAATAATCAATACCAAAATTCAGAAATGTAAATTTCCTGTTTCTGTTGTTATAGGAATATTGATTGAAATAATCTTGTGTAATGCCATGTTGTTTATTCTCCCGTTTGGTTTCTCCAGTTGTTCTGCCTTTCGACTGGTGGTATCCGCCACTTGCAAAAAAATTGAGTTTCCCCTGGCGGAGATTCAAATTTAGGTTGCCGTTTAGAATACCGGGAGTACCAACAGAAGCAGAAACAATGCCATTTAAGCCAATGCGTTTATCTTTTTTCAATACAATATTTATAATACCCCCGGATGTAGCGGCATCAAATTTGGCCGATGGATTGGTAATAATTTCAACTCTTTCAATATTATCTGCCGGTATCTGATCTAAGGTAAGTATCGTGGGCCGCCCATCAACATATATCTGAGGAGCGCTGTTTCTCAATTCCACATTCCCATCTATATCTACAGAAAGAGAAGGGATATTCTTCATTATATCTACAGCAGTACCACCGGTCGAAGTAAGACTTTTGGCCACATTGAATACTTTGCGGTCAATACCCATTTCAAGTGCCGGTTTAGAACCCACAATCGTAATTCCTTCCAATTGTTTTATTGCCGGATGTAAAGCTATATTGCCCAAATCCTTTTCAAACTTTCCTTCTTTCCGGCTGCTTTTGTCCATTGTAGCTGCAGGTATCAGTTGTTCATAAGGTTCAAAGCCCAGTGCTGAAATAATTAATTTGTAGGTAACTGTTGCTGATAATTTAGTAAAATTAAAATCACCATTGGCTTTGGTAAGCATGCCGTCATATATGCTGTCTTTGGCAGCAATATATAATTGTGCTGAAGCGGCTTCAATAGGTTTGCCGGTATTCTGATCAATTACTTTCCCGTAAATCCTGTGTGACCTGAATTGGATCTCCGGCGTTTCAATGGATTGGAGTTGCTGCTCAGGATTTTGTGCAAATCCATGAATCATACAAAAAAGAAAAATAGTAAGTGGTAAAAAAAACTTCATGCTGCACATTTCAGGTGAAACAAATTTGATATCAGGGTGGTGGTACAGAGGCAATACTTATATAAAAAGGGCATTGCTTTGGTAAGTTAGCCGGGTAGCAGTTTGAGAGGAGTAAAGGTATTACTTAATTTTCTTTTTAATCTCTTTCAAATCCGTGCAGCATAACAAAAAGAAATTTTAACAATACGTTGAATACAGAAATGAGTAAGTGCACACTCATATTCAGGCCTAGTTTCACTGACTGAATAAGAGTGCATTAAATTAATTTACTTTTGAAGCATTCATGGTTGACAATTTTATTACATACAAAAACTCCGGAATACATTATAACCGATGGGGAACAGGTACAAAATTGCTGCTTTGCCTGCATGGATTTGGTGAATCAGCCCAAAGTTTTGGTGTATTTGATCCCTTACTTTGTAAGAAATATACCGTGATAGCTGTTGATATGCCACTGCATGGTGAAACTCTTTGGAATGATGACCTCCTGTTTACAGTAGAAGATATTGCCGCAGTTATTGATGATATACCGGAAATGCATAAACGAAATTTTTCACTGATGGGATACAGTATGGGCGGCCGGGTAGCACTTCAGTTGTACCAGTATTTACCCGACAGAATTGAGGAATTGATTTTGATAGCGCCCGATGGTATTAAGATAAACATTTGGTACAGGTTTGCTACACAGAATCGTCTGGGCAATTTAATTTTTAAACGGGTAATGAGAAAACCAGCTCTATTCTTTAAAGTAACAAAAGCATTAAGAAGGTCGGGGATGATTAATATAGGTGTATATAACTATGTGCATATTCACCTTCAGGATGCTGATATGCGAATGCGGTTGTACAATATCTGGACTACCATGCGCAGGATAAAGCCTGATATTCCTAAAATAAAATCGTTGATTACAACAAACACAACCAAAGTCGTATTGATTTATGGCAGGTTCGACAGGGTAATACGATTTACTACAGGTGAAAAGTTCAGAAAGGGAATAGAAAACTTCTGCGAATTACATATTCTTGACTCCGGACACAGAATGCTTGCTGAAAAGAATGCTGCTGCTATTGCCACACTGCTATAAAGCATTATTTTAGGCATTATTTTGAATTATGCTGTTTTTTATTGCAGGTCTCATTTTATTGCCGGCATATTTTTTTCTTCTTGGATTTTATCAATATTCGAGGAGGCGGATTCCTGTTTTTAATGCTCATGAAAAAACAGAACCTTTTGAAAAGATTTCTGTTATAATACCTGCCCGTAATGAAGAGAACACCATTGCCGATTGTATACAGTCGCTACTACATCAAAATTATCCCAGGGATCTTTTGGAAATTATAGTGGTAGACGATCATTCAACAGACAAAACTGCGCAGATGGTAAAGCAGTTTGAAGGCGAAGGTGTCAAGCTAATATCTTTGAACGAGAATAATCTTCCTGCTACAATCGCTTTTAAGAAAATGGCAATTCAAACAGGAATACAGGCAGCATCAGGATCACTAATAGTTACAACTGACGCAGACTGTACAGCAGGAGCCGGTTGGATAAATGCAATTGCAGCAATACATACTGCTTCCAATGCAGCAATGATTGTTGCTCCTGTAAAAATTAAACCCGGCAAAAGTTTACTGTCTGTTTTTCAGAGTATAGATTTTGCGATACTTCAGGGGATCACTGCAGCAGGTGTATACACTAATTTTCACCGGATGTGTAACGGAGCGAATCTCGCATATGAAAAAACTGCTTTTCAGGCAGTTAATGGATTTGAAGGCATTGATGATATAGCATCAGGAGATGATATGCTGCTGATGGAAAAAATTGCCACGCAATATCCCGGACGAATAACTTACCTTAACAGTGCATCAGCTATAGTAGAAACTTTGCCTGCTGCTACATGGAAGCAGTTTTTTAATCAGCGCATCCGGTGGGCAAGCAAGGCAGGAAAATACAAAGACAAAAAAATGACAGGGGTACTTTTGCTTGTTTACCTGCTGAATTTTTGTATGGCGGCACTTCTGGCAGGAAGTATATTTCAGATAAGCTGGTTAGGATTTTTTCTGATCCTCGTCTTTTATAAATGCATTGCCGAGTGGGCTTTTGTAAAAGATGTGTTACAGGATTTCAAACTGAAATTTTTATTGCCCTGGTTTCCTTTATTGCAGCCCCTGCACATTCTTTATACGGTAATATCAGGGTTCCTCGGCATCTTTGGAAGCTATACCTGGAAAGATCGAAAAGTGAGATAATCAGGTATTGCCAACAGCGCATCTTCTTGTTTTGTTCTTTCCTGCAGCAAGTTGTATTTTACAGCCCGTGCAAAGTGAATCACATTCTTTTTGGCATTCTTTCCGCAAAAGGCTTTTCAAAAACAGGGGTGCTGTTTTTGGACTAATCATTATTGCTTTTGCTTGCGTTGTTGGTATACTGGCATATTATATTGCACCGGATCATTCTCCGAATGCCAATCGAATCATACTTGAAATAGGAGGGAAAAAGCCAGGTTTCACTATGCAGTTTCTTCTTTTACCCAAAGAAAAAAAAGCGAAACAAGCCGGCTTCTTCGAGAGATTAATGAACGGGCAGGAAGATAGCTACATGTATTTGCCTGTACAGTCGTGGCAGATCAGGCAGGATAGTATAGTAGTGGATAAATACATTGACGATGGCATTACCGAACGCCAGTCCTACCCTTTAAGTGCAATTCAATCTGAGCCACACGAGCCGGTAGTGAAGAAAACTTTCTGGTCGGGTACAGACAAATTCGGGAGGGATATACTGAGTCGCCTTATTATTGGTGTTCGTGTGAGCCTTGCCGTAGGATTGATTGCGGTAATAATTTCTTTAACTATCGGTATCACACTGGGATTGGTATCCGGCTATTTTGGCGGCACAACAGACAAAGTCATTATGTGGTTAATCAATATAGTATGGAGTATTCCCACACTGTTGCTTGTTTTTGCAATTACCCTTGCACTGGGAAAAGGCTTTTGGCAGGTATTCATAGCCGTTGGGCTTACGCTTTGGGTAAATGTGGCAAGAGTAATACGGACACAGGTGTTCAGCATACGTGAATTACAATATATTGAAGCTGCAAAGGCGCTTGGCTACAACAACTTCAGGATAATTATTCGTCATATACTTCCAAATGTATTAGGACCGGTGATGGTCATAGCCGCATCTAATTTTGCAAGTGCCATTGTAATTGAGGCAGGGTTAAGTTTCCTGGGTATCGGTGTTCAGCCACCCCAACCAAGTTGGGGGCTGATGATTAAAGAGAATTATAATTTTATTATTACCCATAACCCGCTGCTTGCAATAGCACCGGGCGTTTGTATAATGATACTCGTATTAGCGTTTAACCTGTTGGGCAATGGGCTGCGCGATGCGCTTGATGTAAGAGGCAAATTATAAAATACCTTATACCTTACTCCCTATATCTTCCACCTTATACCCCTACTCTCTTTACAACGGCGCCACCTGAACATTCCGGTTAAAAGATTCTTCCAGCGAAATCAGTGTTTCAGTTCGTTCGATGCCTTTTATTTTCTGAAGCTCATCATGCAATACATGCCTTAGCTGTGCAATATCGCGGCAAACAATTTCTATGAACATACTATAGTTCCCTGTAGTATAGTTGAGTCTAACGATTTCGGGTATTTTTTTAAGGTCTTTGGCAACTGTGTCATAAAGGGAACTTTTCTCAAGATAGATACCAACAAATGCAGTAATATCATAACCTAATTCTTTAAGCTCCACATTAAGTTTTGTACCTTTTACTATACCGGATTCCTGTAGCTTTTTGATTCTTACATGGATAGTTCCGCCTGATACAGACAGGTTTTTTCCCAGGTCAGCATAAGAGATACCTGCGTCATCCATCATAGCCGAAATGATCTGCAGATCTAATTTGTCTAAATTCAGTTTCGTTGACATTTTTTGCCGGTTTGTTAAATACGATTACATATTAATGAATTTCTTTCAAATACTGAATCAAAAAAAACAAAAAAGATATTTTTCCTGAAATATACGAATATTGTCAAATGGAATCTGACACCCTCAAACGATTCGACAGGCTCGTGGCTATTCTGATACAATTGCAATCAAAAAAAATTGTAAGAGCCCAGGAAATAGCAGAACGGTTTCAGGTGAGCCACCGCACCATTTACCGCGATATCAAAACCCTTGAAAACGCGGGAGTGCCTGTATTTGGAGAAGCGGGGAGTGGTTACTCGTTAGTGGAAGGCTATCGCCTGCCACCTGTCATGTTTACGAGAGAAGAGGCAGCAAGTTTTCTGGCTGCCGAAAAGTTAATGAAACAATTTACAGATCAGGGATTAGGAAAAAATTTTGAATCGGCATTGCTGAAAATAAAATCAGTATTAAAGGGAACCGAAAAGGACTGGCTGGCAAATCTGGAAGAATTTATAACAGTACATAACCGCGTGCCAGTATTTAATAAAGAAGTGCCCAATGCAATGGAGTTGTTACTGGAAGCATTGGCAGAAAAAAAACAAATCAAACTACTGTATCAGTCTTTAAATGACCCTCAGTCAAAAGACAGATATATAGAGCCAATTGGTATCTTTCACGAAAACCAGTTTTGGTATATACTCGGATTTTGCCACTTGAGAAATGACTACAGGCAGTTTCGCTTAGACCGCATTCATGGAATATTCAGCACAGCATTACCATTCAGCCGCATGCATCGCCTTTCGGTAGATGAATATAGAAAACAAAAACAAGTACCACATAATGTAAAAGTGCGGGTATTGGTAGACAGGATTATAGCCAATTACCTGCAATATGACCGTCATAACTATGGTTTTGTAGCTCAAAAAGAATGTGATGCCAAAATAGAAATGACTTTTATGATCCCGGAAAATAATGGCTGGTTTGTGCGGTGGTATTTGACGTATGCTGACTATGCAGAAATCCTGGAGCCATCTACCCTGAAAGAAAAAGTGAAAAACATACTTCAGAAAAGTATAGAAATCATCAATAAAAAATAAACAAGTTGCTTTCCCAACAATCCGGAAAAGCAACCTGATTTCATTTTAAAGAAATTAATGCCTGTCCCAGAAAGCTGGCGGTTCTACACCCAAATCCCGCAGATAAACATAACCCTGTGCCCGGTGGTGGATTTCGTTGTCTATATAATACAAAATAGTGGAAAGCACTGTCCCTTCATATTGTCCAAAAGCTTTAATTTTATCATGGAATTTTTCTCTGCCAATTTGATTCCAGTATTTATTGATTACTTCTGTAGTTTCATCCCATTTGGCCAATAGATTGGATTTTTGGTTATTGTGCTCAAAATGTTCTTTTAATTCAGTTTGCTGTCCGGTGGCTATTTCTTTAACGCCGGGACCTGCAATACCCAGCAACTCCATAACCATTTCAGCAAATGTTCTCATTCCACCTATACGATGAGTAAAAAGTTCTTTTTCCGGAAATGCGCTAATCACTCTTCGGGTTAGATCTCTGTGCCCCTGCCAGTGGTTCAGCAATTCATCCGGAGTAATGACTTCATTAATCTTCTTAGCTTCCATTGTTGCGTTCATAATTTTGTAATTTTTGATTTATTGAATTAATGAAGCAAAACTAAATCCGGGTTGTGACAGCCCTTTGTCAGGAGTATTGCCAGATGAGAAAAAAAATTTAAAAAAGCATTCAGTTTCAAATTCTGATACACGATTTTGTGTATTTAGGGTAAATCTTTTAACCTTTGAAGTAAGCAATAACAAGTTGCATAAACCGGGAAAAAAACGTTTGTAAATTCACAAAGCAAGATGAATAAAAACATTCAAAAGCTCTATGATATAGGAGCAAAATCTGAGCGTAACATAATCGGGTTAATGTCTGGCACTTCGTTAGACGGGCTGGATGTGGCTTTGTGTAAATGTTCGGGAGCAGGACTGGATACATCTGTCGAATTACTCGCTTTTGATACCATTCCCTACAACGAGGAGTTTAAAAATGAAATCGCTTCTGTCTTTTCGCGGCGGGATGCAGATTTGGAAAAAATAACCCTGCTCAACGAATGGATAGCCCAGCAACATGCAGCTATAATAAATAACTGCCTGAAAAAATGGGAACGTTTACCCAAAGAGATTGATCTAATTGCAAGTCATGGTCAAACTATATTTCATGCTCCCAAACGCCTGCATCAGCAGAAAAAATTTGGGAATGCCACACTGCAAATTGGCGATGGCGACCATATTGCGGTAGCAACCGGTATTATCACCGTTAGCGATTTCAGACAAAAACATATTGCTGCAGGGGGTGAAGGCGCACCACTTGCTGCTTATGGCGATTACCTGATCTTTTCAAAAAAAGAGGAAAACAGGATTTTGCTCAATATCGGCGGTATTGCCAACTTCACTTATCTGCCCGGAGACCTGGATGCAGATAAAGTATTCTGCACCGATACCGGGGCCGGCAATACACTGATGGATGCTTTTATGCGCAAACATTATCCTGGAAAATATTTTGACACCAATGGCCAAGTCGCCTCACAAGGTAGTATAAACGAAGTACTGCTGTCAGCATTGAAAGATCACGATTTTTTTAAACAAAGCTTCCCGAAAACTACAGGGCCCGAACTCTTCAACCTCCAATATCTTGATAAGGCAAAGCAAAAATCTCAATGTCTGTATATAAGTCATGAAGATACGATGGCAACCTTAAACCGGTTTACAGCAGAAACAATTGCCGATGCCATCAAAACAGTGACAAACAACAAACATGAATTTGCTTTTTTTGTAAGCGGCGGGGGTATGCACAATTCCTTGCTGATGAACCATATTGCTACTTTACTACCGGGATCTTCTTTTAAAAGTACTGCATCATTGCATATAAATCCTGATGCGAAAGAAGCGGTATTGTTTGCAGTACTTGCCAATGAAGCAGTTGGTGGTGGTAATGTGCATTTTGGCTCCGGGAAAAATGGTATACCCAATGTTTCAATGGGTAAAATCAGCTTTCCTTTATAACTATAATTAATGGTTTGTAAATACGACTCTGTTACTTCCAGCCTCCACCTAAATCCCTGTACACATTTACCACAGCGTTGAGCTGTTCCTTTTTTGTATCAATCAGATCCAGTCTGGCCTCAAGCGCATCACGTTGAGTCATCAACACTTCAAGATAATCTGCATGAGCTGACTTAAACAAATCATTCGAAATATCAATAGCCTTTGTGAGTGCTGCCACTTGCTTTAATTTCAGATCATAACTATTTGCCAGGTTGTTGATTTTCGAAAGCTGGTTGGCAACCTCCAGATAAGCATTGAGTACAGTGCGCTGATAATTGTACAAAGCCTGAACCTGCCTGGAACTGGCATTTTTAAATTCTGCTTTTATAGCGCTTCGGTTTATAAGTGGTGCGGCAATATCACCTGCCAGGGAATAGAGTAATGACTCAGGAAACTTTACAAGATATGATGGATTGAATGCCTGTAGGCCTATAGATGAGGTAATATCAAAACTTGGGTAAAACTCTGCATGAGCTACCTGCACGTCTAATTTTGCAGCAGCCATATCCAACTCAGCCTGCCTTATATCAGGGCGGTTGGCAAGCAATTGCGATGGAATACCTGCCTGTACAGCCTGTGGCAACAATGCGGTGAAGTTGTTTTTATCTCTTGGTATATTCTGCGGATAATGGCCCAGTAATAAATTGATAGTATTCTCAGCTTCTTTTATTTTTTGAATGATATCATACTCCAGGCTTTGTGAGCCAAGAACCTCGGCCTGGAACTTCTGTACTGCCAGCTCGGTGGCACGCATTGCTTCTTTCTGAACTTTTACAATTTCCAGTACATTTTTTTGAAGTTCAATATTCTGACGTACGATATCTAACTGATTATCTAAAGCTACCAGCTCATAATATGTACTGGCAATTTCGGCAATAAGATTTGTAAGCACAAAGTTTCTGCCTTCTATTGTAGAAAGATACCGGGTTACTGCTGCTTTCTTTGCATTGCGCAGCTTTTTCCAGATATCTACTTCCCAATGAGCATATAATCCTGCAGAATAATCAGGCAACAATTCGGGGACCCGTTTTCCCGGAGTGATGTCAGCAGAGGCATCCCCTGCCCCCTGGCTGGTATAGAGTCCAACTTTTTCGAAGCCTGCTCCTGCATGCAGGTTCACATTGGGGAGCATAGCTCCCTTCCGGGATAAAATTTCATTCTTTGCAATCTCAATTTCCTGTAAAGTAATATTCAGTTCCTGGTTGTTTTTCAACGCTGTGTCTATCAATTTTACCAGGTTCGTATCAGTAAAAAATTTCCGCCATTGGAGCGATGCCATATTCGTGCTATCAGCATTTGGATCGTTATATGATTCAGGCAGCGGCTTATTATTTGTCACTTCAGCAATTTTGGGAACAGAACAACTCAGTGCCAACAGGCATATGCTGACAGAGAAGATATATTGAAACCAGACTTTATACATTTTCGTTCAATTCTTCAGTTAAAGGATTTTCCGCTTCATGTTTAATAACAGAACGAGCGGCAGTGTTTTTGCCAAAGAGGTAATATAAACCAGGTATAATTATAACTCCGAATACAGTACCAAACAACATTCCCCCGGCTGCTGCGGAGCCAATTGTTCTGTTTCCGATTTTTCCGGGACCAGATGCCAAAACCAAAGGAATCAATCCTGCAATAAATGCAAACGAGGTCATTAAAATAGGACGGAACCTCACTACAGATCCTTCTATTGCTGCTTTTATTACTGACACCCCTGAACTTCGCCGCTGCACTGCAAATTCAACAATTAAAACTGCGTTTTTGCCCAACAATCCAATCAGCATGACCATTGCCACCTGTGCATATATATTGTTTTGCAAGCCCATTATTTTTAATAAAAGCAAAGCGCCAAAAATACCTGCCGGCAGGGAGAGTATTACTGCAAGCGGGAGTATAAAACTTTCGTATTGCGCTGCGAGTATCAGGTACACGAAGCCGAGACAAATAAGAAATATATATATCGCTTCATTGCCACGGGAAGTTTCGTCTTTTGAAATACCGGCCCAGTCAATTCCAAATCCCCTGGGAAGTGTTTCCTGGGCTACTTCATTAATTGCTGCAATTGCCTGTCCGCTGCTGTAGCCGGGAGCTGACGAACCACTGATTTCAGATGAGTTGTACATATTGTGCCGGGTAATTTCAGAAAGACCATACACTTTTTCTATTTGCATAAAAGCTGCATAAGGCACCATTTCATCGCGGTTATTTTTTACATACAGTCTCAAGATATCTTCGGGCAGTGCCCTGTATTGTGGTGCGGCCTGCACAATTACTTTATAGGGCCGATCAAATTTTATAAAACTTATTTCATAGTTGCTTCCCACAAACGTAGAAAGGTTGTTCATCGCATTTTCAATACTCACACCTTTTTGCTGCGCTATATCATTATCCACCTTTAAAATATATTGCGGAAAACTGGCACTGTAAAAACTAAATACCGAGGATAGTTCGGGCCGCTTTGACAATGCAGCAACAAAATCATTGTTTACAGTTTCCATTTTTTTATAATCCCCCGAACCCGCTTTGTCCAGCAAACGTAATTCAAAGCCTCCCGCTGCTCCATAACCAGGTACTGCAGGCGGCTGAAAAAATTCAATATTGGCTCCTGTAATTTCTTTTGATTTCACTTCAAGCTCTTCCATAATTTCCTGTGCCGTTTTTTCCCGGTCGCCCCAGTTTTTAAGATTTACAAGGCAGGTACCTGAATTTGCTCCGGTTCCCTCCGTTAATATTTCGTAACCAGCAAGTGTTGAAACAGACTGTACCCCTTCTGTACTTTCAGCCAACCTCTGCAATCTTTCAGCTACTTCGTTTGTTCGTTCCAGTGAGGATCCGGGAGGGGTTTGGATAACTGCATAAAACATACCCTGGTCTTCATTGGGAATAAAGCCGGTAGGAAGGGTGGTATTCATCAACCATGCCCCTGCACAAAAAGCAATTAGAATGACAAAAGTGATAAGTCTTCTGCTCACTATAAGGCCTAATAGCCGCTGGTATTTCCCCGAAAGCCTGTTGAACCAGTTGTTGAACCGGGTAAGTAATTTTTCCAGGACATTCTTTTTCCCCTCCTTTCCATGAGTATTTTGCAGCATCACTGCACATAGTGCCGGCGTCAGTGTTAATGCAACAATCCCTGAAAGAATAATTGAAGTGGCCATGGTTATAGAAAACTGGCGGTAGAATATACCTACCGGTCCCGACATAAATGCCACAGGTACAAAAACTGCAGCCATTACAAAAGTGATAGCTATTATAGCTCCACTAATTTCACGCATCGCAGCTTCTGTTGCCTTTAGTGGCGAAAGATTATCAGATTGCATTTTGGCATGCACTGCTTCCACCACCACAATGGCATTGTCTACTACAATGCCTATAGCTAATACAAGGGCAAACAATGTGATTAAATTAAGCGTAATACCAAAGAACTGCATGAATACAAAAGTGCCTATCAATGATACCGGTACTGCCAGAGCCGGAATAAGGGTAGATCGCCAGTCACCCAGAAACAGGTACACCACTAAACCAACTAAAAGAAATGCCTCAATAAGTGTATGCAATACTTTTTCAATAGATGCATCAAGAAATTTTGATACGTCATAACTGATTTCATAATCCATCCCACGGGGAAATGAATTCTTTTTGATTTCTTTAAGTCTTGCCTTTACTTTCTCAATTACCAGACGTGCATTGCTGCCGTAGGATTGTTTGAGTACTATAGCAGCAGAAGGCCTTCCGTTAAGAGTAGAATATATATCATACATTGAACTTCCAAACTCCACATCAGCAATATCTTTCAGCCGGAGCAGTTCGCCATCCGGATTTGATTTCAGAACAATATTTTCGTACTGTTCTTTAGTAGTATATCTTCCGGAATATTTGAGTATATACTCAAATGACTGTGATCTTTTGCCGGAACTTTCCCCGGTTTTTCCGGGTGATGCTTCCAGGCTTTGAGAAGACAGTGCTTCCATTACTTCATCAGTAGAAATTTTATAGGCAAGCATGCGATCCGGTTTCAGCCAGATACGCATTGCATATTCACGGTTACCGAGGATATCTGCAAATCCAACTCCGTCTACACGCTTCAGTTCCGACAGGAGATTGATATCTGCAAAATTGAAGAGAAATTTTTGGTCGGCGCTTGAATCCGTACTGTAGAGGTTGATATACATCAGCATGTTGGATTCTTCCCTTGTAATTTTCACCCCTTCTCTAATAACTAATGGTGGTAATTTGTTTACAACAGAAGCTACACGGTTCTGTACATTCAACGATGCCTGGTTGGGATCTGTTCCCAGGTTGAATATGATTTGCACTTCAGCTTCACCGTCATTACCCGCATCAGAAGTTATATATTTCATTCCGGGAACACCATTCAGCGCTCTTTCCAAAGGAATGATAACCGACTTAATCAGTAATTCATTATTGGCACCAGGATATTCCGCTACAACGGTTACCTTGGGTGGCGATATAGAGGGGAACTGGGTTACCGGCAGGCCTATTATGGCCAGTACCCCCAAGAAAACTATAATCAAAGAAATTACGATAGACAGTACCGGGCGCTGAATAAATCTGTTGAACATTGAGTTTTACTGATTGAAATTTTGCTGATTATTCCGACTTTAATCTTAAATGGGATATTACATCTTCCGGCTTTTCATATTTAAACTTAATCGCCATATTTTCTTTAACTTTCTGAACACCTTCAAGCAAAATTTTATCATTCACAGTCAGTCCGTTTTCTATAATATATATATCCGGCAGTTCCCCGCGTACAGTAATTTCTTTTGAACTTATGATATTGTTTTTGCCTACCACAAAAACGTATTTTTTGTCCTGTATTTCAAAGGTTGCCTTTTGAGGGATGATGAGTGCATTTTTAACGGGGACGGCCATACGCACTTTACCGGTCTCGCCGTTTCTGAGCAGTTTATCAGGGTTTGGGAAATTGGCCCTGAAGGCAATATTGCCTGTTTCATTATTAAATTCACTTTCGATAGTTTCTACTTCACCTTTATAGGGCAAATACTGGCCATTAGCCAGCAGCAAGGATACTTTACTATCACCCCGGTCTTTACTATTGGTTTTATAATCCAGGTATTCAGGTTCGGAAACATTAAAATAGGCATATATCCGGCTGTTGTCAGACAGACTGGTCAGTAATTCACCTTCATCTAAAAGACTTCCCTGCTTTTTAGGTATGCGGTCAATAAAGCCGTCGAAGGGCGCTCTGATATCAGTAAATGACAGGTGGATTTTTGCAAGTGCAATTTCAGCTTTACTCTGATCGAGTTTTGCCTGCGCCATTTCCTGTTCATTTTTTGAAACTATATTTTTATCAGCAAGGGTTTTTGCATTTTGAAGTTCTATGGCAGCCTGCTTCGACTCTGCTTCAGATTTTTGAAGTTCGGCTTCATAAATCTTTGGCATTATTTTAAAGAGTAGTTGCCCGGCTTTTACATACTGTCCTTCATCCACGTAAATCTTCTGAAGATATCCCTTTTCCTGGGTGCGTATTTCTATGTTTCTGAATGATTTTATTTGTGAAACATAGTCTTTAGTAAATGAAGTGTCTTTCCGCAAGGGACTCGTTACTATATACCGGGTATTGTCTTCGGTAATTATATTTTTATCTTCGGCAGCAGTAGTACATGCGGTTTGGCAGATATAGGCAAAAAGTATTATTGCCTGAATAATTTTTTTCATAAATGAAAGATGAATAAGTTGCTGTCATGTGCCGGGGCAATTACCTATTTGCATTACCACTCACCGGGCAGCTTTGGAGATTACTGAAGCAAAGGTGCGTCCAGCTTTGGTTAAGCGGTGATTAACGAGTGTTAACCGGCAGTTAATCAGGGTGTATTAAAGCGGAAGCCTACACCGTGTATCGTCTCGAGGTTGACGTTGGGATCGGATTTAAAATGTTTCCTAAGTTTGGTAATAAAAACATCCATACTGCGGCCGAGAAAGTAATCATCTTTTCCCCAGACATTTAGCAGAACTTCTTCCCTTCTTAATATGTGGTTGCGATGTTCACAAAGAAATTTCAGCAGGTCGGCTTCTTTTTGTGTGAGACTGGTTTCTTCATTTTCATTAGATATCTTCAGGTCGGTATAAGAAAACCGCAGGTTGCCAAGTTTATACTCCTGTTCCTGGTCGGAGTATAGTCTTTTTGATCTTCTTAAAAACACTTCAATCCTTGCCAACAGTTCTTTCATGCTGAAGGGTTTTGTAATATAATCGTCGGCACCGGTAGCAAACCCTTTCAATCTGTCTTCTTCCAGTGATTTTGCTGTAATAAAAAGTATGGGTATGATATCGCTTTTTTGCCTGATTTTTTTTGCTACACTAAAGCCGTCCCTGTTAGGCATCATCACATCCAGCAGGCAAATATCAAAATCTTCTTTCTGAAAACTATGCAATGCTTCCTCCCCATCAGGACACAACACCACCTGGTAACCTTCCTGCTCAAGGTTATCTTTGATTACATATCCAAGAGACAGGTCGTCTTCTGCGAGCAATACTTTGGTTTTTGTCGGTTGCATGGTGTATCTGATTTAAACAGGTAAAATAATTTTAAACTCTGTGCCTATTCCCGGAACGCTGTTGACCACAATTTTTCCATTATGGGCCTCCACAATCTTCTTTACAAAATTAAGCCCTAAACCAAAACCTTTCACGTTGTGAACATCTCCTGTAGGAACCCTGTAAAATTTTTTAAAGATATTTTTATAATATTTACGGTCTATTCCCACACCATTATCCTTTACAGCGATAAAGCTTTCGGTTTCATTTTTTCCGGCTTCAATAAGTATGGATGGGGATTTCGAATATTTTATTCCATTCTCAATGAGGTTTACTATTGCCAGTTCAAGATGCGTCTTATCGGCAGTAATCTGCACATCCTCATCATCAAGTTTTACGCTTATTCTGGCGCTACTGGCTTCTATAAGGGGTTGCAACTTTGCTAATGCCTGGTCAATCAGTTCTTTTACTGAAAATAACTGCATCTCTACCGGAAGTTCCCTTTGTTCGGATACTGCCATTTTTAACAATCGCTCTACCTGATTTTGCAGATGCTCGGTTTCATGTTTAATAATTGAAGTGTATTTCCCCATTCTTTCAGGTTGCTTCACAATACCGGGTTGAGCAAGTACCTCAGATGCAATCTTCATTACCGCAAGTGGTGTTTTAAATTCATGGGTAAAATTATTTACAAAATCTTTTTGAATTTCAACAAGGAATTTTTGTTTATAGAAATAAAATAAACTCACGGCAAGCCCGGCCAATACAAGTATTAGAATTAAACTGCCAATAATCCAGAAATTCATTTGCGCAAGAATATACTTTTCTCTGTCGGGAAAATGCATCAGGATATAGTGATAATCCGCAGGAAATACCTGGAGATTGACAGGGTCTGGCGACGGTTGTGAATTCGTTGACCCTATAAATCCTTTATAGATATATGCCTGTTTTGTTTTGTCGTAAGCCCCTACCAGGCAGTCTGTTACCACATCAAAATCGGCAAGTTCATTGGAAAGATAGTTAAATAGTGTATCCCTGGGAGGCAGAGAATCAGCTTTAATGATAAAAGTATTCGGATCAGGTTGAACGGTGATGATTTGCTTAAGGTGACTTGCAGGTGAAACAGAAAGATCAATATCTTCAAACAATCCTCTTATACTTTTTACCACATTTGTTCTGAATTGCCGCTGCTCCAGTTCATATATGTGTTTGAGCCAGTATAGCTGTGTGCCAACTATCAAAGCTATCACCACACAACCGGCCAACACCATCCATTTCAAAGTGGCAGAACGCATACCCAAACCTTTATAAAAATTAGTAAACACAAATATGTTTTTAATTCTTTTAAAAATTTATTCTACGCATTGTTTTATTGTTAAGCACCGGTTAAGCAGATTCTAAGCTGTTCACAAGCAATTAACACTGGTTAAGTTTGAGTTAACCTCCCTAAGTTTTTTGTTTCAAAAAAAATATTATTCCAATTTACACCAGTTATTTTTCTTAACAACAATACCAGGATTAAAAGACTTTCAATGTAGTCGGTTAATAAGGAATAGGGGACTCCTTTTTTGTTTGGAGGTTCAGGATGCTCCTCTATTTCTTTTTTTCTGTCTGTATTAACGAAAAGTTACGCTTTTTGATAGAATTGCCTGAGGCATAACAGATTTACTTTTAAATAATCCTGCTATATGTCTCCAGATAACCGGCAAATTTTCCAAACTTCTACTCCCTCAAGATGGGAAAAATTTAAATGGGGTGCCCGTGTTTTTTTTGCAATAGCAATTTTTGGAGTAACCATCCTGGTTCTTGCACTTATCCGTGGTTATAACCCTTCATTACCATCTCTTGAAGTTAAATCCAAAATATTTGCCGACAAATTAGACCCTTCTAATCCCTTCACTTTAACCTCATCGCAGAATAAAAAATATAAAGGCTTTAAAAATTTTCTGGAGAACAGGTACAAAAAGCATAAAGACAGTATACGTCCTGTGAAATTTAAAGCCGGAAATTTTGTAAGGGGCGCTTATTATACTCCCTGGGATATTAACGGGGCTTCATTATCATCGCTTGAGCAAAATGCTGAAAAGCTCAATACTGTATTCCCTGAGTGGTTCTTTATTGATTCCAATGATCATTCAAAATTGCAGAACCGGATGGACAGTACCAGCCTGTTTGTTATGCGACGAAACGGATTGCGTATTCTGCCTATATTGTCCAATTTCAACTCTAAAAAAAAGGTTGCAGACTTTGATGGCAGCCTGCTGCACAGTATACTCAGCAACCCTGCAATTCAAAAGAAATTTATTAAACAGTTAACAGACACTTTGATCCATTACCGGCTACAGGGTCTCAATGTTGATTTTGAAGAAATACCTGAAAACACCGGGGAACAACTTGTAGCTTTTGTGGAAGCTCTATACAAATCGCTCCATGCCCGGGGTTTACTGCTTACAATGGATATTGCCCCACATGATGATAACTACAACCTGAAACGGCTTGCTGAATGGAACGACTATATCATAGTGATGGCTTACGATCAGCATAATGATAAAAGCAAACCCGGGCCTATATGCGATCAGAAGTGGATAGAAGAAATGCTGGATCAAACTGCAAAAAAAGTTGATCCTTCTAAAATAATATTAGGTATTGCCGGCTACGGATACGACTGGAGCAGGGATGAGGACGGCAAGATGCACGGAGAAAGCATCAGCTATTCAGAAGCTATTAACCGGGCAAAAATTGCTAATGCCACTATTGATTTTGACAATGATAATTATAACCTTCACTTCAAATACACAACCGAACCTGAAGATGAAGACAGCAGTGACGAAAAAATTGATCACGAAGTTTGGTTTACAGATGCCGCCACGATATACAATGTAATGCGCTTTAGCGATGACTATGCTACTGCAGGCACGGCACTCTGGCGCCTTGGCAGTGAAGACAGACGTTTATGGAAATTTTATGCATTTAACCTCAGCAGTAATACACTCTCAAAACATCCTTTCAACTATAACCTTCTCGACACAATACCTGTTGCCGGAAATGATGTAAGCTACGAGGGTGAAGGAGAAGTACTCAACATTGTTTATACCCCACATCCCGGAAAAATAAAGATTACGGTAGACAGTACCGAACAATTGATTGCAGAGCAGGAGTACAAACAAATACCTTCTGGCTATGTAATTGAAAAGTTTGCTGAAGATACTTCCAAACCAGGGCCAGGACATAAACTAATTTTAACTTTCGACGACGGCCCTGATTCCAGATGGACTCCACAAATACTTGATATACTGCAAAAGGAAAAGGTGCCGGCTGCATTTTTTGTAGTAGGCATACAGGCAGAAAAAAACATCCCGCTTATTCAGCGCATTTTTAATAACGGGTACGAAATCGGCAATCATACTTTTACACATGGTAATATAGCAAAAATGACCCCCGGCCGGGCTGCACTTGAAATGAAACTTACCAGATTGCTGATAGAAAGTGTTACCGGGCACTCCACAATTTTGTTTCGCGCACCCTATAATGCTGACTCGGAACCACATACCTTCGAGGAGTTGGAACCGATTGCCCGAAGCCGGGAGCAAAACTATATAACTATAGGAGAAAGCATTGATCCCATGGACTGGGAACCGGGAGTAAGCGCAGATACAATTTTCAGCAGAACAGTTCAATCGGTGGAAGAAAGAGGTGCCAGTATTATCCTGCTGCATGATGCGGGTGGTAAAACAAGAGAAGAAACCATAAAAGCACTTCCCCGCATTATCAATTATTTTAAAAACAGGGGATACCGGTTTACCAGCATTGCCGGTTTAATGGGCAAAACAAGAGACGATGTGATGCCGCCAATGCCACCAAGTAAAGATGCATGGCTGATCAATCTCAATTTCTTTCTGGCTGAAGCAACTTACTGGACAGGGCAGTTGATCTTTTCCCTTTTCCTGATTGGTATAGCCCTATCGGTGGGTAGAATAATTGCTGTTGGAATCATTGCATATATTCAAAAGAAAAAAGAAGAACAGTCACTTGATACTTTCAGCTTTAATGATAATACTGCACCGGCAGTATCTGTTATTGTTCCCGCTTATAATGAAGAAGTAAATGCGGTACGAACTGTTTTCAGCCTGCTTAACCAGGATTATCCGAAGCTTAATATCATTTTTGTTGACGATGGCTCTACTGACAAAACTTTTGAGAAAGTTTCTGTGGCTTTTGCTGGTAATCCCAGAGTAACCGTACTTACCAAGGTCAATGGTGGAAAAGCTTCTGCATTAAACTATGGTATTAATCTCTGCGAGTCACCTTTTGTAGTATGCATAGATGCAGACACCCAACTAAAAAAAGATGCGGTATCGCAGTTGATGAAAAAGTTTTATACAGATGGGATACCTGATACAGTAACCGGTGCTGTAGCTGGGAATGTAAAAGTGGGAAATGAAGTGAATATGATCACCCACTGGCAGAGTATTGAATATATTACCTCACAAAATTTTGACCGCCGGGCATTTGATCTTTTTAATTGCATAATTGTGGTACCGGGTGCGATAGGTGCATTCAGAAAGCAGGCTGTAATAGATGCCGGCATGTTTACCTCCGATACCCTTGCCGAAGACTGCGACCTGACAATGCGGTTATTGAGGAGTGGGTTTAAAATAAGAAACTGCACTGCTGCTATCTCCTATACTGAGGCCCCCGAAACACTTAAAGGATTTTTGAAACAACGTTTTCGGTGGAGCTTTGGTGTAATGCAAACCTTCTGGAAACACAGGGATACCTGTTTTAATATAAAATATAAGGCATTAGGTACAATTGCTCTGCCTAATATTCTGATCTACCAGATTATTTTACCTTTTCTTGCTCCTTTAGCAGATCTGGTGCTTATTATAAGTCTTGTTGCAGCGGGTATGCATATTTTGCCTGTTGATATCGGTTCTATACTGTTGTATTACTGCATTTTTATGATTGTAGATATTGCCAGTGCCGCAATTGCCTTTTTGTTTGAGAAAGAACCTTATGTAAAACTTATATGGATGATACCCCAGCGTTTGGTATACCGTCAGCTTATGTATTATGTTTTACTCAAATCTGTTGTAAAAGCCATTAAGGGGGAATTGCAGGGATGGGGCAAACTAAAAAGAACTGGGAATATGACTAAAGCCGTTTCAACTGTATAATTTTTTCAGAAGTATTTCTGATTATGTTAATCTACCAGTAACTATAAGACTATGGGATTGATTTTTTTATTAGGTTTGCTACCTTAATTTTTTATGCATTGGCAGTAGAATCGCAAAGGAGTAGCTTTTTTAAACGCATCAGAGGACAAAAGGAAAGCGACGACTCGGAAATGAGTTTTGTTGACCACCTTGAAGCTCTTCGCTGGCATATAGTCCGGTCTGTTTTTGCAGTTTTAATTTTTGCAATCCTCATTTTTATTTACATTGACTGGATATACGACCATATCATCATTGGTCCAACCCAACCCGACTTTATTTCTTACAGGGTACTTTGTTCTTTGAGTCATAAAATAGGGATAGGCGATTCTTTATGTATGCCACCTATTAACATGAAACTGCAGGTAACCCAGGTGAGCGGAACTTTCATGTCGAGTATATCTATAGCAGTAGTGGGTGGTATTTTGGTGGCTTTCCCCTATCTGTGCTGGGAGATCTGGCGTTTTGTAAAACCGGCATTAAAAGAGCAGGAACTTAAACACACCAGAGGGATCATCTTCTGGGTTTCATTTTTCTTTTTTGTTGGAGCCGCTTTTGGATATTTTATGCTGGCACCATTTACTTTTAATTTTTTATATAATTATACATTAGGTACAAGGCAGATGCTGGAATACAAACCTATGCTTGGTGACTACCTGGATTCACTGATAGATATTACACTGGGCTCGGGTATAGCGTTTGAATTACCAATGGCATCGTGGTTGTTGGCCCGTATCGGTTTATTAACTCCTGGTTTTCTCAGAACATACCGCAAATATGCATACATAGCCTTACTGGTAATAGCAGCAGTTATTACACCTTCACCCGACTGGGGTAGCCAGATGGTAGTATGTGTGCCGCTCATCATGCTATATGAAATCAGCATAATCATTGCTGCAAGAGTAAACAAGAAGGCTGATAAAAAATGGGAAGAGTGGAGTTAAGAGGGCTTTGAGCTTTGGGCTTTGAGCTATGGGCTTTTGGCATTGGGCATTGAGCCATGAGTGATGGGGTTTGAGCTTTCAGCATTTAAAAAATCAGGGTGACTTGTTCATTGAGTGAAGCAAATACCTGCTTCCTTTCATGATTATCATAAGATACAATATTCACAGAATGTTCACCGTTATTATACCCGGTGAAACAACGCATTGCTTAGATCGCCCCCGTTTTTAAGAACCCTATATCCTTATTTTATTCCGTATTTCCTCTGGATACTTTTGCTTAATCATTTATTGATCCGACCCTGTCATTTTTAAACCCTTTTAAAAACAGTGTCTATGAAACAATTCATTACGCATTATGTAACCATTGACGTAAAGGTGTACCTTACCGCATTGGCTTATTTTACAGCTATGACAGTATTTGCAGTTTTATATGTATAATTTATAACACCTGCCATTGTAATAAAATGCGAAACAGTATTTGCTGCCTCGCATTTTTTGTTATTTAAATTTTTACAAACTGCCATCTTCCTTTCTTAAAAACTACATAGTAAGCAATGGTAATAGCCGTTTCAGCCAAAGGTATTGCCCAAAATACACCATAGGGACCCCATCCTGCTGTATGTGCGAGCAGCCATGCCAGGGGTACCTGCAACATCCAGAAACCGAACAGATTTACCCAGGTAGGCGTTCGGGTATCACCTGCTCCGTTGAAAGCACTCGACAATACCATACCGATACCATAAAAAATATATCCGGCACTAATGATGCGCATGGCGGCAATAGCATATTGCTGCACATCAGGTTCATCGCTGAAAAATAATATGATATAATCAGCCAGCAACAGGAATATTACTGAAACCACTCCCATAAATATGGCATTATACTTTACGGTCGTGATCACCGATTGCCGCGCCCTCTCCGGCATTTGGGCTCCCAGGTTTTGCCCAACAAGGGTAGCAGCAGCATTACTCATACCCCATGCAGGAAGTATAAAAAACATTACAATTCGGAGCGCTACCTGGTAACCCGCAGAAGCCTCGCTATGACCTGTTCTGGCTACAATACTTGCCAGCACAATCCAGCTTCCGGATCCGATTAGGAACTGCAAAGTACCCGGCCATGCAATACCGGCAAGAGAACGTAGCACAGACCAAACCGGTTTGAAATATTGCCGTGTGATTTGCAGCATACTATTGCCTTTGGCCAGATGATAACACTGATATGCCACTCCTATACTTCTGCCTATAGTAGTGGCAATAGCAGCTCCGTTTAGTCCAAGTGCCGGTATCGGCCCAAGCCCTCTTATTAATACAGGGCAGAGGATGATATTGCAAATATTGGCAAGCCACAAACTTTTCATCGCCATCATAGCATTGCCCGCACCCCTGAATATACCATTGATAAGGAACAGCAACATAATAATAAAACTGCTCCCCATAATTATCCTCGTATATCCCACACCTTCCTTAATGGTATCGTGCTCCGCACCCATCCATCGCAAAATATCATCTGCGAATACTATACCGCTTACACTAACACATAGCGTAACGGTGGCTGATAAAATGAGTGCCTGCGCTGCTGCTTCTGAGGCGCCTTCTTTATTCTTCTCGCCTACACGCCGGGCTACCATTGCACTTGCAGCCATGCTCATACCTATTGCCAGGGAGTACACAATAGTAACCACCGATTCTGTGAGCCCGACGGTGGATGTTGCATGTTTGCCAAGATGACTGACAAAAAAAATATCTACTACCGCAAATACACTTTCCATACACATCTCAAGCATCATGGGTATGGCAAGAAGTATTATGCCTTTGCGGATACTACCGGTAGTATAATCATACTCCCTGCCGCTTACAGCATCTTTAATTAAAGTCCAGACAGCAGATTGCCGCCTGATAAACGTTTTGGTCATTGAAAAAAAACTTAAAAAATTACTTGTAAAAAAATGAATTGTAAATGGAGAACTCAGGAGATAGGAAAATGCAAATGCTGCACTTAAACAATAGACCCTGAGTGTAATAATTATTTCATATGCAAAAAATTGAAGCGAGGCAAAATTAAACATTCTGCCCGGATTGCAAAATTTGTAACCAGAATAATTCGAAAATGAAAGAATGAACTAATACCTAAATCATTTATACATTTAGATTCGTTCAATCACAATCTTTTGTAATTTCCGATTTCCTTTCACCAACAGCATGCAAACATTTTATGAGTATATCAACAAGGTTTAAACTGGTAGTGATGATGTTCCTTGAGTTTTTTATCTGGGGCATCTGGTTCGTTACTATGGGTACGCATCTGCTTACCAATCTTCATACAAGCGGGAAAGAAGTAGGACTGGCATTTCTTTCGCAATCCATCGGTGCCATTGCAGCGCCATTTATTGTGGGGTTGATAGCCGACCGGTTTTTCTCTGCGCAAAAAATCCTGGGTGTGCTGCATCTTACCGGTGCAGTGCTCATGTGGTTTGCATCGGTAGCAAAAAGCTTCGAAGCTTTTTTCCCAATGATTCTAATCTATATGATCCTGTTCATGCCTACGCTGGCACTGGTTAATTCTATTTCGTTCCGGCAAATGAAAGATCCAAGCAAAGAATTTCCACCTATCCGCACTATGGGTACGCTTGGGTGGATTATTGCCGGTTTATTAATCGGAAAACTTGCCTGGGAACAGAGCGGTGAACTGGCACTAACATTTAGAACTGCAGCAATAGTATCAGCCATTCTCGGGCTTTTCAGTTTTTCATTACCTGATACACCCCCGATGAAAAAGGGACAAAAAACTTCGGTAGGCGACATCCTGGGGATTGATGCTATTAAACTCCTGACTAAACCATCATACCGTTTGTTTTTTATTGCATCAATCGCCATCTGTATACCGCTTTCATTTTATTATAATTTTACAAACCCATTCTTAAATGAAATAGGAATGGAGTCTGCTGCCGGCAAACAATCTTTGGGTCAGGTATCCGAACTCCTGTTTATGGTGCTGATGCCTCTTTTCTTTGTGCGGCTTGGGGTTAAAAAAATGCTTGCATTGGGTATGCTTGCCTGGGTACTACGTTATATATTCTTTGCCTATGGCAATGTAGAAGTAAACTACTGGATGCTGATTGCAGGTATATTACTTCATGGAATATGTTATGATTTCTTCTTTGTTACCGGACAGATATATACGGACAGGTTAGCCGGCGAACGCTTTAAAAGTGCGGCACAGGGACTGATTACATTAGGCACTTATGGCATTGGTATGCTGATCGGTTCGCTATTATCCGGCCCAATAGTAGATAACAAGGCTTTACCCGACGGTGCAGGTCACGACTGGAAGGCGATATGGCTGATACCCGCTACTATTGCCGCAGTAGTACTTATATTGTTTATATTCTTATTTAAAGAAAACAAAAACGAAAAAGCAATCTCCTGATTTTATTTTATTCATCAATCAATACAGTCATGCAAAAGATAGCAATGTTAGGCTCCGGATTTATCGGAAGATTTTATGCAGATTCTTTACAGGGATATAGAAGCAAAGACAAAATTGTAAGCATTTATTCACGTCGTGAGGAAAGTGCAAAAAAGTTTGCTGAAGATTATAATGTAGCTCACTATACTGTAAACATGGAAGAAGCAATATCCCGCCCCGAAGTAGACGTAGTATGTATCTCGTTGCCCAACCATCTGCACGAAGAAGCAGTGATGCTTTGTTGCAAACATAAAAAGGCAGTAATAACTACCAAGCCGCTTGGACGCAATGGCGAGGAAGCCAAACGTATGCTTGAAGCTGTTGAAAAAGCCGGTATATTCAACGGTTATCTCGAAGACCTTGTATATACTCCCAAGTTTATCAAAGCTCACGAAAGTGTGAAAAACGGTGCCCTGGGAAGAATCCTTTGGGCTAAGTCGAGGGAAACACATCCCGGACCGCACAGCGATTGGTTTTGGGATATTGAAAAAGCCGGTGGTGGCTGTATCCTTGATCTTGGCTGTCATTGCGTAGAGATAACCAGAAGTTATATAGGAAAAGATATAAAGCCTGTGGAAGTGATGTGCTGGGCCGATACACAAGTAAAGCCTATTGATGCAGAGGATCACGCTATAGGGCTGGTTAAATATGAAAATGGGGCTATAGGCCAATTTGAAGTAAGCTGGACATTCCGCGGGGGTCTCGATCTTCGGGATGAAGTAATGGGCACTGAAGGTACAATATGGATTAATAGTTTTTTGCGAACCGGTTTTGATATGTTTACTACCGGCAAAGGAGCAGACTATGTAGCTGAAAAAGCAGAGAGCAATAGTGGCTGGTTATTTCCGGTAGGGGATGAGTTGAATGAACTGGGATATAATCACATGTTTATGGATATGTTCAACAATCTTGAAGCAGGTACAACTCCGCGGGAAACTTTTTATGACGGTTATGTAGTGAACTGTGTACTCGATGCCGCTTACCGTTCTGCCAGGAGCAAACAGTGGGAACCTGTAAAACTGGAAATCTGGAGAGGCAAAACCGGTGTTACCAAAGATAGCCATCTGGTGGACTATGATAAGGATCATTTCCTGGTGAAGGAAGAGACTACTCACTATGGGGCAAAAAAACTTATACTGAAGGAAAAGAAATCAGGGAAAATAATTGAAAAGATACTGAACTGATCTTCTTAAATTTTATTAAGTATTACCCCGTCTACAATGACGGGGTTTGTTTTATGTGAAAGAAACCAGAATTAAAAAATCCCAATCAATCCCTGCATTCTTAACTATTTTACTGTTGTATACAACTGTGCTGATGTATCTTTGCTCCCGGCTTCATAAAAAACAAATTTATGCAGACACTTTCACTTGCTTTCCACAATCGCATTTTGATTATTACAATCAACAGACCCGACAAACTTAATGCGCTGAATAAAACACTTATTGAAGAATTAAGCTCCACTATTGATGATATTTACAACAATCCCGAAATTCTATCAGCCATAATTACAGGCAGCGGGAATAAGGCATTTGTGGCAGGAGCAGATATCAGCGAATTTAATACACTTGATGCAGCAGGTGGCAGGGCTTTAGCTGAAAAAGGGCAACAACGGGTATTTAATAAAATTGAAGCTTCGCCCAAACCAATTATAGCAGCAGTAAATGGCTTTGCTTTAGGAGGTGGTTGTGAGTTGGCCATGGCTTGTCATTTCCGGCTGGCAAGCAATAATGCAAAGTTTGGACAGCCTGAAGTTAATCTCGGACTTATTCCCGGATACGGAGGTACGCAAAGACTCCCGCACCTTATCGGAAAAGGACGTGCTATTGAAATGTTATTAACCGGAAATATGATTGATGCAAATACTGCTTTGCAATACGGGCTGGTTAATTATGTAGTAACCCAGGAAGAATTACTGCCTAAAGCATTGTCAATACTTGAACTGATTAATACTAAAGCACCACTTGCAGTAGCCGGCTGTATCAAAGCAACGAATGCCGCTTTTGACTACAATGAAGATGGCTATGCTACAGAGATTACAACATTCGGTGAATTATTTGAAACAGAAGATGCCAAAGAAGGTGCAGCAGCTTTTCTTGGAAAAAGAACTGCAATATTTAAAGGCAGGTAATACAGGAGCAGGATTTAATTAAAACAATCGTCTACTCATACACAAATTTATATATGGACTACAGAATTGAAAAAGACACAATGGGCGAAGTAAAAGTGCCTGTTAACGCTTATTATGGAGCACAAACACAAAGGAGTGTTGAAAATTTTAAAATTGCACGTGATATCAACCGCATGCCAAAAGAAATCATACGTGCTTTTGCATATCTCAAGAAAGCTGCCGCACTCACCAACCTTGAGGCAGGCGTACTGGATAAGGCAAAGACGGATCTCATAGGAAAAGTATGTGATGAAATACTTGAAGGAAAACTTGATGAGTATTTTCCTCTTGTTGTATGGCAAACCGGTAGTGGTACGCAAAGCAATATGAATGTAAATGAAGTTGTAGCGTACCGCGGACATGTGTTGAACGGAGGTAAATTAGAAGACAAACAAAAATTCCTTCATCCCAATGATGATGTAAATAAATCTCAATCGAGCAATGACACTTTCCCAACTGCTATGCATATCGCCGCGTATAAGATACTGGTAGAACAGACTATACCCGGTATAGAGCTTCTGCGAAATACCCTTGCGGAAAAGAGCAGGAAATTTATGCATGTGGTAAAAATCGGCAGGACACATTTTATGGATGCTACCCCTCTAACTCTCGGGCAGGAGTTCAGCGGTTATGTTTCACAGTTAGATCATGGATTAAAAGCAGTTAAAAACTCACTTTCACATCTCAGCGAACTTGCACTTGGTGGAACGGCTGTAGGAACGGGTATTAATACTCCACCCGCTTATGCTGAAAATGTAGCAAAGCATATAGCTGCTCTTACCGGATTGCCTTTTGTAACTGCTGAAAACAAGTTTGAGGCTTTAGCTGCTCACGATGCTATTGTAGAAGCACATGGTGCACTCAAAACCGTAGCCGTGAGTCTTATGAAAATTGCAAATGATATACGTATGCTTTCTTCAGGTCCACGTAGTGGAATAGGAGAAATACATATCCCCGACAATGAACCCGGATCTTCAATCATGCCCGGTAAAGTTAATCCTACTCAATGCGAAGCCCTCACCATGATTGCGGCACAGGTGCTGGGCAACGATGTTGCCATAAACGTTGGAGGTGCTACTGGGCATTTTGAATTGAATGTATTCAAACCCATGATGATCTATAACTTTCTGCACAGCGCCAGGCTGATTGGAGACGGTTGTGTAAGCTTTAACGATAAATGTGCAACCGGCATTGAACCCCTTGAGGCAAATATCAAAAAGCATGTAGACAACTCATTAATGCTTGTAACGGCGCTCAATACTAAGATAGGATATTATAAAGCAGCAGAAATTGCACAGAAAGCCCATAAGGAAGGAACTACGCTGAAAGAGATGGCGGTAAAGCTTGGATATGTTACCGATGCCCAGTTTGATGAATGGGTACAACCGGCTAACATGGTAGGTAAACTACCCGGATAATTTTCAACTAAAATTTCTGTAAGCAAAAAGGCATCTATCCAACTGGAAGATGCCTTTTGCTTTAAACCAACTACAACATGAGAAAAAAATATAACCGATATATTGATCAGAAAAAATTCAAAGATTCAATTGAAGCTAAAACGGCAGGCAGGTTGAAAATATTATTTGTCACATTAAAATAATATCACAGAAACACTCACTTTCTAAATTATCATTTGATAAGCGGCAATCTCTGTAAAACATTCTCATTGCAAAAATATCAGTATGAGCTACTTAATATTACAATGTTAACTTTTATAAACAATCGTTGGTCGAAACGCGGGAACTGCAAAGAATAATTTGAGTTAATGTTTCGTTTAAACCCTTAACAATTAGCACAACCCTAACCAATAAATAATCCGAACAATCGGATTAGAACCAAACGTACCCTGGTCATTAAAATATGACCGATTAATCCATACCCGGAAACAAAGTATGTTGGAAGAATTCACAACCTCTCTCAACGCTTTGTAAACAAAAACCCTCCTTAACGGGAGGGCTTTTTTTTACAGTATAACTAAGAAACCTGCACTTCATCATTTACTGTAGAATTGGTTTCTATTGTAGCGTCATTTTCCTTTTTCTTTTGATCAAAAAATCGCTTCTGAAATAAAAGAATTATAATTACTCCCAATGAAATGGAGGCATCGGCTATATTAAAGACCGGTCTGAAAAATTCAAAATCTTCCCCACCCCATACGGGTACCCAATCGGGAAAATGCGCATTTGTAATAATGGGGAAATATAGCATATCAACAACACGCCCATGTAAGAATCCTGCATAACCTTCTTTGGGGAATATAGTGGAAATATAGGGATTGAATATATCGCCGCTATTTTCAAAAATTAATCCATAAAACATACTGTCAATGAGATTACCAATTGCACCCGCATAAATCAAAGTAGCACAAACGATGAATCCTTTATGGTATCCCTGCCTAATAATGTGACGCAGATAATAAGTGCCGAATACAACTGCGAACAAACGAAAGAGTGTAAGTATTATCTTCCCCCATTCACCACCCAATTTCCATCCATAAGCCATTCCTTCATTCTCAATAAAATGAAGCCTGAACCATGAGCCGAAGATCAATTTTTCTTCACCAAGATAGAAGTTCGTTTTTATCCAAATCTTCAGCCCCTGATCTATAATCAGAATTGCCAAAGTCAATAAAATCACTGATCTGAATTTCACTTTATGAATTATTAGTTTGCAGCAAACCTACATGAAAAAGGTGATTTTTCATTAAACACAGTTCAAACTGGCAAATTCATTGAGAACTGTTAAGTAAACTATGAGTATCACATCATTTTTGAAAAGATGAATCATCTGCCATGAAACCGGCAGTATATTGATTATATAATATCGCCTTTTTTAAATCGTTAACAATTTCTGAATTTTGAGCATTCCGAAAAAACTTTTAATATCTTTGATTCCCTATAGTGAAAAGCAATAGACGAATATATAGCCCTTTAGACTGTGCAGGCAGTATATTTATGATCATGACGTTGTTGTGGTTAACTGTAAGTACTCCATTTATATTTTCTGTACAGAAGGAATTGCGTAATGCACCATTTTCTGCTGAACAACAGGCTAACGAGGAAAGTACAAATCCTTTTTCCGGGCTCAATGAAGAAAAGACTAACAACGCAAATACGCTCTCTGAATACCTGCACGAACATTTACACCTTCCGGTGCCAGGTATTCCAGTACTTGAGCATAATGGCAATACTACTTCTCTGATATATATTGCTTATTACGGCGAACTTCTCTCCCCTCCCCCCGAAGCTTGATATTACTTTTCATGTAGCAATTTATTAAAGCTTGTCCCCTTACGGGAGACTAAGTGTGTATTGTGTGTTTAATAATTAGCCAGTACATAAGTTAAATTCTGCTGAGTTCAAACTAAGATTACCTCTTCTTCACAAAGAAGATCGGATATTTTGTGCACACGTATTGTGTCTGTCATTTTTGATGGGGAGAGAAAATTATTTACTTGTCAAAACATATAGTATATATGGATAATCGTATTAATTATTTTAAAAGCATTGCTTCAGATTTTCCGTCTGCAATGGTGGTTTATTTGGTAGCATTGCCTCTATGCCTTGGAATTGCACTTGGTTCTAACACTCCCCTATTCAGTGGTATAATTGCCGGTATTATAGGTGGAATTGTTATTGGTTTACTTAGTGGTTCGCATAAAAGTGTGAGTGGACCAGCTGCAGGTCTTACTGCAATTGTAGTTGCAGCCATTGCAATCCTACCGTCATTTGAAGCTTTTTTAGTCTCAGTTTTTATTTGTGGAGCTATTCAATTGATATTAGGCTTTGCAAGAGCCGGTGTTATTGGCGATTATATTCCCAAAAGTGTTATTAAAGGAATGTTGGCTGCTATCGGTATTATTCTTATTTTAAAACAGATGCCTCATCTTGTAGGTTATGACAGAGATTTTGAAGGAGATCAAACTTTTCTGCAGCAGAATGGGGAGAATACTTTCTCCGGTATCTTCAGTGCATTAAACAATATTACACCTACGGCAATACTGATAGGTGCAGTATGTATCGCTTTTCAGTTTTTGTGGGGCAGTCTTACCGAAAAAAAACAGGGTTGGATTAAATTAATACCCGCTCCATTATTGGTTGTATTAATTGGAATCGGAATTAATGAAATTGTAAAACTACAATCCTCTGGTTATGGATTGCGTGCTGAACATCTGGTAAATATTCCAGTTGCAACCTCAGCCAAAGAGTTTTTTTCATTCTTCACATTCCCTGATTGGGAAGCCATTACTAATAAGCAAGTTTGGATAAGCGGAGTCACTCTTGCATTGGTAGCCAGTCTTGAAACACTGTTGGGTATTGAAGCTACAGACAATCTTGATCCGCACAAAAGAATAACTCCTACAAACAGGGAATTGAAAGCGCAGGGTGTGGGAAACATGATATCAGGTTTGATTGGGGGGATTCCCCTTACAAGTGTAATTGTAAGATCTTCTGCTAATATTAATGCAGGTGCAAAGACAAAAATGTCTACTATTTTTCATGGGCTTTTTCTTCTTTTGAGTGTGGCTTTTGTTCCGCAAATTCTAAAAATTATTCCGCTTTCTGCATTGGCAGCCATACTTATTTATACGGGTTACAAATTAGCTAAACCATCTTTGTTTAAAGAATTTTATAAAAAAGGCTGGGATCAGTTTTTGCCATTTGTTGCCACCGTGGTCATCATTCTGCTTACCGACCTTTTGGTAGGTGTGCTTGCCGGATTGGCTATCGGATTATTTTTCTCTGCAAGAAGTAATTACAGAACTGCAGTCTTTGTTGTTAATGACAATAACAATTACCTCATCCGGCTGAGAAAAGATGTTTCAATCCTCAACAAACGCGGAATTAAAAGCAAATTAGATAGTGTACCGGCAAAATCGAATGTGCTTATTGATGTAACAAAAGCTGATTTTATTGATAAAGACATTATTGAAGTAATCAACGACTTTACCTGGCATGCACCGGCCCGTAATGTAAATGTTCAGCTTAAGACAGAAGGTCAAAACGATCACCGTTTCAGAAAACCTAAATTACAGGTTGATTTTTCAGAAAACGGTGTTGCGGTATAGAGAACATTTTTTGAATAACTCTTTAAAAAAAAGTAATGCAATCATACGAAAAATTATTATTGGAGAATAAAGCCTGGGCCACTGAAAAGGAATCCGGTAATCCCGGGTTTTTCAGAAATCTGTCTAAATTTCAAACACCGGAATTTCTATGGATAGGATGCAGCGACAGTCGTGTGCCTGCCAATGAAATCACCAATACTCAGCCAGGGGAAATATTTGTACACAGGAATATTGCCAATATGGTAATTCATACCGACCTTAACCTGCTTAGTGTATTGGATTATGCAGTGAATTATCTTCAGGTAAAGCATATTATTGTTTGCGGGCATTATGGATGTGGTGGAATAAAAGCATCAATGACCAATAATGATCATAAAGCCGTACTTAATATGTGGCTTCGCAGCATAAAAGATGTATACAGGCATAACCGGGAAGAACTGGATCAGATTGAGAATATGGATAAACGCGCAGACAGGCTTTCAGAATTAAATGTTATGGAACAGGTGGTAAGACTATCTCAAACAACCATTGTTCAAAATGCCTGGTTAAACCGCAACGAGCCACATCTTCATGGATGGATATACGGACTGAATGATGGATTAATAAAACCGGTAATGGAATTGAAAGCTGGTAGTGAGATTGATCCGCTTTACAGGTACGATAACATAAATTAATTTCTCGGGGCGGGTGCTATAAAAAGCAAAGGAAGTATCAGTAGTTGATACTTCCTTGCTTCTTTACTAAAAATATTAATATTGCCGGAACAAAAAAACTCAGTTTGCAATTAACCTAAAGCTACCCTCTTAAAACCGGTAATTGTAAATGAGCTATCAATACTTTTTAAATATTCGCTTACACTTTTAGCAGCATCTTTTACAAAAGGCTGGGCAGTTAGAGTGTTTTCTTTAAAGAAAGCATTCAGTTTACCTTCAGCTATTTTCTCAATCATAGCATCAGGTTTTCCTGCCATTTTTGGATCATTCTTAATTTGTTCGGTAACAATAGCTTTCTCACGTGCAATGATATCTGCAGGTACTGAGTTCGGATCTACAGCCACAGGGTTCATAGCTGCAATTTGCATGGCTACATCTTTCCCTGCTTCAGCAGCTTCTTTGTTTAGTCCTACCAATACACCAATTCTGTTTGCTCCATGTATATAGGATGCTACAAAAGGTGCATCAAGACGTTCAAACTTGCTGATACCAATCTTTTCACCGATACTTGCCAGTTTATCATTGATCATATCCGAAACCTTAGCACCATTTACAGATACATTGTTCAGTTCATCTATACTTTTTACATTATTTGCTACAGCAGCAGTTGCGATGCTTTGAGCGAAAGCAACAAAATCTGCGTTCTTGCTAACGAAGTCGGTTTCGCAACTTATACAAACTGCAATACCAGTTTTATTATCTGCAGTGGTTTGAGCAATTACTACACCTTCTTTAGCTTCACGATCACCTCGTAAAGCAGCAACTTTAGCACCTTTTTTACGAAGCCAGTCTATTGCTTCTTCAAAATCACCATTAGTTTCAGTTAATGCTTTACGGCAATCCATCATGCCAGCTCCGGTCATTTGACGAAGTTTATTTATATCTGCTGCTGTTATTGTAATAGTTGACATCATTAAAAATTAATTATTGTTTAAAAATACCGGTCATAACAGTTATTATCCCAAACCAAAACTACACGGCTACCCCCCAATATCTTTACCCCGGTTTAATGGCTACCACCACCGGAACGTCTTGCTCCGCCACCAGATGGAGTACGTCTTCTCTGACCACCCGTTCCTGAACCTGCTCCTCTTCCACTATGTCCTCTTCTGCCTCCTTTCTCACGTTCAGTACCAGCATCATCTATATCAAGTCTGGGCGATTTTTCCACTATTTCTTCTTCTGCTTCTTCTTCCGCTTTCTCATTCTGACGTTCTGCAAGTCCTTCTGCGATAGCTGCTGTAATATAGTTGGTGATGATGGCTATTGATTTGGTAGCATCATCATTAGCAGGAATAGAGAAATCCACTTTATTAGGATCACAATTAGTATCTACCATTCCAAACGTGGATATACCCAATCTCTTAGCTTCAGAAAGAGCAATATGTTCATGCCCTATATCAATGATAAATAATGCGGCCGGAACACGACCCAACTGAGCTATACCCCCGAGCACTTTTTCCATTTTCTCTTTATCACGGCTAAGTGTGAGACGCTCTTTCTTGGTAATACTGTCAAAAGAACCATCATTAAGCATTTTTTCAATGCTCTGCATTTTCTTTACGCTCTTTCTAACAGTATTGAAATTAGTAAGCATTCCCCCAAGCCATCTTTCCGTAACATAAGGCATATTCACTTTTTTAGCACACTCTGTTACGATTTCTTTTGCCTGCTTTTTGGTACCTACAAACATTATCTTCTTACCACTTTTGGCGATATTTTTTAATGCCGCGGCTGTTTCCTGCAGGTTTTCAACCGTTTTGTTGAGATCAATAATATGGATGCCTTTCTTTTCAGCAAAAATGTAAGGCAACATCTTAGGGTTCCACTTCTTACGCAGGTGACCAAAATGTACACCTGCTTCCAGTAATTGCTGCTGCAATGAAGTGCTATTTTCCATTTTTATAATTTGATAATTTTGAAAAGTACTTTATGAATTTGCTATAGAGTTTGCCTGTAACCCAGGCTAACACATTAACGTTTACTGAACTGGAAGCTCTTTCTTGCTTTTTTCTTACCAAACTTCTTACGTTCAACCGAGCGTGGATCGCGCATCAGTACGCCTGCAGCTTTTAAAGCAGGGCGATAGTCGGCGCTCACCTCTATAAGTGCACGGGCTATTCCTAATTTTGCGGCTTCAGCCTGTCCTTTAGGTCCACCACCTGAAGCATTGATTTTTACATCAAATTTATCAAGTGCTTCAGTAGTTTTGAGTGGTAGTTCTACCTGGTTTTGAAGATATACCAGGGGAAAATATTCTTTGTAATCGCGATCATTGATCGTGATCTTTCCGTCACCTTTTGAAAGGAAAACTCTTGTTACTGCTTCCTTACGACGGCCTACACCATTTTTTTGCTTTTCCATTTATATTAAACTTTGCGCTATTAGCGGTTTAACTAATTAAAATTTTAATGCTTTGGGCTGCTGTGCTCCATGCGGATGTTCTGCACCAGCATATACAAAAAGTTTTTTGAACAGCTTGCGACCCAGTCGGTTTTTTGGAAGCATACCTTTTATTGCTCTTTCCAACACTACCTCGGGTCTGCGGTTAAGAAGGCTTTTTGCAGTTTCTTCTTTCTTTCCACCGGGATAGCCCGAAAAATTAATATAGGTTTTGTCTTCAAGTTTGTTACCGCTGAATTTTACTTTATCAGCATTAATAATGATTACAAAATCTCCGCAATCAACATGGGGAGTAAAGTAGGCTTTGTTTTTGCCACGCAGCACTGCTGCAATCCTGGCACTCATGCGACCAACGGTTTGATTGGTGCCGTCAACAACATACCAATTATGTTGCACGGTAGCCTCGTTCGCATGTTTGGTAGTGAAATGTAGTTTGCTCATTTTATTATTTTTTCCCTGGTTTGTTTATTCAGGGGTTGGAAACGACGCCATCCCGTCTTTTTCCGGTTAAAAAATGGAGCGCAAAGGTAGGAGCAAAACACTGTTACTTCCAAAAGAATAGCGTACTATTTTTTAGCACGCCTTTGTAAGTCATTGATAATCAGTAAAAATATTATCCTTAGAAAAAATTTACCTAAAATGATCTGTATTTGGGAGTAATCAATTTCCCCGAATACAATTTACTTTAATGAATATATTTCCTGAATTATAGTAAGTCCTTTTTGATTTGGCCCTTTTGCAAGGTCTTTATTCAAATCATGCTTTATCCAATAATCTGTAGCCGGACGGGCATCGTTTTTCTTAAGCCATTCATACATAACGGAGAGGTCATCATTAATATCAGAGTAATTTTTCAGAGAATGTATGATAATGGCTTTACGATCATATGTTTCAAGAAGTTCAAAAGGTGATTTAACTGATTTTGTTTTTTCTGACACTTCTACGGCTATACACAATTTTACTGTAGAATCATTTAGCTTTTCAAATTGATATAAAAAGTTCCCAGGATGTGTAATTTCATCCTCGGAAATGGCCCGGGCTATTTTTGTATATAGCTCATTCAGTTTTGCATCCATCGAACCCAGGGTTGTGGTATCATGAGCCAGTACAATTTTGTTTGAGGGAATTTCTGTTTTCTTAAAAGTCAAACCCCCAAATATATTTCCCGGTTTTTCAATATGGTTTTTAAACTGAACCATATTTTGCAGAAACAAAGTGCGGAACTCATCCGGATGTAATAGTAGCCGTAGTTTTTTCTTTAATCCATCTTTGCAGATTATTTCTTCTGTCCAGCTTATTTTAGTATCCCAATTGTTTTTATTACTTCTCAAAATCTGAATTTGACCCTTCTTTTGCCCTCTGCTTTCAGAAAGTGTATAGTCAAAAATATCATGATTCTTGTTGGATCCTATTTGAAAACCAGAGAATACAGGTAGCCCAGCCCTAATGTCCTCATACCATGTATCCCAGTTTGAGGTATCTTTTATAGTCCGGTTGGTAATATGAAGATCAGCATTTACTGTTATATCAGCCCTGAACGTTCTGCTCACAGGTATGAGAAACAAACTGATTACTCCTACCAGCGCTAAAACAAAAATCGTTATAAAAATCTTTTTGGGTTGCATAACAGGTATTGGGTTTGTAGTATTTCAGATAGAAACGTAAAATTATGGTTCATATAAGTCTGTCATAACCAAATTTCGATTAGTTGCCTGTAAGCTTCGATGAATAGAGATTATCGTACTGTTTGACAGGTATTTCTAAGAAAAGCGTGGATTAATTGAACTTAACAAAAGTCCATTTGATTTAATCTATGTCAAATAAAGATTTGAGCCAGGATTTGATTTGAATAAGATTAATGCAGGCGTACATGTTTCATCACTGCATCTACCATCCTGTCACAACGGCTTAAGTGAAAATGAAATATGTCTTCCTTTTTGTAGTAGGATGATAATAAATCTTTAAGCATTGCTTTTGCCCGGTTAAGTCTCACTTTTACATTTACATCGCTGATATTAAGACAATGCTGTGTTTCAGCAATACTCATGTTTTCAACCTCCCGCATTACAAACACTGTACGGTATATTTCGGGCAGTCTGCCTATAGCATCGTTTAAAATTTTCTTCAGTTCATCATTCAGCGCCTTAGTCGCGGGAGTTTCAGGAGTCTCACTGTGCAACATCATTTTTTCTATTTTTTCATCATCGGTTATAAGAATTTTTCCTTTTTTCTTTGATCGCAACAAACATTCATTGACCATTATTCTTGTAATCCATGTACCGAACCCCGACCTGAAGCCAAAGTTGCCAAGACTTTCATACGCATGTATATAGGCTACCTGCATCGCATCTTCCACATCTGAATCATCATTAAGTATTGACATACCTACCCTATAGAGCCTTTGGTTATAACGCCTTACAATAATGGCATAAAGCTCTTTTTCACCTTTTAATATCCTAGTAATAATTTCATGTTCAGGAATCTCTTCCTGCGATGTTATACTTTCCCTGTCCATCTCGTATATTGAATATTAGATTATATAGCTGTACAAAGGTTACAATATTCTAATACTTTTTTTGTAACCTTTTTTTACCAAAACAATCTAATGTTCAGAACAGGTTGCCACAGACTTCCAGCTTTAAAATATTGTTCGCAATAATATCATTGAAACAATATGTTCAAACCACGTTAAGTAATTCATTTTTTAAACATAAATACAAGTATGATTAACAACGGAACCCATGTATTGGCTGAAAAAGATTTCAAACCAATTGAAGATGTTGACATTTTAATAGGAGGGCAGCATCACAGTACCGCATTGGATACACCCATGTATGAAGGCACACCTGAGAAAACTGATGAAGAAAAAATTAAAATAATTAGCTGGCATTTTTCAAAAATCATGGAAACACTTGGACTGGACCTTACAGATGACAGCCTGAATGGAACCCCATACAGGGTAGCACACATGTATGTAAAAGAAATTTTCAGCGGGCTTAACTCCGCTAAAAAACCAGAAATAACCTTATTTGAAAACAAGTTTAGCTATAGCCAGATGCTTGTTGAAAAAGATATTACTTTCTATTCCTGCTGCGAGCATCATTTTGTACCAATTATTGGCAAAGCACATGTCGCTTACATATCCTCCGGGAAAATAATAGGACTGTCTAAAATTAACAGGATCGTGCAATACTACGCCAAACGTCCGCAGGTGCAGGAGAGATTAACAATGCAAATTGCAGAAGAGTTGAAGCATGTTCTCAATACAAAAGATGTGGCTGTAGTTATTGACGCTGTACACCTATGCGTTTCATCACGCGGCATAAAAGATATTCAAAGCAGTACAATTACAGCGCAGTACGATGGTGTTTTCAAATGTGACGATAAGAAAAATGAGTTTCTGTCATTCATCAAATGATTCATTAGAAAGTTTGTAACCTTTTTGGTTGACCGTACTCTAATTATTATCACAATAAAATTTTTTAAAATGAAAAAGAAAAACATTCCTACAATAGGTTTATTCCTGTTGTTAAACTTTGTGTTTATTGTACCATCATTGAATGCACAACAGGCTACAAAGCTCACAGACCCTGAAGTGGCATCTGTTGCAGTCACAGCAAACCAGATTGATATTGACTATGCGGGTATAGCACAGAAAAAATCAACTAACAGCGAAGTATTAAACTTTGCAAAAACAATGATTAATGATCACAAAGCTGTGATAGCACAGGCTGTGGCCCTGACCAAGAAGCTCAATGTAACCCCTCAGACCAATGCGCTCACAAAAAAATTATTAGCTGATGCTAATAAAACACAAAAGCAACTGAAGGCGAAGAAAGGTGTTGATTTTGATAAGGCATATATTAATAATGAAGTAGCATATCATAAAGCAGTTATTGATGCTGTTGAAAAAGTATTAATACCGGAAACTGATAATGCAGAATTGAAAGCATTACTGGAAAATGTAGTGCCAGCTTTAAAAACACATCTTTCTCACGCAGAAATGCTGCAAAAAACGATGAATAAATAATGATGAAAACGAATAAGCAGTTGATGATAGTAGTGCGTTTGATGTTAGCTTTTGTATATGCTGTGTATGGTTGCACTCCTGTTTCAAACAATAATACGGTGAAGCAGCACAAAACAGATACAGTAGAAATTAAGCAAATGGCTTTTTCCCCTGCAACTATAACTGTGAATAAAGGCGACACCATAGTATTTATAAATCACGACCTGGTTGATCACGATATTACCGAAGAAAATAAGAAACTATGGTCATCATCACCATTGCATCCGGGGCAGTCATGGTCGAAGATTTTTACAGAACCGGCAAACTATTTTTGCAGTTTGCACGTAGTTATGAAAGGCAAAGTTGTTGTTCAATAGATTGTGGTTTAGCAGGGATTAAGGGTGAGCCGGGCATTTCACTACATAGCATGAAGTGCACCGGCTTTTTTATTTCGACATCCAATGAGCATAAATCAGAAATTTTCTCCCTCCCGTTTGATTTGCTTTCCCCCGGTATCTATCCCACCAGATGTAACCCCGGCAACAGACTTTGTTTTTACAAACCGGATCATTGCACTGCTGCCTTCCGTACTTACCAACCTCGCTTCATAACGTTGACCAGCAACATATGCTACCATAAAGGAGGTATTCGGGGGAATGGATCCAAGATTCTCAGCTACCATTACCAATTCATTGGTTTCCTGTAATTCATTTACAAGTAACATCACGGTATAAGCTTTGTCAGTTAGATATATATGCTGAAAAATGAGTTTATTGTTTAAGAAAAGAGTGATAGAATCTCCATCTATTTCTGCATTGTCATAAAAATTCAGCGTTATTGAATCACCGCTAACCGGGATCTCAAGCATTGGAATTTTCTCCCGCAGTGCAAATTTTTGCTCTATAGTCAATGGCGCTATCGGGGTTGGCTTTGGTTGGTTGGCTTGGGTAATTGGTTTGGGTTCCGGTTCAGGAGTTTTGGCTACAACGGGCACAACTACCGGCACAGGCGCAGGCTGACGGGCAATCATCCCAACACTGTCAATAACATCAGGATCGTTGGCCCCGGCGGTATAGTTATCTATCACAAAGTCCCATTCATCTCCAAATAGCGGGCTATTGATTTTGTCAAGATGCACTTCACCTTTTGATTTTTCTTCATCATCTTTCGATGCTGTTTCCCCGTCAAGTTTCATCACTGCTCCCCCGGGACAATTAAAGTCGGCCCGAGACTGCAAAGCTACTCTTCCCGGCGACCCAATTGCCATCCCACCATTAGAAGATTCAATCAATTCATCATCCCACCAAACTGCTTCATTATTTATATCATCAAAATAGCCTTTAATAGCATATCTCCTGTAATTACCCGGTGATTGATAATAGTAAACCGTACCGGTAAGGCTATCCCCCTTCTGTACAATTTTCAGTTCCACCTTTTGCCTGTTGATTTTTCCATGCCATACACCTGTAATCATTTGGGCATTGAGTGTACCAAAGTAAAAAATACAGCATACTATTATACCTGCAGCGAAGAATTTCGAAAAGGACTTTTTCAAAGCACAAATTTTGAGTGTAACGCAGCTATACAGCTATTATTTTGCCATACTTTTTTAATGAAAATCTTTTAACTTAATCTTGGTTTTTTTGAAAATGAAAAGACTAAAGTCCAAAGTACACGGATTTAGCCCGTATCTTTGCGGGGCTTTACCAATACCTGGTGCAGTAGTGATTGCTGCAAGGCTGGATTTTGACAGATGAATTTGAATGTGTTGCTGGATGAATTTTTGCACGACACCCGCACTTTCCAGATTGCGGATAGGATCGTATTGACCAAACCTCAGCGCATTTACCTTAAAAACTTACACGGCAGCGCAGCTCAGTTTGTATTTACTGCAGTTTTCCGGCACGAACTCGCCTCGCAGCTAAATCATCTTGTTATTTTAAACGATGCCGAGGAAGCAGCATATTTTCATAACTCACTTGAAAATCTTACCAGCGCTTTAAATGTTTTTTATTTCCCTTCTTCCTTCAAAAACAGGAAAAACTACCGGCAACTGAATGCATCGCATGTAATGTTACGTACGGAAATGCTAACCCGCTTTTCCACAGCAACGGGCAACAGGGCAGGCGTAATTGTTACTTACCCGGAAGCCCTGTTTGAAAAAGTAGTTTTGCCTAATACTTTATCCGGTAATATGATAAGGATAAAGACCGGCGATACCCTTGATGTGAGCGCTTTACTTGCACAGTTTGTGGATTATGGTTTTGAACGTACAGATTTTGTATACGAACCGGGGCAGTTTGCTTTACGGGGTGGCATACTCGATATATATTCTTTTGGAAATGAAAAGCCATACCGTGTTGAACTGTTTGGGAATGATGTGGATTCCATCAGGATTTTTGATCCGGAAACACAGCTCAGTGAAAGGAAACTGCTGCAGGTAACCATTATACCCAATGTGGAAACACAGTTTGATACTGGTGAGAAAGTATCACTACCGGAATTTCTGCCGGAGAATACTGTGGTGTGGATGCAGGATTGGGATGTAGTAAAGGAGAAATTATTGGTGCAGGAAGAAGATCTTGAGATATTTTTCCGGCTGCAGGATACATCCACAAAACATTTAAAAGATGAAGAAGACAATCTCGAAAAGAAAGATGTGTCAGCAGACGATTTTGTTCAGTCAGCTTTTATTGAGGAGCAATTGCATAAACGGCATATTGTAGAATTTGGTTATACACCGCATTTCGGCGGTTTTGAAATAAGTTATGACAGCAAAGAACAACCCGCTTTCAACAGGCAGTTTGATATGCTTATCAAAGACCTGAAGAGCTGGGAATCCAAAAAGTATAATATTTATCTTTTTGCAGATAATCCCCGTCAGTTGGAACGCCTGCACAGTATTTTTTCTGACCTCAATGCTGAGATATCATTTACACCTATACCTGTAGCTATTAATGCAGGCTTTATAGAGCATAGCCTTAAAATCGTTTGCTATACCGATCACCAGGTATTTCAGCGCTATCATAAATACAAAGTAAAACAGGCTTACAACAAAAACAAAGCACTCACACTGCGATCCCTGCGCGAACTGCAACCGGGAGATTATGTGACGCATATTGATCATGGTGTGGGTATATACAGCGGACTGCAAAAAATTGAAGTAGGCGGCAAATTGCAGGAAGCCGTTCGTATTATTTATAAGGATACTGATATATTATATGTAAATATTAATTCGCTTCACAAAATTGCTAAGTATACTGGTAAGGAAGGTACGACTCCCAAAGTGAATAAATTGGGTAGCGATGCATGGCAGAAGCTGAAAGATAAAACAAAAGCAAGGGTAAAAGAAATTGCCTTTGACCTGATAAAACTTTATGCGCAACGCAAAGCCCAGCACGGATTTGAACACAGCCCCGACAACTATATGCAGACAGAACTGGAGGCATCCTTTATTTATGAAGATACCCCTGACCAGAGCAAAGCTTCTGCAGACGTGAAAAATGATATGCAGTCCCCCAGTCCCATGGACAGGCTGGTTTGCGGAGATGTAGGTTTTGGAAAAACAGAGATTGCAGTGCGGGCAGCTTTCAAAACCTGCTGCGATAATAAACAGGCTGCCGTATTGGTACCTACTACCATACTTGCCTTTCAGCACTATAAAACATTTAAAGACAGGCTTAAAGATTTTCCGGTAACTGTAGATTATATCAACAGGTTCAAATCTTCAAAAGAGAAAAAGGAGACGCTGGAAAAACTTAAGGAAGGCAAGATAGATATCATTATTGGCACCCATGCCCTGGTAGGCAAGGAAGTAAAATTTAAAGACCTGGGCTTACTGGTTATAGATGAAGAACAAAAGTTCGGTGTGGGTCATAAAGAAAAGATAAAGACACTTAAAACCAATGTGGATTGTCTTACACTAACGGCAACACCTATACCCAGAACCCTGCAGTTCAGCCTGATGGGTGCAAGAGATTTGAGTATTATCAATACCCCGCCACCTAACCGACAGCCAATTCAAACAGAGGTACAGGTTTTTAATGAAGACATAATCCGCGATACGATCTATTTTGAAACCGAAAGGGGCGGACAGGTGTTTTTCATACATAACCGTGTGCTGGGTTTAAATGAAATGGCTGATATTATTCGTGGGCTTTGCCCTGACCTAAGTATAGGTGTTGCTCACGGACAACTGGAAGGGCATATACTGGAAGAAAGGATCCTTGATTTTATTGATAGAAAATATGATGTTCTGGTATGTACCAATATTGTGGAAAGCGGTGTTGATATTCCCAATGTAAATACCATTATAGTAAATAATGCGCACCAGTTTGGACTCAGCGATTTACACCAGTTGCGCGGCAGGGTAGGGCGAAGCAACAAAAAGGCATTTTGCTATCTGCTGGCCCCACCTATGAGTACTTTACCCAATGATTCCCGTAAGCGTTTGCAAACATTGGAGCAGCACAGTGATCTGGGCAGCGGATTCCAGATTGCCATGCGCGATCTTGATATTCGCGGGGCAGGAAATTTATTAGGCGGCGAGCAAAGTGGTTTTATGGCCGAGATAGGGTTTGAAATGTATCAAAAGATCCTTGATGAAGCAATACGGGAATTGAAAAGAACATCTTTCAGGGAAGTATTTAAAGAAGAGATTCAGCAACAGGAAAATTTTGTACAGGATTGTACTATTGATACTGACCTCGAAATTCTTATACCCGATGAGTATGTTGAAAGTATTAATGAAAGGTTGTCGTTGTACACCCGCCTGGATAATGCAGAAACAGAGCAGGACCTTCGCGACTTTCATACAGAGATGCAGGATCGTTTTGGCCCCATGCCACCCCAGGTAGAAGATTTATTTACTACCGTTCGCTGCCGCAAAATGGCACTGGATCTGGGTTTTGAAAAGATGGTATTAAAAGAAGAAACACTGAGGTGCTATTTTGTAAATAATCCCGATTCGCCATATTTTGAATCGGACACTTTCAATAAAATGCTGCAGTTTGTGCAGACTCAGACCAATAAGGCGAGATTAAAACAGACCGGGAGAAACTTCCTGCTGGTACATGAAGATATTGGAGGAATGGAACAACTGCATCATTTCCTTTCCCGCCTTCACAAATTTGTAAATGAAGCCGCTGGGTGTAAGGTGTAAGGCTATCAGGTATCAGCTTTCAGGCATCTATGAATAAGAAATGAGCTTTAAATGTTCGCTGACGGCTGATTGCTGATAGCTACCCCAACACCTTTTTTTCCAAAATGTTATGAAATATCTCCTATTTGTAATAAATTTCAATACTAAACTCTACTACAAATATGGAACAGCAAAATTCTTCTTTACTCGGGACAGATGAACAACCCGTTGTGCCACCTACAAGCGATGAAAAAACAATGGCCATTTTATCACATATCCTTACACTTGTTGTTGGATTTATTGCGCCATTGGTGATCTATCTTATTAAAAAGGACGAGTCTTCTTATATCACCGCTCATGCAAAAGAATCATTGAATTTTCAGATTACAGTTACGATTGCATGTATAGTATTGGCTATAACTATTATTGGAATTCTTTTAATCTGGGCAGTACTTCTTGCCGCACTTGTGCTGGTAATTATTGCCACCATCAGGGCAAGCGAGGGTAAGCTATACCGTTACCCGCTTACATTGAGACTGATAAAATAAGGGGCTTGTACTATTCATAATTTTTCAAGAAGGTCAACCACTTTCTCGCTTTTCAATATGAAATATCCGAGCCGGTCGTTGCTGATACCGTCTTTCAATTGGTAGGTAAATTCCAGTTTGTCGTTGTTGATCTTTGTTTCAAAATATTTGAATGAAATATTGGGATGGCTGTTGATATCCTGACCTATTTCATATAAATGTGTGGACAACACAAAGAGAGTGCTTTTTATACGGATCAGTCCATTGATGACTGCAAGCGAGCAACGCATAGCATCCTGCACATTAGTGCCTTTGAACAGTTCATCTATCAGCACCAGCCATTTTTTACCATTGTTGATGGTGAGAATAGTGTTCTTGATTCTTTGCACTTCATTGAAGAAATAACTTTCGCCCCTGATAATATTATCCTCTACATTAATGTTACTGAGTACACCGTCAAAAAGAGAAAGTTCGAGGTTTCTGGCAGGAACACCCATACCAAGATGCGCCAGATATACGCCTATTCCCAATGATTTGATGAATGTACTCTTCCCGGCCATATTTGCGCCGGTAAGAAACAGGAAGTTGCTGCTGGGCGACAGTTGGATATCGTAAGACACCGGCTCCCGGAGCAGGATATGAAACATTTTGTCTGCTTTGATATAGGGCTCATCAGACTCTACAAATTTGGGGAAGGTCAACCCGTATTTCTGAACGGCTATCGCCATGCTATACCATGCGTCCAACTGGTAAAAGATATCAGCAAGTTCTTCATAGCGGGTTTTGAATCCGGAAAGAAAGAAATGCCCGAAGTAGAGATTTTCTCTGATAGAAAATTTTTCTCCCGGCTGTTTGTTTAGCAATTCTTCCAACTGGCTGTGCTGAAGCAACGACCGGATGCGTGAGGCAAACAATTGCAGTTTTGCAGGGGCATCCTGAGTATCAAAAATTGCTGCCACCTGGTGCAATCCGGAAATAAAATCACGAAAATGGATAATCGAAAAGCGGATTAAACCATAATCGGAACTGTGGAAAATTTTATACAATCTTGTATTGAGAAAATCTTTTGAAGCAGGAATCGGGTCAATGCGGGAATTGTAAAAGCGATCAATCATAGTCATTGTGCCATTGGTGATGCTTGCAGGCCAATGGTCTAAGTGAGCTATAATAAGCTGCAGAATTTTCTGTGTGTCAGTTATTTTTTTGATATCCCTGGCAGGATCAGTCATCAGCCATCTCAGCCATTCCCTGCCACCATTTGTTTTGGTAAAATTTATTTTATGAAAAACAGAAAACTCTTCTTCATGACTGAAGACAGAAAGATCGTTGTATGTGGTTTTGTCAATCTGCATTATTCAATAAAGCCGTTTCACGTTTATCGTTCCACAATCCCTCCAAATCTTGTACAGAACTTATCCCCTGTCGAATTCTAACCGCATGCCCCTGTTAGATTCATTCCATGTGGTATTTCCATAATTTTCGTATACCAGGCTCCCGTTTACAAAAGTATGGGTAATGGCAGCGGGAAATGAAAACCCTTCAAGAGGACTCCAGCCACATTTGTAAGCAATATTATCCCTGCTTACTAATGTACTTTTTTTCATATCTGCTATCACAACATCGGCCCAATATCCTTCCCGGATATACCCTCTGTCTTTTATTTGGTAAATTTCCGCTACTGAATGGCTCATTTTTTGAACAATTTTTTCAAGTGAAATTTTTCCTTTTTGGTAATAATGGAGCATCATCAACAGTGGGTGCTGCACAAGAGGAAGACCCGCATGTGCATGTTCGTAAGAGGTTTGCTCTTTCATCACAAGTTGCCCATCGTTATCCCTTATATATCCTTTTTCTTCCAGGGTATGCGGAGCGTGGTCTGTAGCTATAATATCAATGCGGTCATCATTCAGCGCCTCCCAAAGCGCCTGCCTGTTATGCGGTGCTTTTATAGCTGGGTTACATTTTATTAAATACCCAAGCCTGTTATAGTCCTCGCTGCTGAAATGGAGATGATGCACACATACTTCGCAGGTAATTCGCTTATCACCGAGGGGTATCATATTGGTAAAGAGCTGCAACTCTTTTTCTGTGGAAATATGAAGAATATGCAGTTTACTATTATATTTTTTTGCAAACTGTATAGCTGTAAAAGAAGATTCAAAGCAGGCCTCTTCATTACGAATCAACGGGTGATCTGCTGGTGACAACACTGTTTTTTCATTTTTAATCCTTCCATAATTGGCTTTAATGATTTTTTCTTCTTCGCAGTGGGTGGCAATAATTAATTCACTTTCCCTGAAAAGCTTGTCAAGGGTGAGATAGTTATCTACCAGCATATTGCCGGTGCTTGAGCCCATAAAAATTTTTATGCCGCAAATGCTGTTGCGATACCGGTTAACTCTAAGTACTTCGTCTGCATTGTTGTTAGAAGTGCCCATAAAGAAGGAATAATTTGCAAGAGAATGTTGTGCAGCAATAGCATACTTATCTTCAAGCAAATCAATAGTGAGTGCATTAGGAATTGTATTGGGCATCTCCATAAAAGAAGTAACTCCCCCCGCAACAGCGGCTTTCGATTCAGTATATATGGTAGCTTTATGCGTTAGTCCCGGTTCCCTGAAATGAACCTGGTCGTCTATAGCCCCAGGCAGCAGATACTTACCTTCGCCGTTGATTTCCAGTACTGAAGATCCCGGTTGTATATTATCTGCAATTTTTTCTATCCGGCCGTTTTTTAATAAAACATCTTTTACAGTTACCGAATGATCATTAACAACACTGATGTTTTTAAGTAAATAATTTTGCATACCTACGAGTTATGGGAGCACAATATCATGCAATTTAAATGAATACATGTATTTTTACTCCCTGTAATTCCCAGTATCTTATTCCCATATCCTTCCCTTTTTATTTTTGTCAACAATGCTCATAATGAAAAAACTGATTATCTTTTTTCTGGTTATTTGTTCAGGCACTTTTAGTTTTTCCCAATCAAAGCCTAAAATGAGCTTTGACCTGGAAAAAATTTGGAGTGGTTATTTTGATGAACGAAAGTATGTGGTACACCTCATGAACCAATCCCCGCATTTTGCCTGGATTCAAACAGATACAGGTACCGGTCCACAGGTGATACTAGCGCTTGACTTTAATACTACCCGTATTGTAGATACCTTATTTTCAAACCAGATAAAAAGAGATACAGACTCTCTGCCTACTACTTTTACTTACTTCCAGGATTTTGGATTTTCACCGGACGACAGTAAGATATTAATTCAAACCCAGATTGAGCCTTTCAATATTCTTTCGGAAAAGGCTTTCAACTATGTGTGGGATACTCAAAAAAAGATACTACGTGTTGTATCAGCCAACGGCAAACAGTTATTCCCATCATTTTCTCCTGACAGCAAATTCCTTTCCTATGTGCTGGATGGTAACCTGTACCTGATGGATATTGATAAGAATGCAACCGTCCCGATTACTGTAGATGGCTCGCCTAATCAGTTTCTATATGGGATGGCCGACGGTTTGTACGAAACCGGTTTGGGTATGACAAAAGCTTATGAATGGAGCCCCAACGGGAAATATATTGCCATGCTTCGGTTTAATGAAAATGCCGTTAAGCAATATCCCATCAGTACCTACGAAAGACCCTATCCGGATATACGTACTCAGCGGTACCCTCTTGCCGGAGAGATGGTACCTGATGTTAAGGTTTTTGTTTACGACATTACCAATAAAATATTTGTGCCGGTGGACCTGGGTATTAATCCTGATCAGTATATAACCGGTATCCGCTGGTCTCCGGATAATTCAACACTGATAGTTCAAAAACTTACCCGGGATCAGAAAAAGCTTGATGTATTAAAAGCCAATGTAGTAACAGGCAAAACATCAGTACTGTATAGTGAAGAAAGCGCAGCAGATTATGTTACAGTGCATCCTGAAAATGGCTGGTTTGTTGACAATGGAAAGACTCTACTATGGATGAGTGAGAAAGACGGTTATAATCAATTATACAATATAGCACTGAATTCGGGTGTAGTAACCCCGGTTACACAAGGTAAATGGGAAGTCATGACAATTGAAGCAACTGACGATGAAAAAAAAGAAATTTTCTACACCTCAAATGAAGCTAATACAAGGGAAAAGCAATTATACAAGGTTGGATACGATGGTAAAAACAGAACACGTATCACAAGCGGACGCGGCTATCATAATGTGAAGATCAGCAATGACAGGAGATTCGTTTTTGATGAATTTTCTTCTGTCAATACGCCACCCGTTTACCAAACGATGACCATAACAGGCAGGGAGCAACGTAAGCTTATTGAAAACAAGGAGTTGAAAGAAAGGCTTCAGGATTACCCCATACCTGATGTAAATTTCTTTACTGTAAGGGCAAACGATAGTATGACCATGAACGCATGGATAATAAGACCTTACCAAAATCCAGGGAAAAGGCTCCCATTGTTGTTGTATGTTTATGGCGGGAATACTAAACAGGAGGCATTAGACCGCTGGACAGACAGGTTTACTCTTACCATGCGCTGGTTTGCCAATCAGGGGTATGCTGTAGCTTGCATTGATCCAAGAGGGACTCCAGGAAAAGGTGCGGCTTTCAAAAAAAGCACCTACAAATCTCCGGGTGATGTTGAAATATCTGACCTGCTGACCCTAAAAAGTTATCTTTCCCGTAATTTCCGTATAGACACATCGCAGGTTGCGGTTATGGGTTGGAGTTATGGGGGTTATCTTGCAGCTTTGGCTCAAACCAAGTATGCCGGTAAATTCAAATCAGGTGTGGCAATAGCACCTGTTACCAACTGGCGTTATTATGAGAACATTTATTCAGAGCGTTTGCTGTCGCTCCCCAGTGAAAATGCCGAAGGATACAAAAAATCTTCTCCTGTCAACTATACAGATGATTATAGAGGTGGGCTTTTTATAGTGCATGGCACTGCTGACGATAACGTACATCTGCAAAACAGCCTTGAACTTAGTAAACAGCTTACCAATAGCAGAAAAACAAATTTTGAACAACACTTTTATCCCGATAAAACACATAACCTTAGCGACGGTACACCCAATATTTTACGGATGAGCCTATACACCAGGATAAACGAGTTTTTGAAAAGAGAGTTGAAATAAGAATTCCGTATGCCCTCAATGAAAATGGTTAAACGAATATGTAATATATTATTCACAACTTTTTTCATCCTGTTCGCAAATAAGCAACTTATTGCACAGTCAGATAATCCCTATCATATTAACGGAAATGCTTTCCAGGAAAACTGCAATTGCTATACACTTACCAGGGATCAGACGGCGCAGTCAGGTTCAGTGTGGAATATTAATAAAATAGATCTTACTCAATCGTTCGATTTTCATTTTAATGTTTTCTTGGGATGCAGGGACAGTGCCGGTGCAGACGGGATAGCTTTTGTACTGCAACCTATAAGTACCAGTATTGGCACTACCGGTGAAGGGCTTGGTGTAGAAGGTGTTGCTCCGTCAGTAATTATTGCCATTGATACCTGGCAAAACAATAATAAGGGCGACCCGGCATATGACAATGTATCTATACATCTCAATGGCGATCTTAGTCATAATACGGCAAACAATATTGCAGGACCTGTTACTGCGCTTTCGGGGAGTGATAATATTGAGGATTGTCAGTGGCATGTTTTCCGGATACGGTGGAATGCTGTTTCAAAAATGATTACTGTATTTATGGATGGTGCCGAGAGACTGAATACATCTATTGATCTTGTTCCGGCAGTATTCAATAATGACCCGATGGTATTTTGGGGACTTACCGGCGCTACAGGTGGCGCTACAAACACTCAGCGTTTTTGCACCTCTCTCAATGCATCTTTTTCATTTCCTGATGGGCAGATTACCTGTTATCCCGAACCTGTTTATTTTCGAGACAGTTCTACTTCATTTGGGAGTATAGTAAAATGGTTCTGGGATTTTGGGGATGGCACAACTGATACCGTAGAAAATCCACCCGCACATATTTATCCGCAGCCAGGTATCTATAATGTGAAACTGAATATTCTTGGAAATAACGGTTGCCTGTCTGATACATTTTACCAGCAGGTTGTTGCGGGCTCAATACCCATAGCTGACTTTGCATTTAAAGATGCTCCTTTTTGTGATAACCGTACGCTTACCCTCAGTAATGAATCCCGGGTAGAATATGGAACGATAAGTGAATTGAATTGGTCAATTGATGGCAATGCAGAGGATAATCATGATTCTTCATTGTCAAAATTACTTCCTGCCGGACTTCACCAGGTCACGTTACTCGTAAAAACAAAAGAAGGATGTGTCTCATCTGCAACAGAAAAGCCAATAGAAATAAAACCGCATCCTGAAATTGAAATAGCCGGAAGACCTGTAGCCTGTCGTAATGAAATGCTTTCATTTAATGCAATCAATCTTAGTCCTGCAATGGTAGTCAATGAATGGCATTGGAATTTTGGTAATGGTGATATTTCAAATCTCAAAGCTCCGGATTATACATATTCCGACACCGGGAGCTATACAATAAAGGCTTATAATATTGCCGGCAATGGTTGTCCTTCAGATACATCCATTCAGAAAATAACAATTTATGGAACTTATGCTTCCGCAGGCGCTGATACCATCATTGCTATTGGTCAACCCTTACAACTGAATGGTTCAGGAGGAACATACTATAACTGGTCACCCGCTTATGGATTGAGTGATGTGTCTGTTGCTGATCCGGTTGCAGTGATAGAAAAGGATACGAAATATATTCTTACCGTTAGTACCTCAGCAGGTTGCCCAAGCAGTGATACTATCGCTGTCAAAGCCTATCAGGGCCCGGAATTATATGTACCCTCTGCTTTCACACCCAATGGAGATGGGTTAAATGATATTTTACGGTTTGTACCTGTAGGCATGACTGATATTTTATATTTCCGAATTTTTAACCGTTATGGTCAAATGGTATTCAGTTCCACTGATCCCCAAAAAGGATGGGATGGCAGGATAAATGGTATGGAACAAGCTTCAAATTCTTATGTGTGGATGATAGCGGGCAAAGACTATCTTGGAAATATTGTGAAGCGAAAAGGCGTAGTTACTTTGATTAGATAACCTAATCAGTCAGACGGTTTAAATGTTTAAAACTTTGGACAACCGAGTTTTCTTCTGTTGGGGTCGGATGGTTTTCTGATAAAGATCAATGATATTTCATTTCCTCCCCTGCTATTAGAAGCTGTGTTGAGAGAAGAATTGTTGATATCATAACTATATCCAAGCCTTAGTCCGGCAAACTCAAGTCCTACATAAGGAATAAAAGCATCTCCAAAGCGATACCACAAACCTGTATAAAGGTTAGTTTCGGTATCCTCATCTTCATTTAGGCGAAATGCAAGTGCCGCACCAGCCACGGTTTCAGTTGCCCCCGCCTGTCGCTGATGAATAAAACTTGCATGAAGTGTAGTAATACGCCCCACAGGTATATAACCACCGCCATGCACTGTAAGCCTCGGGCTTAATATATAATTACCCCCTTTAAAAGATTCTTTTGGACGATTGATATGATAAGTAGAAGCCCCCAGATAAAAGTTATTATATCCATTGGTACTGCCTGAATATAATAATCCGGCATTCACGTCAAAATAATTAATAGCGAGATTATTATTGTAAAATACTTCACTGGTTACTCCGGTAAAGCCAAGTGATGTAAGCTGGTCTTCAAATGTGGCTTTTGAAATATCAAGTCTCTTGTTTGCATAAGTGCCCTGAAACCCTACGGTTAAAGTATGATATCCATTTTCATCAAGCGCTTTGTGATAGGCTGTAGAAAGCGAAATAAAATTATTATTAAGAATCTTATTCCCGCTTTGATCATTCAGCCCCATGATACCTATTCCCCAGGTATCAAACTCAGGAATACGGTTTTGTAAAATTGCAAAGTCAACAGAAGCGGTAGCAGTAGTAAATGCATTATTGATTGTAGGCCATTGGTTACGATAATTACCTGCTACGCGAAATGTACCATCAAACTTACCGGTATATGCCGGATTGAGGGTAAGCGGAGAAGCAAAGAATTGCGAGAAATGCGGATCCTGGGCAAGCACATATTTTTGCACCATCACTACCACAAACAGAGCAAGGATCTTTTTCATGAGAAAGGCAAAATTATATTTTAAGTTACAAAATTTAATTTATGACTGCAATTTTGAACCAAAAGCCAGGTCGCCGGCATCTCCCAGCCCTGGAACGATATAGCCTTTAGCAGTAAGTTCATCATCAATGGCACCGCACCATACTTTGACTTCTGGTTCTTCGCGGTGCAGATATTCTATACCAAAAGTGCAGGCAATGGCAGCTACAACATGAATAAACTTTGGCCGACCTTCAGCTTTTAAATATTGAATCGCTTTTACCAATGATGCCCCCGTTGCCAGCATAGGATCGGAAATAATCAATATCCGGTTGTCTATATCCGGGCAGGAAACATATTCGATACTAATTTCAAAAGACCCGTCGCGATGGTGCTTTCTGTAAGCGGAGATAAATGCATTATCTGCCTTATCAAAATAATTGAGTAACCCCTGATGCAAAGGTACCCCCGCACGAAGTACGGTAGCCAATACAGGTTGCTCCTTCAATAGCTTACAAACTGAAACCCCCAGTGGTGTGGGTACTTCCTTTTCCTCCCATTCCATTTCCTTACTGATTTCATAAGCAATTACCTCGCCAATACGTTCCAGGTTTCTGCGAAAACGCATCCTGTCCGATTGAATTTCGGTATGTCTCAATTCTGCTACCCAAGTGTTTAAAAGTGAGTGTGCTGCGCTCAGATTAATAACCATGAACAAAAAGTTTTGGTTTTCAATAGCTTTATTAAGCAACAGTTTCCTCAACAAATCTAATCGCTCTTATCTGTAATCTGAAATTTCTTTGCCGGTTAATATCTTTGTTGAACTGCTTTAAATGAACGTAAAAATGCTGCATTTGGATATAAATATGTTAGGAATAATTAGCTCTTCACGGGTCTCATGCATAAAAATAATTGTGGCGTAAACGAAAATTGAAGTTTGTATACGAAAATATATTACAAAACTTCCCGGTTTTGTTTTATTGATTCATATTTTATTAACAAACTTGTATTATCTTACCATTTATTTTAAAATCTATTGCTTCAACTATACTTCTGATAAATGGCAGGGAAAAGCGTATCCTATAAGAAAAAAATAATACGACAACTTTACTTTTCAAATTTGTTATCCTGTGCTGAGCTTAGCACAAGGATAGAGAAAAGCCTTTCTCTTACTACCAAGATGCTCAATGAATTGATTGCTGATGGAACAGTAGTGGAAACAGGCTATGCACCTTCAAGCGGTGGACGGCGGCCCTTAATGTATTCTCTGAAGCCGGGTATTTTGTATACCGTGGCAGTTGCCATGGACCAGTTTTATACCAGGATTGCAATACTTGACATGCACAACAGCTATGTTGGACAGATTGAAAAATTTGAATTGAGCCTGGCAAATAATCCCGGAGCCTTAGATATCTTAATTGCTAAAATAGAAGAAGTGATTCAGAAATCGGGGATTAGCAAAAATAAAATACTCGGTATAGGTATTGGAATGCCCGGTTTTGTAGACGCTCACCATGGAGTGAATTATACTTTTTTTCAGACCAAAGGAGCAATAAATGAAAGTGTAACTGCACAAACAGGTATCCCTGCTTTTGTTGAAAATGATTCGAGTGTTGTAGCGCTGGCTGAACTGCGTTTCGGAGTTGCCCGAAACAGGAAAAACGCAATGGTGATTAATATAGGATGGGGCGTTGGGCTTGGCATGATAATAGGCGGCGAACTATTCAGAGGTGAAAATGGTTTTGCCGGAGAGTTCAGTCATATTCCCCTTTTCGACAACGGTAAACTTTGCAGTTGTGGAAAAAGCGGTTGTCTTGAAACGGAAACATCCTTATTTGTTATTGTGGATAAAGCAAAAGAAGGGATACGCTCCGGCAGGGTAACTTCACTGAAAGATTTAATAAAAGGAACTGACGAAAGCCTGGAAAAAGATGCGGAAACCATTATTTCGAATGCAGGCAAAGGCGACAGGTTTGCTATTGAACTTCTTTCTCAGGCAGGATACAATATAGGAAGAGGAATTGCCATATTGATTCATCTCTTAAATCCTGGCCTGATTGTTTTAAGCGGCAGAGGGGCATTAGCCGGAAAAATCTGGCAGGCGCCAATCCAGCAGGCACTAAACGAACATTGCATTCCCCAACTGGCAGCTAATACTGAAGTCGGACTTTCTGCCTTAGGTCACCAGGCTGAAATATTAGGTAGCGCAGCCCTGGTGATGGAAAGATACGGGGAGACCCATCAAAAACCCCTAAAAAAACAAAAAGCAATACTCACTACAGTTCATAAAAAGTAATAATTCCCACCTGTCATTTCTCCTTAGTACGAATTGCTTATTTTAGCGCCCATGCTATTTAAAGACGTTATTGGTCAGGATGAGGTAAAAAATCATCTCGTGCAACTGGTTGCTCAGGGTCGCCTTAGTCATGCTTTATTATTCCTGGGCAAAGAGGGTTCAGGATCACTCCCGCTTGCATTGGCTTTTGCCAATTATGTATGCCTGTTTTCTGCCGGACAAAATACAAAACCACAACAGGGGCCTTCTCTTTTTGGAGAAGAACCTGCAGAAACAATGTCTGTAAAAATGGCTCACGACACCTGGCAGCAGGCAGATGAATGGATGCAACAATCAGCATCCTACTCAAAAGTGACAGATATGGTACATCCGGATATCCATTTTTCTTATCCGGTTATACCACGCAAACCGGGGGATAAACCGCTTAGTACAGATTATGTTGCAGAGTGGCGAACTTTTGTAAAACAATATCCTTATGGCAATGCATTTGACTGGCTGCAGTTTATTGGTGCTGAAAACAAACAGGGAAACATAACTGCGTATGAATGTGCCGATATCATCAGGAAACTCAACCTCAAAAGCTTCGAGAGTAATTACAAAATATTGCTGATGTGGCTGCCCGAATATTTGGGAAATGAAGGGAACAAACTGCTTAAGCTAATTGAAGAACCCCCACCGGGAACATTGTTTCTGCTGGTGGCGGAAAATGAGAGTCTTATTTTACCAACTATACTCTCAAGAACTCAATTGGTGAAAGTACCCATGCTCCCGGTTAATGAAATAGAAAAAGCATTAACTGATCGTTGCGGTGTTGAACCTGGAACAGCAAGGCAACTGGCGCTTGTTTCAGACGGGAATTATCATGAAGCTTTACAACTGATGCAACATACCGGCGACGACTGGCAGGGTTTGTTGCGTGACTGGCTGAATGCTATACTTAAAACCGGTCCAGTAGCACAGGTAAAATGGGTTGAAGAAATCAGCAGACAGGGCAGGGAAAAACAAAAACAATTCTTAAGATATTTCAATCACCTCTTGCAGCAAAGCATTCGGCTTCAGGTCATGCCGCAATATGGAGAACAACTTCCTGAAGCAGAAAAAGATTTTGCATTGAGGCTGAATAAAATAGCAGCACTTGAGCAGCATCAGTCTATTATTGAAGAACTGGATAAAGCTGCCTATTACATTGAAAGGAATGCCAATGCCAAAATTTTGTTTCATGCACTTACCATAAAGCTGTATCATATTATTGCAAAAAACGAAACGGTAGAATTAAAGTAACAGGTTAAAACCAATTACCGCTTACCTTTTCACAATGAATATTTTTACAACACAATCTGTTATTACCATTACCTGTCACAAACGCATTACTCCTTTTCTTGTGCAGGAAGTAAAAGAATTAGGTTATACAATTGAAGACAGTTTTGTAACAGGTGTCCATATTTTGGGTACAGTTAATGATTGCATCAGGCTCAATCTTAACCTGCGTTGTGCCAGCCAGGTATTGTATAGTCTGAAACATTTTGAAGCATCTGATACAAATGATATCTACAATAATCTTGTTCATTACACCTGGGAAAATATTTTACCCGAAGACGGATACTTCTCTGTTACAAGTAATGTAAGCAATGAAACTATTAATAATAATATGTTTGCTAACCTGCGTGTAAAGGATGCTATAGTAGACCGCTTGCGCGAAAAAACAGGTAAACGGCCTTCAACCGGATCAGAACTCAATGGCGCAGTTTTTAATTTATTCTGGAAAAATAATTATGCCGAAATTATTGTTGACACTTCCGGAAATTCACTTGCCCGGCATGGATACCGAAAAATACCCGGACAAGCCCCTATGCTGGAAGCGCTGGCTGCTGCAACCATCTATGCTACACGCTGGGACAGGGTTTCTCCCTTTGTTAACCCTATGTGCGGGTCGGGTACGCTGGCTATTGAAGCAGCATTGATAGCCACTAACAGACGGCCGGGATTGTTTAGAACCAACTATGCGTTTATGCATCTCAGGGGATATGATGAAGCTGTTTACCTCAAAGAAGATGCTTTACTGGAAGAACAGATTGTTGATGTTCCGGGACTTAGAATTATTGCAACTGACTATAGCATAAGGGCTGTTGAAAATGCCGGGAAGAATGCAATAGCTGCCGGTGTTGTAAAACTAATTGAGTTTAAAGTTTGTGATTTTGCCGATACCGAAGTGCCTCAAAATGTACCTGGGGTTATGTTTGTAAACCCGGAATACGGGGAACGGCTGGGGCAGGTACAGGAGTTGGAAATAACTTACAAGCGTATCGGTGATTTTATGAAACAAAGATGCCAGGGCTATTACGGCTATGTATTTACAGGCAACCTGGAACTGGCCAAAAAAACAGGGTTAAAAGCCAGTCGCCGTATTGAATTTTATACCAGCACAATTGACTGCCGGCTCTTCGAATATGAATTATATGCCGGAAGCCGAAAAGAGAAGTAATTGTAGATATATTGTAATACCCCTTGTCACTTCACTTCCACAACCAGCACCCAGTCTTTTTGATTTTTATCCGGAGGAGTAAAGGATCGCACTCCATCAGTATATACCTTGGATAAAATAGTTTCCTCACCTGTTGACGGATTAAACCAGGTGATCTGTTTCTTTCCTTTTAGCAGGCGGTTCAGATTTACTTTAATCGAATTGGGTTGTGGAAGATAAATCATTGCGTAGGTTTTATTTTGATTGCGGGTGGCAATAATAATGTCTTTATAATCACTGCCACGGTAAGAAGCAATTAGCAGGCTATCCTCCACACGATGAAAATCAGGATGTGATAACATTAGCTTTTTGAGATACTGCATTTCATAAGCACCTTTCGCATATATCGCTTTCTTCCAGCCAATCAATGTGTCGCCTGTAAAAAGTGGTTTGCTCCTGGTAGTATCCACAAACTGCCATACCTGGTGATGCCCGTATACTGCGCCACAGGCGCCTGCAAAAATACCCCGGTAAATTCTTGCCCTGACGTCGTATGCTGTAAAATAACCGCGCCCCCTGCGTGTCCATTTGCCATCCCATGGATTTACCGGATGATCTTCATAGCAGGGTTCCATATCCATAAAGGGGCGCTTAGGCAGTGTTTTCATATCTGCCCTAACGGAGTCCCATACACGTATTTCTCTTGTTGCATGCCCGCTTTGTATTGCGTTTATACTCAGCCAGGAATCATCTGCTTTAAAATATTCACTGGTATGCCAGCCCGGGTGATAGGCAATGAATACATTTTTACCATACACTTCCTGCAAGGCTTTTACCATCCCTCTCCAAATCGGACGATAGTCAATACCGGCATCAATTGCAGGCCTGTCGCCGCCCAATATCCAGATAATATTCTTTTGGTTTATGTATCGTTCCGCTAATTTCTTAGCATAATTGTATGCAATTTCAGGTGTGGAAAATATTACATGACTTCCCTCACGTTTCACTACATTATTGCCCCAGGTAGGTAATAGCCCAATATAAATATTTCTTTTGGCAGCTTCTCTGATAACGAAATCTACATTATCCCAGTAATCATATTCCCGGGTATTGGCAGTATCTTTGCCCGGTGTCTCATCCCACTCCAGTGTTGCAATATTCTTAAATGGAATATCTCCATAATAATTAGGATGATTAATTCCGTCTAATTCGGCCAATGCCACAGCCATTACCACATTAAATCCCTGTTGTTGTCTTACATCTAAATAATGTTTTGCTTCCTCACGGCTTAACCTGTGAAATAATTCCCAACCGGTATCACCCAACCAGAAAAATGGTTTTCCATTTTCCTCCAGATATGTTTTTGTATTGTCAACATTTATCTGGGCATTCAATGAACCATATATCAGTAAAAGAAATAAAAATAATATTACTTTCATCAGCTTTAGAATTTACAGACTCACGGTTATAAAAAATAATAATCGTGATATCACTGTGGTAATGAAAATACAACAATTTTAAGGATAGAGTTCTAACAGGCCTCCAACAGGGTCAAGGCAAATGCATCTAAATTATAAAGAGCAATAAAGGTTTTGGTTAATTTAAAAACCCATGTTTTTTATAAAACTTATTGTTTTATTCACTTTTAATAAATAGTTATTTCTTACGTGTAAACCACCAATAAAAAGGAACCCCAAGCAGGATCAATGTTAAACCTATTCCTGCCTCACGCGGACGCTCAATAACGGTATTGCCTACCAGCAGTATACAGAAAATGATAAACAATGCAGGTACTACGGGATAACCCCATACTTTATAAGGGCGTGGTGCATCAGGCATTCTTTTACGGAGGATAAATACTCCTACTGTTGTAGCGCCGTAGTATATAAACGCGGCAAAAATGAGCATATCGGTAATTTGATCGAAACTGCCGGACAAAACCAGCATGCAAGCCCATACCGCCTGGTACCACAGCGATGTACCGGGAACATTTGCCTTATTGATCTTCCCAACTGCCGGGAAAAACAAACCTTCAGCAGCCATTGCATAATATGTTCTTGAATTACTCAATATAGTGGCATGTGTACATCCTAGTGTAGATACAAGAATTAATAGCGACATGAACCGCATGCCACTGTCTCCCCAAAAAGTTTTTACTACTTCCACTGCTGCAATTGTATTACCGGAAGCATTTACCTGTTCGAGTTGCTGAACAGAGAGGACTGAGAGATAAGCCAGATTTGCCAGGAAATATATAATGATTACAAGTGCCAGCCCAATGGTGATGGCAAGTGGTACATTACGGTGAGGATTTTTAATTTCCCCACCCAGCATACCCACAGAGTTCCAGCCTTCGTAGCCCCAGAATGCAGCAAGCATTGCTGTGAATACTGCACTCACGGTGACGGGTACGTTATCTGTTGTTTTCAGATCAAAAGATGATGCTATATCAGACTGAGAACTGCTCAGTCCAAATACTACTATAATTAATATCCCTGCAATCATCAGCAGCAAAAGAACACTGCTCAGTCCGGCGCCTGTCTTAAGCCCCGTTGAATTTAAATAAGTGAGTACAACTATCAGTAATATTGCAACCAGCTTTACATTAAAACCATCAAAAGGATAAAACACACCTGCTATATTGAAGTCGGACCAGGAGGAAAATATAGGAGGAATCGAAACGAGACTATGTAAAGACTGGGCAAACACATACGCTATACCTGCAATAGCAGCAGTTTTGATAGCTGCAAAATTTGACCAACCGTATAGGAATGAAAAAAAACGACTGTATATCTTTTTATAGTAAACATACTCTCCGCCGGTATTGGCAAGCATACCTGCTATTTCAGCATTACTGAGTGCACCAAATAATGAAATAACACCACCAAGCAACCAGCAGATCAATACCCATCCCGGAGAATGCAGTTCCGCTGCCATCGGTGCTACTTTTTTATATACTCCCGAACCAATGATATTACCAATAACCATGACTATTGCAAGACGCAGGCCTAAAGCCCGGTTCAGGTTGGAGGAAGTACTATTCATAAATGATGGTAAATGATGAATTTGATTGCTCTTATTTAATTAAACAAGTTCTATAAAAACTATTAATTACACAATATTATTTCAACGAGTGTATCTGCGCCGCATCAATGTTGAATACACTAAGGCAAAGAGTAATATCAACAGTACCGGCAGACCGATATTAAGTATTTGCCAAAAAGATTGGTGTTCCTCAATCTGCTTTTTGTCAAGCAGTCGCAGAGTGTAATCTTTTCCTCTTGTCTCAAGTATGCCGGGATTCCCCACCAGGTACTCAAGGCAATTAAGAAAAAACTCCCTGTTGGCATATTGATACCCGGTAAATGGATTCTGTCCCATTTGCAATGGACCTTTTTGCTGCGAAACATAATTGGTTACAATATCACCATCAGAAATTACAATCATTTTATTGCTGCTGTCTGATGAAGAGAGAAAGGGATTTTTATATAGATTTTCGAGACTGTCTTTAGTTGCAGAGGATATACGGTTAGTAAATAAAGAACTGAATTTCCCTTCCAGCAAAACAGCAACCGGGATAAATGGCTTAGTAAAAGTTTTGAGATCTTCTTCCGTTTTTACGCTATTGAGTTCCACCTTTGCAGGTGTTGCAATTATCCTTGCATTTGGTGAAGAAGAAAGTAAAACGGTTTTTTTAATTCCTTCGGCTTTCACTGTATCTATAGACTGCGGAAACTGAGACATTACATAATCCAGGTTTTTGGCAATGGGATTATTATTGGGTGCTGACAATAATGGGAAATAATACCAGGGCATCAGTTGTATTTGCGGGCGGTCTCCCATCATGCCCACTTTTAAAGGGATCTGTGTACAGGAAATATCCTGCACAAGGTCGGGGTTGATTCTTACACCATACTTAAACAAAATATCATCCAGGTTGAGCCCCATATCAAAAGCGATAAAGCTGCCCTCACTGCGTTGAAGACTATCGAGGCTTGCATATAAATAATCCAGTAGCCAGATTACTTTACCTCCATGCATTACGTACTGATCTATTTTTAGTTTTTGGGCTTCACTAAAACCATGCTGCGGTTTTACAATCACCATTGCATTAAAAATATCAGGGACGACAGGCACACTATCTATTGGCAATATGCTAAAGCCGTAATTGGGTTTTATTGTTCTTTCAATTAAATCATAAACATCCGTTTGCAATGACTCCCCATTGCCAACGAGGTAAGCTACGACTGGCAACTTGTCTTTTTTGATTTTATCAATGCCACCGGCAAGTTTATATTCCAGTAATGCATCGGCATTATTTAATGAATTTAAACCATCAACTGCACTTTGTCCCTGCAAGAGGTCAACACCAATAACCCGGTCTTTATAATTAATAATTACTCCCGGATATACCAGGCGTTGTTCTTCACCCTCACCCGATTTAGTCTGTGCTTTTACGTTAGTTGGATTAATTCCCAGGCTATGTAATGAATCGAGCAGGTACATTTTTGAAGAATCATCAAGGTTCTCTCCTGGTTTGCGAAAGAAATATTGCACATTGTTGCCGCCGATTTCTTTAAACTCCTGCAGCATATCCCTGGTACTGTTCTGCAATTTTTTAAACCCTGCAGGCAAATCACCATCCATCAATACAGTGATTGTTACCGGTTCATCCAGCGATTTTAAAAGTTGATAAGTTGCTTTTGAAAGTGTATATCGTTTTTCGGCAGTAAGGTCTGTCCGGCCATGCCAATGTGAAGCAAGGATATTCACCAGTACCAGCAAGATGATAAGAAATACCCAGTTGTATTTGGTTTGAAACAAGTTTTTCATGAATTATCGGCTCAGGAGTTTTTTATAAGTAATAAAAAGGAAAAAGATAATTATGCTGAGAAAGTAAACAATATCCCGGCTGTCTACCGCTCCCCTGCTGATGCTTCTATAGTGAAAATCAATACCCAACATTTCAGTAATATAATCCAACCCGCCCTGCAATGATGGTATTTTGCTCGCTGCGTTAAATCCGCTGTACAAAATAAAACACATAAATGCGCTCAATAAGAAAGCAATCACCGCATTACCGGTGAAGCTGCTGCAACACACACCTATTGCAGTAAATGCTGCAGATAAAAGAAAAAGTCCGATATATGATCCGGCTATTCCCCCGGAATCAATACCTCCGGTTGATAACGTGCCAATCGTATATACATATACCAGTGTAGGCAGCAATGCGATGACAACTATAATGAGGCTGGCAAGATATTTACCGGTAACAATCTGCCATTTACTTAAAGGTCGAGTGGCAAGTATTTCGTAAGTACCCGCTCTGAACTCATCGGAGAAGCTTCTCATACTTATTGCCGGTATGAGCAACAATAATATCCAGGGGGCCATTTCAAAGAAAACATCAAGAGTTGCATATCCTCCGTCAAAAAGATTAGTATCGGGAAATACGAAGAGAAACAGGCCGCTTAACAACAGGAATATAATAATAGCAATATAACCGGTAAGGCTGGTAAAAAACTGGCGAAGCTCTTTTTTGCAAATTGCGAACATGTAATTAGTTTATTCTGGATAGTCGGAATACCTGATGGAAATCATGCAGGCAGGCTCAAAAATACAATTGCATATTGAGAAGGATTAAAATTATTGAAGTTGTTTCTAAAATTTTATATAAATTTCCATTGCTAATTAAAAGTCCAATTCTTCTGCAAGCCTTTTTTATTTAATTGCTAAAATATTACTACCATGAAAAAACACCTGGCTTGCTGGCTTATTGCTATTGCCCTTCCTTTTTTTATTTCAGCTCAACAGACATATGAATGGATAGCTTCTACCGGATCGTGGACAGACCCTGCAAACTGGTCGCCACAAAGAAACACTCCTGCCGGCACCGATATCCTTCAGTTTGGCGTAAATGCCATTGTAACACAATTACCAGTCACAGAAAATGTTGGTAAAATAAGAGTCTATAATAATGCAAACGTCAGTTTCAGTAGTATCGGAACAAGTGCAATAACTATAGGTGACGCTTTGGTAACCGGCCCGCATCTGTTGGTTGAAAGTGGTTCCATCATGAATATCTCTGGTTCTAATCCAATTTCTTTCCAAATTGCTGCCGGATATTCGGGACAGGTTTCAGGAAGCATTGATTTTTCGGGAGCTGCGCATCGGCTTACAGCGACTTCTGCCAATGCACTGATTTTTGCAGGGGGATCAGTTTTTACCGCAAATACTGGATTTACCGGTAATCCTTTTGGAGCGACATCTCTGAATTCGGTAATATTCCAAAATGGTGCTTTGTATATACGCAAAGCCGGAGGAAATCCCTTTGGCGCCACAGCGCCCGATGCAGTTGCAGTTTTCAATAGTGGGAGCATTTACCGTCACCAGGTCAATGGTACCGGACCTTCCCTTGCAGGCAGAATATATGGTAACTTATATATAGATGCTAATGTAAACTTTTCAGGTATCGGATCCGCACGGGATTGTATTATTCAAAATGATTTCAATGTGATATCCGGTCATTTTGAATTTAAGCCCAACACCCTTCAGGATCACACTGGCAATTTTAAAATCTATGGAAATATATCAGCATCAGGGTTTTCCTACATTGATATCGGTAGCCCCAATATGCTTGGTGGAGTTCAATTATTGGGTAATAACCAAACTATAGGAAATGGTGGAGGAACAGGAAGCATCACTTTACAGCATCTTACATTCAATAACATCAGCACTACTCTTGCAAGGGATATTACTGTAACAGGTGTTATGAATATGGTTTCAGGAAAGATAATAACCGGTTCAGGCGCAGTACTCATACTTGCAGCAACAGCATCATTACAGAGTTGTCTTCACGACTATTCGCTGCTACCATATACCAATATCGGCTGTGATAATTCCTATATTGAAGGACCGGTGAGGAAACTGGGATTGAATAATGAAGATTTCGCCTTTCCTACCGGGGTGAATGGGAAGCTTCGCCCGGCATTTTTGAGAAATGCAACCGGCGATTTTACGGTGCAGTTTGTAAGAGGCGATCCTAATATAGATATCAGTACCAGCATGGGTGCAGGTATACACCATATTAGCCATCTTGAGTACTGGGCTATTACCGGTTCAGGAAATGCCAAAGTTGAAATCAGTTATTTCGACCCTAATAGTGGTGGGGTAACCGATATGAATGCCCTTAGGGTTGCCCGTTTTGACGGCAGTCAATGGGCCGATCAGGGGGTAAGTAGTTTTTTAGGAACACCCGGAGCTAATGGCTCCATTACCAGCAACCAGGTATCTCAGTTTGGCAATTTCTCCCTCGCCGGTGCTCTTGGATATCCTAATAATCCGCTACCATATTCCTTAATTTCCTTTAATGCCAGTGCTGAAGATGATAATATTTCACTTAACTGGGTAATTCCAAATGCTCAGGCTTATAAATTCTTTACGATAGAAAAAGAACAATCATCCGGAACTTTTCAAACGCTTACTCTAATTAATTGCTCACAAGCTACTGGCAATCAACTGCATAAGACTTTTGATCCCAATCCAAATATTGGTATAAACAGGTATCGGCTTAAGCTCACGGCATTGAATGGCAATGTCATTTTCTCAGAAATTTCATCAGTCGTTTTCAGGGGGCAGCCGGAGATAAAAGTATATCCTAATCCTGCGCGTGAAAAAATATTTATAAAAATTCCAAAATCAAGCAGCATTTCAGAAATTGCTATTGTCCATATTAGCGGTTCCGTTATTAAATGGTTAAAAACCAACAACCAAACTGCTTTAAATGTGGATATCCGGGATCTTGCCAGCGGAATGTATTTTGTGAAAATAATTCAAGCGGGATATTTCACAGTTATACCAATTGTTAAGTATTAATAGCCCCGAAACCAACTGCGGGGAGGCTGCTTTTCTACAGGCAGCCTCTTTTTTTCTTTGACCAACTCCACCAGAAAACACCCCCACCACAAAGTAATATACCAAGGCAGATCAATGCAATCTGAAAGTTTTTGTTCAAAGTAGTTTTATACATGGAATTAGTTTGTCCAACTAAAATCAGGTGAGCCCAATAAGATGGATTTTTTTGACGCGGATATTGTTTAATAAAATCAAGCTTTGCCAGTCGCAGTGCTGTAGTAAGATCACTACCTTCATCCAGGTGCCTGTAAAAGTGATTGATAATATAAGCGGTAGACTGATCATTGGCAGACCATAATGTAGTAACTACGCTTGGGCAACCGGCATATAATACACCTCTGCTGAGACCCATCGCCCCTTCTCCCGATATAAACTTACCTCCACCAGTTTCACAGGCACTAAGTAACATTAGTCGTGCAGAATCAAGATTGAGATTATACAATTCATTTAAATAAAGCTTAAAGCTGTCCTGTCGGGCAGTGTCTTCAGGGTAAAAAGCGATATAAGACTGTGATGGATTGGAGGCATCCATTACTGCATGAGTAGCAAGATGAAGGATATCGAAATGACCGGAAGCCCTGATGAAAGCAGATTTAGTAGCTGCAGTATCTTTCAAAATCTTTCCTTTTAATCCATTAATCTCCATTTGAGTTGCCGGTAGTTTATCCAGCAATACAGAGTCTTTGTAGGAATACATTCCGTGGCTGATAAAAGGAGCAAGAGCTATTAACCTTGGATCATCCTGTTTCCTCTTTGATGATTCAGGGGCAATAAATTGTGTGGAAAAATTATAACTGATTGAATAATCTTCAATCAGCATTCTCCCCGTTGCAGGGTTAGTAATAATTTCAAAGGGGAAATAATAAAATATACGATCAGGCAATACTATCCACTCATTCTTGTCTTTAATCTTCGAAAGCAAAGGCTCAATAAGCAGGTTATACAATTGACGGAGTACAACATCAGTGGTATGATTGTCAACATTATCAAGATGCTGAAAACCTCGTTGTACCAATGCAATTCTTTCTATATCGAGTTGCTGTTGTGGAATTACATTAGTGTATATATCGCTTTTGTTGATTGCAAAAACATATAAAAGACTATCACTGAAATACAGATCAAGGATAACCTGATCACTAGTGAGATTATTTTTAAAAAATTGCTCAAGTGAAATTGGATTTGCATCTTCATTTTCAACAGCAGTACTTGCATATTGTCTTTTCTTTTTTTGAACCACAGCAAGTTCTAACTCATCATTTCTTTTTTCGGATACCAACTTCTGCATTGTTGCACTATCTGCCCCCTGATCTAATTTAATCTGCCCCCTGACTATTTTATATTTCAAATCTCTTTCCTGCTGCAGGATTTCTTCAGGAATTTGTACTTTGCTTTTTACCTGAAAGGATTTGAGATTAGACACCAATGCCGAGGATTTGTTGTGCTCAATAATGGAATATGCTTTCCATAATAAAGCTTTATCACCGGTAATAGCAAACAGGTGCATAACCAGGTCAAGTGTTTTGTTGAAGACTGTATTTCTATGTTGTTTTAAAAATATCTTTGATTTATCAGAATCTATTGTTCGCTCAAGATATTGAGTAAGTCCAATAGCCGACATGTAGGTTTCAATTGCAGCTTTCAAATTGTCAGTGCTTTTATCTCTTTCATAGATAGTTTCAAAACAATCCGCCTTTTTCAGAATGGCATCATATAAATTAAAAGAAGATAAAGTGCCGGAAAAATCAAAAGGATTGCTGTATATACTGTTGTCTGCAAAATCATATGTCAATTGAATGATAGCCCGCTGATACTCTTTCATGGCTCCTTCCGGATTGTTTTTCATCCTGAAAAAATCGCCCTTACAGATATTATGTATTCCGCGGGTGATTTTATCAGTTTGAGTATTCGATTGTGCAACCCTGGTTTCAAAAAGTTGGAGATAGTATTCGGTAGAATCGTATTGCCCAAGCATCAGGTGAGCCTTGGCGATATGATTGAGCAAATCTGTACGATTACTGCTTAAGCAAGCATAGAAATACTGTAAGGCAGTGTTGTATTGTTCCATTGCCATATATATATTTCCTATATTGAGCGAAATATCTGTTGTATACTCATCATACTTTAAGAGACTAAGGTAACGCTGTAATGCAGCATCATAATTACCCAGCCTGTTTAGAGCCGCAGCAATATTTGTTTCAATATTTATTTTTTTTTCTACACTTCCTTTATCATTCTCAATGAACTGCAATACTTTTTCAAAGTAATTTATGCTTTGCAAATAGTTTCCTCCTTCAAAATATAATGCTCCAAGTGTATTATAGAGCCCCTCCGGTTCATCAGCAAACAAATATTTCTCAGAAAGAGATTCGGCTTTTTCGAGTAGTATTCGGGCAGAATCAATTTCATTCTCGCGGTTATAGATTCCTCCTGCAAATAACAAAGGTTTAAACAACAGGGAGTCACCTATATCTGTTTTCTGTTCTGCCAGTTTAAGTGCCTGTAAATAGAAAGATTTAGCACTATTGAATTTCCCTGGAATTTCTTCCAATACCCCCCTTTTCCAAAGAGAATGAAACAATAAAGTATCTGGTATTCCAGGCCCCTTATCTCTGCTATTAATCACCTCATCAAAACTCAGTTTGGCCAATGAGTCAGTGGCAGAGGTCGGATTCTTTAGATTATAAAGACTGTCTGCATATTTATATAGCTGTAATGCCCTTCCAGTACCCACGGGATCCCCGGATCTGGAGAAGAAAAAGCAACAAGTGAAAAAAAAGATAAACAGCCACTTTTTACGCATAAAAGATTAATCTTCGACTATCTTTTCAAAACGACTGTTTTTTTCAATTATTATCAATTATCAATCGTGTTTTTAATATTAACCGAACATTTTCAATTGAATATAATTTAGCTCTTTGAAATATTGATTTTTAATTTCTTCTTAATAATAGTCAATGGTAAGTAAATAGATAAAGCAACTATGTAATAATTATATAATCAGATTACTTCTAATAAGATGTAAATTTCAGGTAATGCTTTAATTCATTTTTGAAAGATTGAAGAACCTTGAAAAGTCACTGATAATTCTCTTATCTTTTGTACATCACCCAAAAACAAATAGTCACAAACTATTTCAATCATAAAAAAAACTTTTGAATTATAGTTAGTAATATATTTTCTCAAGCTTATCTATCAGTGGCATTTCATCATAAGTTCTTCCATTAAGTATTCGTCCAGTTTTCTTTTTATTGGTACCCCCCCATTGCTTGAAGAAGAAAGCTACATTACTAGTTTCACACTGTTTTTGAATATCCAGAACCCAATCAGCAACCATAGTCCTTGGTTTTCTTCCACTCTCTCCACCTACAATAACCCAATCTATTTTTTTTAAGTTAAGATCAGTTAATGGGCCAATTAAAGGTTCACATGAAAGAAATTTTGTTCTGGCATCAGTTTTTCGCAAATCATCGATTCTATGTTTAACTTTCTCATTTTCTACTGAAACTCCCATCCATATATTATGTGACCAGTTTAACTCCTTATGATACTTCAATAAAATATCAGAACGTTTTGTCAAAACCTGAAACGTATGCTGTGGACAATTATTCATGGTATGAAAAACCTTTTTAATAAACTCAAGTGGTACATTTTTATGGAAAAGATCGCTCATAGAATTTACAAATACTATTTTGGGAGATTTCCAAGAATATGGGGTTAATAAAGCGTCCTCATGTATTCTTAATTTGAAACCATCTTTATATTTTTCAACACCCATAGCTTGTAGTCTTTTAGCCATTACTTCTGCATAACAATATTTACATCCAGTACTTATTTTATCACATCCAGTTGTAGGATTCCAAGTCATTTCAGTCCATTCAATTGAGGAATATGCCATAGTTAGTTTATTTTTATAATTGAGGGAGTTTGAATTTTATGAATATCTGAATTTATAAGTTTAAAATCTATATTTATCATTTTTTCTTTACTAAGTTGCTTAAGAACTTTGTTGGCATCTTTAATAAGAAATCCTTCATTTAATGTAAATAGATAAACATCTTTATCAGTTTTTAAAGTGTAATTTAGTATGGCTCTTTTAAGTGCATTTTCAAATACCTGTCTTTTATTTGGAACATTATATTCCTCAAATAATTTTGGTTTCTTAACATCTATTTTTTCATTATCAATATCAAAATTTGCTTCTCCGGTCAATTTATCATGTTTCCAACAAACATGAAGAAATTTTTCAATACCTAGAGTATGATTTGTTCCAAAAATTAAACCATAAATACCAGTTGGTTTCTTAATCGAAAATGGAGCTAGAAAATAACTTTTTGATTTAGGAATTTTACTTCTGTAATAATTTAGAACTATACGGTGTATGTGATAATAACTTTTGTCCTCTAAATCTTGCTTAGAAATTTTTAAATACTTCTTGAATCCCTCTAACTCAGAAAATCTTTTTATATAAGAAGAAGAAATAAAAAAAATGAAATCGGTTTGTTTTAAGTTGATTAGTCTTTCAAATACATCTTCTGTTATTTGCTTGATTCCATTTTGATCCAAGAATAAAAAATTAGCCGAATTTTTCATAGAATCAAAGTATAAATTGAAGACATTAATGAAGTCATCATTATAATATTCTATTGAATAAATAGATTTGTCAGCTATAGTCTCTAAATTCTTTTGAAGAATTTCAAATTTGTCCTTATCGTATTCGTTAATAATGACTTTTATTTTTACTTTACTCTTAACAATTAATTCTTCATTATCTTTAAGAGCTTTGATTATTAGAGCAGGACTACCAGGAGTATTATTTATATCAAATCCTTCTCCAGCAAACAAATCAAATATTTTTATCTCTTCCCATATTATTTCTTTTCGAGCAACAAATACTGGTAACCACTCTTTGAGATAATCTTCAAAAATTTTAAGTTTATCACGTGTTCCTTCATCAAAAGGTTTGCGAAATAAATTCCTTCCCATGGCAAGTATTTAAAAAACTAAGATAAATTCTATTTTTAAAACAACTTCCCCTGTTCCCCAGGTCTCCTGAAAATCGTTGTATCCAACCCATGCCTTCCTTCATTCATGTGATAGAGTTTACCGTATTTTTTATACTGTTGAGCTATGATTTGTGCTACCGGTCCTTCACCACGCATACGCAACCCCCAGCGGGTATCGTTTACTTTTCCGTCATGACTTTGTTCTATCAAATGCCAGACCCTATCAGCCCGATCAGGGAAGTTTTTATACAGCCAGTCATGAAACAAAAGTTTAATTGCTCCATTCAGGCGAATAAATGTATATGCAGTAAAAGTTGCGCCGGCATCTGCTGCTGATTTCATGATGCGCTGCATTTCGTGATCGTTGAGCCCGGGAATCATCGGCCCCATCATAATCCCCATCTTAATACCGGCATTACTAAGTTCTTCAATTACGTGTAACCTTTGTGTTGCAGTAGCTGTTCTCGGTTCCATAACACGGCGGAGCTCTTCATTAAATGATGTAATGGATACCATTGCCGTAACCAGTCTTTTTTGTGCCAGTTGCTGCAACACATCTTTATCTTTTATGATCCATGCATTTTTGGTAAGGATTCCTACCGGGTGATTAAATTCATTGCAAACCTGTAGCAGTCCACGGGTTAACCTGTATTTTTGTTCTGCCGGCTGATAGCAGTCAGTATTACCACTTAGCATTATCGGCATCACCTCCCATTTGGGATGCATAAATTGTTTACGCAACAATTGTGGTGCATTTATTTTCACAATAATTTTTCGTTCAAAATCAAGTCCTGCACTGTAGCCCCAGTATTCATGCACGTTGCGGGCATAGCAGTATATGCAACCATGTTCGCAACCTGCATAAGCATTCATGCTGTATGCCATACCCACATCCGGGCTGTCCACCTTGTTTACAATGGTTTTGCTTTGCTGTTCCAAATATTGTGTTGGAACATTTGGGTCGCTCCAGTCATCAATACCTTCAATATGTTCCTTTGTGATCTCGTCTTTTAAGAATTTGTTTTTGGTATTAAACTGAGCGCCACGCCCATTTAAGTATTGTTCTGATTCTTCTTTTTCTCTTGCCGATACCTTATAGTGATCTTGTTGTAGTTTGTTGGACATAAAATTTTTTTGTTTTTCTCGCAAGGATCGCAAAGGAGCAATGATGTAAAGAAATCATTCAGTACCCTTTTATTACAAATAAAGCAGTAGGAAAAAAATTGATAACATCTCTGATGCAGCTCCGTTGTGACCGCCACGTGAAAATCAGTTATTTAAAATAGTTCGCCCTGCCTCGTCATTACCGGTAAATTCTGAAATTCAAAACGTTGTGCAATCTGGTATGCTTTTTCTCCTGCACATCGCTTAAGCAGCAGCATTGCATCAGCAATAAACCGCCCGGTAAAATGCCGGTTACTATATTCCAACCATGCTTTTTTGTATTGCCAGGGTGCCAATTTCCTTCCTATAATGAGAAGGGGTTCAGACATAAAATGTGGCTTATTATAATCATCCAGCTTCATCAGTCGCTGTGATGCTGCACGTATTTCTTTTACCAGGTTTTGCACCGGAATTTTTGATAATACATTTATATATATAGTATGTGATGGGAAGCTTCCATAGTCTTTAAGCTCCAGCTTAAATGCAGGGGCACTCATAGCTATTGTTTTCAGCCGCTGAATTAGCTTTGATTCCATCAGCTCATACTGCATAAATTTTACCAAAGCAATATGTGGTCTCCCCCATCTGGCAAATTCCGATTTGTAAGTCCCGGCAAATTCTTCTTTTACCTTCACTATTTTATGCCACAAATCTTCCGGTGGGCTTAATACCAACAGGTATTCGTTCACTTGATAACCCGGTAGTGACTGAATTATTTTTTGCATTTTGACCGATTAAATATTTAGCATAAATTTACTAAATTATTTAGTATTTCAAAATTTAATATTATGGATAGCAAAGTATTTTATAAAAGCAATTATTATGGAACAAAACAATTCAGTCAGTGGGATGTTGATCATGCTGATGCTACTGGTTTTGGTGCCGCGGCTGACGATTATATGGAACGTGGTATTGATTTGAATGAGCAGTTGATTCGCAACAAGCCTGCAACATTTATAATGCGGGTAGGCGGTGATGCTATGATTGATGCCGGCATTTCTAACGGTGATATCGTAATTGTTGACCGCTCGGTTAAGGCAGTGAACGGGAAAATAGTAATAGCAGTATTGAATGGAGAAATGCTTATCCGGCGCCTGGAAAAAACATTTAACAAAACAAGGTTGATACCGGAGTGTAAAAATCTTTCACCGATTGATGTGGATATTTCAGGTGCTGACTTTTCAGTATGGGGAGTGGTTATATATTGTATACATGCCTGTTAAGAAACGGGGTAAACACCAAAACTTTTGATAAACAATTTAGGGTAAAAGCCTTAATTTTGCGCTCTTTTCAAACTGTGAAAACTGTAGATGAAACGACTACCTGCAAACTAAGACGTTTGTTTAAAGATCACAATATATAATCAATTATAAATATATTAATCATATGGCAACGGTTACCAGAGAGAATATTGGACCGCTTAATGATAAGATAACGGTTACAGTAGATAAGGCGGATTATTTCCCTCCTTTTGAGCAGGCATTAAAAAGATATGCAAAATCAGCTAATATTCCGGGATTTCGTAAGGGAATGGTGCCTGCAGGTGTAATCAAAAAAATGCATGGATCCGCAGTGTATACCGAAGAAGTACTGAAAAGCATTGAAAAGGGATTGATGGATTATCTTGAACAGGAAAAACTTGACATTTTTGCTCAGCCTTTACCCGGAAGCGACAATGATGCAAGGAATCTTGACATGAACAATCCCGGCGCTTACTCATTTAATTTTGAAATTGGATTAAAACCAAACTTTGAACTTCCTGACCTTAACAATTCTCATATTACCCGGTATACCATTGAAGTGGATGATAAAATGATTGATGAAGAAATTGATCGCCTGAGACTCCGTTATGGTAAAATGACAGAACCCGAAACTATTGACTCTGACGAAAACGTGCTGAATGTAAAATTTGAAGAAAGTGATGCTGAAGGAAACGTTATAGAAAATGGAATAGCTAAGGATAATTCATTATTACTCAAATATTTTAATTCAGAATTTAAACAAAAATTGCTGGGTAAGAAAAAGGATGATTTTATTGTCTTACAGCTAAATACTGCTTTTGATGATAAGGAGAGAGACTGGCTAATCAGCGATCTCGGTATAAATAAAGATAATGCAGAAGCGTTAGATAAATATTTCAAAATGACCATCCTTAAAGTGGGGCTGGTTGAGAAAAGAGAGCTTTCAGAAACATTCTTCAAAGAAGTTTTCCCTAACATTGAAAACATCACAACTGAAGAAGATTTCAGGAAAGAAATAAAAGCTGGAATTGCAAAAACATTTGAAGACCAGACCCGGAATTATCTTCACCATGAATTATATCATGCACTGCTTGATAATACAACTATTGAATTTCCGGAAAGCTTTCTGAAAAAATGGTTGGAAAGTGGTGGCAGTGAACAACCCAAAACACCAGAACAAATAGAAGCAGAGTTTCCTGTTTTCAAAGATCAGTTGAAATGGACATTAATTTCGGACAAGATTGTTAAAAACAACCAGATAGACGTAAGCCCCGATGAAATAAAGGATCATATAGCTATGGAAGTGCTGAATTATTTCGGTGCATCTGGTTTGCAGGGTGGTGATATGTCCTGGCTTGACAGTTATATTGACCGTCTTACCAAAGACAAACAGCAGGTAGAAAGTGCTTACCGGAAAGTAATCTCGAAAAAAGTATTTGAAAAAGCAGAAAGCCAGGTTACACCAGAAGAAAAGTCTGTTACTGTCGAAGAATTTCAGAAACTACAGTCAGCTCATGCACATCATACGCATTAAACCCCGAAGTAGCTTTATTGACAAAAGATAATTTTTTCAGATCCACAGGACAAACCTGTGGATTTTTTTCTTTTCACCATTTTTTAGCAGGTGGGAATATAGTCATCAACATGGCATTTTGTCGCTTTTTTTGTTTCGCATGATATTTGGGTTTATAAATGCCATAAATTGCTCATTCTAAAACAGAAACCGCAATCATGAACATTGGAAAAGAATTTGAAAAATATGCTGTTAAGCATAAAGGCATTTCAAGCAATACATTAGACAGTTATACTAAATACACCGTTACCAACCTTACCCCCAATATCATTGAGGAACGCCCAATGAATATTGCGGTAATGGATGTGTACAGCCGTTTAATGATGGATCGAATTATATTTTTGGGTTACCCGATTTCTGAAGAAGTGGGCAATATTGTTACTGCCCAGCTATTATTCCTCGAAAGTACTGATCGCACACGTGATATACAGATGTATATCAACAGTCCCGGTGGATCTGTATACGCCGGAATGGGAGTATATGATACAATGCAATATATAAATCCTGATATTGCCACCATTTGCACCGGAATGGCAGCAAGCATGGGAGCCGTACTGATGTGTGCAGGTGCAAAGGGTAAACGTACAGCGCTTAAGCATGCCCGTATAATGATGCATCAGCCAAGTGCAGGTGCGGGTGGACAGGCCAGTGATGTATTGATAACAGTAAATGAAGTAAAAAAACTCAAGAAAGAATTATACGAGGTAGTATCATACCATAGTGGACAGGAAGTAGATAAAATTGAAAAAGATTTTGACAGGGATTACTGGATGACTGCTACAGAAGCAAAGGAATATGGGCTGGTAGATGAAGTGCTGCTTATCAACCCCAAAAAACAAAAAGATAAATAACAGTCAGGCATTAACACAAAAACAAAAAAATATTATGCATATACGCAGCAAGAAACATTCTTTTATCCTGGATGATGAAGAAAACCCTGAAACACCGGAAATGCCCTCTATGGAAAAAATGATTAGCGGATGGCAATTTGATAAAAAATTTATCGAACAAAGAAAGATATTTCTTTGGGGTGGGGTTGACGATAAAAGTGCAAAAGATTTAACCAGCCGGCTTCTTTATCTCGATGCAATTGATCCGGGAAAAGAAATTACATTTTATATCAATAGCCCCGGGGGTATTGTTACAAGCGGTATGGTGGTTTACGATACAATGCAAATGATTAAGTCGCCCGTATCTACGGTTTGTATGGGTATGGCGGCGTCAATGGCATCCATATTACTAAGTGGAGGCAAAAAAGGGAAAAGATATATTTTCCCGCATGGAGAGGTGATGATTCACCAACCAAGCGGGGGTGGACAGGGAACCTCTGCCGACCTTGAAATAATGGCAGAACAAATTGTAAAAGTGAAGGATATGAGTGCTAAAATCCTGGCTGACAATTGTGGTCAAACACTGGAAAAAGTGCTGAAAGATTTTGACCGCGACCACTGGATGGATGCCAGGGAATCTGTAGATTATGGTATTGTAGACAAAGTGATTGAAAAGATATAAATGTTAAGAAAAGCGAATTTAAGAGCCGCTTCCCTGTAAGCGGCTTTTTTCATGCAGCAGAAATTGACTTATGTCTGCCTTTTAATCTGGATTTTTACAAAAAAGTTTCGGATTTTTGCAGTCTGCACTTGTTTCTATTTAAAACGCCAGCAATATTCCTATCCTTTGTAAGCCGAAGTTTTTTGCACATTAACTTATTAGACAAGAATGGCTAAATCAATTTTACACTGCTCATTTTGCGGAAGGAGCAGAGATGAAGTTAAAATATTAATCGCGGGTCAGGAAGGACATATCTGCGAAAATTGTGTGGATCATGCACGTGATATTATAGAACAGGAACTTGTTTTAAAACATGAATCTTCGCATCCGCAATTTAAGCTTACGATCAAAAAGCCTCTTGAGATCAAGAAGTTTATGGATGATTATGTGATTGGACAAGATGAAGCCAAAAAAGTATTGTCGGTAGCAGTATATAACCACTATAAACGACTTCAGCAAAAATCTGCGGAAAATGAAGTTGAAATAGATAAGAGCAATATAGTAATGGTGGGAGAAACAGGAACCGGTAAGACCCTGCTTGCGAAAACTATTGCCAGGATGCTCAATGTGCCTTTTGCAATTGTAGACGCTACAGTTTTTACAGAATCGGGTTATGTAGGAGAAGATGTAGAAAGTATCCTTACCCGTTTACTGCAGGTTTGCAACTATGATGTTGCCGCAGCAGAAAGAGGCATTGTATATATTGATGAGATTGACAAGATAGCCCGTAAAGGCGACAACCCTTCAATTACCAGAGATGTAAGCGGAGAGGGTGTACAGCAGGGATTGCTGAAATTACTGGAAGGAACTGAAGTGCTGGTACCCCCGCAAGGCGGACGCAAACACCCCGAACAAAAATTGGTGAAAGTAAATACCCAGAATATCCTCTTTATATGTGGTGGTGCATTTGATGGTATAGATAAAGTTATCGCCAGAAGGGTAAACACAAATGCTATAGGCTTCAATGTAAATAAAGAGCAGCAGGAACTGATGAAGAAAAATCTGCTTCAATACATCAATCCTCAGGATCTAAAATCTTTTGGATTAATTCCTGAATTGCTTGGACGTTTACCCGTGGTAACACATCTCAATCCTCTTGACGCCGAAACGCTTCGTTCTATTCTCACCGAGCCTAAGAATGCGCTCATCAAGCAATATACACGTCTCTTTGAAATGGAAGGCATAAAATTAAAGGTAGAAGATGCCGTGCTTGATTTCCTGGTGAGCAAAGCGCTTGAATACAAACTTGGGGCAAGGGGACTAAGAAGTATTTGCGAAAATATTCTTACCGACGCAATGTTTGAAATGCCATCCTCAGGTGCAAAAGAATTTAACCTGACGCTTGACTATGCCCAGCATAAATTCAGCAATAGCAAGATGAGCCTTTTAAAAGTTGCTTAATCCAGGTATGCCCTTCAAGGCATTATAATTGTTATGGTATTTTCCACAAAAGGTATTGTGTTACGAACTGTTCCTTATGGAGAAACCTCCGTAATCGTATCCTGTTATACCCAATCATTCGGATTACAGTCATATATAGTTAACGGTGTAAGAACCGGCAAAAAAGCGAATTTCAAAGCCAACCATCTTCAACCGGCATCCATTCTTGAAATGGAAGTTTATCATAATGATCTTAAAAATCTTCAACGTATTAAAGAAGCCAAATGGCATTATTTGTATACCCGGGTTTTTTTTAATGTTTATAAAAATGCCGTTGCCCTGTTTATTACTGAATTGTTACAAAAAACATTGCGCCAGCCGGAAGCCAATCCGGAATTATATGAGTTTATAGAAGATACTTATATAACACTTGACAAATCAGACGAAAAAACAGTGGCTAATCTCCCGCTGTATTTTGCTATACATCTCACTTCGTTTTTTGGGGCAAAAATTCAGGACAATCATGTCCGGTCTACCGACTTGCTGGACTTACAGGAAGGCTCATTCACACAAAATGCTCCCCTGCACCCATATTATACATCTCCACGGGTGGCAGCTATCATAGCGCATTTATTAAAAATCATGCAGCCTGTTGAACTCCATGATTTAGTTTTGAATAAATTTGAGAGAAGGGAAACCCTGGAAACACTTATACAATTTTATAGTCTGCATATACATGACTTCGGTTCAATGAAATCGCTTACCGTATTACAGGAAGTTTTAGCATAAATTTGGTAACATTTCATTATTTTTGAGAGCAATTGTCCTGAAAAGGATTCCATATATATTGTTATTGTTTTTTTGAGGTGTTGGGAAAGTATTGAAGAAAAGCATTTCTGTTTCAATATAGATTATTCTGATTTCGGCTGCCCCTTCATTTAGGGAGATCAGCTTTATAGATAGCCTACCTGTGTTCTATTCCAGGTATTTTCAGCAGGATAATAGTGTGCTTTTACACTACTAATAACAATTGGCTTCTCCTTCAGGACCATTATTAACTATCAAATGTAATTCTCATATATGAGTTGCAGTGGCTGCGGTACAGAAGCCGGGGGCAAACCTAATGGCTGTAAAAGCAACGGCGGATGCACATCCGGTAGTTGCAACCGCATGAATGTACACGATTGGCTTACCAACCTTCCTATTTCTGACGCGGAGAGTGCCTGCCGTATTATTGAAGTTTCATTCAACAATGGGAGCAGGAAAGATTTTTTCAGGAATGGAACTGTCCATTTATTTGAAAAAGGTGAGCTTATCACAGTTGAAGGTGTAAGTGGATTTGATGTGGGAGAAGTCAGTCTCACAGGTGAACTTGTGCGCCTGCAACTGAAAAAGAAGGGAGTGGATGAGTTTAACCCGGATATAAAAAAAGTCTTGCGCAAATCCGGCGATCGTGATATTGAAACCCTGAAGCAAAACAAAGCAAGGGAGCCTCAGGCACTTATCAGGGCCAGATCAATTGCCCGGCAAATGAAGCTTGAAATGAAACTTTGCGAAGTGGAGTTTCAGGCAGACGGAAGAAAAGCTACATTTTACTATACTGCCGACGGAAGGGTAGATTTTCGTGAACTGATTAAAGCCTTTGCTTCCGATTTCAGGGTAAAAGTAGAAATGAAGCAAATCGGGGCAAGACAAGAAGCCGCTAAAGTAGGGGGAATCGGCAGTTGTGGCAGAGAACTTTGCTGCAGTACCTGGCTTACCAGCTTTAAAAGCGTTACCACTGTTGCCGCCCGTTATCAAAATTTGAGCATCAATCAAACAAAACTGAGTGGGCAATGTGGCAGGCTCAAATGCTGCCTCAACTACGAACTGGATACTTATCTCGATGCTTTACAGGGATTTCCTGAAAATGCAGATATCCTGGAAACCGCAAAAGGAAATGCACTATTAATAAAAAAGGATATTTTCCGCAACCTGATGTGGTACACACTTCCCGAAAGCAATAAACAATATCCACTTTCTATAGCCACAGTTCGCAGTATTAAATCTATGAATGCTAAAGGTGTAAAGCCTGACACATTGGAAACTGAAGAAATTGTTGGCTCGAAGATCAAAGAAGCGGAGCCAGAATTTGTAGACGTTGTGGGACAAATCAGCTTAAGAAGTCTTGAGAAAAACGACAGGAAAAAGAAATTTAAAGACCGGGAACGCAAAGACCAACGCGAACAAAAAAATCAACCCCAGCAACAACAACGTGGACCCAAAACCAATAACCAACGTAGCGGGGGTGGAAATAGCAACAGACCAAATTTCAGAGGAGATAAAGGCAAAGGGAATAGTAATAGTCAGAAGAGTTAACAGGAACCAACAACACTGAATGGTTCCTGTATAACTTTGAAACCAAGATCTATTATAGATTTTTCAAAGTACTATGCCTTTATCTTATATCCCTTCCATCCATACCATGCTACTACTACAAAGCAAAATAATGGAACAATATATGCCTGTGCAGTAGTTTTCTCCGAAAGAAGCCCCATTACATATGGCATCAGGGCGCCACCAACAATTGACATGATTTGAAAAGAAGAACCCTTCTTGGTATGATGTCCCAGATCTTTTACACTCAATGCGAAAATGGTGGGGAACATGATACTCTCGAAAAAGAAAATCGCCATCAATGAATATACCGAAAGCCAGTCTTTTCCAAAAACTACAATTGCAGAAAGCAGAATATTGATCAGTGCAAAAATCATCAACAAGGTATTCGGTGCTATCTTTCTCATCAGTGCCGTACCAACAAACCTTCCTATGGTAAACAACAAAAGACTTATAGAAAGCAGGTATGCCGCCCTGGCATTATCAATTTCATGTTTTGTCTCGGTACAATAGTTAATGAACAATGCCGCTATACCTACCTGTGCGGCAACATAAAAAAACTGGGCAATAACGCCATACACGAAATGACTATGCTGAAACAGTGGTTTGGTATCCTGTACTTTGCTCGACACCATTTCGCTTTCTTTTATTTCCGGCAGATAGGTTCGCCAAAATAAAAAGGCTACAAATAAAACAACAATAGCGATGATGATATAAACCATCTTTACCGAATCCAGGTTGTTGCTGCTTTCATTACTGCTTTCATTAAAAAAAACATTAGCAGCTATGATTGGACCGATAAAAGATCCAACACCATTAAAACATTGTGAAAGGTTCAGGCGAAACTCTGAGGTTTCCGGTTTACCCAAAACGGTTACATAAGGATTAGCTGCGGTTTCAAGACAGGTTAACCCCGAAGCCAAAATAAATACTGCAAGCAAAAAGAAATTAAAGCTCATCATTTGGGCCGAAGGATAAAACAAAAAGGCCCCGGCAGCATATAACAGAAGCCCAAGTAATATACCTTTCTTATAGCCGTATTTATTCATAAAAATACCGGCAGGCAATGCAATTAGAAAATAAGCTCCGAAATAGGCTGCCTGTAATAACGTAGACCTCGCTTTTGTTACATTCAAAGCCTCCTGGAAATGTTTATTCAGCACATCCAGCAAACCATAAGCCAGTCCCCAGAGAAGAAAAAGGCTTGTTACTAAAATTAGCGGGAAGAGATACCCTTTGCCGTCGCCGGGTGCTGCTTTAGCAGTACTGGTTGAAGTGATGGCCATGCAATCGGTTTATGAATTTGATAAAATAATTTATAATGACCTGTCGAGGTGAGTATAGCCACCATCCACTAATAATATTTGACCTGTAGTATGGCTTGACCTGCTGCTAAGCAAAAACACAGTGGTGTCTGCAATTTCTTCTGCAGTAGTCATTCTTTTTTCAAAGGGAATTTTAGCAACAATCTGTTCCAGTTTTTCTTTTGGATTAGGCAGACTGTTAATCCAGTTTTCATACAGAGGTGTCCACACTTCAGCTGGAAGAACGGTATTCACCCTGATAGAATAGGGCAACAGTTCCACAGCCCATTCCCTGGTTAATGCATTTATAGCTCCTTTTGAAGCAGCATATCCTGATGTATTCCCCTGCCCGGTAATTGCAACTTTTGATCCTATATTTACAATATTACCTTTCGACTTTTTAAGGAAGGGCAAAGCATAGTGGGCAAGGTTATAATAATGGCTCAGATTTTTGTGCAATGATTCAAAGAATTTTTCAGGTGACCCCTTTTCCAGTCCAACACCATCATTAATACCTGCATTGTTTACAAGTCCGTCAATCTGTCCATATTTTTCCGCAGTAAAATCAATCACCTCCCTGCAAGCAGCGGCAGTTCCCAACTCGGCAGTAACATAGCTTGCCTTGCCTCCTGATTTTACAATTTCATCCACTATCTTAATATTATCATCCTTCCCTCTTCCCACTACTACTACGATGCCGCCTTCTGCAGCAATCGTTTTGCTTATGGCAGCGCCTATTCCTTTCGCTCCACCTGTTACAATAAATACTTTGTTTGAAAGATTCAGATTCATGTTTTTGATTTATTTGATTTCAATATTTTCTCAACATTATTTAAATCAAAGTCCGTAGAAAGCTATAGCATTTGCACCAAACACCTTCTCCCGGTCTTCTTCTGAATAGTTTTCCATATACTTTTCCAAAAGGCTTTTCCACTGTACATACGACCCGGAAACCAGGATCACCGGCCAATCGCTGCCAAACATCAGCCGGTCGGTACCAAATGCATCAAACACTACGTCAAGATACGGATAAAAATCTGCCGGACTCCATTCCTTCCATGCAGCTTCAGTAAACAGTCCGCTCAGCTTACAGAACACATTTGGTTGCTGCGCAATTTCCCTCATCCATTTGCTCCATTCTGCAATTTCCCTGTTCTTTATATCAGGTTTGGCGCAATGGTCAATGACAAGCTTTTGATCAGGAAACAAGTTGACAAATGTAGCTGCCGCTTTTAACTGACGATGATAAAGTAAAATATCATACGTATAGTTGTAGGGTTTAAGGGCAGCCACACCTTCCTGAAAATCTTTTCTTAATAAAAAATCATCCGGTTCGCTCTGCACAATATGTCTGTATCCTTTAATGATATCATATTGCTTAAAATGTTCTAAACGATCATTAAGATCATTTGCCCGAAGATCAATCCATCCTACAACTCCCTTAATAAAAGAATGTGTTTTTGATAATTCCACAAGGAATCTTGTCTCTACTTCTGCCTGATCGGCCTGCACGGCAACGCAGCCATCAACACCGTTACGCTTTAATGTTGAAGCTATATTTTCCGGCACATAATCTTTTTGCAGTACTTTCATTCCCTCCATCCATGCATCCCGCTGCCTGTTGTATTTCCAGAAATGTACATGTGTGTCTATTGTCATATAGTGGTAAGTGGTAAGTGAATAGTGATTAGTGATTAGTGGTAAGCAGTGAATGATAAATTTTGTTTATGTTTTTAGTTGTTTTTCTAATATAATTTAAACGTACAGCCCAATAACACATAGATTTTACTTCATTACATGTGTTACGAGAAATGTTCAAAATCTTACAGAGTCTTTCTTACTTCTTGAATCAAATCCTCAAATCTTACAACTGGTGTATTCATATTTTAGCTGTTCTTTACTCACTTACCACTTTGTAACTCACTATTTCAAATAAGGATAAAACTGTTTTGCCAGAAATTCATTTCCTGAATCATTCATGTGAACACCATCGGTAGTGAGCACGCCCTTACTTTTATCTTCAGGATTATGATCATTTATATATTCGACGATAGCTTTATGCAAATCAATCAAGCCGGTATTTTTATTTTTTGCTATTTCCCGAATGATTGCCGCATATTTGTTCAGATCGCCATCCAGTTCATTCACAAAGTTTTTCTTTTCGCCGATTACAGTAGGAGTGCAAATGATTACTTTAGCACCTGCAGCCTGCAATTTATCAATGATCTTATTATAAAACCGTTCAAACTTATCAGGATCTGTGCCGGTACCCATGCTCCGTTTATGCCATACATCATTAATCCCAACATACATAAAAACAATATCCGGCTTTTTAGATAACACATCATCCTCAAGTCGAAAGTAGAGGTCATATACTTTATTTCCTCCTACTCCGGCACCGATAAGATCAAAAGCATTATCCTTACCATCTTTTGTAAGCATTTGCTGAAGCAGTGTTATATAACCATGTGGCGCCACTCCTGCCTGTGTTATAGAATCACCAAAGAAAATAACTTTTTTCTTTTGCATCATTCTAAAGGCAGAGATAATGGCAAGAATGATAACAAGGGACAGGAATACCAGTAAGCGTTTCATAATGACAATTTATTTCAATTCAAATATCTTCTCCATAAGCACCCATTTTTCGCCAGGCTTTGCCCAGGGAAGTGCCTGCTGAAAAGTCCACATAAAGTTTTCCCATTCCTGCACTTTAGGGTCGCCGGTATCAGATGCTGCCTTCTTTTCGAAAGAGAACCCGTCTTTTACTTCCATAATCATGAACATCCTGTTACCTGTAAGGTATATGTCCATTACTGTAATACCATCAGCTCTGATCTGTTGCAGGATTTCCGGCCAAACATTCTGATGAATTTTTTTGTACTCTGCTATTATCGAAGGGTCATCTTTAAGATCGCAGGCAAGGCAATATCTGGTCATGGGTAAAAGTTGATTTGACTATATTTTTTTAATTTTGCAGTTCCGTTTTGATCACCTGCTCCAGGCCACCAGTTGCTGACGGGATTGTCCCAAACCATCTATACCAAGTTCTACTATATCTCCCGGTTTCAGATAAATTGCTTGTGGTTTTTGCCCCAGTCCAACACCTGCAGGTGTACCCGTGGTTATAATATCACCGGGAAGGAGTGTCATAAATTGACTAAGATACGATACCAGGTAAGGTATTTTAAAGATTAGATTCTTGCTGTTTCCGTCCTGGTAAGTTTTGCCATTAACAGTGAGCCATAACCGAAGATTGTTCACATCCTTAATTTCATCTTTGGTAACCAGCCAGGGACCAAGTGGCGCAAACGTATCACAGCTTTTACCTTTTACCCATTGACCAGCTCTTTCCAGTTGAAAGGCCCGCTCACTATAATCATTATGCAATATATAACCTGCAATAAAATCATTAGCATCTTTCTCTTCCACATAAGAAGCTGTTTTGCCAATAACAACTGCCAGTTCCACTTCCCAATCGGTTTTTGTACTGCCTTTAGGAATCATTACATTATCGTTTGGCCCTATGATGGCTGTTGTAGCCTTAAAGAAAATAATAGGCTCTACGGGTAATTGCATATTACTTTCAGCTGCATGGTCTGAGTAGTTCAGTCCTATACAGATCAATTTAGATGGCCGGCAGAGTGGCGCCCCAAGCCGCTCTTCATTACTTACGGCAGGACAGGCATTTGCATTTGCAGCTAACCAATCTTTTAACCTCGCAATTCCTCCTGTTTCAAAAAACTGTTCTGTATAATCTTCCCCGAACGAAGAAACATCAATGCGTTTTCCTCCTTCAAGTTCAATACCAGGTTTTTCTTTTCCTGCTTTGCCGAATCTGATTAATTTCATACTATATCCTTTTTGTGCGGACTAAGCTACTTCCATTTTTTATCTGTGCCAAACGATTTTTGTAAATGATAGAATCAGGAAGAAATAACTTCCTGTTTTCAAAATCGTAGGGAATAACCATAGAGCTAACAGCCATTAGTTTTTACCTAACTTTATACTATCGATTGCCATGAATCAATCAATATTAAAAATAAGGATTGTTACTGCTGCCAGCCTGTTTGACGGGCATGATGTGGCTATCAATATTATGCGGCGGATATTTCAAAGCAAGGGTGCTGAAGTTATTCATATAGGTCATAATCGTTCTGCAAAGGAAATTGTTGAATGTGCTTTAGAAGAAGATGCTGCTGCCATTGCCATTACGAGCTACCAGGGCGGCCATATAGAATTCTTTAAGTATATCAAAGATCTGCTGGATGAGAGCGGTGGCGGGTATATAAAAATATTCGGCGGTGGCGGTGGGACAATATTACCTGGAGAAGTAAAAATTCTGGAAGACTATGGCATTGCTAAAATCTATAGTCCAGATGATGGAAGGGAAATGGGACTGGAGGGAATGATAGCAGATGTTTTGGTTAGAATACAAAAAGATATTCAACAATACCATTGCCCCGATTACACAAAGTGGAAAACACCACCACTTGGTGAAACCTTTGATATCAGGAGAATAGCAAGGGCTATAACTCTTGCGGAAAATAACATGCCTTATGATGCTTTATTGCCACTTACAAATAAACAGCCAGCTGCATCAGTTCCGGTGATCGGCATTACAGGCACCGGTGGCGCAGGTAAATCTTCTGTGACTGACGAAATAGTGAGGCGGTTTCTCCACAACTTTCGGGATAAAACTATTGCCATCATATCCGTTGACCCCAGCAAAAGAAAAACCGGTGGCGCTTTATTGGGAGATCGCATCAGGATGAATACTGTGTCCCATCCCCGGGTTTACATGCGGTCGCTTGCCACAAGGGAAGATAATATTGCATTGAGCAGGTCAGCAAAAGAAGCAATTGCCATTTGCAAACAGTCAGGATACGATTGTATAATACTGGAAACTGCAGGAGTTGGACAGAGTGATGTTAGCATCGTTGATTATTGTGACAAAAGCATATATGTAATGACTCCCGAATATGGTGCGGCATCGCAATTGGAAAAAATCAATATGCTCGATTATGCAGATATCATTGTGATCAACAAGTTTGATAAACCAGGAGCATGGGATGCACTGGCAGATGTAAAAAAACAATATAAAAGAAATCATCTCCTGTTTTCAGAAAAAGACGAAAACTTACCTGTAGTAGGCGCCTGCGCCAACAAGTTCAACGACCCGGGAATAGATAGGCTCTTCAGTTTATTAATGCAAAAAATTGAAGTAAACTATCTGTCTCCGTCTGATTCAAAATCGGAAGCTGGTTACATTGCAGTGATACCACCTAAAAGAATACGATACCTTGGTGAAATAAATGAAAGCATCCGGGAATATAGTCAATGGGTGAATGAACAATGTAATATTGCTACAAAGTTATATCAGCTAAAAGGAACGATGGAATTGCTGGATGATATTCCTGCACAACTCGATGAAAAATATCAACAATTAAAGAAACAACTGGATATAGAATGTGAAAAGTTAATTGAAAACTGGGGTAACATTAAACAAAAATATAGTGCTGATAACCTCGAGTACCATGTGCGTAATAAAACAATTAAACAGCCATTATCTACAGTTTCATTAAGTGGTATCAAAATTCCCAAAATTGTTTTGCCGGAATATAAAGATTGGGGCGACATTTTGAAATGGCAGTTACAGGAAAATGTACCAGGTGCATTTCCCTATACTGCCGGTGTTTTTGAATTAAAAAGAACAGAAGAAGATCCTACAAGAATGTTTGCCGGGGAAGGCGGACCGGAAAGAACCAATAAACGTTTTCACTATGTTTCCAGGGATGAACCCGCCAAACGGTTGTCAACTGCTTTCGACAGTGTTACCCTTTATGGGGAAAACCCTGACCATCGCCCTGATATATATGGTAAAATCGGAAATGCAGGTGTTAGTATCGCTACTGTGGACGATGCCAAGAAATTGTATAGCGGCTTCGACCTGTGCAGTCCTGTTACATCCGTGAGCATGACTATCAATGGACCGGCACCGGTCATCCTTGCTTTTTTTATGAATGCTGCTATTGACCAGCTCTGCGAAAAGTGGATAACCGAAAACAATTATCAGGCAAAGCTTGAGGATATAAAACGCCATAAGTTTCAGGAACAACCTCAACCACAATATGGTGCAAGGTTGCCTGATGGAAATAATGGTCTGGGGTTGCAACTGCTGGGATTATCCGGCGATGAAGTAGTTTCGCAAGAGGTATATGAAGCAATCAAAACAAAAGCCCTCCGGCAGGTAAGAGGTACAGTGCAAGCAGATATTCTGAAGGAAGACCAGGCGCAAAATACCTGTATTTTCTCAACAGAATTTGCATTGAAGCTGATGGGTGATGTGCAGGAATATTTTATTGAAAAAGAGATCAGAAATTTTTACAGCGTAAGCATCAGCGGTTATCATATTGCAGAAGCAGGGGCTAATCCCGTTACACAACTTGCATTCACACTTGCCAATGGGTTCACATACGTAGAGTATTACTTAAGCCGTGGTATGCATATTGATGATTTTGCACCCAACCTCTCTTTTTTCTTCAGCAATGGTATTGATCCCGAATATAGTGTTATAGGAAGGGTGGCAAGGAGAATTTGGGCAAAGACCATAAAATATAAATATAAAGGCAACGAGCGCTCTCAAAAACTAAAGTACCACATTCAAACCAGCGGCAGGAGTCTCCATGCCCAGGAAATAGATTTTAATGATATACGTACTACACTGCAGGCGCTATATGCCATTTATGATAACTGCAATTCACTTCACACTAATGCTTACGATGAAGCTATCACAACACCTACTGAAGAAAGCGTTAGAAGGGCAATGGCAATACAGCTTATTATTAACCGCGAACTGGGGACTGCAAAAACTGAAAACTTTATACAGGGAAGTTTTGCAGTAGAAACCCTAACTGACCTTGTAGAAGAAGCGGTAATGATGGAGTTTGAGCGCCTTAATGAACGGGGCGGTGTTACGGGTGCAATGGAAAGAATGTACCAGCGAAATAAAATACAGGAAGAAAGTCTTTATTACGAACATTTAAAACATAACGGTGAACTTCCGATAGTAGGCGTAAATACTTTCTTAAATAAAAAGGGGAGTCCAACCATTCTACCCGGAGAAGTAATAAGAAGTACTGCAGAAGAAAAAAAACAACAGATCGATAATCTTTTAAAGTTTCATAAAAGAAACGAAGCTAGGTCCTGTGAAGCATTACAAAGACTGAAAGAAACAGTTAAAGCTAACCGGAATATTTTCTCGGAACTTATGGAGACGGTGAAGTATTGCTCGCTCGGTCAAATCACTCATGCCCTCTACGAAGTAGGCGGGCAATACCGGAGGAATATGTAGTGCCGGTATTTATTCAGTAAACTGCCCCTGCATTTGTGCTGAATGATTTTGTATCTTTAAATAAGATACCCATTGAGATGGAAACATACGGTAGAATATTGCTGATTGCGATGCCTGTATTTCTTGTGCTTGTACTTTTTGAAAAATGGTACGGATGGGTAAAAGGCAGAGATACGGTTAGAACAATAGATATGGTAAGCAGCTTAGCAAGCGGCGTTACCAATGTTACCAAAGACGTGCTTGGACTCAGTATTGCTATTCTGTCTTACGGGTGGATGGTTAAACATCTCGCCGTTGTTCATATACAACATGGCTTTTTTACTTACCTCATTGCTTTTATTACATTGGACTTTGCCGGTTACTGGACGCATCGTTTTGCCCATGAGTATAATTTTTTCTGGAACAATCATATTATTCATCATAGTAGTGAAGAATTTAACCTTGCCTGTGCTCTCCGTCAAAGTATTTCAGGAATTGTAAAAATATTTGTGGTTCTTCTTTTACCTGCGGCATTGCTTGGAGTCCCTGAAAAAGTAATTGCCATCGTGGCTCCACTCCATCTCTTTGCCCAGTTCTGGTATCATACGCAGCATATCAATAAAATGGGGATACTTGAAAAAATAATCGTTACTCCCTCACATCACAGGGTGCATCACGCTATTAACAAAGAATATCTTGATAAAAATTATGGTCAGATTTTTATCTTTTGGGATAAATGGTTTGGCAGTTTCCAGGCAGAACTGGATACAGTAAAACCTGTATACGGCATTACAAGGCCTGCTGCTACCTGGAACCCTATTCGTATTAATTTTCAACATCTGTGGTTGTTAATTAAAGATGCATGGAGAACCAAAAACTATAAAGATAAATGGAGAATATGGCTGATGCCGACAGGCTGGCGACCTGCTGATGTTGAAGAAAAATACCCCGTGAAGAAAATTGAAGACGTTTATCATTTCGAAAAATATAGCCCGGCAGCGTCTGTTGAACTAAAAACCTGGATTGTATTACAATTGACATTCTTACTTTTTTTCATTTCTTATTTCTTTGGCAATATTGCATCTATTGGCAGCCCGGATATGTTTGTATATGGTGGATTCGTATTCTTATATGTATATGCTTTTATGGAACTTGCCGACAGAAATCCTTATTCACTTGTTTGGGAAATATTGAAAGGAGCATTAGGAATTGGTATCGTTCTTTATAGGGGAAACTGGTTTGGTCTTGATAAGCAATGGCTGAATAATTTGCTTATCGGTTATTTTATGGTATCAATAATAATTAATGCCTGGTTTGTATTCAGGCACCTGAGGGAAGATGCCAACCCCGCTGTAAATGCTTAGTCATACGGAGTTTTCGTTTGACCACCATGCTTTGCATATCTTTGCAGACAATGCAGGAAACAAAAAAAAGAAATATCCGGCACTTAAGCCTGTCCGAATTACAGGACTATTTCGAAAAATCAGGGGATAAGAAGTTCAGGGCCAGTCAGGTATACGAATGGTTATGGCAAAAGCATGCCCACGACTTCAATGCCATGACCAACTTAAGCAAAGAGTTGAGAATAAAACTCAGTGCGGATTTCGATCTGCTTCCACTTACAATTGATACCTCTCAGTATTCTGCTGACGGTACCATCAAAAGCCGTTTTAAAACACATGAAGGACATCTTGTGGAAGGAGTCTTAATTCCAGCCGAATCCAGACAGACAGCCTGTGTGTCTTCACAAATCGGTTGCAGCCTGAGCTGCAAATTTTGTGCAACCGGCTATATGGATAGAAAGCGTAATCTGAATTTTGATGAAATATATGATGAAGTAGTTCACCTTTTGCAACAGGCTGAAAATACTTATCAGCAAAAACTCAGCAATATAGTGTTTATGGGTATGGGTGAACCCCTGCTGAATTACAAAAACGTTTTAAAGGCAATCGAAAAAATTACATCTCCGGAAGGATTGGGAATGAGCCCGAAGCGCATTACCGTATCTACAGCAGGTGTATCAAAAATGATCAGGCAGCTTGGTGATGATGAAGTAAAATTTAAACTGGCGCTCTCATTGCATGCCGCAAACGACAGCAAACGACATGAGATCATGCCGATTAATGATACCAATGATATTAAATCACTTGTAGATGCACTAAATCATTTTTACCAGAAAACACATAATGAAATTACTCTTGAATACATTCTTTTCAAAGATTTCAACGACTCTTTAAAAGATGCTGATGAACTGGTAAAATTGTTTCGCAGGATTCCTGCAGATCTGGTAAATATCATTGAGTACAATCCTATTGAACTGGCAAGTTTTTCAAAACCTGATGAAGCTACTACAGAAAAATTTATGGAATACCTTGAAAAGCACCGGGTAAATGCAAGGTTACGCCGAAGCAGGGGGAAAGATATAGATGCAGCCTGCGGGCAATTGGCTAATAAGGATACTGCACATTAAACTATTAAAAAAAATATTACTGTTGTAAAACAGCAAATACCATGAGCAAAAAACCTTTCGAAAAATTTATCAATAAGGCCGAAACCGGTGCAAAGAAAAAGGAACGTATCCGCCAGGAAAAAAGAGTAGCCCGTGCTGAAAAAAATGCATGGTTCGAAGAACAGAAACGACTTGCGCGGGAAAAGCGGTCAGAGGTCAGCAGTCAGCGATCAGCAGTCAGCAGTCAGCGGTCAGCAGTTAGCAGTCAGCGATCAGCGGTCAGCAGTCAGCAGTCGGGGGGCGCATCCCGTCAATCTCAAATCTCAAATCTCAAATCTCAAACCAATGAGGATGTGATGCCGCTGAACAAATACATCTCCTGGAGTGGCGTATGCGGAAGAAGAGAAGCCGCTGATCTTATAAAAGCTGGTAAAGTGACAGTTAATGGTAAACTTATTACAGAACCGCCTTTTAGAGTTACCCGGGAAGATGTTGTGAAAGTCAATGGTAAAAAAATATCACTCCAAAAAAACCTGGTATATATACTGCTGAATAAACCCAAAGATTATATTACCACAACAGATGATCCTGAAGGGAGAAAAACCGTAATGGACTTAATTAAGACAGCTACTGATGAAAGAGTCTTCCCCGTTGGCAGACTCGACAGAAATACCACCGGAGTAATATTGCTTACCAATGACGGTGAACTGGCTCAACGACTAACTCATCCCAAATACGAAGTAAAGAAAATATACGAAGTGCGGGTAGATAAGCCCGTAACCAAACAGGAATTAGATACCATTGCTTCAGGCCTCACCCTTGAAGACGGTTTTATTCAACCCGATGCTGTAGCTTTTGCTGATACAAAAGATAAAACAGTAATAGGGATTGAAATTCACAGTGGGCGTAACCGTATTGTAAGGCGTATTTTCGAACAGATGGGATTTAAAGTAAAAAACCTAGACCGGGTGATGTATGGTATTTTCACAAAGAAAAACGTTGATCGCGGCAAATGGCGTTATCTGACAGAAAAGGAAATACGCTTGCTCAGGCATCTGAATACTTCTTTTGGTAACAAAAAATCTTCCTGAGACTGTGCATAAATTGAAAATTGAAACCCTCGAAGAGAACGACGATTTTATTGCAATAGATAAACCTTCCGGTTTATTGTCGGTACCAGATAGAGAGGGAGATGAAATCTCGCTGAAAACAATCCTCAAAAACAGGTATGGTGAGATATATACTGTGCATCGTCTTGATAAAGACACCAGCGGTATCATTGTATTTGCAAAAAACTCAGAGACCCACAAATTCCTGTCGGGATTATTTGAAAACAGGGAGGTTGAAAAATATTACACCGGTATGGTACATGGTTTACCGCCACAGGAAACCGGAACTATAGATGCGGCGATAATGGAACATCCTGTAAAAAAAGGCGTAATGGTTGTCAATAAAAAAGGTAAGCACGCACTTACCGACTACCACTTAATTGAATCGTTTGGTAATTATACTTTGTTGCAGTTCCGAATTCATACCGGCAGGACTCACCAAATACGTGTACACACAAAACATATTCAGCATCCTATTGTATGTGACCCGGTATACGGAAATGGAGAGCCTGTGATGTTGTCTGCCATTAAAAGAAAATTCAATCTCTCCAAAAAAGAGGAAGAAGAAAAACCATTATTCAACCGGTTGGCACTGCATGCAGAAAAACTGGTATTCACCGATCAGCATAAACAACAGCATATTATTGAATCCCCGCTACCAAAAGACATGAGAGCTTTTTTGCAGCAATTACGAAAATGGAAACTCAGGTAATAATTACTTGCTTCTCTGTTACTAATTGATGCAATACTTCTTTAAGAAAACCTTTTAAACTTAAATCTTCATCCAACTTAGGCCAGTAAATACCAGTGCCATCAGCAATAAGTTCAAATTGTTGAACTGATTGCGTATCAGCTTCTGCATGTATCTTGTATAACGTAAGCGGAAGCACAAGTAATTGTTTCGTATACAATGATCCACAGCAAAAGAGGCTGCCTTCCCAGGCAACCTCTTAAATATAACAATCTGTATTTTATTATTAGTGTGCCGCTACGGGTGTACCGGCTGGTCTTACTTTTTTCTGCCAGAAGAAGAAAATAATAAACAAAACAATTAATATGCCTGGGAATGCCACCATCTTTGCAAGAGTAGCCTGTCCTGCAACAAGATCCAACTGATCACCAGTTAATCCGGTTGCTGCTATAGCAGCTTTATCATTGTCAATCCAGTTGCCAATTATGGGTTGCCAAATTGCAGTGGAAAACATACCTACACCACCTATAATTGACATACCAAGCGCCCCACTTAAAGGTACACGTTGCGCCACAGCCCCCACCATGGTAGGCCAAAAAAAGCAAACACCAATAGCAAAAAATATTGCCGCCACATATGCCATAGTACCAGTAACCGTGCTAAACAGATAGATACCAATGGCGGCAAAAATTGCTCCCATCAATAATACTCCTGTTTGACCCAGTGTATGTGTAACCGGTCCGCCAAAAAACCTTCCTACAGCCATTAACCCGGTAACTAATGCAAGAATAAGCATAGGACTTGCACCGCTTTTACTCAAAATAAATCCTACCCATTGTTGGGGTCCAAATTCTGAAATGGCAGTAAGCGACATGCATACAAAAAGGAAAATATAAGTGGGTGTAGCCATTGCTTTCAGGTTCTCAGCCAGAGATGTTGAGCCCTGCACTTTAGGCTGAGGAAATGTTTTCCCAAAAAACAATATTGCATATATAATTGTCGGTATCATGGTAACCCACATTTGCGCCTGCCAGCCCATATTGTTGTCAGTCATAAATTTGGAGATCAGGCTGCCTATTACAATACCTCCAGGAAACCACATGTGGAACCTGTTAAGCATCTTGCTCATTTTATCACCTGAATACATATCGGCTATCATAGGATTACAAGCTGCTTCTGTACAACCGTTTCCAAAGCCAATAAATAAAGTAGAAATTAACAGGATTGCGTAGCTGCTTGCAAATATCGTAGTCAGTATACCAATCGTGTGCATTACAAAAGCAATCTGCATAATTAGCTTGGGACCGATTTTATAATAAAGTAATCCCCCAAGTATCATAGAAATTGGGAAACCTAAAAAGAACATTAAGTTGATAAATCCCAATTGTTCGGCGGAAAGTCCAAAACTTTCTCCTACCTGTTGCAGTATTCCAGCTCTTATTGAGAAGGTGAAAGCAGTCGTGATCAGGGCGAAACAACTACCGTTAAACAGGACCGACTTGTTAACGTTTTCGTTCATTAATTTTAGTTTAGATGGTTAAAAGATTCAGTTTTTCATGAAACATTGTGGAAATATAATAAAAATATTTGCTTCAGATTTAGGGTGGGTAAAAATTTTATTTTGAACATTGATCTATGCATTATGCCTGCATCCTCTGTTGCTACTTATAAAGCAGGATAGTACAGGATGACAACCGGGTGACCCGGCATTAATTTTATATCAGAAGCAATTAAGAAAGGGAGATTATGTAAGCAACGCTTTACATTCTTTAAGCAGCTTATCTTTATTTATTGCAGCTGTGCCCACTTCTTCACAGACAAGCCCACCGGCAATATTCGCAATTTCTGCCATTAGTTTTACATCCTTAGTGGCTGCATAAACCAGAGAAGCTACGGCAATTACAGTGTCACCTGCGCCGCTTACATCCGCAATATTTCTTATGTGCGAGGGAATGATGGCAGCATTATGTTGTTGCTGATAAAAAACACCTTTCTCTGATAAGGTGATGAAAGATATATTATGTTGTAGTTTTTGATGAAGTGCAGCATGAATTTCGGTAAGCAATTTTTCATCTGCCTCGGAAAATAAAATATTCAATCCGTCTGTAACTTCTTTCAGGTTTGGCTTAAAGATATCTACTCCTTTATAGGAGAAAAAATTCTTTCGCTTAGGATCTACAGCAGTTAATATACTATTGTGCTTACACAGATTAACTATTTTGCTGATAACAAGCTCCGTTAAAACACCTTTATTATAATCTTCCAGGATAATTACATCAGGCTTTTCCTGTGCTATATAATTTTGTACTGCAAGTATAAGCCTGTTCTCGTCTTCATAGCCAAGATCAGTTGTCAGTTCATGGTCAAGGCGCATCATCTGTTGGTTACGCGAAATAATCCTCGTTTTATTTGTAGTAATTCGCTTTGGGCTTTGAAGCAGAAAGCCGGTATCAATGTGTTGGCTTTCAAACATTTTTTTCAGCAATTGCCCATCTTCATCACTTCCTGTAACGGACAGGACAGAAGCTTTGGCACCGAGGGAACAAATATTCAGTGCCACGTTACCTGCACCACCGATGCGATATTCCTTTTTATTAACTGCAACAACAGGTACTGGCGCTTCAGGTGATATCCTGTCTACTTTACCCCACATATATGAATCCAGCATTACATCGCCAACAATACCAACCCTGATATTTTTAAAAGACTCAAAAAGTGCAGTGATATCTTTCATTGTCTTGTGTTATACATGTAAGCAATAATACCTGAAATCACAGGTCACCGAAATTATTACTTTTTAGTTTCCGGCTTTTTGTAGGTTGCATTTAATCCGTCAATCACCTCTGCAGTTATATCAAATGCCGGATCCTGGTAAAGGAAAATATTTGCATTGCGGGAATAAGAAAAAATATAACTATATCCGCGTTCTTTGCTATAGCCGGTCAGGTAATCATTTATCTTTTTAAAAATATCATCACGCAAAATCATTGCTTCCTGCTGTACTTCCTGTTCGGTCTTTCTTCTCTGATTTTCCAGGTATTGCAATTGCTGATCGTATTCCTTTTTGAAAGCATCCGCTTCTGCCTGTGTAATAGCATTTCCTTTCTTTAAAAATTCGATTCTCTTGTTGTCCAGTTGCTGGTAAGCTCCGTTTAGCTGTCTGTCCAAGCCCTCTTTTTTCTTTTCAAATACCGCCATCTTGCTTTTATAAAATTCAAATTTTGCATCAATGGAATCAAGATCTACATAAGCTACTTTCAGATTTGTTGCGGGACGAAGTGTAGAATCGCTCAGGGCGTGCTCAGATGGTTTAATTGTTTTTCGGGATTGGCTCTGAAAAAAAACAATTCCTGAAAGGAGTAAAGCTGCAACACTTAATATTATAGAAATATATTTCATCCGGAAATAAAATTTTTGATATTACTGAACGAAGTTTCAAATACTTCTTTTTTTCTTAAACATACTGTTCGTTCAGAGGATCAGGATACAATTTAAAAAAAAGGAGCAGAGGTGTTAACCCCTACTCCTCTTTAACAATATAAAATGCTTATTCTTCTTCGTCAAAACTCATTGCTTCCCGGGCGGTTTGCAACAATTCATATTCTTCTTTGCTACCTACAATCATGCTCTCAAACTCCCGAAGACCTGTACCAGCCGGTATTGGATGTCCTGTTATCACATTCTCTTTTAATCCAAGCATATCATCTGCTTTACCCTGGATGGCAGCAGAACTCAACACTTTTGTAGTTTCCTGGAAGGATGCAGCTGAAATCCAGCTATGTGTTCCCAGAGATGCTTTAGTTATACCCAGCAATACCGGTTTTGATGTAGCAGTATTTGCATCCCGATACTCAACCAGCTTTTTATCATTGCGGCGAAGGATTGAGTTTTCTTCTCTAAGTTCACGCAGACTTACAATTTGTCCGGCACGCATCTTAGTTGAATCACCCGGTTCAGTAACAACTTTCTTATCGAAGATCCAGTCGTTTTCCTCTATAAACTCAAACCTGTCTTCAAGATCTTCTTCAAGGAATTTTGTATCACCAGGTTCAACAATCTCTACTTTCTTCATCATCTGCCTTACTATCACTTCAATATGCTTATCGTTGATTCGCACCCCTTGTAACCTGTACACTTCCTGAATTTCGTTCACCACATATTCCTGCACCGCATAAGGCCCTTTTATACTTAAAATGTCTGCAGGCGCAATCTGGCCATCGGACATTGGTGTACCTGCTCTTACAAAGTCGCCATCCTGAACCAGGATCTGCCGGGTGAGCGGAATAAGATATTTCTTTACTACACCATCTTTTGCTTCAATAATAATTTCACGGTTACCGCGCTTTACTACTCCAAAGGTTACAACACCATCTATTTCGGAAACAACAGCCGGGTTACCCGGATTACGTGCTTCAAACAATTCAGTTACACGTGGTAAACCTCCGGTAATATCTCTAAGCTTTCCGAGTACACGTGGAATTTTCACCATTACCTCACCGGCACGAACCTCTTCACCCTCTTCAACTGCAATATGCGAACCAACCGGCAGGTTATACGTTTTAATTTCTTTCCCCTCAACAACAAGCATTGGAATTTTGCTTTTGTCTTTTGTTTCAATCACCACTTTTTCACGATGTCCGGTTTGTTCGTCAGCTTCTTCACGGAAGGTCACGCCTTCTACAATATTTTCAAATTTAACAGTACCGGACTGCTCAGAGATCACAACATTATTGAACGGATCCCAGGTACATATTACATCACCTTTGGTTACCTTCTGACCATCTTTAACCATCAGAACCGATCCATAAGGAATATTATTGGTAATAAGCAGGCGGTCATTTTTCACATCAATTATACGCAGTTCCCCGGTACGTCCAATTACAACCTGATTCTTTTCACCGCTTGTATTCTCAGACGCTACAGTACGAAGCCCATCAAACTGAACAGTGCCATCAAATTTGGCTGTAAGCTGAGAATCAACGGTTGCAGATCCGGCAACACCACCCACATGGAAGGTACGTAGTGTCAACTGCGTTCCCGGCTCACCTATTGACTGGGCAGCAATAATACCTACTGCGTCACCTTTCTGTGCAATATATCCTGTAGCAAGGTTGAGACCATAGCATTTTACGCAGACACCGCGTTTACTTTCACAAGTAAGCACTGAACGAATTTCAACTGTTTCAATACCACTATCTTCTATTGCACGTGCAATATCTTCTGTAATAAGTTCACCGGCTGAGATAATTAATTTATCTGTCTGCGGATCATATACATCATGTACCGATGTACGACCAAGAATTCTGTCATACAAAGGTTCTACGATATCCTCGTTATCTTTAAGCGCACTGATGGCAATACCTCTCAATGTTCCGCAATCTTCATCATTGATTACCACATCCTGGGCCACGTCAACAAGACGACGGGTTAGATAACCGGCATCAGCAGTTTTCAGTGCGGTATCAGCAAGACCCTTACGGGCACCGTGAGTTGAAATGAAGTATTCCAATACATTCAATCCGTCTTTAAAATTGGAGAGAATCGGGTTTTCAATAATTTCAGATCCGGTAGATCCACTCTTACGTGGTTTAGCCATCAGTCCTCTGATACCTGCCAGCTGCTTCACCTGCTGTTTACTACCACGGGCACCGGAGTCAAGCATCATATACACAGAGTTGAAGCCCTGCTTATCAGTTGCCATTTCGCGGATGAGTGTTTCAGTAACGCGGGTATCCACACGAGACCATATATCAATGATCTGGTTGTAACGTTCATTGTTGGTGATCAACCCCATATTATAGTTTTCCCACACTTCCTTCACTTCTTCAGAGGCAGAATCTACCAGTTCCTGCTTCAATTCAGGAATTACCAGGTCATTGATATTAAATGATAAACCCCCGCGGAATGCCGTACGGAAACCAAGCTGTTTGATATCGTCCAAAAATTTAGCTGTCTTTGGAACATTTGTAATCTTAATGATATCACCAATAATTTCCCTGAGCGATTTCTTGGTAAGCAATGCATTAATAAATCCTACTTCCTCAGGTACATACTGATTGAAAATCACACGTCCTACCGTAGTGTCAATCAGTTTATTTTGCAGTTCACCATTATCCTTTCTGATATTGGCTTTCACTTTAATTTGAGCATGTAAATCTACTTTGCCTTCATTATAAGCAATAATCACTTCTTCAGCATTGTAGAAACTCTTGCCTTCACCCCTGATCTTTTCAGTTTCAGTTGATTTTTTCCCTTTGGAAATATAGTACAGACCCAATACCATGTCCTGCGAAGGCAGGGTAATCGGTGTACCATTTTGCGGATTGAGGATGTTGTGTGAAGATAACATCAGCAATTGCGCTTCAAGAATTGCAGCACTGCTAAGTGGCACGTGAACCGCCATCTGGTCACCGTCGAAGTCGGCGTTGAACGCAGAACATACCAGCGGGTGCAATTGTATCGCTTTACCTTCAACCAATCTTGGCTGAAAAGCCTGGATAGAAAGACGGTGCAGTGTTGGGGCGCGGTTTAACATTACCGGGTGCCCTTTCAAAATATTTTCAAGAATGTCCCAAACTATAGCTTCTTTACGGTCAACAAGTTTTCTGGCACTCTTCACTGTTTTTACAATACCTCTTTCAATCAGTTTACGAATGATGAATGGCTTAAACAATTCAGCAGCCATATCTTTCGGCAAACCACATTCGTGCAATTTCAATTCCGGGCCAACCACAATAACAGAACGACCAGAATAGTCAACACGTTTACCCAACAGGTTCTGACGGAAACGTCCCTGTTTTCCTTTGAGCACATCACTCAGCGATTTCAATGCACGTCCGCCTTCAGCTTTTACTGCATTTGATTTACGTGAGTTATCGAAGAGCGAGTCAATAGCTTCCTGAAGCATACGTTTTTCGTTACGTAAGATAACCTCAGGAGCTTTAATCTCCAGCAAACGTTTTAAGCGGTTGTTGCGGATGATTACACGGCGATAAAGATCGTTTAGGTCTGATGATGCAAACCTGCCACCATCTAAAGGAACCAGGGGACGTAATTCAGGTGGAATTACCGGAATATATTGCATAACCATCCACTCAGGACGATTTTCAATTCTGCCGTTGGCATCGCGGAATGACTCTACCACACTCAAGCGCTTCAGGGCATCGGCCTTGCGTTGTTGCGATGTTTCAGTTGCCGCAGCATTGCGAAGATCGTAGCTCAACTGGTCAAGGTCAATTCTCGCCAGCATTGCCTGTATAGCTTCAGCTCCCATTTTAGCAATGAACTTTTGCGGATCATCATCAGGCAGGTACTGATTATCTTTAGGGAGATTTTCCAGAATCTCAAGGTATTCTTCTTCTGTAAGCAAGTCTCCCATTTTCAGGTTGCGGTCTTCACGTACACCAGCCTGTATCACCACATATCTTTCATAGTATACAATTGTTTCCATTTTCTTGGAACTGATGCCAAGCAGGTAACCAATTTTATTGGGAAGGCTTTTAAAATACCAGATATGCACAACCGGCACTACCAACTTTATATGCCCCATGCGTTCACGACGAACTTTTTTCTCTGTTACTTCCACACCACAACGATCACAAACAATACCCTTATATCGAATGCGCTTATACTTACCGCATGCACATTCATAATCTTTAACCGGTCCAAAAATCCTTTCGCAGAACAAACCGTCTCTTTCGGGTTTGTAAGTGCGGTAGTTAATTGTTTCAGGCTTCAACACTTCACCATATGATCTTTCAAGAATGGCATCCGGAGAAGCCAGGCTGATTGTGATCCTGGAAAAATTTGATCTGGGGCGATTGTCTTTTTTGATAGCCATAATCTTATTTAAGATTTTTAATTTGACATTTTAAATTTCCAATCCTTTCGAGATCAGAAACTGTTTTTTGTTACCAAAGCCCTTCCCGGGGAAGGGGTTGAGGAGGCTTTTATTCAAATTTCAATTCTAATCCCAAGCCTCTTAACTCATGCACTAATACATTGAACGATTCAGGTAATCCCGCTCTAGGTATATTATCACCTTTCACAATGGATTCATATGTTTTGGCGCGACCAATGATATCATCAGATTTCAATGTAAGCAGTTCCTGTAGAATATTTGAAGCACCATACGCTTCCAATGCCCACACTTCCATTTCACCAAAACGCTGACCTCCAAACTGTGCCTTACCACCCAACGGTTGCTGTGTGATCAGACTGTAAGGTCCAATACTTCTTGCATGCATCTTATCGTCAACCATGTGATGCAGTTTAATCATGTAGATGATACCCACTGTAGCTTTCTGGTCAAATCGTTCACCGGTTTCACCATCATGCAGGTAAGTATGCCCGAATGAAGGTAGCCCTGCCTGCTTAATAAATTCAGCTATTTCTTCAGTAGAAGCTCCATCAAAAATTGGTGTTGCAAATTTTACACCCAGCTTTTCTGCTGCCCAACCCAATACAGTTTCATAAATCTGGCCGAGGTTCATACGACTTGGTACCCCCAGCGGGTTCAGTACTATATCTACCGGTGTGCCATCTTCAAGGAAAGGCATATCTTCTGCACGTACTATCTTGGCAACAATTCCTTTATTTCCATGACGACCTGCCATCTTATCACCTACTTTCAACTTACGTTTTACAGCAAGATATACTTTGGCAAGCTTTAATACACCCGCTGGTAACTCATCACCAATGGAGATATTAAATTTCTCTCTTTTATAGCGACCAAGTTCTTCGTTAAACTTGATGTTATAATTATGAAGAAGAATATTGATCTGATGGTCAATTTGCTCATCACCTGTCCAACCCAGCGGGTTAATGTTTTGGTAATCTAAAGTAGCAAGGTTCTTAGCATTAAACTTTGCACTCTTGCCAATCTGCATCTCACCAAAATTATTGGTAACACCTGCAGAGGTTTTGTCTTTCAGCAAAACCTGAAGTTTGCTTATCAACACATCAAGCAAATCTTTTTCGTTCTGCTCATGTATTTTTTCCAGCTTATCAATAGCTGCTTTTTCGCGAACCTTAGCGTTCTTGTCCTTCTTTGCGCGCTGAAAAAGTTTTTTCCCGATCACCACACCTTCTGTTCCGCTTGGAGCTTTCAATGATGCGTCTTTTGCATCACCTGCCTTATCACCAAAAATTGCACGCAATAATTTTTCTTCGGGTGTTGGATCACTTTCACCTTTAGGTGTGATCTTCCCGATAATGATATCGCCTTCTTTAACCTGTGCACCTATACGAATGATACCGTTCTGATCCAGGTCTTTGGTAGCTTCTTCAGATACATTAGGGATATCAGGAGTCAACTCTTCTTCACCTAATTTAGTATCTCTTACCTCCAGTTCATATTCAGAAATATGAATTGAAGTAAACAGGTCTTCCCTTGCAACCTTCTCGCTGATTACTATAGCATCTTCAAAGTTGTAACCCTTCCATGGCATGAATGCCACTTTAAGGTTACGTCCGAGCGCCAGCTCACCATCTTTGGTAGCATATCCTTCTGTAAGGAAATCACCGTTTTTCACTCTTTGCCCTTTCTTTACGGCAGGACGCAGGTTAATACAGGTTTCCTGGTTAGTCTTCATAAACTTTGTAAGCTTATACACCTTAAGATCATCTTCAAAGCTTACGAGTTTTTGTGCTTCGTCTCTTTCATAGCGCACATGGATCTCATTAGCATCTACAAATTCAACAACTCCATCACCATCTGCATGTATTTGAATACGGGCATCACGTGCAGCTTTACCTTCCAAACCAGTTCCTACAAATGGTGCCTGAGGCACAATCAGCGGAACAGCCTGGCGTTGCATGTTTGACCCCATCAGGGCACGGTTAGCATCATCATGCTCAAGGAAGGGGATCAATGAAGCGCTCAAACCCACGATCTGGTTGGGTGCCACATCCATATATTCCACTTCTGTTTTTTCAAGTATAGGGAAATCACCTGTCTGACGTGATCTAACTGTTTCTTCTACAAATGCACCATTCGCATCTAGCGGGGCATTAGCCTGTGCAATTTTGGCCTCGTCTTCTTCTTCAGCGCTGAGGTAAGACAATTTTTTCATGTCTACCTTTCCATGGTCTACTTTTCTGTAAGGGGTTTCAATAAAGCCCATTTCATTGATCTTGGCATGCACACAAAGTGTAGAGATCAAACCGATATTTGGACCTTCCGGAGTTTCAATAGTACACAAACGTCCATAATGGGAGTAGTGTACGTCACGTACTTCAAAGCCTGCACGTTCACGACTCAAACCACCGGGTCCGAGAGCAGAAATACGACGTTTATGGGTAATCTCGCTCAGCGGATTTGTCTGATCGAGGAACTGAGATAACTGGGAAGTTCCAAAGAACGAATTAATAACTGAAGAAAGTGTTCTGGCATTAATGAGATCTACCGGGGTAAATACTTCATTGTCGCGAACATTCATTCTTTCCCTGATTGTTCTTGCCATACGTGCTAACCCAACACCAAACTGAGCAAACAACTGCTCGCCCACCGTACGAACACGACGGTTACTCAGGTGGTCTATATCATCAATTTCAGCTTTAGCGTTTGTAAGCCTTACCAGGTATTTTATAATCTCAATGATATCTTCTTTTGTAAGGGTTTTCTGATCAAGAGGCTGATTCAGGTTGAGCTTGCGGTTGATTTTATATCTTCCAACTTCGCCCAGATCGTATCTTTTATCAGAAAAGAACAGTTTATCAATAATACCACGTGCAGTTTCATTATCCGGGGCATCAGCTCCACGCAACTGACGATAAATATGCTGAACAGCTTCCAGCTCTGAATTAGCGCTATCCTTATTCAACGTATTATATATGATTGCATAATCACCACTCACTTCTTCCTTCTGAATAAATACACCCTTAACATCCATTTCTGAAATCAGGTCTACTGCTTCCTCATCAAGCACTGTATCACGTTCCAGCACCACTTCATTTCTTTCGATTGAAACTACTTCACCGGTATCTTCATCCACAAAATCTTCTACCCAGGTTCTCAATACGCGGGCAGCAAGTCGCTTACCAATATAAGGTGCTAATGATTTTTTATCAGCTTTTACCTCATCGGCCATACCAAACAATTCCAGAATATCCTTATCAGTTTCATATCCGATAGAGCGCAACAGGGTAGTTACCGGGAATTTTTTCTTACGGTCAATATATGCATACATCACATTATTGATGTCCGTAGCAAATTCCATCCAGGCACCCTTGAACGGGATTACCCTTGCAGAATATATTTTAGTTCCATTGGGGTGGAGTGATTGTCCGAAAAATACACCCGGAGAGCGGTGCAATTGTGAAACCACCACACGCTCTGCTCCATTGATCACGAAAGTACCACGTGGTGTCATATAAGGTATATTACCCAGGAACACATCCTGAACAATAGTCTGGAAGTCAACATGCTCCTCATCATTACAACTCAGTCTGAGTTTTGCTTTCAAAGGAACAGCATAAGTTAGACCACGTTCCATACACTCCTCTATACTATAGCGGGGTGGATCAATAAAGTAATCCAGGAACTCAAGAACAAATATGTTCCTTGTGTCGGTAATAGGAAAATTTTCCTTGAACACTTTAAAGAGCCCTTCAATATTTCGCTTGTCGGGAGTAGTTTCCAACTGGAAAAATTCTTTGAAAGACTGAATCTGGATCTCTAATAAATCAGGAGTTTCAGCTAAATGTTTGATTTTACCGAAGTCAATCCTGCTGTTTGTAGCAACTTTTGTTGAAGACATAATTTTAAAAAGCGCTTTTTTTGTTTAATGACAAAAATGCCATATTTGTTTTGTTAGATATAAACAAAACAAATTGCATGTCAGTCACTTATAAATTCAATTGAAAAGTCAAAATGTATCAGGCCTAATTTAAGGAGTGCAAAGGTACTGAATAATAATTTCTGAACAATTTTTTTTGAACTTTAACCCGTATTTAATAAAATGTTGATAACTTTTTATGGGTTCGATGGAAAAGCCTTCAAAGCCAGGTTCACTTCTTCGGGGGTATACACCGGACAAGCGCCATGTTTTGTAGCTACAAAAGCGCCCATTCCTGTAGCAAATTTTAATGCATCCACTACAGGTGTCCCATTTATGAATTTGGAAAGAAAAGCTGCTAAAAAGGAATCACCACTCCCAATTGTGTCTGCCACAGTTACTTTAAAACCCGGGTGCTCATAGAGTTGTCCATCATTCAGTACCATTGCTCCTTTATCACCACGTGTGGTAAGTATCATATTAAGATGAAATTTATCCTGAAAAGCGATAATCTGCTCTTTATCGTCCCCTCCAAAACCAAACCATCCTGAGAGCAGATGTAATTCATCTTCATTTAGCTTCAGCACATCTGCATGACGTAGCAAATGCTCTAATGTAGATTTGTCAAAATGAGGTTTTCTCAGATTGATATCAAGTACTTTATGTCTCGCTACTTCTAGTAATTCAAAGAGAGTTTGTCTGGAAACTTCACTCCTGGCCCCGAGGCTTCCGAAAATAAAATATGGTGTACGGGAAATTAGTTGCTGAAGCTGACGGTTATACTCAATATAATCCCATGCCACAGGCTTGATAATATCATAAGTAACGCTATTGCCATCAAGTTTTGCGAGAACCCTGCTAGTTTCATGGTTGCTGTCTACCTGTACAAAATCCCCGGTTACATTCTTTGAAGTAATAAATTCTAATAATTGCCGTCCTAAATCATCCTGTCCCACCCGGCTAATCATAGCTGAAGGAACTCCCAACTGATTAAGATGATAGGCAACATTCATTGGCGCACCACCCGGTAATATTTTATCTGGCAGTACATCCCACAAAATCTCACCAAAACAAACGGCTGTGTAGATATTATTATTCATGGGGTCAAATTAGGGAAAATTTTCTTCTCAGACTGATAATCTATACATGTTATATTACACTAATTGGGAACAAGATTAGTAAATCCTTCAAAAGCACTTGTCTTGAAAGATAATCAAAAGGGGTAGTCATATTTGATTACCCCTTTATGGCAAGTTTTTTTTAAACCTGCACTTAAAATCCGTTAATATGATTTGGCAAACAACCGCTAAAGGTTTTATTCATTTACAACATTCAGTATCTTGAATTTCTTCATTCCACCGGGAAGTGCAGACTGTACCGTCATTCCTTTTTTAAAGCCAATAAGCGCTACTCCTAAAGGAGAAAAAACAGATATTTTTTGCTCCTTCAGATTTGCTTCCCCCGGTAATGTCAGCATTAATTTCCATATTTTATTAGTAGACAAATCCTCTGCTTCAAAAAGCGAATTAAGCTTAATCACATCATTGCCAATTTTTTTGTCAGTCACTACTTCGGCTTTATCCAATTCGTCCATCATTTGACCCAGTTCTTTTGATTTCAAATGAGGCGGGCAGTTTACGATTAAAGATTTTAAAGTAACGTAGTCAGTATTGCTAATTACAGGTTTCATAATAATAAAGTTTTATATCCCGGCGGTATAGCTATGTAACAGCACAACTACCGGAAGATGAGTTAAAATAATTTTTTGCGGAGTATTTATCCCTCCGCTTCAGATATGATATCAGTAAAAATAAACGGAGGGCTTAGTGAATAAAGGCTCGGTCATTAAGACTTATAAGAAACAGTCGTTTACTATAAACATTGTTTACAGCCGGTGATGATATTTGTGTGTACTGTTTCATAAAATGAGTAAACGCAAAAGTAAACATTAATTTTCAATTTTCATCAAGTTTTTATTAAAACCTTCCCATTAGATTTTAAAAGACAATTCCTTTACAGACATTTAAAAAATAATTTCAGATACAATCTCATCAGCCAGCATTTTCTCAAATACATCTACATCAAATATGAACCCTCTTCAGGTTTTCCGCGGCTTTCTCCAAGGTTTCGTTTTTCTTACAAAAGCAAAAGCGAAGCACCTTGTTGTCAGTACCATCATGGTAAAAAGCTGAAACCGGGATAGCAGCTACTTTATATTCCTTTGTTATACGTATAGCAAAATCCTTTTCGTTTTCATCGCTAAAATGACCGTAACTGCCCAGAATAAAATAACTGCCGGACGAATTGTGCATCCTGAAAGGGGTTTCCTTCATCATGGTTAAAAAATAGTCTCTCTTTTGCTGAATAAATTTTCCAAGTGATGTATAATGCAGAGGCTGCTCCAAAAACTTAGTCAATGCAACCTGCTTTGGGCTGTCGCATGAAAAACAATTAAACTGATGCACCTTTCTGAACTCATGCATAGCTGCTGCCGGGGCTACACAATAACCAATCTTCCAACCTGTACAATGATAAATTTTACCAAACGAAAAACATACAAAACTTCTGTCTCTTAAATCAGGATAGCGCAGTATACTGTTATGACTGAGATTGTCAAATATAACATGTTCATATACCTCGTCGCTCAGGATAAAAATACCAGTACCATGTACCAATTTTCTTAACTGTTCAATATCCATTTCAGATAATACACTACCTGTTGGATTATTAGGCGAATTAAGCATAATCATCCTTGTTCTCGGACTAACGGCATCGCGTACCGCATTCCAGTCAATAGTATAATCAGGATATTTCAAGGGGACAAAAACAGGTACTGCGCCATTTATTTCCACGTTGGGAATATAACTGTCATAGCAGGGTTGAAATACGATAACTTCATCGCCTGGTCTGAGCACAGTAGTAAGCGCGGTATATATGGCATAAGTGCCGCCAGGTGTAATGGTTATTTCCTTATCAGGATCTATTTTGGCATTATATATATTGAATATCTTTTCAGCAAGCATTTCGCGCAAAGGCATATAACCATTCATATGCACATACTGATTATATCCTTTAAGCATAGCTTCGTTTACTCTCGCTATCAGTTCTTCATTCATGTGGAAGTCGGGAAAACCCTGGCCAAGATTAACCGCATTATATTCTTTTGCGAGTGAACTCATGACAGTAAAGATGGTAGTACCCACATTGGGTAGTTTTGAAGTAATTTCCTGACTCAATTCAATTCATTTTAAAAGCATAAAATTATTTGTTTCTGACTATGGTTAGCAATTTCAGGATAAATGATATAGGATTTTGGACTAACTGACTTTAGTACAGTGTACTTTTTTCCAGTAAATTCAAACATACAAAACCAAAGTATATGGATAATAACCAATGCTTCATCAATAAAAAAACATACCCCGAAAGTGAACTGGTAGATGGGAGCAAGCTTAGGCAGCCATTATTCAATTTTATTAAACAGAAGTATCCGGGGTTTAGCACTTCAAGCATTATTTCCACCGAAGCACTACTCACCGAACGACGAAAGTATATAGAAAACCTTTTGAAGGAAGACATTGGAGATCTGACTGAAGCAGAAGAAGAGGTAATTGGCAGTATCACACATAATGAAATACTTTCTGAGAATATTGACCTGCGTGAAGACAATAAATTAACTTTTGGAGAAAGACTTGCCGATAAAGTGGCAGATTTTGGAGGTAGCTGGACTTTTATAACCATTTTTTTCTTTTTGCTTTTATTCTGGATGCTCATTAATGTCAGCGTGCTTCACGACAAAGGGTTCGATCCTTATCCATTTATCCTGCTTAATCTTGTGCTTTCGTGTTTGGCTGCGGTTCAGGCACCAATAATAATGATGAGCCAAAACAGACTAGAAGCTAAGGATCGTGAAAGAGGGGAACATGATTATAAAATAAATCTCAAAGCTGAACTTGAAATCAGGATGCTTCATGAAAAAATAGATCATCTGCTGATCGAACAAAACAACAAGCTTTTGGAACTCCAACAGGCACAAAATGAAATGTTTGGACAGATCGTTCAAAAACTTGACGCAGAAAAAAAATAAATCATATTTAATCTGCGTGAGGGGAAAACGATTGGGGATCTGCCATTTTTGAAAAATGAACCTCAAAATTACCTGCCACCGTTTCGGATTTTATGCATCATCCCTTACCTTTGCCAGGTTTTTCCCGTGCCGATTATAAATAGTGCATGAATTATTATCGGAAATACCTGCCAGATTTTTCAAAGTTTTAATTACAAAATGCCTAAAGACAATTCAATTAAGACCGTGCTGATTATTGGCTCCGGTCCCATTATCATCGGACAAGCATGCGAATTTGATTACTCAGGAACCCAGGCCGCACGCAGTCTTCGAGAAGAAGGAATAAAAGTTATCCTGATCAATAGCAATCCTGCCACAATAATGACCGATCCGATGATGGCAGACCGTGTATATTTATTGCCTCTCACGGTAGAAAGTATAGAACAGATATTAGAAGAAAACCAGATTGATGCTGTATTACCCACCATGGGGGGACAAACAGCATTAAACCTGGCAAAGGAGGCACAGGAATTAGGTATTTGGGAAAAGCATAATGTAAAACTGATAGGCGTTGATATAAAAGCTATAGATAAAGCCGAAGACCGCGAGAAATTCCGTCAATGGATGATCGAACTGGGAATTGCAGTAGCTCCCGCAAAAACAGCCAATTCGTTTTTAGAAGGTAAAGAGTTTGCCCAGGAAATAGGCTTTCCGCTGGTGATTCGTCCATCCTATACTTTAGGTGGAACCGGAGGCGGTTTTGTACATAGCAAAGAATTTTTGGATGATGCGCTCAACCGTGGCTTATCTGCATCTCCTATACATGAAGTATTGGTTGAAAAAGCTGTACTTGGCTGGAAAGAATTTGAACTGGAATTGTTGCGGGATTCGGCCGATAATGTTGCCATCATTTGTACTGTGGAAAACTTTGATCCTATGGGCGTGCATACCGGCGACTCCATTACCGTTGCGCCGGCCATGACCCTGAGCGATACCGCTTTCCAGCTCATGCGCAATACAGCCATCCGTATGATGCGTGACCTTGGAAATTTTGCGGGTGGTTGTAATGTACAGTTTGCTCTCAACCCGGTTACAGAAGAAATTATTGCTATTGAGATAAATCCCCGTGTTAGCCGGTCTTCAGCGTTGGCTTCAAAAGCTACCGGTTACCCTATTGCCAAGATAGCCGCAAAACTGGCTATTGGCTATAATCTTGATGAATTAAAGAACCAGATAACAAAATCGACCTCTGCCTATTTTGAACCTACACTTGATTATGTGATTGTAAAAGTGCCAAGATGGAATTTCGACAAATTCAAAGGTGCAAACGACACTCTGGGTCTGCAGATGAAATCTGTAGGTGAAGTAATGTCTATCGGTCGTAGTTTTAACGAAGCTATTCAGAAAGCCTGCCAGAGCTTAGAAAATGAAGCAGTGGGTTTAGGATATTATGGCAAAAGCCTTATGCATGCCGAAGAGATTGTGGAATATCTGAAAACACCGAAATGGGACAGGCTATTCCGCATTAAAGATGCGTTAATGATGGGAGTAAGTGTAAAATCTATTTGTGAAGCTACTCAAATTGATCGCTGGTTCATATATCAGATACAGGAAATTGTCAATATCGAAAATAAAATTGCAAAGTATAACCGAGAGACCTTACCGGATGAGTTGTTGATTGAAGCAAAACATAATGGATTTAGCGATGAACAAATCTGTCGCATACTAAAGGATGGAACAAAAGATGAAGAAATATATGAGCGCAGAAAAAAAATGGGATTAACCCGGGTGTATAAAATGGTTGATACCTGTGCAGCTGAGTTTGAAGCTAAAACACCCTATTTCTATTCCAGCTTTGAAGCACCATCAATTTCAAAAACGGATAAAAACGCTGTAGTACATAATGAAAGCATCGCATCTAAATTCCAAAAAGGAAAGGATAACAAAGGCTCTGTTATTGTACTCGGATCCGGACCTAACCGTATAGGACAGGGAATAGAGTTCGACTATTGCTGTGTGCATGGGCTGATGGCTATTAAAGAATGCGGCTATGAAGCTATAATGGTGAATTGCAACCCTGAAACAGTTTCCACCGATTTTGATATTGCTGATAAATTATATTTCGAGCCGGTATTTTGGGAGCATTTATGGGAAATAGTTGAATATGAAAAACCGGTAGGTGTGATTGTGCAGCTTGGCGGACAAACCGCATTAAAGCTGGCAAAACGCCTGCATGAAAAGGGAATCCGCATCATTGGTTCTACTTTCGACAGCATGGATATTGCGGAAGACAGGGGAAGGTTCAGTGATCTTTTGCGAGACCTGAATATCCCTTATCCTAAATATGGAACTGCATATAACACAGATGAAGCAATTGAAGTAGCAAAAGAAGTAGGATACCCGGTACTTGTTCGCCCCAGCTATGTGTTGGGCGGACAAAGAATGAGGATAGTACTTAATGATGAAGAACTGGAAAAAGGTGTGTTGAGCTTATTAAAACATCTTCCGGGAAATAAAATACTAATCGATCATTTCCTCGACCGTTGCCAGGAAGCAGAAGTTGATGCAATATACGATGGTGAAACTTTCCATGTGATGGGTGTGATGGAGCACATTGAACCGGCAGGTATACATAGCGGTGATAGTAATGCAGTGTTGCCTGCATTCAACCTTAGCCCTATGGAAGTAACCACAATGGAATTTTATTCGGAAAAGATTGCTAAAGCATTAGATATCCGGGGACTTATTAATATACAGTTTGCTATAAAAGATGGAACAGTATATGTAATAGAAGCTAACCCGCGTGCATCCCGCACAACGCCTTTTATAGCAAAAGCTTACCAGATCCCTTACCTGAACATAGCTACTAAAGTAATGCTGGGAGAAGTAAAGTTGAAAGATATCACATTCAAAAAAAATCTGAAAGGTTTTGCAATCAAAGAACCCGTATTCAGTTTCGAAAAATTTCCGGGTGTTAATAAAGAACTTGGGCCTGAAATGAAATCAACAGGTGAAGCCATTCGCTTTATTAAAGATCTTCGCGATCCGTATTTCAGAACTTTGTATAAGGAGCGAAGTATGCATTTAAGTAAATAAGGGCAAAAAATGGTTAATAATGCAGAAACTGCTAAACTTATGAGTATAACTTAAGGAACTACTGCTTAATGAAAATGACGGAAGAAGATTTTACGAGTTTTGGAATAATTAAAGAAATAAAAGTTGCCCTTATAACATTGTAAGTTTGTTTTAATAAATTCGTTAAGCTTTTATATCTCCTTAATGTTTGCTGTGTCATATTAAACTTGTGCTGTATTAATCCTAAATTGTTGCTTATTTATTATGACCGAAATGATCAATCAGTTTCTTGAAAAAGTTCAGAAAAGAAATACCGGCGAAATTGAATTTTTGCAAGCTGTAACAGAAGTTGCAGAATCAATTATTCCTTACATACAGGAAATTCCGCAATATAAAAATGCCCGTCTTCTGGAACGTATAGTAGAGCCCGAAAGAGTTATTATTTTCAGGGTACCCTGGCTCAATGATAAAGGTGATATAGAAGTAAACAGAGGTATACGCGTTCAGATGAACAGTAGTATCGGACCTTATAAGGGTGGGCTTCGTTTTCATCCTTCAGTTAATCTTGGCGTATTAAAGTTTCTTGCTTTTGAGCAGGTATTTAAAAACAGCCTTACCGGTTTGCCGATGGGAGGTGGAAAAGGAGGCTCTGATTTTGATCCAAAAGGAAAATCTGATAATGAAGTGATGAAATTCTGCCAAAGCTTTATGACAGAGTTGTATCGCCATGTAGGTGCAGATATCGATGTGCCGGCAGGTGATATCGGTGTAGGCGGGCGAGAGATTGGATATTTATTTGGACAATACAAAAGAATCCGCGGAGAGTTTAGTGGTGTATTAACAGGAAAGGGATTTGAATGGGGTGGCAGCTTAATTCGGCCCGAAGCTACCGGGTATGGTTTGGTATATTTCGTGGAGGAAATTTTGAAAGCAATTGGTGATTCACTTGTTGGGAAAAAAATAGCCATATCAGGTTCTGGTAATGTAGCACAATTTGCAGCAGAAAAATGTATTGAAAGAGGTGCTATCGTTTTGACTATGTCTGATTCGGAAGGATTTATTTATGACGCTGATGGAATTGATGCAACCAAGCTTGAATATATTAAACATCTGAAGAATAGGGAAAGAGGAAGGATAAAGAAATATGCAGAAAAATATAACTGCAGTTTCTTCCCGGGTGAGCGGCCATGGAAAATAAAATGTGATATAGCACTTCCCAACGCAACTCAGAATGAACTAAACGCTGATGATGCAATGCTGTTGGTAAAGAATGGTTGTATTTGTGTTGCAGAAGGGGCTAATATGCCTTGCACACCAGATGCGATTGCTGTTTTCCACAAATCACGTATATTTTTTGCCCCCGGTAAAGCTGCTAACGCAGGAGGTGTGGCAGTATCCGGGCTGGAGATGTCACAAAATTCTCAGCGGTATGCCTGGACTAGAGATGAAGTGGACAATAAGCTTAAATCTATCATGAAAGACATTCATAAAATATGTCTCAAATACGGTAAAGAAAAAGACGGGTATATGAACTATGTGAAAGGAGCCAATATAGGCGGATTTGTGAAAGTTGCAGATGCTATGCTGGCGCAAGGTGTAGTATAAGAAGGGCAATCATTAGCAAAAACGAAATACGAATGTATTCAAATTCTCCAAATCCTGTCCACATGTGGGCAAGCATCTGCTCTCACGGATTACTCAGATTCGCACAGATTCATTGGCGGCATTCTTTTCCACATTCATGCATTCGCGGTTTCATTAATTTGCATTCATCCGCCTGCCTCAAATTGATCTTTTACAAAGCATACTTATTATCGCTTAACAATCTATCTGCTATACGTCTGCGTGCATCTTTTGTGTTAAAGCTATTGGCTTTGGTAAATCTTTTTACTCCCAGCAGCATCATTCTTTGCTCATCACCTTCTGCAAAAGCATTGATGGCATCTTTACCACTTTTGTATACCCTATCAGCAGTATCATATAAATATGTTCTGGCAATATCCTGGTAAATGGCAGCGGCTGATTCACCGGAAGCATTGCTGATTTTTATACTTCGCAGTAATGCACTTTCAGCATGAAATACATTAATTGCCATATCGGCAATGTGCATCAGTATCTCCTGCTCCGATTCAATTTTCATCATCAGCTTCTGCACGGCAGCACCTGCTACCATTAAGATAGCCTTCTTCATGTCTGCAATCAATTTTAATTCCTTTGCAAAAGCAGTTTCTTCACCAGTGCTAAAATCTGGAATGCTCATTAATTCTTTTTGTACTGCCATAGCCGGTCCCATCAGGTCCAGGCGACCTTTCATGGCACGCTTCAACATCATATCAACTGTAAGCAGGCGATTGATTTCGTTTGTTCCTTCAAAAATTCTGTTGATACGGCTGTCTCGATATGCCCTTGAAATAATATACTCTGCACTAAAACCATTGCCACCATGAATCTGCACCCCTTCATCTACCACAAAATCCAGCACTTCACTTCCAAATACTTTCAGCATAGCGCACTCTATAGCATATTCTTCAGCAGCACCAAGCAGTGCTTCATTAAAAGGTTTTCCGCTTTGCAACAGGTCTTGTTCCTTTTCATCTATCCATTTGGCAGTACGATATAAGGCACTCTCGGCAACCCACATGCGAATTGCCATTTCAGCAATTTTATGCTTTATAGCGCCAAAATTAGCAATTGGTTGTTTGAACTGCTCCCGGGTATTGGCATATTCAATTGCTGTAGTCGCAGCAGATTTTGCCCCGCCAAGCGCAGCAGCACATAGTTTTAACCTCCCGATATTGAGAATATTGAACGCGATGATATGACCTTTGCCAATTTCTCCCAATACATTCTCTACCGGCACTTTTGCATCCTGAAAATATAATTGTACAGTTGACGATCCTTTGATCCCCATCTTATGTTCCTCAGGCCCCTGGGTAAAACCTTCGGTATCACGGTCAACAATAAACGTAGTAAATTTATCTCCGTCTACTTTGGCAAAAACAGTATACACATCGGCAAAGCCACCATTAGTGATCCAGCATTTTTGGCCATTCAGTAAATAATATTTCCCATCGGCACTCAACTTCGCCGTTGTCTTAGCACCAAGAGCATCACTTCCGCTATTAGGTTCCGTCAAACCATACGAACCTTTCCATTCACCAGTAGCAAGTTTTGGAATATACTTTTGCTTTTGTGCATCTGTACCAAAATATAGAATAGGGAGTGTGCCGATACCTGTATGCGCTGCAAGTGCTACAGAAAATGAAAAACCACAGCCTAAGCCTTCATTCACAAGAGTAGCAGTCACAAAATCTTTTCCCAAACCGCCATATTCTTCCGGTATAGAAGTACCCAGCAACCCCTGTTCCCCGGCTTTATCCAACAGGGATGGCATTAGCCCGGGTTCGAGTTTATCTATTCGTTCAATTATCGGTAACACTTCTGTCTTTACAAAAGAAGTACACATATCCATAATCATCTTTTGCTCTTCAGAAAAATCTTCTGGGGTATAAAAGCCCTCAACCTGACTTTCTTTAATGATCCATTCCCCACCTTTAAGTAAACCGGATGTTGATATAGTAGCACTCATATAGATAAAAATTTATGTTATATAAAATTATTTAAGGTTATCATATACTTTTTGTAATACCGATTTACAAGTTTCAATTTCTTCACCAGTTACTCCTACCAGGGCTTCATTCAAAGTCTGGTTTGCCAAATCCATTGTCATGTCCCTCAACTTAGCTGCAGTTTCACTTAGATAAATACGGTTTATTCGTCTGTCATCTTTAGAAGATACACGGCTCACCAGTTTTAACTTTTCAAGATTATCAACCAGCCTGGTAATACTTGGCTTATCACGAAATGTGGCTTTGCACAATTCCTGCTGACTTATTCCGTCCTGCTTCCACAGATGGTATAAAACGCTCCATTGTTCAATTGTAATATCAATACTATGCTGTTTAAAATTTTTTTGCAAACGTCTTGCTATAGCTGTAGAAGCAGCTCCTGTAATAAAGCTGTATAATTCACCTCTTTTAAACTGGTTGTCGGGCATATAGTTAGTTAAACAACTATTTCAAAGCTATGGAATATCAGCTTAAAAGAAAATTAATTTCTAAAATTTAGATTTGTGGTAACAGAAAAGTAATACTTACTCTTTGATATATGTAATAACTGGTCCATTATTTACTCCAAAGACCAGCAATGAGTCATTTATAAATTGTAAGCTCCTTATATCTGCCCTTACTTTTAACCCGCTTTGTAGTTGGCTTACATAATTAAAACCTCCTTTTCCATCACCCAGCAGTACTACCCCATGATTTGCCCTGTAGCGTCCAAATTTAATTCTTGTCCATTCATTATTACCGGCAAGAATGATATCAGTTTTCCCGTCTTTGTTAATATCTGAAGAAGCAATTGCATACACAGGAGCATATTGAGCCTCATATGGAAGCTGCTTTACAACAAAACCACCATCACCATTATTCTGTAAATAAACAGATGAAAGCATAACTGCTTTTAAAACTTCAGCATTTTTTAATTGATCTGCTGTAAATATATCATTAATGGTCGCATTTGCGTAGCTCGCATAATCACTGAATTTATTTTTTAGCATGGGCAACTGATCAAGCAAATCATCTCTTGACATAGCGGGATATGATACTCCATTGATATAGTAACAGAATATAGGATCAATAGAACCATTCCCGTCAAAATCTTTAAAATACAGCGATAAAGGTTCTGTTTCACTCGCTTTAAACTGTGTATTTAACCCTATATTTCCCAGGATGAAATCAACATCTCCGTCTCTATCAAAATCTTTTGCAAAAATTTTATTCCACAAGCCTGAAGAATTGAATTTTATATAGCGGGATGAAGCATCAACAAGCCTGTTGTTTTGATTGAGATAAATTTTCACAGGCATCCATTCACCTACAACTATCAAATCACTTCTTTTATCGTTGTTGATATCAATCCATAGCGCATCAGTTATCATTCCAATTTTTTTCAGTTCCGGAAGCCATTCAGAACTAACATCAGTAAAGTTTCCTTTACCGTCATTTATCAAAATATAACTTTCGGGTGCTTCCGGGTATTTACCTGGCTTAACCCTGCTACCTATAAAAATATCCATATCCCCATCACTATCAATATCTGCTACAGATACGCAACCCGTGCTGTTATGCAGTTCCGGTAATGCTTTCTCAAGCTTCTCAAAATTTCCCTTTCTATTATTTATATATAACCTGTCCTGAAGCAATGGATCATTGTAAGAAAACTCATATCCGCCACTTCCGACATATAAATCCGGGTAGCCGTCACCATTAGCATCAAAAAAAACAGCCGCTACATCTTCACAAGAAGAGTCTTTCAATATATCAGGTTGATCGGTTCTTACAAATTTGTTCTCTCTAGTTTGTACAAACAATATGCCGCTACTCCCCTTAGCACCACCAACAAATATATCCTCGAGTCCATCTTGATTTATATCAGCTTTTGCCATACAGGGACCCTGTCTTGAAAAATAATTCAACAAAAGTGGTTGCACTGAGAAATCATTAAACTCATTTTCTTTATGGATGTAGTTTAATGTTTTGCCGGTTTCAATAAAATACGGTTTATCGTTACCTTTTTGATATACCCATTTCCCAGTAGCATTTTTTATATCCGCTTTCAGAGTTTGATTTACAACCACATTTTTGATTACTTGAAATTGATCATTTGGCCAAATAATAAGTACAGAATCAATAGACGATATGGCGCCTAATCCAAAATTCAATTGTTGGTCAACAGAGGATTGATAACCTCTTACGGGTTGTTGCTCCTGGTAAAATATTTTCCCATCACTATATAACTTTACTTTTGTACCAATACCGTGATTGTTTTTAGTATCGCCCTTAAGAGAAACTTTTAAATAATTATTCTTCTTATTATTGCCATTATTTCTGTATATACCTGCATAATCGTTGGTATTACTGATTATCAAATCCATATTCCCATCGTTATCCAGGTCGGCATAAGCAGCCCCTGTAGATACTGTTTTATATGTCAACCCCCATTCATTATTAACTTTAGTAAAAGTATTGTCGCCATTATTTTTGAAAATCGAACTCGCAAGCTGATTAGCCGGCATTTTGTTTATATACTCTTTTATTGCATCAACTTTTTCTCCTTTTCTCTGTTTAATCGTAAGGTCAACGCCGTATTGCACAAAATCCATGTCTGTATAATCCTTTACATAGCCGGTCGTTGCCAATAAATCTTTATTGCCATCATTATCAAAGTCCGAAATCAATGCTGCCCAACTCCAGTCAGTATTGGATATTCCGGCTAACTGGCCTATCTCACTAAATGTTCCGTCACCATTATTTTTTTGTAACATATTCCTGCTATACTGATTATAGAAACCCAGCCGAAACAATTGTTGAAACTTATCAAAGTTTTCTGCACCCTGATGTGTTTTTTGTGCATAGTTATCTTCGGGTAGCATATCCATGGTAATCAGGTCAACAAGTCCATCGTTATTATAATCTGCAGCATCCGAACCCATAGAATACAATGACACTTCATCCATATAATCTTTTAGCTTTTCTGTAAAAGTCCCATTCCCATTATTAATAAAAAGGTAATCAGCTTCATTAAAATCATTTGAAACATATACATCAGGCCATCCATCATTATTAAAGTCTGAAATTGCCAACCCCAAACCAAAACTCAGCACATTGGATATAATTCCGGACTGTTCCGACACATTTGTATATACAGCATGTTTCAGCGTTTCATCATAATCATTTCTATATAGTTTGCATTCAAAAGAAGTGTTATGTTCAAGTCGCCGGCCAGGATTTTCAACAGCGCCTGTAGTAAAACCCTGCAGAGAGTGATTGATTAAGAACATATCAAGGTCTCCGTCTTTATCATAATCAAAAAAAGCAGCCTGAGTTGAATACCCGTCATTTGCTAATCCATATTCTTCTGCATTTTCAGTAAATGTTAAATCACCGTTATTAATAAAAAGCAGATTTTTGCGTCTTGAAGGAATAGCATCAGCAGATCTGCATATATAAATATCGGATAACCCGTCCCCATTTATATCTACTATCGTCGCCCCTGTACACCACCCCTGCTTTGAAGCTACTCCGCACTTATCTGTAATATTCTCAAATTCAAAATTACCCTTGTTCAGATAAAGCCGGTTTTTTACCATATTCCCTGTGAAGAAAATATCTGGTAATCCATCATTATTAATATCACCAATCGCCACACCACCGCCGTTGTAGAAATACACATAATTCAGAACATTAAAATTGTTGTTGTCAAATAATGTGTTTTTGAAATCAATTCCGGTTTCAGTGTAATCGAGTTTCGAAAAAAGAGTTTTCTGTTGATTATCATTACAGGCTGAGAAAAAATAAATGATGAAGACTGCACCTAAATACGCTCTTTTGTGAATCATATTAATTTAGAATGATGGGTATATGCTCTAAATGTAAAAAGATTCCACCGGTAAACAAATCAGTGGAATCTTTCAGTAAAAAGAAAAATTTAATTTTTATCCCACCATAGGGGAGTCGTGACTTTGTCCTCACCACCAAGTAACCCTACCGCCTTTTCTACTTCTGTACCATTAACTTGTTTCTCAGATAAAAGGAAAGGTATCCTTCTTATCCATTTTGTTGTTGGATCAGGAATATCCGGATTGTCTGAATTTGCAGGCGGATATAATTTCAGCACATGGCTCCTGCGAAAATCTGCCCATCCTTCCATACCATCAGGGAATAATGCCAGCCATTTTTGAGTTGCTATTTGTTCTTTTTGAACATCAACAGTAGCTCCAAATTTTATGGGAATATTGGTCATAGGAGGAGAGTTCAGGAAATCTCCGGGAGCAACAGGAGTTGCTGTACTATTTATATAATTACTAATAACTGTGGCGTCTGATATTCCCCATTGCTTCATTGAATTAGTTATTCCAGCCTCATACAAATCTTTAGCAGTACCGCCCATATTCCATCCCATCATTGCACCTTCAGCTCTTAGAAAATAAGCTTCTGCAGTTGCCATCACATTCTGACTTGTGCTGAGATAATCCGCATTGCCGCCTGCTGCAGGTGAAGCCCAACGGGCGCCTACATGCGAGTTGTTGTCTGGTTTATTCGCTGTATTTCCAAGTTGACCTGCAGTAAGTCCATTCCGTAATCCTTCATAAGTTCCGGTAGCAACTGCCGGTAAGAAATACTCTTTCATTCGGGGATCATTATAGCCTTTCAACACAGACTCCATAGAGGCACTCATCCTAAATTCATTCCAGTCTGACATTATCGAAAGTCCATTGCCATCACTGCCCTTGGTACTTCTTTCAATTAAAGCATCATCATCCGGGCTCGTCATCATTACTCCTCCGGCATAAGCTGCTTCACCTTCAGTCTTGGCACGTGCAGGATCAACTTTCGATATACGTATAGCCAGTCTTAAACGAAGCGTATTTGCAAATTTTATCCATTTGTTTACATTGCCTCCAAATATCAGATCATAACTTCCAAATGGTTCCTCATTGGTTTTCCCTTTTAAAACAGTAACTGCAGCATCAAGTTTTTTGAAAAAATCGTCGTAGATCTTATCCTGTGCATCGTATGGTACTGAAGTTCCGGGTGTACCAGCACTGAAATATGGAATTGGCCCCCAGTAATCAGTAATTTTGTGAAATGTATATACCCACCATATAGTAGCAAGTGCATTTTCAGCCGAACCGGGGTCAGTTGCTTCTAGAATAGATTGTAGCTGAGGCACTACATCTGTATACATTGGCCCAAATGCAGCACCAACCCAATCCATCCTGATTACAAGGCGGTCAGACGGAAAATAAGTAGCAGTACAAGCAAAATATTGAGCATATTGATCTGAGAACAGATTTTGTGCTACCTGATAATTCCACTGGCTATTAGTAGCTGTGGATTGTGCTTTTGAAAACAAAAATGGTAACTCTGCCGGACCGACAGTAGCTATGCTATTCTGATCAGTATTTATTTCTTCAAATTTTTTTGTACATGAAGAAAGCAGGAAAGTAACCATCATGATCAGGACAACTTCCCTGAAACAACTATTATTATTCAAAATTTTGTTCATAAAATCAAAGTTTTGGGAGGATTAGAAAGTAAGGTTTAAATTAAATCCAATTGTACGGGTTGCTGGTAAAGTTCCATACTCAACTCCCTGGTAATTGGAGTTGCCCAAACTCATATCCGGATCAAACCACATGGTTCGTTTTGCAAGTCCGGGTATATCAAGTGTTGATTTACCACGGAATATCCATGCGAGATTCCTTGCCACAAATGACAATTTTGCGTTTTTAATAAACATTTTTGAACCTACAGGAATATTATAACCAAACGAAAGTTCCCTTATCCTAAAGTTAGTAGCATCATACGTAAAGAATTCGCCCACACCATAACGCTTTCCCGAAGCAGTTTGCCAAAACTGCTGAGCATTGATTTTAGTATTAACAGTATTTCCATTAGCATCCACACCTTTCAGATCCCACGATCCTGCATCTCTGTATTGTGCCGTAATTTCTGGTATCCCGCTAAAGGCCAGGTTCATTTCAGTGCCTGAAACAATTACACCACCGGCACGGCCATCAAGCAGAATTCTTGCAAAGAATCTTTTATATTCAAAAGTATTGGTAAATCCAAGACTTGCTTTAGGATTGAAGTTGCCTATAAAACCCTGTTCACTACCGCTAAGGTCTGTTGTCAGAGGGGTTCCTTTATCGGTTACCATCAATTGCCCTTTAGCATTTCTTTGCCATTGATATGCCTGCAAATCACCATAACTACCACCTTCTTCAACAACCGGGGTACCCGATCTTCCATATCCTCCTGCCAGATAAACTTTTGTTATATCAGGATCAAGTTTTACGATTTTATTTCGGTTTATACCCAGATTGAAAGTAAGATCCCATTTAAAATTTTTAGTCATTACAGCAGTACCATTTACAACTAGCTCAACTCCCTGGTTTTGGATATTACCGGCATTAATATATTTACTTCCATATCCTGAAGCAGGTGGCAGGCTAAGGCTAAGCAGTTGATTGTAAGAATTGCTTTTATAATAGTTAAATGAAAAACCGATACGATTATTGATAAATCTGGCTTCCAAACCAGCTTCTATACTTCTTACAATTTCAGGTTTCAATCCCGGGAAAGGCAGTGTTGTTCCTCTTTGAAGAAATCCGTTGCCTGAACCCTGACTATAAGAATATACTGCTTTCAATAACTGGGCCTGACCTCCATTACCTACAGAGGCATAATTTATGTTCAATTTCAGGAATGAAATAACAGTGGGAAGTGTAATGAGATCAGATAAAATTGCTGAAGCACCAATTGATGGATACTGGTAAGTATGTGGTGGACCTAATCGTGAGTCCCAATCGTTTCTGATGCTTGCATCAAGAAATAAAGCATCTTTAAAAGAAACATTAATCTGACCAAAAACCGATTGTGTTTGTGTTTCAGTTGCTGAAGAAGACATAGCAGGATTAGTTGCATAATTGAGACTAAATTTGTTGGTAACATTCAACCCATCCGCTGTTGATGCCAGACTTTTATATTCATCATCCTGGAATATAGCTCCTGCTCTGTACTCAATTTTAAGATTTTGAGTAATGGAATTTTTACCGTCAAGCATTATATCATACCATTGTTTTGTATTAACTATATTCCAGTTATCATAATAACCTCCGGATTGGCTTGCCCATAAAATAGTACCCTGAGAATAAATTGATTCATTATGATCAAATATTTTGTCGAGATTAGCGCGTCCCTGTAAACTAAGCCAATCCGTAATTTTAAACTTCGCCGTCAAAAAGCCCATTAACCTATCCCTCTTTTCATTAATTGCTGTTCTGTTTATTAACCAGTATGGATTTTGGTATATTGATGCAAGTGTGGAAGGCCAGGCGGTAGGTTCTGGAACTCCAACATTATTCATTTCTTCAGATTTTTCTGCAGTAGCTGTACTCACGTTTCTTGGTATCTGGTATATATCAATAGTTGGTGCATTTTCTTCACCAGTACGAGGCCTGTCATTAATATACTGATTGATATAAGTAATCTTAGCATCAGTTGAAAACCGCTTACCGAACTGATTGGTCAACCTGAGGTTTATAGTATGCCTCATCAAATTGTTTTTCTGAATTATACCTTGTATGTTGTTGTTTGTGTACGACAAATAAGTTTGCATCTTATCACTGCCACCAGAAAGACCTATTGAATTGTTAAGGCTCATCCCGGTCCTGAAGAAATCTTTAATATTATTGGGTTGAGGACTGTAAGTATCTTGTTCTCCCAGATGATTGGTGATAGATTGTCCGGTCATTTTTGCGCCCCAGCTCTCGCCAACACTTACATCAATGGCATTATCAAATCCCTGCCCGTAAGAATTCTGTACTTTGGGTAGCGAATAAGCAGACTCAAAAGATAAACCTGAATTAATATGCACCGAAAGTTTGTCTTTGGCTCCTTTTTTAGTTGTTATTACAATAACACCGTTACCCGCCTCGCTACCATAGAGTGCAGCAGCAGAAGCTCCCCGTAAAATAGTCATAGACTCAATGTCATCAGGATTTATATCAGATGCACCGTCCGTACCGTTAACGCTACCGAAGTCGCTGCCGGCAGTACCGTTTGTGCCATTGCTAATAGGAACACCATCCACAACAATCAAAGCGTTATTGCTTCCCTGTATTGAGCGATTGCCTCTCAGCACAATCCTGGCGCCACTACCAGGACCACCAGAACCCTGTGTGATAACTGCATTTGCCACTTTACCTTGCAGAGAATTAATGACATTGTTTGGGTCTCTAACACCAGTCAACTCTGCCGGTTTGACCGTTTGTGCTGCATATACCAGTGTTTTCGCTTGCCTGGTAATACCGAGGGCAGTAACCACTACCTCACTTAATTGCTGGCTGGAAACATTAAGCATCACAGAAACAGTAGTCTGATCTGCTGTAACAGGAACTTCCTTAGTTTCAAAACCAACTGAAGAAATTACCAAAGTGATTTTACCTGCAGGCACTGAAAAAGAAAAATCCCCTGTAGCAGATGTTGTGGTTGCATGAGATGTGCCTTTGGCAGTAACAGTTGCACCTGCAATTGCGGTATTGTCCGCTCCGTTAGTTACTTTTCCACTTATAGTGCGCGTTTGCCCTAAAAGTATTAAAGTAAAAAATGAAAAAATAGATGTCAAGAAAAGTTTTATCGGAGTCATAAGCGTGTAGATTTTGAAGTGGAGTAAATTGAATAACTGAATTTAGTAAAAAAAGTTAATATTATTCCATTGCGGACGAAGAAATACAATCTAAATGCTCAAAAAATCAAGACATTAACTACTGCATAACATAAAAGCAGATCAACAAACTATTTTATATCACTTCGATATTATTTCAAAGTACAAAGGGTGATATAATTATTAATAACAGACAATACAGGCATTAATAGTTTTTTGACAGATAGTATCATTTCATCTCAGCCACTTAACTTAATAATCACTTACTCTATGGTTTAGCACACTTGTTATTCTTAATAAATTAATAGCTATGAATATTTGAATATTATGCCACAAATTCTTACAACGTAAATTGTATGCCGAAAACAAAAAGGCTGTCCTAGACAGCCTTTTTACTATAAAGAATTAATTAGATAATGTTAAAAACTCTTATCTACTACATCCCATCTTAAACGAGTACCACCATTGTCAGGTCCGCCAAGTGTTGCTGCAGCTGCTTCAGCAGCACCGGTATTGGTATTATACTCTGCAATTGGTATAGGTATTCTTCGAACACCTGGAATTGTAGGTATAGCACCGGCACTGTAATTTACTACTACAGGGAAAAGGATAGGATATCCTGTTCTGCGATATTCCGCCCAGGCTTCTTCACCATCAGGAAAGAGTGCAATCCATTTTTGAGTGATGATTCTCTCCAACTTCCGGTTATTATTATCCGCATCATCCCATTTAATGGTGATTGTGCTCAAATAAGGTGACCCTGTAAGAATATCATTTTCTCCAGGAGTTTTGGATTTAGGGTCAATATAAGGTTTGGGTTTACTGGTGGCGTCATTTTTATAAGCGGTGGCAGCTGCACTTAAACCATACATTTCAAACGAACGGTCAATGCCAGTTTCATAGTTTGTTTTTGCATCTCCGGCATTAGCCCAGCCTCTTAAAGCTGCTTCTGCTTTCAAAAACCAGGACTCAGCAGCAACCATCAATTGTAACTTGTCTTCATTGAAAAATACAAGCTGAGAATAAGCATCATACCGGGCTTTGGAGTCAATATCAATTCCGGAACGAATACCCTTATATTGTCCTGCAACTACCGGGTCAGTTGCAGGTTTAAAATATTTGCCTATTCTCGGATCGTTATATCCGCCCATAATAGATTCCATGGGCGCTCCCATTCTTGTATCACTCCACTCATACCCAATTATATTTAAAGGATGTGGAACACTTAATAAAATAAAGCAATTTTGACTGTTCTCAGTGAGCAGTCCACCATTTGCAGGATCCAATGCTGCTTCGCCCTGGGTTTTTGCCAGAGCTTCATCTACATAAACTAGTCTTAATGCCAGACGCAGCCTTAAGGTATTAGCGTAACGCAGCCAGTTTTCATAGTTGTTAGAAGAATAGGAAAGATCCGATTTTTTCATTTGGGGTGAAACCGGTGAACTTACCAGCCCTTTTAATGTATTAATAGCTGATTCGAGATCGCTAAAAAATAAGGGATAGATATCCTTTTGTTCATCGTAAGAAATATTATTGTCAGCATTCATTACATTGTACTGACTATAAATGATCGGCCCAATTTTTTCACTAACTCTCGACATGGCCGACACCCGGATTATTCTGGCGAAAGCATCCAGATCTTTAAAATTAGGATTTTCAGCAGCCAATCCTATAACCTTATATGTCGGATTCATTACATTGGTGTAGCGATCGTTCCATATGCTCTGGTTCCAACCATCAACCAAATTATAAGTCAGGTTATTGGAATTGGAACGGAAGGGTGCTTCTGCAGCCATAAAACCGCTATAAGAATCGCTGGTAAGATTTTCAGCTAACTGATATGTGCCCACACTCTGAGGAATAATTGAACGTTGTGCCTGCTGCATAAAAGCAGAAATAAGAGTGAAATCAGCGTTTACCTGCTCATCTGTAAGATTAACAGGATTGGTGTTATAATCTTTAAAATTCTTAGTACATCCCGTTAATATTGCAAGTAGAATAAAGATGAAAAGCGAATATCGGGACAAATGCTTTAATTTATACATAATAAATATTTTTAGTAATGACTTCATTCAGATATTATTAAAAGGTAAGCTTAACATTTAATCCATAACTCCTGGTAGACGGCAAACCAAATATATCATAACCCTGACCACCAACTCCTGTTGTAGTATTTAATTCTGGATCATAAGGAGCATTATTTTTAAAGAAGAATAAATTTCTACCTATGAGACTCACACTAGCATATTTTATAACATTAGATTTTAATGGAATAGTATAAGCTAAGGCCAACTCACGAAGTCGAATATTAGTAGCGCTATATATTTGTCCTTCGATGATACCATCTCTGTTTCCAATACCCTGGTAGTACTTTTGAGCCGGAACTTTTGTAACAGCTGTACCATCTTGTTTTACCATGTCAACAACTACACCTCCTGCATCTCTTGCATCTCCACTTTCTTTGCTATATCCAAAAGAGTTAAGATAACCCTGACTTGTACTGATAACCTGCCCGCCAAAACGTCCGTCAATACCTATAGTCAAAGCAAAATTTCCATATTCAAAACTATTACTCCATCCTACAATAGCTTTTGGATTTGAAGTACCGATGTAGCCATCTTTAGAACCCATTGGAATACTATCATTAGTTACAACTATTTTTCCTTTATCATCTCTTAAGAATGTCTTTGCCCAAAAGTCACCAAAAGAACCACCCACTCTAAGTACATTGAAGTTTCCCCCAATTGGATATGTGTTGCCCAATTTAGGATGCAATTCAAGCACTTTATTTCTATTAGCTGTATAATTGAAACCAGTAGTCCATGTAAATTTACCATTTCTGATTGCCACATAATTCAGAGCTATTTCAATTCCCTTGTTCTCTACATTACCTGCATTCAGAAATAAAGTAGTATTTAATAATCCGCGGGGACCAGTAAATGATACATATTGATTTTTAGTGTTAGTTTTATACAATGCGATGTCAATGTTCAACCTGTTGTTTATAAACCTACCTTCATACCCCAGTTCATAGCTACGACTTAATTCTGGTTTTAAAGGCTCATCACCAAATATTCCGGAATTGTTGATGGCAACATTTCCATTACCAAAAGTTGCTTGTGGAATAATAGATGCATATTGTGCAATATCATTACCCACTTCAGCATAAGTAAAACGAAGTTTGCTTAGGTTATTCCAGTCTGGAAGTTTAAATATTTCAGAGAGTACAACTGATAAACCTCCGGAATAATAAAAATAACCTGATTTTTCGCTAGGTGTATTTGCTAAAGATGAAGACCAGTCATTTCTGGCTGTCAGATCAACATACACCATATCCTTAAAACCAAGGTTAGCAGATCCAAAAACACCTTGCTTCTGTACTCTTCCAAACGATTCTACAAGAGATGCAATGCTGTTTGGTTCTTCCCTGAAGATAGCATTTAATAAAAACGCATTAGCACCTTTTAATTTTCTTGCATCAAGCGACCATCCGGAGTTTTTGAAATCTGTAATAGATGCACCAGCTGTAAAATTTAGTGTAAAGTTCTCGCCGATTTCTTTATTACCTACTAAAAGTATATCCCCATAAAGATTGGTTCCGGCACTTTCATCACGCAGGTATCTGCCATTGTCAACCGGTAGTGCAGTTGATGTTTGACCTGATATTACACCCTGTGTTCCTGCATACACTTTTCTTTCAAACTTATTCCAGGATTGGTTTAATGTTCCCCTGGCACTTAAAGTCAACCAGTCTGTAAGAAGATACTTCAGATTAACAGAGCCGATTATATTATGTCTGCTCTGATCAGTAGGATTGCGATATAGTGCCCAATATGGATTTTGCTCATGATGAGTTCCGCTTAATCCTGCATCATAGTTTATATCAAACCAGTTTTGCAGATATAAGTTTCTGGAAGGTGAGAAATATTCAAAATTCTCTTTGAAATCATCAAAATTGCGACCTCTTGGAAACATATACAATCCAGCGAGTACTCCAAAATATAATCCCGAAGCCGGTCGGTTATGTATGTTCTGTGTTGAATACATTAAACTACCGTCAAATATTAATTTGTCATTAAAGAAATGAGATGAATTACGGAATGATATAGTATGCTGTTTAAAGGTATTAGTTGGCATTATGCCTTTATTGGAAGTATTAGCATAAGAAAAATAACTCTGGCTTTTTGCTGTACCACCACTTAAACTAACACTGTTAATAAATGTTGTTCCTGTTCTGAAGAAACCGTCTATTTTATTTTTTAAATCACCATAATTTCCCTTAGGTCCCCAACTTTCCTCAGCATCTCCTTTACTTGAAGGGGTTTGGCCATAAGAATATTGTAATTTAGGCATATCCAATGGACGGTCAAACATAGTGCTGCTCGAAATATCAATCTTTGTAGATCCAGCTGCACCCTTTTTTGTGGTAATCATAATGGCACCATTTGCACCTTCGCTTCCATACAATGCAGATGCAGATGCGCCTTTCAGTACATTAATACTTTGAATATCGTCGGGATTCAGAGTACTGAGAATATCACCCCGATCGGTGCCACCACCAAAAGGACCAGTTGGTCCGCTACCACCAGTATTAGTGATAGGTAAACCATCAACAATGTACAGAGGTTGATTATTTCTTAAAGATTTTAAACCTCTGAGTGTAATATTAACCGATCCTCCAATACCTGAAGAACTGCGATTAATCTGAAGGCCAGATACTTTACCTATAAGTCCATTCATCATATTGGCGTCTTTCACCTTCGTCAGATCATCTCCTTTAATTACCTGTGTGGAGTAAGTCAGACTTTTCGCTTTTCTTTGCACACCAAGTGCAGTAACAACTACTTCACTTAATTGTTGGGTTGATTCCTTCAACTCAACTGAAACATTTGTTTGAGTTGCAGAAATATTTAATTCAGTAGTAGCAAATCCTACCGAACTAAAAATCAGAGTTAGTTTTCCTTCAGGGGTTGTTAATGAAAAAGTCCCGTTTCCATCTGTTGTTGTACCTAATGTAGATCCTTTAAGGTTTACTGAAACACCGGCCAAAGCGGTTTTGTCATTCGAGTTTACAACTTTGCCCGTAATTGTTCGGGTTTGCGAAAAACAAAGCGTTAGAGCAAACAAAGTAAGAAAACTCGTTAAATAGAATTTTAACTTGTGCATAAGCATTATAGGTTTTGATGAAAAAAAATATATGTATATAATTTCGTTGCAATTATTTTAATAAACTAATTTCATTATAAGTATTCATTTCCTAAATAATCTAATACCATTGCCGCACCTCCAATTAATGATGCCTGAGAACCCAAAGTTGAAATTCTTAGCATTGTTGAATCCAATATCCTCGGGATACAAAACCGGTGTAAAGCCTGCTCTATAGGTGCCATCAGCAGTTTTCCCGCATTTGCCCCTTGTCCGCTTAGCACTATCAGTTCGGGATTTACTATATGTACCAAAATTGCAAGCCCCTTTCCAATCTTATATGCCATATCTGTAAGCAGGTCAATCGCATCCGGATCTCCCTGGTTTGCTGCAGTTATTATTGATCTGCTTACCTGCTCATAATTGCCTTCGAAATTTATTCCTGAAGTTCTTTTCCCTTTAATATCATTTATTGCTTTATCCACTATCACTTTTAATGTAGCTTCTGTTTCCAGGCACCCTCTTTTGCCACATTCACAAAGTTTATCACTCTCACTTATTGGTATATGACTGAACTCTCCTGCATATCCTGCACTGCCTCTGAAAAGTTGCCCGTCAATAATCATCCCCAATCCAACTCCCCAGCCTATATTCACCACCATCACATTTGCATAGTTTTTCGCCTGTCCAAACCTTTTCTCCGCAAGTGCAATAACACTTGAATCATTATCGATGACAACCGGAAGTTTTAAAAGCTGTTCTAATCTATCTCTTAGTTTTATATTGGTATCCTCAACCGGTAAATAGGTGTAATTAATACCCTCCTTTACATTTACAAATCCCGGCATACCGATCCCAACTCCTAAAATATCTTCGTGGTTTATTCCAGACTTCTCAATAGTCTCATTAATAAATTCAACCAGCATTTTTAAAGATCTGTCGTTATTCCACAATACTATCTCCCGCGTTTCAATTGGGGTAAGGTTCGTTTGTTGCAGGTTACTTATGTTTACTCTGGTCACTAATTGATCCATTGCAACCGTAACGATGAACTTTTTATCAGGATTGAGACTATATACCCGCGGACGCCGTCCGCCACTTGATGGAGCATGTCCGGTTTCAATTACATATCCGGATTTAGTAAGCAGGTCAATCCCATTTGAAATAAGCGGAATACTCCTTCCCAAGTTTTCACTTAAAACCGCACAGGACAGGTTCTGACAATAGTATAACTCCCGAAAAATCTGGTATTCTAATATACTTTGTAACTCTCGCAAGTTTTACTATTAGTTTTGGTTTGTTTACCAAACTTACTAAATCAATTTAAAAAGTATAAATATTTGTTAACCTTTTTTAAAAATTTAGTTTTTCTTCAAATGTGGGTGGTAAATACAAAGAGCAGATGGAATTTTTCTAAGAAGAAGCCTGAAATTTTAGCAAATTGATTGTTTCCCAACTTTATTGTTCTATTCTTTTCTGACAGATTTTGGATTTCCGATGCCTAACTACCACAAAAATGTACCTACAGCACCACCATTCAGCTTTACCGGTATACTTTTAGTTCCCTGCCTGATCCAAAAGTTTGTCTCCGCATCAGTTTCATTCAACACAATTAATACGATCTTGACCCCGGGTAGCTTAAATGCCACATTAGGTAAGGATGCAGGCTGTTGTGAATATATTCGTACAGACCCGGGTCTTATAAATTTTGCTGCATGTGCAATGATATAATATGCTGGATTTCTTTTTACAGTATCTCCATCTATGGTAAGGGCGCCGAGACATTCTGTACAGCCACCGGTTGTATGTGGTGCAAGCTTTGAATCGGAAGCCAGGTTCCATTCCAGTGCAACCTTACACCAGTTGCGCATAGCACCGATAATTACATTTTTGATATGCCATGCAAGATCGGCTTTCAAATTGCCCGGTGCGCCAATCCACTGTTCGGTAAAATATAGATTCTTATGTGGATGGGCATTGTGAACCGAAGTAAGCGTATCAATATCACCCGCATAAAGATGAAATGCAGAACCATCTATATACTGGGCCGCATCATTGTCATTTAAAATTGTTAGAGGATACTCCGGATGGTTAGCATTATGATCATACAATATTATTTTAGTGGATATACCGGCAGCCTTAAAAGCCTGACCAAGATTTTTTTTGATAAAATCTTTTTGCTCATTGGCTGTCATCAGCATACTGGGATTGTTCCCTGGGTGCAGCGGTTCATTCTGCACAGTTATAGCGTCAATCATGATTCCCTCTGCCTGCATTGCCTGTATATATTTCACAAAGTATCCGGCATATACATCATAATATTCCGCCCTCAAACTTCCGCCAACAGTACTGCCATTTGATTTCATCCACACCGGGGGCGACCAGGGTGTTGCTAATATCTTAACAGCGGGGTTTATAGCAAGTATTTCTTTGAGAATGGGAATAAGAAATAGTTTATCGGGAGCAATACTGAATTTTTCTAACCTTACATCCGTTTCACCCGCAGGAAGGTCGTCATATGAAAATGGAGCAGCATCTAGATCTGAGGCACCAATACTTATACGCAGATAGCTTACTCCAATTGATGCACCCTCCGTGGAGAAAAGTTCTTTCAATATAATATTTCGTGCAAATTTATCCATTTGAAACAGGTGCATGGCACTCCCACCGGTTAAGGTAAATCCGAAACCATCAATGGTCTGGTAGGTCTTGTTTTCTTTAATAAGTATTTCCGGATAATTAGTAGAAATGTTTTTAAATGATGGAACCGATTCCTGCTGTTGAAAAAGCACCCCGGCGTCAGGATCAGTAAGCCATAATTTTACATTGGAGGAAGAAGATGTTGCAGGAATTAGTTTTTGATTGCAAGACAGACAGGTAAGTAAACACAGGACAACAACAGGCAATATTATTTTGCAAGACTGAAACATAGCAGGCATCTTAATGCGAACTGAATAAAATTCTTTATACTGTTTTAATCAATCAAACCTACATCATTTGTTAGTCAAACTTCATTTCAGCTTTGGGTTATCCTTGTGTCTTTCTGCATCACGATAATTTTTTTTCTCAATATTCTTCTGCAGTGCCTCGGTTAGATTCACACCGGTTTGGTTGGCCAGGCATAGCAATACCCACAATATGTCAGCCATTTCATCTGCAATATCTTTTCCTTTATCGCTTTCTTTAAAAGACTGTTCACCATATGTTCGTACCAACAATCTTGATAATTCACCTACTTCCTCCATCAATATACCCAGGTTAGTGAGTTCACCAAAATAGCGTACACCTGTGGACTTTATCCATTCATCTACCTGTTGCTGCGCTTGTTGTATTGTCATATTACAGTTTTGTTTAAGCGGTGAGTGGTAAGCGGTGGGTTATGGGCTGTGGGCTATAGGCTATGAGCTATGAGTCCTTAAGCCACGGCTCACAGCTCGAAGCCCATTACCCTAAAACACCACCCTGAAACTTCCAAAGATTCCGAAGCGTTGAAAGGTTTTATCAGGCAAGGGCTTTGGTAATATCCGCCATATAAAATCAAGCCTGAAAATTTTAAATATATTATCTACACCAGTTCCGATCTCCATATAGGGCTTGCCACCAAGCGATTTAAAAGCGGTACCAGAGGTATCGGTATTATAAGCAAGATTCGCAGGACTAAGTCCGCTCCATAATATTTTCGCTCCCCAAAATTGACGAAACTTGAGCATACGGGTTAACGGTATAAATCTGAATAATCCGTTACCAATATTATGTTCCACATTTATACCCGAATACCAGTCTGCAAGGTATTCATAACGGGGCATCATATTGAAGGCATATTTGTTATAGTACCAGGTATTATTGCCGGGTGGAATTTCCAAAAGTGTGTACGGTAGAGTGCCAATTGTTTTTCCCGCATACAGGTTATAATATATACTACCATAAGGTGGTATTTTTTTATAGTCAGAAATGCTGCCGCCGATTTTTTGATAATTGTAACTGCTATTGAAAACCCCTGAGAATCCTTTGGTATAGTGAGCTTCAAGGATCGGATAATCACTACCCAGGCTAATGCGGTAAAAGTTTCCGTCAAGAAATTTTTCGAGGTAGGCAAATCGTAATTTAACTCCCGCTTCAAAAGTATTTAATGGTTCACCCCCGTTTTCAGAAGGAAACAATTTCTTTTCCGGAAGATTGGACAAGGGTGTAAATCTTCTTCTTTGTGTTGTCGCTGTAACTGAAAAACCACTACTCCATTCTTTAAAATATTCCAGTTTCTGCTGTTCTATTTTCATGTATCGCAAAGGGATATTAGGTTTTCTGAGTGCTATAGCAAATAAATTATCGCTTCCCACTTCGTCATAATACACCTGTCCGTTATCAATGTCATTGAGATAAGAAGCAAATAGCGTAGATCGTGGCGACTTATTGAAAAGATAGAGGGTTTGAAGCCTCCCTTTAAATTTTCTGTCGCCAAATCCATAAGCGAGATACCCTGTAAAATATATATGGCGGTTGAACCCGGTGTTGGTACCCAGATCGAAGCGTAACCTGGGACCCTCGTAGGCATTCACAGTAAACCAATTGTACCAGGGTCCAATTTCATAATTGCCAATATTTTTATACCCTGTTCCCAAAAAATAAATCAGATCGGTAAATCTTTTAAAGCTCGGCATTGCCATCAGTGTATCAATCATCTGGTAAATCCCTTTCTCGGTACGGGATAAGGAGTCATGCCTGGCTTCCTTCCAATATTCGTCTGAATGATTGTGAGCAGAATCGGCAAGCACAACTTCTTCCCGGAGCTTATTACTATCCAACGCTGCATGCACAGAACTTTCATTAATGACAATATTCCTGTAAGTACTCGTTTTTCTACCGATGAAGTTTAGTCTTTTTTTATCAAGAAAAACGAAATCCGCCACAAACTTATCTTTCGAAAGAAACCAGACAGAATCATTTACCAACTGATATTCCTGAACAAGGTCAAGCTTTTCAACAAAATTGATATTGGCAAAACCGGATACCCGGAGATTCATTTTCATAATGGCAAAGGAGGAGTCAGCAATCCAGGCATCACCATCAAAAGTACTTTCTCCTTTATGTTTGGGGGTAAATACAAAATGAAAAAATCTTTTCCCTCCGATATATTGAGTGTCGGGAACCCTGTAATTGTAATAGGCAGACCCGTTGTCGCTGACCGGGCTCACAAAATCCTTATCAAATATTGGAATAAAATTTTTATACACATTTACATTCTGATACATGCCACCCAGAAGTTTGCTGATACTGGGACTGTTGAATCCGATTGTTTTAACCGCTTTAATTACCTCCCTGGTTTTTTTCGGACTTCTTTGATAATAATAGTCAGACAGGGACTCTGTTAAATATAGTGGGAGAATGGGTTTAGATTCAGTAGTAGAATCAATATTTTGATTGATGACTTTTCTAAAGGGTTTTAATATTGTCAGGTCTATAAGTTTATTATTCTTTACGTCGTTGAGATCGGCCTCCAGCTTGTTGTATAATTCATAAGAATAGTTCTCAAACCGCGACCTGTCATTGTAAGGCTTATTACGCACTATTTTCCGCCAGAGAATCATCCCTCTTCCCATTTTACTCCTGATAATTACTTCATTATTTTTTCTGCCTCTTTCAAGATTCACTACCAGGTGCATTTCCTCTGCGGTAGTATCAATGGCTACATAGAAATCTTCAAACCCTACATAGGTTACCTCAAGCGTATCGGATGGCCATTTGGGAAGAACAAAAGAAAAATTTCCTGCAGAGTCACTCAGTTTACCTACAGTTGTGTTTTTGAATTGAATGGAAGCGAATGGAATTCGCTCCTCACTGTGTGCATCCTGTATATAACCATAAATTTTTTTTTGCTGAGCATATATCATATTTCCCCATAGCATTATCCCAAAAAATACCACCAGGCCGATACAGAATGATTTCCATGTCATAATGCAAAAATAACTACCTGAAAACCATAACAAAAAATGGGCACTAATAATTTATGGAAGTATTAAGAAGCTGTTAAATGGTAAGTCGGTTAATATAAGAAGATAAAAAAATTCACAAAAAACTTGCCGGAATAAAAATTAAATATTTACTTTGAATTTCAAAGTACTTTTATGTCTGATAAAAATACAGGACTAGAAACATTAAAAGATATTAAACAGATGATGGAGCGCAGCAGTCGTTTCATCAGCCTTAGTGGATTAAGCGGCATTGCAGCCGGAATTTGCGCCCTGATAGGAGCCTGGTTTGCTTATGGCATAATTAGCGGCAACCATGGGCATAAAGAGTACAGCAACTATTATCCTGATATTATTTCTCTAAGGCAATTCATGGGTTTTGCACTTTTTCAAATTGCTTTGCTGACTTTAATTGCAGCATTTGCGCTGGCACTTATCTTTACCTGGATTAAAAGCAGGAAAAATAAAGTAGCCATCTGGGGCACTTCTTCCAAAAGGTTATTGTGGAATGTAGCCGTCCCCCTGATTGCCGGTGGTATTTTTTTGCTTCGTATGATTCAACTGGGCTATTTTGGCATGATAGCACCGGGTTGTTTGATATTTTATGGCATTGCACTAATCAACGCCAGTAAGTATACATTGGGCGAAGTGAGATATTTAGGGTATTGCCAGGTCATATTAGGATTAATCAATTGCTGGTTTTTGGGCTATGGGTTATATTTTTGGACAATAGGTTTTGGTGTATTGCATATAATATATGGTGCAATGATGTGGTGGAAACATGAAAGAAAAGATTGAGTTGAGTAGTCAGTCTATCAGCTATCGAATATTAAATAACTAAAATCGATAGTTAAAAGCCAATGACTGATAGCTGATGACTGATAGCTAAAAAATTAAAATGAAGAATCCGATAGAAAATTTAAATAAAGTATTTGACAGTCGCATAAGGCTGGGTATCATGAGTTCGCTTATGGTGAATGCGGAGCTTAATTTTAACCAGCTCAAAGAAATTGTTGAAGTAACAGACGGCAACCTCGCTTCTCATCTCAAAAACTTAGAAGAAAACGGTTATATCAAAGTACAGAAAGGTTTTATTGGCAGAAAAACAAATACAACATATTCTGTAACCAAAGCCGGCGAGAAAGCATTCAAATCTCATCTTGACGGACTGGAGAAAATGATCAAATCATTAAGTTAAATTTTTTTAATTATATACTTTGTATTTCAAAGCACTTTTAAACAACTATATATGCAAGACAATACATCCGCAGAAAGTTTTTTAAGCAGAAACCGCATTACTATTAAAGGTTTCATAGTTGGGGTACTGATACTTATTATGCTTATCCCCTCTGTTTTTATTATGAATCTTGTGAGCGAGAGGTCGGACAGACAACGGGAAGTGGCAGCAGAAGTAAGCTCAAAATGGGCAGGCGCCCAAACCATTACCGGCCCGCTGCTGGTGATACCTTACACCGAAACTATTCAAAACAAAGATGGGAAAACAGATGTATTTGAAAAGTATGCTTACTTTTTACCTGACCAGTTACAGATTAATGGCAAATTGCAACCCGAGATACGGCATCGAAGTATTTTCACAATAGCCGTATATAAAACTGATATCACGCTCAAGGGAAATTTCACTGCACTCAACTTTGATCAACTACATATACAACAGCCATCCCTGCATATCGACAGGGCCTTTATTTGCATGGGTATTGATGATTTCAGAGGTATCGAAGACCAGTTAGAGATTCAATGGAATGATAGCAACTATACTTTCAATGCAGGTATACCGGACAACAATATCATCCCCAACGGTGTAAGTACTGCTGTAGATCTTACAAGTGATACTCCGGGTAAAGCATACAATTTCACAATTCAACTTCGCTTACGCGGTTCTGAAAGGCTGGCGTTTACCCCTGTAGGCAAAACAACCGAAGTACATTTTTCATCTCCCTGGGCAAATCCATCTTTTGACGGGAGTTTTCTGCCGGTAGTAACCCCGGTAGTAACGGAAAAGGGGTTTACCGCCAACTGGAAAGTGCAACACCTCAACAGAAATTACCCGCAAAGCTGGAAGGATACGAAATACGATATTGCTTCATCAGCATTTGGCATCACATTATTACAGCCTGTTGACTCATACGCCAAAACAATGCGATCCGTTAAATATGCCATCCTGTTCATTGCTCTCAGTTTCGGTTTATATTTTTTTGTTGAAATACTTCAAAAAACAACCGTACACCCTGTACAATATGTATTAATCGGGCTGGCATTGAGTATATTCTATACGCTGCTATTATCCATATCCGAATACCTTCAATTTAATATTGCATATTTTATTGCTTCAACTGCTACTGTTTTGCTGATAACGCTATATACCAAAAGCCTGTTCCGCAAATGGAAAATAGCCATACTGTTTGGAGGGCTGCTTGCCATGCTGTATGGTTTTATCTTTATTCTGATACAGTTGCAGGACGGTGCATTGCTTTTCGGCAGTATCGGATTATTCATCCTTATTGCTATCATCATGTATTACTCAAGAAAGATTGACTGGTATGGGAAAAATTACAATCAGGAATAAACAAATGTCGCACTGCCATAAGTTTAATTCTTTATTATAAACAAATTGTTATGCAACTATTAAATGCTTTTAAGTACGCTTTTCAGGGAGTATATATATTCTTCAGTAAAGACTTCAACGGCAGGCTTGAGCTGGGTATTGCCATCATTACCATCGCAGCAAGCTTTGTACTGCATATCTCAAAATACGAGTGGATAGTAGTGCTTTTGTGCATTGCAATGGTATTATCTCTGGAAATGATAAATGCCGCTATTGAAAAACTTTGTGATTTGGTTGAACCCGGATTTCATCCTACTATAAAAACGATTAAAGATATTACCGCCGGTGCGGTATTGATATCGGCTATTGTAAGCCTGGTAATAGGGCTTATTATTTTCTTACCAAAAATTATAATGAAAATTAATTGACATGAAAAGAATTTCAACAGTACACAGCATCCTGTATGTATCATTATTATGCACTGTTTTATTGATCGTAATACGAATTGCATATACTGAAAGCTGGCTCTTTATATCGCTTATCTGGAATTTGTTTCTCGCGTTTATCCCCTTTGCAGTAAGCAGTACACTTCTTAAAAACACCAACAACTATAGGTGGATGCAATACACTTTATTAATAATATGGCTTATTTTCTTCCCCAATTCGCCATATATCATTACAGATTTTGTACATCTTGAATACCGTGCTCCTGTACCATTCTGGTACGACCTGGTGATTATTTTCTTGGCAGCATGGAATGGATTGATTCTAGGTTTTGTTTCGCTGTTCAACATTGAAAAATTTTTATTGACCAAATTCAGCAAAAGGATTGCTGATATATGTATATATATTTTTCTAGTGTTGTGTGGTTTTGGTGTTTATGCCGGGAGATATTTGCGTTGGAACAGTTGGGATGTGGTTGCCAACCCGCGCGACATTGCCAGGGATGTAAAATATATAGCGTTGAATCCGGAAGATAATTTGCGCACCTGGGGTGTTACATTTTTATTTTCGATATTAATGATCGTATGCTATTTTACAATTAAACAACTTAGGAGGGCCGTAAAAGAAGGGAATATATAAGTGATCACCACTAATCTCAGTATTAAACAACAAAACCAACTATTATAAAACTCTTTTATGAAACGGAGCCCAATAATTTTTCTGCAGGTTGTCATTGTGCTCATCGCCATATGGGCTATTGCCCTTTTGCTTTGGGAGCCACACATTGAAGGCAGAAATATTTATGCCACAAACTTCGACATTTATTTCAAAGACCCCTTTCTGGCGTATGCCTATATTGGTTCCATTTCATTTTTTGTCGCTCTCTATCAGGCATTCAGGTTGTTGGAGTATATTGGAAACGATAAAGCCTTTTCTCAAGAAGCAGTAAAATGTTTACGGACCATAAAGTATTGCGCGTTAATCACAATTGGTTTTGTTGCAGTTGGAGAAATCATCATTTTGCTGAACCATGGTAATGATGACCCTGCAGGCGGAATTTTTATTGGAATTCTCATCACCCTCGGCTCAGTTATCGCCGCAACTGCTGCATCAGTTCTTCAGCGGATATTGCAAAATGGGCTTGACCTAAAATCAGAAAAATCTAACAATAGGAGAGGAAACTATAAATAGGAGATCGTGCAAAAAAAAGGAAGCGGTAAAAATTAATACTTTAATCTTTACCGCTTCAACTTTAGTATTTTTATTTTTTAGAAATCTAAGCCCAGTGAAAAATACCAGATGGGTTTGCCTTTAAAAAACCCTTCTGCCATCGGCCAACCGGCATCCAACCTCAGAAAATAACCAAGCAGCGTACTCCTTGCTCCAAAGCCATAGCCACCCACAAAAGGAGAACTTTTAATTGCCACCTGCACCGGAAGATTGCCATAAGTAGTTGTTATATTCTTAAGGTTATTATAGGCTCCATTCCATGCAGATCCAAAATCAATAAACTGTATAAGCTGGAAATTTCTGACAAAAGCATTATTAATTGGTCTGCTTAGTAAAGTGGTAAATACAGGTAATCTGAATTCACTGTTTAACACAACAGCATTGTTGCCATTGGCTGCATTTTGCCTGTATCCACGCAAATTAACTGCCAGCGACTGATAAGCGTAAGTCTGGTCAGCTGCCGGTTTATTACCATCATTAAATTTAGGCCACATCCAGCCGTCGGTACCTCCTAAGTAGTACACCAGTTTCTGACTACCCCATGATATATCTACTGCAGCCCTGCCCGCCCATATAAAATTGCGGAAGATCGGGTAATAATACCTGATATCCGTACCAACATTCCATGTGAGTTTACCCTGTCTGTTTTTAGTAAGATCAGTATTGATATCAGTATAAATCTTATAACGTAACCCATGCCAGATATTCAATGCAGGAGTAATGGTATTATCATGCACATATTCCAGATGATTCATTAAAGAGCGTATTACGGTATCTGCAAAACGAAGTGAATTGAGATCGCCTATATAAGTTTTTATAGTTCCCCTGTCATTGCGGTAAGCAATATTAGCTCTCAAGCTTCGTACCCTGTCAATTGGATAGGTAAGATTTACCTGGTAAATATTGGTAAATAATTTATTAGGATAAAAATTTTTACCATCCGGATCATTCGGCGGGTATAGGTTATAGTTAGTAACGGTAGACCTGTAATAAGTTAATCCCCAGTCTAAGCGTTTTCGTAAATTATAAAAACTAAACAATATGTCTTTATCCTCCAGGTTAAGTCCCAACCGAAAGCCACCGATAAACTTAATATCTTCAAACAGATCTGAAACACCTATGCGAAAAATTCCGCTCAGGTTTGAATTGCCATTGTTAAGATAAATTGGACCGCTTCCTCCTCCATAAGGTTGCCAGCGAGTCATCAATACAGAATTATTGAAACCTGTCACAGAGTAATCTGTAGAAAATTTTAAACGGTAGTCAAATAGTTTTGCCTGCGACAATATGGTTTGTTCCGGCTCTTGTTGTTCCGGTTCCACCACCTTGCCAATCACTGCGGAAGTATCATTAGCAAACTCACTCTGGAAAAAATCATTGGGCTTTACTACACTATCTACTGCTGCCGGCTGATATATAGTTGCGCTACCTTTTACTACTTTTTCATCCTGCAATACCTTCTTCATATATTCAGTAGGTCGCACATTGACATTTCTTTTCTTTAGAGCATCTTCATTCACCCTCAGTTTGTAAAGCATCTTCAAATTACCTTCCTGCCGCACTTCAGATACCTGGCCACGATCACCGGCAATACGGGTTTCCTGCAGCCCGCTTTGGTAATTGGTGATAGGGAATGAATATGCCGAATCAGTTGTTACTGCCATATAGCCGATTGAGTCAGGTTCTGTTTTATTCCAAACTTTAAGTATGGAATCCAAATCCTGCGGATCGGGATTACGTAGCAGTTCATCACCCACTTTATAAATAGTATCAAGTCCGGCCCTCCTGGTGGTAAAAAATCCCGCATAACGGTTAGCAATACCCATTTCATCATTTACAAAAGTAAAGTGGTTGGTATTATACTGCATCGGGTAGCGGGCATTGCCGTGCTTCACATTGGTGAGTTTGGTAATTTGTCGGAACTCACTATTGTTCCAGTTGTTTACCATGAAAATATTATAGGGATAGTTTGAAGGTAATGCTGTATCACTATTCACAGCGTTTCCGGAAGGGCGATTGGAAGCAAAAATGATTCCTGTTTTTCCGGGGAAAGCTGCAAAACTTGGATCGAGATCATCATATACATCATTGGTAATCTGCTGAAGGGTTCCTTCCTGTATCTTATACACAAAAATATCTGAATGCCCGTCTTTTACAGCGCTGAGCAAAAGTGTATTTTGATCAAGCATATACTTCAAGTCATTCACCTGGTCAAGTTCTTCAGGAAGCCCTTGTTTGGTAGTCTTAAGCCGTTTTACAAGGTCGTATACAAACATGCGCAACTTATTCTTGTGCATATACACCACTACCAGCTTTTCTCCTTTAGGATCCCAGGCAAGCTGTGGATAGTTAGGGTTGATTTCATTTTGATTATCCAATACACCTGACTGCAGTAATACTTTTCTTTTATAGCCAAAATCTTCAAGTTCTATACGATAAATACCTTTTTTATATCTTACTACTGCATAAGCATTGCTTCTTGGTGCAGGGTTGGCCTGGAAACGGTAATAATCCAGATTTTTTCCCACTTCTTCAATTGCTACTATATTACCCTTGGGTGTGTTGCGTCTTCCTTTCAGATCTTTATAGTATTTGTCAGATTCTTTCTCCATAAATTCAGCAAGCACTTCCTTGAATTTCTTTTTAGTCACTTTCATGCTGGCTGAGTTCAGGCTTTTATATATTCTTGCAAGGTAAAGTAAGTAAGTAACATTATCCTTCCGGTAATTGTCTGCTATATAATGCCAGAAAGCATGCCCTGCAAGATCAGGTTTGTCAAAAGCAAACTGGTAAAAGGTACGATAATCACCAGACAATAGAGCAGATTTCAATTTATCATCTAACTCGGGGCTCCAGTTTTCAGCCGCATACATAACATACCCGTCTGTAAGCCATTTGGGAAGATCGAGCAGCGCCTGGTTACTTGCAAATTCTCCAAGGTCATCACCAAACAACAGGTTTTCCACCAGTGTTTTTGCAATTCCCTGTCTTATTTGCTTCTTAAGATTTTCATGATCGCCATTAAAATAGACGATCATCTTATTGTTTACAAACTTTGTTACACCACCAGTATTTTGCCAGTCAATACCTAATCCTATATTTGATTGCTGCAGGTCATTAAAACTGTTGTACACAACAATATTTATTCTCCGCTGTGATCCGTATTCTACAAAATCTTCCAGCCCAGGTAATTCTTTCTCTGCCAATTGTGCTGCATATTTCCCAAGCGCCAGCCCATTTTGCGAAAAATATACATTGAAGTTCCTGGTTTGATAATAGCGCCATTTGAATTTTTCAAACTGAATCCTGTTCTTCCCAAATTCCACTGCGTTCACCTGTGCATTTGCATTGCCGGTAAATATAAACAGGCAAAATAGTAAAGCGATGTACCCAAAATAAGAGCGAAGCCTGTTCTGTAATATTCCCATAATTTCGTGCATTCTTGTAATAAAATTAGCGTTTTTAACATACAAAAGGTCAATATGTTTGTTGTTAAAGTTTTCATATTTAACCCTGTTCAGGAGAACACTTATATTCTTTATAATGAGCACAAAGATTGTATAATTATTGATCCCGGCTGTTATTATGATGATGAAAAGGATGAATTGGCTTTTTTTATGGAAAATAACGGTTTAACCCCCAGGTTGTTGTTGAATACACATTGCCATCTTGATCATGTATTCGGTAATAAATGGGTTGCAGAAAAGTACGGATTAGTGCTTCATCTTCACGAGAAAGAAAAGATAGTGCTTGAAAATGCACCTGTATCCGGATTGAGGTGGAATTTGCCATTTGACAACTATACCGGTGAGCTTAAATATCTACGGGAAAATGATACTGTTCGGTTGGCAGAGGATGAACTGGAAGTTTTTTTTACCCCTGGACATTCTCCGGGTAGTATAATATTTTACTGCAAAAAGCAGGGATTTGTAATAGGAGGTGATGTTTTGTTTAGAATGAGTATTGGCAGAACAGATCTTCCTGGGGGCGATCATCAAACATTACTGAACAGTATCCGAAAAAAATTATTTGTATTGCCCGATGAAGTAAAAGTTTATCCCGGCCATGGAGATGTAACAACTATAGGTTTTGAAAAGAAAAATAATCCATTTTTGAGCTGATTACTGAAAGCTGACGGCTAATTGTTTAATGTCTCAATTCATCTGCCTTGTATATGCTTTAATAAATAGAGCGCCTAAGTTTTTGTGTGGAGGAATATAATTTTCAAATCTTTCTTTGGCATCTCCCGAAGTAAATTTATCTGAAAGGTCTTTCCAAATAGTAATCCAGTCAATATTCCTGCCCTCTCTCAGATCATCGTTTATAGCTTTTAAAATAGGTTCGTTTATCACACGTGTACCTACTTCTTTAGAAGATATGATATGTGCATCAGGGCAGGTTCTCAATACATCATCCAGATTGTGGAACCCTCCACAGGAACCTAATATTACAATTTTGGAAGTTGGGGGCAGATTACGAATAGTAGAACCTACCCAATAACTGTGTCCGCGATGAATGGTAATACTCGGTTCAAGTTTGTGCTTTTCCATATATGCAGTGAGATGCGTCTGTGCTACAGAATCAAGTCCCTTTTCATAATCAAGGGGCAGGTTTGCATAAATATATACAGGTTTGCCTTTTACAGATTTGATTTCAACCCATTCAGCAGTTTTTTTCACCTTCCAGTCAGTACCGGTAAACAGGCTCATAAAATTGGCATATGATTCCTTACCGTCTTTATCACCATAAAAAAATACTTTCTGTACTATTCGTCCACTATCATCTGTCAGCGAAGAATAATCCAACCGATAGACAGGTGGTATTTTCAACCTGGCTGATATATCTATACTGCTATCCTGTGAAGATTGAAAGATAGTTTGAAGAATATCATAAATAACAATAGTCCGTTTGTCTCCGGTCTTTTTCCCTTCCATCAGGTTTTTCTCAATCTCCTGGTCAATCAGTCTTTTCACCAAGGGGTTGCTAATACTGCCATAGGAATCTGCTACGTCAACTGCATCTTCGAGCGTACCTGTTTTTTCAAGTCCTCTTACAAATGCCATCATTAGTCGCTGAGAACTGCTGTCTGGCATTGTAGCCAGAAATTCATCCAGTTTGTTATACCCCGCTGCAAGTTTTATAAATTTTTTAAAGCGATCAAAATGCACACTCATCAAAAGGGTATCACCCGCAGGAGTAGCCATTTTTTCCATCATCCTGTTATATACTCCTTTATAACTCGAAGTATAAATAACGTCCTCACCCAATACTATAAGATAATATAACTCCTGTGGTGTGAGCGGGTCAAGTATTTTAAATCTAATATTGTCGGGAGAATCATGCAGCGCATTAATCTGTTCAATAAATACATTCTCTGCCCTGTCTTTCAGTTTGGCGATGAGTTTATCATAAGCAATGGGTGTATCTCTTTTTACCAAACGCTGCATGTATGCATTCTGAACCTTAACGAGCAGCTTATAGTATTGCACATTGTCACCCATGACATCATAAATATCCTGAAGTGAAAGTCGCCCATGTACGATTTCATCAAGAAAAGGATAATACTGTTGTCCGCTTTTGCTGTTTGCTATAGACGCAATAGCTTTTACCAAAGAGTCGCTGTTCCTGCGTATCAAGCGTCCTACGTTTGTTTTGGTAGCAGCGGCATAGTCGTATAATTGATTAGGGTTGCGATGTGCTGCGGCCTTTACGAGGCTGTCCGCAAATGGCACATTGTAATACTGCTCAAGCATTGGCAGCACTTTGTCAGGATTATTTTTGCAAAATTTCCGGAACAAAATATTTTTTGAATTAGCCATGCCCGGATTTTCATAAAAAGCACTTACATCGCCATTGATATTAATATTTCCAACTTCATAAGAAGCTTGTTCAACTATTGGGCTGATATCATCTTTTCTGATGTCGGCATCCATCAGCGTTTTATAATTGTTTATCAAAGCATCAGCAAGTATAGGATTGAAGGTTCGGTTGCGACAACCGGTATTAAACCCCTTCAGCAAGTTTTCCAGTCCGCTCAGATATTTTACTTTTAACCGATGATCAAGATTGGTGGCTGATTCTATAGAATCTCTCAAAGCATTTACTTTGCCAACAAGGGCGTTTGTAACAAAATCATTAATCTCTGCATTATGAGAAACTCTTATAATTGTTCCATCTCCACCTTTGTAATGCAAAGCAATCTTTTGCTGTTTTTCAATATTTTCATGATACCTTATACGTGTAATATCTACTTTCTTTTTTAATGTATCCACTTCATTTCCCAAAACGGTAAAGCCGGAAACACAAAGTAATATAATAAGGAAAACAGGTTTATACATAAATAAATAGCAAACTGCTACAAAATTAGGATAATAGGGGCATGCTTATTTAATAAAAAAGCGAAACAGCCTTAATTACTAACGATTAATCATCAATTTTAGTGCTAAAATCGCACCCATGGATAACAATTTCATAATCCAGTCAATTAGGTGCAAAGAAACGGTAAGATTATTTTTGCGTAAACACATTGTTAAGATGGAGGAAAACACAAAAAAAATCCTGATTGCAGATGATGAGCCTGATATACTTGAGATTCTGAGTTATAACCTGAACCGGGAAGGATATAAAACAATAACAGCTAAAGACGGGGATGAGGCGATTCACAAAACAAAACTGTTTAAACCCGACCTTATTATGCTGGATATAATGATGCCCAATAAAAACGGGATGGAAGTATGCAGACAATTGAGATCAGAAGCATTATACCAGGACACATTAATTATTTTTCTTACTGCACTTAGTGATGAAACTACACATATAAAAGGACTGGAGTATGGCGCCGATGATTTCATTAGTAAACCTGTAAGCCCGAAAATACTGGTGAGTAAAGTAAACTCACTTTTTCGAAGAATTCAAAAGCCGGGTGAAAAATCGTTGCAGGTCGGGAATATTATAATTGACTCAGTGAAGTTTGTAGTATTTGTGAATGACCGGGAAATCATTTTAGCCAAAAAGGAATTTGAATTATTACATCTCCTTGCCACCAGGCCCGGAAGAGTTTTCCTGCGTAATGAAATACTACATCAGATTTGGGGAACAGAAGTAATTGTAGGCGACAGAACAATTGATGTACATATTCGTAAGATTCGACAAAAACTTGGCATAGATTGCATAACTACCGTAAAAGGAGTAGGATACAAGTTGGTTGTTTAATTTCGCTTTTGTAAATAATGCTGGATACTAAAAATATTTCACCGCAGCAGTTGGCAGGCTATACAGCACTGTTAATCACTTTACCTGTTGCCGGTCTCGTCTTTTTTATTGAGCCGGTATGGTGGGTTGGTGTTGTATCTTTTATTGTAGTGCTGGCTGGAAGTTATCTGCTTATTTTGTACACCCTGCAGCGATTTATTTACCGAAAAATTAAGTTAATCTATAAGTTTATTTATCAAACAAAAGCCAGCAAGCGGGAGGAGTTTTACTATAAGAATCTACTCCCTCCTAAAAGTATTGAAGAAGTAAGTCAGGATGTTGAATTATGGGCAGAACAAAAGAAAAAAGAAATTGAAGTACTCAAAGCCAATGAAGCTTATCGTAAAGAATTCCTCCAAAACCTGTCCCACGAACTTAAGACTCCGATTTTTGCTATACAGGGGTATGTTGAAACATTGCTTAGCGGAAATCAGGAAAATCAGGATATCAGTAAAAAATTTCTCCATAATACTTCTAAAAATGTATCGCGCCTGGTAAACCTTTTAAGTGACCTGGATGAGATTACTAAGCTGGAAAGTGGCGAACAGGTGCTTAACAAGGTGAATTTTGTTTTACAGGACCTAATCAGGGAGGTATTTGATTCGCTGACGGTACTGGCAGCCAAGAAAGGGATAAAGCTCAGTATTAAAAAGGGGTGCGAAACACCACTGACAGTATATGCCGACAAAGAAAAAATAAGACAGGTATTCATTAACCTTACTGACAATGCTATCAAATATGGCAAAAATAACGGTAATGTTATCGCAAGTGCATATATAACAGATGAGAAACACGTTTTGATTGAAATAAGTGATGATGGCATTGGTATAGCAGAGGAACATATACCCCGAATATCAGAAAGGTTTTACCGAACGGATGCTGCAAGAAGCAGAAAGGAGGGGGGTAGTGGATTAGGGCTGGCTATATGCAAGCATATCATTGAGGCTCATGGTCAGAGCATGCATATGCGTAGCAAGTTAAATGTTGGTACCACATTTGGGTTCATTTTACAGAGCAGAAAAGATTAAAAACAACTCGTATAATTACTTATAAACATTCGTTATTCTTTGCGTAAAAATACGATGCAACTCCTTGTATTGCTTCATTTTAAGCCGAAAAATCTTGCAAAAACAAAAAAACATTGTAACTTGGCCCCAGTTTTCATAGGGTACGGATTAAAAACGGGCCAGGGTTTCTACCCCGGCCCAACTAATTTAAATAGTAATTTTCATACATCTATTTCTTTCTTACTCAAAAGTGTTTACAAATTAATTTTCTCAAAACTGTATCCCATTTCCGAATATAATTTTAAAATTCTTGGCAGGGTATACTTCATTCGACTATAAGCTTTTTCACTGTCATGAAATACAATAATACTCCCAGGCTTTACATTAAGAGACACATTTTTTAAACACTGCTCCGGAGTAATTCTTGTATCGAAATCAGCACTTAGCACCGACCACATAATGATCTTCATGCCAAAATCTTCTATAAGGTGCTTCATTTGTAATTTTGATATTTTTCCATACGGCGGACGAAAAAGGTTGGAGTCTATATACTTTTTAGCTTTTACAATATCTTCAAAGTAATCCCGGTCATTCGTTTTCCAGCCATTCAGGTGGCTGTAACTATGATTGCCTGCAGTGTGTCCTTCATTTAAAATTTGACTGTATAAATGGTTTTGCTGTTCAACGTTTTTTCCAATACAAAAGAAAGTAGCTTTTGCATTATATTTTTTAAGCTCTTCCAGTACAAATGGTGTAGCCTCAGGATGAGGACCATCGTCGAATGTGAGATAAAGTGCTTTCGTCTGCCCTGGCATATCCCATATTCCGGCAGAATAAAATTTTTTAAATACCCATGGAGTTTTAACCAGATAGAACATTTTGATTTTTTTCCTGTTCATTCAAAAGTACTAAACGGTATGGGACTGGCAATTGCACCAGAGCTAACGCAATATTTGACTTCGAAATAATGCAGGAGAAAATCCTAAATAAAAGAAAACAAACCAAAATAAACCCTTACCTTTGCGCGTCAAAAATTTGAGTTTGTACAGTCCCGGAAAAAGAAGTGATTCAATCTGCTACGCATCTTCTGCTAATAGTTCAGTCGTCTTTGCTCCCTGTTTTCTCAGATTTCATTTTTTAATTTAATTTTTTTTGAATGAACATTTATGTTTCTAATTTAAGCTTCAATGTTATTGATGAAGACTTAAAAGCTTTTTTTGAAGAATACGGAGAAGTATCTTCTGCAAGAATTATTACCGATAAATTTACCGGCCGCAGCCGCGGTTTTGGCTTTGTGGAAATGCCCAACGAAGAAGAAGCTAAAAAAGCTATTGCCGAACTGGACAAAGGTGTGGTAGAAGGAAGAGCCATCAACGTAACTGAAGCTAAGCCTCGTGAAGAACGCAGCAATAACAACAGGCGTTCATTTGCTGAAAGTGGACGTGGTCGTTATTAATCACTTAAGATTTGCCGCTTAATTGCATTCTCATGCATAAGGTAATATTGTAAAAATCTAAGAGCCGATAAGACAGTTATAATCTAATACTGCTTACCGGCTCTTTTTATTTGTATTTTGTTTTTTCCATCCTTATACTATTTCACAATATTTTTCTTAAGGTATTGAATACTTTTTTCAATACTCACCATTGGCGGGCCCGGGCACACATCCTGTTCAACAAAAAAATGTTTCATCCCGGCTGTTTGTGAAGCTGCAAATATTCTTTTGAAATCAATCACTCCATTTCCTACTTCAGTAAAAAATTTCTTTGGTGTGTTATCCATATCCTTCACATGCCAGAGTGGGAATCGCCCCGGATGCTGCTTAAACATTTCAACGGGATCCTTACCGGCAAAGGATACCCAATAAAGATCAAGTTCAAATTTTACCAGGTTAGGGTCTGTTTCTTTAAGAAATATATCGTAGCCATGTTGGCCATTCATATCAGCGAATTCAAAATCATGGTTGTGGTATGCAAACTGAATACCTGCTTTCTTACAAGCTTCCCCGGCTACATTTATCTGTGAGGCTATTTTTTTATAATCATCAATACTTTTTCTTTCATCAGGCATAAGATATGCCAGCACCATATATTGCTGACCGGCAGTTTTGGCATCTTCAATAGCTTTATTCCAGTCGCCGGAAAGGTGGGTGAGCATATAATGCCCGCTTGGATGAGAAAGTCCGTTATTCTTCAATACTGAAGCAAACTCAGCAGGAGTCAACCCAAAATATTTGCCGTCTTTGTATCCAAACGATTCTACTTCCCTGTATCCAAGCGCAGCTACTTTTTTTAATACACCCCTGGTATCTTTAAATATTTCATTGCGAAGTGTATATAGCTGTAACCCAACTTTGGCTTTCGACTTAAGTAAAAACATCGGATCGGCAAAAGCCGCTACAGAAAATAAACTGGTTTGCTTAATAAAAGACCTTCTGGTAGTCATGGTTAGAAGTTTTAATTATGAGATGAAGATAAAGAAAAGTATAATGCAGTAAACAGAAGGCTGGTATTTGCAACTGTTAGTGATTACAGTCGTTTGTATGGCATTGTCTGGCTTGATTGCAAAGTCTGTAGTTAAGATAATGTGCCGCTACAATCAACAATACAGCGGGTATCAATAACCATATATGATATTGATGAAACCATTCTTTAAGCAACAGAAAAAAAATCCCCGTTGAAAAAAGCAGCAACGGAAGAAATCCCTGATGGTGTTTCTTATACCCATGATATAAAGCAGTCATTCCTACAACAAATGCAAGTAATATCATCCCATATTCAAAATAATAATTATGGATGATATCAATACCAAATATGGGCAGACTTGTCAGCAATAAAGGTAAAATTGCGCAATGAATGGCACAGGCCAGTGAGGCCGTAATACCGAGAGCGTCATAATTTATTTTTAGCATCCGAAATATCATATTGGAATAAAAGAGTGCAAATATAGTAGATTTATTGCAACAGAGTTGCATTTAAAGTTTAACGATTACGTTCGTAACTTCGTATCATTCAAAATTGATGGTATGAGCAGGAAAGTTTTAATGTACATATTATTTTTTGTGGCTCTTTTTGGGGGATTTTATGTTTTTTTAAATGCTACTATTGACAGCAATAAATCAAGGTTGCCTGTACTAAATGATGTTAAACCTTTTTCTTTTCTAAGGCAGGACGGGAAAAATATAACAGAAAATGATACAAAAGGAAAGGTAGTAGTAGTTGAATTTTTTTTCACTACCTGCCCGGGCATATGTCCTAAGATGAATACTAATATGAGATCTGTTTATGCTAAATTTAAGAATAACAACAACTTTTTGATCCTCTCTCATACCGTTGATCCTGAAAACGATACTATTGCCCGACTTAAAGTATATGCCGACTCTTTGGGCGCTGATATTAAAAACTGGTGGTTTTTGACCGGTACAAAAGAGAACCTTTATAAGGCTGCCCGGGAAAGCTATATACTTGATGATCCGCAGAACAATGCATTGGATATTAAAGAACAATTTCTGCATACCCAGTTTTTTGCATTGGTAGATAAAAAAGGAAGGGTACGTGGGATTTACGACGGACTAAAAAAATCTGAACTTGCCAAGCTGACGGGAGATATTGAAGATCTGTTGAAAGAGGAAGGATAGTAATGTGAAGGGTGAAACATGAAAAGAGAAACTTGAATGAAGTTAACAGCAATTCATCATTCACTATTCACCTATCACAAAATAATACAGTTTATAAAGTTTAACTTAACATCAGTAAAAAACCGGATGTCTTATGGATAATGGCATTGCAGGAATTTTAAAAAAGAATCAACTTAGCGTTACGGAAAGCAGAAGAAAAATCCTGGAGCTGTTCCTGCAGCAGGATACCGCGCTGGCACATCATGATATTGAAACCAGGGCCCAGGAAAAGTTTGACCGGGTAACAGTATACCGTACCCTACAAACATTTCTTGAAAAAGGTATTATACATACCATTCCCACACCTGATAATTCTATAAAATATGCTTTGTGCAAGGATAATTGTGAACAGGGTCATCACCATGATGATCATGTGCATTTTATCTGCACCCATTGTGGTATAACCACTTGTCTTGAAGAAGTGCATGTGCCGGAAATAAAACTTCCCATGGGATATAAAACGCTGCAAACAGAAGTGATAGTGAGCGGTATTTGCAAAGCCTGCAGTTGAAAAAGCCCGAATATATATAAAATGCCAAACCCAAATTTACAAGCCGATAAAGCTGCTCTTAGCGCTGCAGAAAAAGACTTTGAAAACAATATCCGTCCTCAGGAAATTGCTGCATTCAGCGGACAGGATAAAGTGATTGAAAATTTAAAAATCTTTATAAAAGCCGCAAAAATCAGGGGAGAAGCCCTCGACCACATTCTATTTCATGGGCCTCCCGGATTAGGTAAAACCACACTTAGCCGTATAGTGGCCAATGAACTGGGAGTGCAGATCAAAGAAACTTCAGGGCCTGTTATAGAAAAGCCGGGTGATCTTGCAGGGTTGCTTACAGGACTACAGACGAATGATGTATTATTTATTGACGAAATACATCGCCTTAGTACGGTTGTTGAAGAGTATCTGTATGCAGCCATGGAAGATTACCGGATAGATATCATAATTGATACCGGACCTAATGCCAGAAGTATTCCTATTAATCTGAATCCATTTACCCTGATAGGTGCTACTACACGCAGCGGGTTGCTTACGGCACCATTACTTTCGAGGTTCGCCATCAAATCAAGGCTGGAATATTATACAGCAGTTACCCTGAAAAAAATTATTCTACGTTCTGCCAATATCCTTAACGTGAGCATTGCAGAAGAAGCGGCTGCAGAAATTGCGGGACGCAGTCGCGGCACACCGCGTATAGCTAATGGTTTGCTGCGCAGGGTACGAGATTTTGCACAGGTGCTGAATGATGGCATTATTGACCAGGGCATTACTCTACATTCTCTTAAAGCCTTAAATGTGGATGAACATGGGCTCGACGAAATGGACAACCGTATACTCACAACTATTATTGAAAAGTTTAAAGGAGGGCCTGTAGGTATTAATACCATCGCTACCGCTGTGGGTGAAGAACAAGGAACCCTTGAAGAAGTTTATGAGCCATTCCTGATTCAGGAGGGATTTATCATGCGCACCACAAGGGGACGTGAAGCTACGCATAAGGCCTATGAGCATCTTGGAAAAAATCTGCCACCCAAAAATTTATTGTTCTGATTTTCTGAATATTCATTCTCATTGTTGACATTCCATGTCTCAGGCTTCATATTATTTATGTTTAACCGGAACTGTGTTACGGCATGTGATAGTACACGGAATTCGTTACTTTGTAAAAGTATTTACGGAGATTAAATCTCCTAAGAACATAACATGTACGAAGTCTGGAGACTTCGTACAGCAGTCTGGAGACTTCGTACAGCAGTTTGAAATTACCTATGCATCCACAAACTCCCAGGCGCTCTGGTATGTATTTTTTTGGGTAGTATAATCTATGAAGCCGGAATAAAATGCTGACTGGCCAAGAGTAGCGCTATCACCAATTACAACGAGTTTTTTTCGGGCCCTTGTCATTGCTACATTCATGCGTCGTATTTCCGAAAGAAATCCTATCCTGTTATCGGCATTGCTTCTTGTCATACTGATATATACAATATCTCTTTCCTGTCCCTGGAAGCTATCTATTGTATTCACAGATATATTATTGCTGTATTTATTTAATATGGGTGAATGTATAATGTAATCCTGCAGCAATTCTATTTGTCCACGATAAGGAGAAATGATGGCTATAGAAGGAAAGTTGCCGATAGTATAGTATTGACTGAGTTGCTCTGCAAACTGTGTAAGATGTTTTATAACAAAAGCTGCTTCTTCGGGATTGCTTATGCTTGACCCATCTGCTTTCTCTTCAAAACCACAACCGGCAGTATCCACAAAAACAACCGGGGGATCATTGTCAAAAAGCAGATGTGCAGCTACAGAATCATTTGCCTTCAAACGGTGCTCATAAAACACTTCAGAAGGATAGCTCATAATATCAGCATGCATCCGATACTGTTCTTCAAGCATCACAACTGCTTCTGGATATAATGATACACATTTTTCAAGAAGTGTGGTTGATAATCCTTTGGCAGCCGCTTCTTCTGATTTTATGGTAGGAGGTAGCTGACAATGGTCGCCTGCCATCACCAGTTTTTTTGCTTTCAGTATTGGAATCCAGCAAGCAGGTTCCAGCGCTTGTCCGGCTTCATCTATCACTACCGTTAAATACTTTAGCTGACGTACCGTGTAATGATTTGCACTTACCAGTGTAGACGTTATTACCTGTGCCTTAGATATGAGGTCGTCAATAATATATTGTTCAGCTCTTTCTACTTCTTTGATCATTTTATGTGCCTCATCAAATAATGCCTTACGTTGTTCTCTTTCGGCTTTTCCAAAATTTCGCTTATAAGTATGAGCCATATTCCGGAATTCGTTTGCCTGCTTTTTCATCTTCTTTATCTCTTTCGTACTGCTATGTGCCAACATCTTACTGTCGAGTGTAAGCGCCATCAGCCCTTCCGATACCCTTGCCGGGTTACCAACTCGCAATACATTTAAGCCCTGGTCAGAAAGTTTTTCACTCAACAGATCCACTGCAGCATTACTTGGCGCTACCACAAGCACTCGTTGTTCCCGTTCCACAAGCGCTTTAATCGCCTGTACAAGTGTTGTGGTTTTACCGGTTCCTGGAGGTCCGTGCACAATAGCCAGGTTATCTGCCGAAAGAATTTTATTTACAGCGAGTTGTTGCGATACATTTAATCCATCACAATATAACTTGTCGTCAGAATTGCTAAACTCAGGAGACTTTTGTCCAGTCAGCACATTTATCAATTGATCTTCCTTTTCTTTATCTGTCTGTAAGTTTGCCTGCTTCAGCGCCTGCTGCATTTCATCGTAGCTGTTATCATCAAACAGCAAATCAATACCCAGTTTGCCATTGCGGCTCCAGTCTGGCAGTTCATCAGTACGAAGGGTAAGTTTTAAGCGGCTGGCAGACTGAAAAGTAATTACACCTTCAATACGGTCTTCTTTTGAATTGTGATTGGAGAAAATAGCAGCTATAGCGCCAAACCGGAACTGGTGTGGTATATCCTGCTGTGTAGTGCGTTCAACCTCAACCGTTAGAAAATCCCCCCTGCCCAATTCTGTATCTCTGATGGCTATAGGGTACCATGTTAAACCGCTGGTACGCCTGTCGTGAAGAGATGAGGAGGTAATCAATTGCTGATATTGCTGCTTATCTTCCGCTCTTTCAATAGCAAGCAGTTCCAGCAATTTTCTAAAATATTCCATCCTGCAAAGATAACCGTAAGCAGGTTGAAATACTATTGCATTAAGCGATAGAGCTCATCAAGATTTGGTGAGAGTATGATCTCTGTCCTCCGGTTCATTGCCCTGCCTTCGGCAGTGGAATTAGTATCACGCGGATCAAAGTAGCTATGTCCGGAAGCGATCACTCTTGCAGGGTCAACATTATAATCTTTGGTAAGAATACGCACTATAGAAACTGCCCTGGCTACACTCAATGCCCAGTTGTCTTCAAATGTGCGACGAATGGGTATGCTATCCGTATGTCCTTCTACAAGTATCTGTATTTTGGGATCGCTGTTTAAAACATTAGCAATTTTACCGAGAGCTTCAATCCCTTCTTTACCTACAACTGCACTACCAGATTTAAACAAAAGCTTTTCCTGGAGCGATACATATACCTTCCCATTTTTTACATATACGTCTAAGTCTTCTGCTTTATACTGACCTAAAGCGTTGTCTATTGTCTTATGAAGGTTTTCAACCACTGCCCTTTGCTTATCTATAAGCTGCTGAAGCGCTTCCAGCCTTTTTTGTTGTTCTTCAATGGTAAGGTTGCTGCTGGATAATTTTTCCTTTGTGGAATTAAGCATCTCCTGCGTTGAGCTCAGTGCTTCTTTTGTTGAACTTAACGCTTTGTCTTTTTGTAAAGCTGCATTAGTCAGATCATCATATTTCTTTTGAAGTTCAGCATTTTGGTTGCGACTGTCTTTAAGATGATTGTTTGTTGCAGCAAGATCATTTTCAAGCCGCAGGCTATCCTGCCTTAAATCGTTAATAGTGTTGGTAGCTTCCAGAAATTTTTTCTTAGCTACACAGGAAGCAAAAATTGAAGTAAACAGCAATGCTGCAAAAGATAATTGGATAAAACGCATGACTAATATTTTTGAAAATGAAAGATAGATGTAATACAATAATCACATCAATCAAATTTGATCAAAAATAAACAAATATCTTTTTGTGCTGTATTTGTGCGGGAAGATTTCACGCAAAGAAGCAAAGGTGTTAAAAGTTAGAAAAAAAGCTTTTTGGCTTTGCGTGATAAAAATCTTTATATACCTCTTACCAGCTACTAAAGCGAACACCAATAGTATACGGATGCTGATCAACACCGTACTGGTGCATTGGCGTGATAGAATATGAACCGTAAAGGCGCACCGGACCTAATCCAAGTTCACCGATATAGGCAAGTTTCCAGCGCTCCAGGTTAAAATCGCCACTAAATTTTTGTTTGCCAAAATCATCACTGCGTTGTTTGTTCCTGGCGCCATACAGGTAGCCGGCACTGGCTCCGAAACTGATATTAAACCCACCGCTTCTATGTTTACCGTTAGGATTTATATTGATCATCAAAGGAACAGTTACATAATCAAGCGCCAGCTTATTGCAGGTAAAATCTATATTCTGTCTTTCCACATAAGGGTTTGCACCATCTATATACCGTATATCTGATTTGTAAAAATATTTGTACAGTTCTATTCCCACACCATATTTCAGGTTTACCACTTTTTTCACCAGGCTCATACGTTGCATAAAGAGCCATACATTCAAATTAAATGAGCCGGTTTTTACGGCAAAGTCGCTTTTTGCCGCCGGATGACCAGGCGTCTGACCCGTTACAAAATTCTGTGCTTCTACAGATGCATAATTCGTTTTATCATTATGATTAGCAAAACCCAGGTCAACCACCAGCCAGTTGGTAGATAAATTATTCCGCCAGCGGCTGGGCCGATGAGACGAAGCATGATGTCGTATATCAGCATTATTTTCAGTTCCATTTTTAATAATGAGTATACTACCCACCCGTAATGTATCTGTAACAGGTGCTACCGGTTTTGTAGTATCTGTTTGTGCATTTGCTCCAAAGTATAACAATATACTCCCCATCATCATAAGATGTAATTTCTTCATTTTTCCTGTTTTAAAAAGTTGATATTATTTTTTTGCAATTTCAAAACTCGCGATCCTGACAAATGATTTTTCATCTTCAGGTTCGGCATTGGTGGCCCGGTCAATCAGTCGGGATACCTTTCTAAACAAACCTCGGAGTTTGCCTTTAGTTTTTATATCATTGTTGTTTATACTGAGATAAAGGTTACTTTGGTCTTCAAAATTTTCATTTACTCTTTTATCGCGATTGCCAGTAAACGCTGCAGCATCCAGGATAACCGGTTTCACGGGGGAATGTAAATTATCAGGTATATTTTTTACTTCTTCCTGAAGCGCCAGGATTGGTTCCTGTAGACTTTGTAAATTAATTTGTGATTGTTCCGGCTCACTAATATTGGCAACTGGATGATCTTGCAATATAATCCGTGTGTCAATCTCAGAATTTGTTACCGGTGTCTGCACTAATTTAATTTCAGCAACCCCGGTATTTTTCTTCCGGTTAATCCGGTCTGCATGGCTTGCATATTGTGTATTCACCTCAGCAAGTTTTTTCTCAGCTTCCGAATTTTTTTCTCCAGGTGGTACTATTACAGCCGGAGATATATTTTGTTGTAGTACCATTTCAGGATTGCTGGTAGCAACTTGCCGGTGAGTTTCAATTGTCAGTTCACTTTTATTTTCAATGTTCATCCATATCAATCCTCCGGCAATGATTACAGCAGCAGCGGCAGCACTGCGCATCCACGCAATAGGTACAATGCGGGCAGGCTTTTTCTCCAAACGATACAGGCTTTGCTTTCCATGAAATTTAATTGAATCATCTGCCTGTAGTTTTGTATGCTGCAGTAATTTCAATTCCTGCTTTTTACCGGGGTTAGCTTCAACAAATTCCTCTACAATGGCACGTTGTTCTTCAGGCAATTCATTATCGGTATATAAAAGGAAGAAGTTTTCGTAATTCTCGAGGGTTACAAGTCCGGAGTTTGGCTGCTTATATAGCTGGTCTTTATTTTCAAAAACAATCTCTTCCTCAGGGGAAAGTTTTGTTTGAATTAATAAGTTCAGCTTTCCCTTTAAACCGGGGTGCTGTTCAACAAAATCTTCTACCTCAGCTCTCAGTACAGGGTCAATTTCATTATCCACATAGAGTAGAAAAAATTCTTCGAAATTATTACTGTTGATTGTCATTTTGCTGATGTTGTACTTAAATCACATATTCTATCTTCACCAGGTAATCTTTCAGTTGCAGCCTTGCTCTGTGCAGGTACACTTTTACCTGGCTTTCGCTAAGCCCCGTTATTTTCCCGATTTCATCGTAAGAATATCCTTCGTAATCTTTCAACATTACCAACGAACGTTGAGTTTCATTCAGCCTGCCTAATGCTATTTCCAGTACTTTTTTTACATTATGCCTGGGTTCATCAATTTTAGAAGCTTCATTAAATTCTTCTTTCAGGCTAATCCGTTTCTCTTTCCTGATATGATCAATCATTTGATTGTAAGCAACGGTAAAGAGAAAAGCTTTACCCTTATCCGTATCTACATTAGCCCTGTTTCGCCACAATTTTTCAAAAGCCGATTGTACCACATCCCGTGCATCCTCTTCATTTCTGAGATTTTTAAAAATAAACCTGTACACATTATCAGCGTAATTGCTAACACATTCATTATAGTCTTTTTCCGTCATACAGTCTTTAAATCCCGATAAAATTACTTCGCCGGTTTGTGATTGCATCTATAATACGGCTGGACGGCAGGAAAGTTACATAAACGAAAAAAAATTATTATAGCTGCAAAAGAAGTTCCGGAAATCAATAGGTTTGCATGGAGATAATCAAACCATATGGATCAGCATGATATTATCCTTGTGAATGAGCAAGATGAACAAACAGGAACCGGTGAAAAAATGGATGTTCATTTTAAAGCACTGCTTCACAGGGCTTTTAGTGTATTTATTTTTAATGAAAAAGGTGAAATGCTGCTGCAACGGCGGGCACTTTCCAAATATCACAGTGGCGGCTTATGGACCAACGCCTGCTGCAGTCATCCCCGGCCTGGTGAAACTACCATAGCAGGTGCACAAAGAAGGTTAAAAGAAGAACTTGGATTCTCAGTGCCACTTACCAAAATATTTGACTTTATATACAAAGCCCCTTTTAATAATGGTCTTACAGAAAATGAATTTGATCACGTATTTATAGGAAAATATAACAGAACAATTACAGCGAATCCTGAGGAAGTAATGGATTATTGCTATAAGCCGATGGAGGAAATCAAATCGGAGCTATTTCTTTCACCGGAAAAATTTACCGCATGGTTTCATATTGCATTTCCACGGATTGAAACATTTTTTTCTCACACTGATTACTCAGATTTTTAATTGATCAAGTTTTGCTATACTGGAGCTGCCAGAAAAAAAATAGTTATGGATAAAATGGCAGTTTTGAATCCCGAAATCCGGGTCAGCTATCACTCACTCTACAAATAAACCCGCTATTACGTAACGAAGGCTTGTTATAAAGAAATGGAGATCCGTCTACAGCAGTCATCATCGCCCCGCTATTAACCGCTATAGCCTGCCCGGCCGCAGTATCCCATTCCATTGTAGGGCCATGACGATAATAGATATGTGCAGCGCCTTCGGCTATTCTGCAAAACTTTAATGAACTACCTGCCGCAATGCTTTTTACAACCGGAAAGGATTTCAACACTTCTTCCTCCTGAGTTCTGACGCTTTTCAAAAAGCCACACAAGGCACTTTGTAAGCTGTTGATTTGCTTTATGTTATTTTTTTAT
>JBDHYJ010000002.1:0-153034 GCA_039811345.1 Chitinophagaceae bacterium
ACAATTTGTGCCTACGAATAAACTGATGCGCTTTAAAATAGGATTGCAGCGCTATAATAATTTCTTTGAGCAATAGCAAAAATTTAGAGAGGTTTACCAGGTTGCCGAAGTTAACCCTGCAACCAACGTTCAAACATAAAAAAATTTCCCCAGTAAGAAAAAATGCTGTGAGGTGGTGGGTGTGCTGATATTTTTACGACCGACGCCCACGCCTCAAGCTTAAGAATATTTTTTGTAACGCATTACGTAACACGTTATATTTGTTATATGATTGTCAGTATTCGGCATAAAGCGCTAAAACTACTTTGGACGAAAGACGACAACTCGAAGCTGCCACCGGATCAGGTAAGTAAGATTAGATCAATATTGACATTGCTACATGCTGCTGAAACGGTTAACGACGTTAACTTTCCGGGATCAGCACTACATCCCCTTAAAGGGGATTTGTTAGACTATTGGGCAGTTACCGTTAAAGCTAATTGGAGAATCATATTTAAATTTGAAAACGGGAATGCTTACTTAGTTGACTATGTTGACTATCATTAAAAGGAGGATGCTATGGTTAAACAAGGAATGAAACCGATTCACCCCGGTCAACTATTAAAGGAGATGTATCTGGAACCTTTAAATCTCAATCAGGCGACTGCTGCCGCTAACCTTGGTGTCGCTCGCAAAACGCTGTCCATGCTGCTCAACGGTCATCAGGGAGTTAGCGCTGAAATGGCGCTGCGCTTATCTAAAGCCTTTGATACAACTCCCGAATTGTGGCTTAACATGCAGCGTAACTATGATTTGTGGAATGCGGGTCAGAGGGTAAAGCTTTCCCGGATTAAAGCTTTTCGTAAACCTAAAAATATTACTTCACAGCCCGCACCCTCACATGCTAGTTAGCGATGGGGGCATTTGATGCTAATGGAGCGCCTTTTTTCCCGCCGAAACACTCATTCGTTGTAATGTACCCAACACCCGTATAAACAACGTTAAGTAAAACCCAAACCTCCGGAACAGCTTGAAGCAATTGGCTTATTTCTTTATTTTTGCCGCCCGATGGCTGTATATAAGCACGACAAAGTAGTTCCATACCAAAACTCCGGATTGACAAAAAAGCAACAGGTTGCCGATATGTTCAACCGGATTGCTTTCAGGTACGATTTTATGAACAGGTTTTTGTCGGCAGGTATTGATAAAGGCTGGCGAAAAAAAGCTTTGCTCCGGCTGGCAAAAGAAAATCCTAAAACTATACTGGATGTAGCCACCGGTACCGGTGATGTGGCCATCATGGCATGCGAATTGCTTAAGCCCGATAAAATTACCGGTATTGACATTTCAGAGAAGATGCTGGAACTGGGCAAACAGAAAGTGTTAAAGTTGGGGCTGGAAGACCGGATTGAGTTGCAAACCGGTGATAGTGAGGCAATAAACTTTCCCGACAATACGTTTGATGCCGTAACTGTAGCATTTGGTGTTCGCAATTTTGAAAACCTGGAACAGGGACTAAAAGAAATAAAAAGGGTGTTGAAACCCTCAGGCAAACTGGTTATCTTAGAATTTTCAAAACCTAAATTAGCAGGCATAGCACAACTTTACTATTTGTACATGGAGATCGTAGCGCCACAGGTAGCCTCAATGGTATCAAAAAACAAAAAGGCATACCAATATCTGAACAAGTCCGTGCTGGGATTTCCTGAAGGGAAAGTTTTCGTGGAGATATTAAATAACGTTGGATTCCGAAACACGTCATGCAAAAAATTAAGCCTGGGAATTTGCAGTATATATTGCGGAGTAAAGTAACTATTACAACTATACTTACCTGTTGTTTTGTGCAAATCTCTTTTGCCCAACTCCGGGACAATCTAAATCTTCCCAATCACGACAATAAACGGTATTATTTTGGTATCGTACTCGGTTATAATACTTCTCATTATAACATTACTCATTCCAACTATTTCCTGCAGCAGGACAGTATACAGGCAATAAATGGATTAAACAGTGGACGGATTCACCTCGGTATTATGGCCAACCTGCAACTTTCGCCCCGATGGGACCTGCGTTTTTATCCACTCAACCTGATATTTAGTGAAAAGCGTTTCAGATATGACCTGAAATATCCCGACATGGGAGATAATGCACTTACCAAAACCCAAAAAGTAGAATCAATAGTAATGAGCTGGCCATTGCAGGTAAGATTGAAAAGCGATCGTATTCGCAACTTCAGGGTTTATACCCTGGCAGGAGTAAAATTTGATTATGATCTTGCTTCCAACTCGGGTACTTCCAATTCGGATAACCTCGTTAAAGTAAATAAAACTGATTTTGGCGTGGAAGCCGGTATCGGATTTCAGTTCTTTAGCAGGTACGTAATCGTTTCACCCGAAATTAAAATCAGTAAGGGACTGAGAAATGTGCATGTAAAAGATCCGAATTTTAAATATTCAAGTGTTATTGATAAAATGAACTCCAGTATGATTCTTTTCTCCCTCCACTTTGAAGGCGGAGGAAATTAATACAGCCAACCATCAGCATTAATCATCAACCCGAAAAAGAACCATGAGAAAAAATTGCTTCCTTTTTCTATCCATAATTATTCTGTTTACAGCCTGCAGGAATACCGGCGCACCCGATATATCTAATGTCCATGTAAAACTTGAGTTGCAACGTTTCGAACAGGATTTTTTTGCCATAGATTCCAATAATATTTCTCCTGACCTCCCTGCATTGCAGCAAAAATATCCCGTATTTCTGGCCGACTTTGTTCAAAATATGCTCGGGCTTTCACTGACAGAAAGCGCTGTAAGATCAGATTCTGCCATAAGGCTTTTCCTGCACGACTATGCCATCGTTAAAAAAGCAACTGATAGTGTATTTAAAAATTTTGATCCCTGGCAACAGGAAATAGAAAAGGGGCTTCGCTATGTTAAATATTATTTCCCCAACTATCGTGCACCTGAAAAACTCATCACATTTATCGGTCCGCTGGATGCTATTTTTCAGACACCTACCGGAAAAACCGGTGATGTGATTACAAGAGATGCGCTTGCTGTGGCGCTTCAACTGCATTTGGGCGCCAATGCAGATCTGTATCAGAGCCAAACAGCACAGGCATTGTTTCCCAAATATGTATCGCGCAGGTTTAGCCCGCAGTATATTCCTGTCAATTGTATAAAAAATATTGTAGACGATATTTATCCCCCTAACCCTGCTGATAAGACACTGCTCGATTTATGTATAGATAAAGGGAAACGTATTTACCTGCTGGATAAATTTATGCCCGACACTCCTGATTCTCTCAAAACAGGATACACCGCGCAACAGCTAAAGGGATGTTATGCGAATGAAGGATTGATATGGAGCTTTCTAAACCAGAACGAACTCATATATAACTCCGACCCTCTCAGGATACAACCTTATGTGGAAGAAGGCCCGCAAACACAGGAACTCGGAGAAGGCTCCCCCGGACAGATAGCTTTGTTTATCGGCTGGCAAATTGTAAAAAAGTATATGGAGAAATTTCCGGACACTACGCTGGATGAGTTATTAAAAATAAGCCCCTCTCAAATACTTGCTGATTCAAAATATAAGCCACACTAATTTATTTTTTTTAAGCCGGCTGCAGTAATGCTATTGGGCAACAGTGGCGACGCTCCGTTCATCTGTATATCATTGAAATGCGCACCCCAAATTATTGTATCGCGAATGCTTAATTTTAAGTAAATAAATCTGCCATCACATGCAAAAAATCTGGCTGCTGCTATTATGCGTCTCTTTTACTTACTACCGGGCGCTTGCTCAAAGTGCTGATGAAAAAGCTATTCTGAAAATTCTGGATGAACAAACATTGTACTGGAACAAAGGCGATCTTGACAATTTTGTAAAAGGCTATTGGAACAATGATTCTGTTATGTTTATCGGTAGCAAAGGAGTAGTGTACGGCTATCAGAATACATTACAACGCTACAAAGCAACTTATAGCGATACTGCCCAAATGGGTAAACTGAAATTTACCATCCTGCATGTAAAAAGGCTTTCACCCGAATACTATTTTGTAGTGGGTAAGTGGGCGCTCCGCAGATCTGTAGGTGACCTGGATGGTCATTTTACACTACTCTGCCGAAAGATAAAAGGGGTGTGGAAGATAATTGCTGACCATAGCAGTTAACCGGATTTCTGTATCTTTGCCCACTAAATCTGAAGCGTATGATAAGGACAGGCAATCCCGTAATAAGCATCTACACCGAAATGACACCCAACCCCGAGACAATGAAATTTGTTGCCAACAAGTTATTATATCCCGGGAAAAGTATTGATTTTCCTGATGTAGAATCCGCAAAACCTTCACCATTGGCACAGGAGATATTTGGTTTCCCGTTCATAAAGTCGGTATTCATAGCCAGTAATTTTGTAACCCTCACAAAAACAGCAGAAACCGACTGGGATGATGTGATACCCTCCATACGCCAGTTTTTGAAAGAATACCTTGAAGAAGGTAAGAATGTGATTAATGAAGATGAGATAGTAGTAACTAAAAATGAAGCTACTAATGCTATCTCCGCCGATGATGACGATGTGGTAAAACGTATTAAGGAAATACTGGACAATTATGTTAAGCCTGCCGTTGAAATGGATGGCGGAGCTATACAGTTCAAAAGTTATGATGACGGTGTGGTAAATTTGATGCTGCAGGGGTCCTGTTCAGGTTGCCCTTCTTCTATGATCACATTAAAAGCCGGTATAGAAGGGATGATGAAGAGAATGGTGCCCGAGGTAAAGGAAGTTGTAGCAGAAACTGAATAATTGTAATATAAGTTATAAAAAAGAAAGGGCTGTCTCAAAACCTGAGACGGCCCTTTTTGTGTTTGAAACATTAAGATGTCTTAATACTCTTATTTTCTTAATGGTTTAATTTCCACACATACTATTTTACCGACAATGCTTTATCTATGATGAAATTAAGATGAATACGATGTGCCTTCGTTTGCTCGTTGGAAGATACTGCCCCTGCCAGCATATTTTTTATTTTCTTTAGTGCAGCTAAAGCAGCTGATTTCGAAGCGTTATCATAAGCATTTGGAATAACTGAAGTAGCAATATTTGCCAGCGCCTTTACATATTCTGTCTGCAAATTGAGCCGGTAGAGATTTACATTGCTTTTCAGGTCTTCAGCAAACAAATACCGGTTCATATCCGACATAAGATCGGCAGTGGTATAAGTATTGCCGTACAAATTACTGTTATTGATACGCTGCAGCGTTACCGGATGCAGTAACTGCGCAAGCAGCGACAACTGCATAGTTTGCACAACTGATTGCGGTTTATAATCTTCGGTAGAGCCGAAGAAATTAAAGCCGCGGCGCTGTAACTGCAGGTATGGAAACAAAACCGCATCTGTATTGAAAGTGCCGGGTGAGAAGATATATTTGTTCAGCAGTTCCAGCGATTTTTTTTGTATTGCTGCGGGTACGGGAGTAAAAGGTTTAACGGTTACAGGTTGTCCGTTAAAACTGCGGTCAACGTATATTCCACCTATATACCTGCTTAATGCGGTAGCCATCTGCAGTCGTTGTGATTGTAGCATAAGATACCGTTGACGTAACAACTGGTGGCTTTCTCCCGGCTGGCTATAGCGATCTTTTAATTTGGGCAGCATATTATTTACAAGCTTGAACCGGTCCTCCGCATAACGCATCATATCATTGCTCATATCATTTATCATCACACGGGGATCTATACCACTGCCCGGTGAACGCATATCGTCAGCATCATTTCCAAATGCAAGCTGCGGTTCGGTACTGCGGCTGAGTATCTTATTTAATCCCGCTTCTTCCTGTGCAGGGGTAAAAGGAGTATAGCCATATTCAATTGCCCAAAGATCATAAGGTCCGGCTTTGGTAGTAAAATAATTACCCTGCTTACTCCTGTCGAGGCTTACATTAATAGAGGGGTAGTCCATCACAGAACCTATAAGCCCGATTTTTTCGGTAATAGATTTATCATTTACCTGGTCGGGGCTCAGCATCTGGCTGGCTTTCATATTGTGGTTCAATCCAAGGGTATGCCCCATTTCGTGCATGATGAGATAGATCAGGAACTCTTTGTGCAGTTGCTTTACTTCTTCCGGTTTATTGTCGAGGGTTTCCACCATGGTAAGCCCCGCAATATACTGAGCTTGCAACTCCCTTGCAGCATTGCAATAAGCAAGATGTTGTTTGCCAAAGCTGAGATGAGATTCTGCTTCCTGAGAAGATGTTTCCCATGGCAGTTGTACAGCAGGAATACCGGTTTTTGCAGCGCCGTTAAACAGGTCATCATAGTTGATCATAGCAGCCCCGCCACTCTTCCATTCTACTGTAATATCTGCGCCAAGTATCTGACCGGTACGGGGATTAAAAAAACTGGGACCTATAGCGCCATAACCTGGTGTTGCACTGCTCACCCATCTTATCACATTGTAGCGGATATCCGCAGGATCCCAGGTAGCAGTATCCGGCATAATTTTCATTACCACAGCATTTTTAAACCCCGCTTTTTCAAAAGCTTCGTTCCATTTTTCACCAGCCTCTTTAATAATCTCACGATATTCAACAGGGGTGGTGTTTTCAATCCAGTAAACTATAGGCTCTACAGGCTCACTTATTGCTGCTGAAGGATCTTTTTTCACAAGTTTCCAGCGGCTGATAAAGTCTTTATAAGGTGTGGCAGATGCTGATGTGAGATCCTGTACTTCGGCTCCAAAGTAACCCACCCGGGGATCATCGCGTCGGGGTGTAAACGGTTCTTTGGGTACGGCAAGGAAAGAATGTTGCATGCGAATCCGGTTGAAGCGGGCATCGGTTATATCATCGCCACCGAGGTTAACAGGTGCTGGATTGTCATAAGCCAGGTCTACTATTATATCAGTATTGTCAGGGTAAGACCTGATTGTATCATATTTTGATTTGGCAACACTTAAATTACCCAGGTTGAAATATGCAGTTGGCGGTGTGCCGGGTCTGATAAGAGGTTTAATAGGGTCAAGTTTTTCGCTTAAAAACAAGCCGTCGGCAGCTAACAGGTAGCCCAGAGAATCTTCTGCCACTACTTTTTCGGAGAAGAAAGTAGCAGGAGCTGCATCTACATTGGCAGCTTTGCTCACTGCATTTTTGGGATCGTAATAAAATTTAGTGTTCTGCTGAGAAAACTCCAGTTTATCGAAACTTTTACTGATACAGAAAATAAATGTAGTCCTAATCATATTCTGATTAAGAAACAATGAAACAGGACCACTTAATGAAAAGCTCTGGTAGATAAATTCTTTACCAAGCTGATCTTTTCTGATATACAGTTGCACACTGCCGGTAGCAGTATCCTGGTACACTACGAAAAGTCCCTCATGTTTTTTTGATGATTTAGTCTTTTCTGCTATAGTAGGTTTAGATGGTTTAGCAGCGGCCTTTTTAGTGGTATCTGCAACTGGCGCCGGTGTTGGGTTTTTCTTTTGTGCCAGTGCAATAGTGCATATAACTGAACACACTACAGCCAGTGAGAATTGTTTTGCATGCATAAGCGATATTTTTAGCCAAGTTATACAGAAAGCGGAAAAGGGATACCGGATTTTTTTAAGAGGCGTATAGTTGGTGTAAAAAAAAGAAAATTAGTTACGGAAGGTAAAATGTGACTGTAATAACAGCCGATATAGGTTTAACCAGAGCGATTAAACTGATATTTTATTTTCACCACCTTCTTCTACTTTCAGTTTTGAATATTCGTCTTTGTATTCAAATTTCCAGCGGTTGTGGCTCCAGAGATACACTTCAGGCTGTTTGCGTATCACTTCTTCAAGATAGCGTACATATTGCAGCGTCAGTTCACCGTCTCTCATTTCTCTTGGGTTTAAAGTGGCAAGTTTTGTTTCAATCACATAATATCCTCTCTTCTGTTTGTAAAACCTTGCAAATACCACAGGTATATTATTGAACCTTGCATTTTTGTCGGGGCCGGCTACAAAAGGAGTCATCCTGCCGAAGAAATTTATCCAGTAAGCTTTTTCTGGTCTTCCCGGGTTTTGATCGGCAACAAGCGCCAGCATGTACTGTGTATTCCTGTATGGCATCATGGCTTCTTTCATAGCTGTTGCCGGAAGCAGTTTACTACCCATCCGTTCTCTGAAATGTTTAAATACACGGTCAACTAATTTACTTCCAATTGGCATATACACTACCAGGAAAGTATATGGCAGTTCTTTGGTAACCCGCACATTTGCCCATTCCCAGTTGAAGTTGTGACCCAGCATTACCTGGCAACTTTTACCTGTGGCATACAGTTCGCGAAAAATAGCGGGGTCGAAGCTTACTCTTTTTCGAAGGCTTTTCTCAGACATGGAAAGCAGCTTTATGGCTTCCAGAAAATTATCAGTAAAATTTCTGTAAAATTTTTTTATGATTGCTATTTTCTCTGCTTCGGTTTTTTCAGGAAAAGCAATGCCAAGGTTTTTCATCAGCACTTCTTTTCTGTATCCGACTACATAATGCAGTATAAAACTGATGAAGTCGGATATCCGGTAGATAACCCACAACGGTAAAAAAGAAACCAGGTATAACAGCCCAAGCACTATATAATACATCGCGCAAAGATAGGTATTAGAGGGAAGGCAATTGGCAAGGGCGAATGAGTGCATGAAATGTGAGAGGTAAAATAACAAGTTTCATGTTTCAGTTCTCATATTTCACCAACTCAGGTTTATTATTCATCATAATACAATGTTCTGCAGCAAATCGCTTTTTGCAGGGTAATCGGTATTATAATGCAATCCGCGGCTTTCATGCCTGAATATGGCTGATTTTACAATCAGGTATCCAACAGTAATCATATTCCTCAACTGGCAGAGCTGAGGTGATATTTCTGTGGCTTTGTAAAGCTCTTCTGTTTCTTCGTGCAGCAGGTCGAGACGGCGCATCGCTCTTTCTAAACGGGTATTGGTGCGCACAATTCCCACATAGTCGCTCATAAGTAACTGCAGTTCTTTGAGGCTTTGGGTAATGAGGATCATTTCTTTTGGTGCTGTAGTTCCTTCAGTGCGCCAGTCGGGAATAAGTTGCCTGTTCCACATACCCCATTCCCCATTAAGCCCGTTATTTATCTTTTTTACAGTATCCGTATATGCCCTGTGGGCAAAGACCATAGCTTCGAGCAGGGAATTACTGGCAAGACGGTTTGCGCCGTGCAGTCCGGTAGAAGCACACTCTCCCGCAGCATATAAATGATTTATAGAGGTTCGCCCCCATTCGTCAGTTTTAATACCACCGCAACTGTAATGCGCTGCCGGTGCAACCGGTATCATATTTTTTGTGATGTCAATACCTATTGACAAACATTTGTCATAAATATTGGGGAAGTGATGCACAAATTTTTCTTTGCCCATGTGAGTGCAGTCGAGCCACACATGTTCTGTTCCGGTTTTTTTCATTTCACTGTCAATAGCCCTTGCCACTATATCACGGGGTGCAAGATCTTTTCTTTCATCATACCGCTCCATAAATGCCTCCCCATCATTGTTGCGCAATATTCCCCCATCGCCACGTACAGCTTCTGTAATTAAAAATGCCTGACCCCGCAAACCGGGTTCATACAAAGCTGTGGGATGAAATTGTATGAACTCCATATTCTCTATTCTGCCTTTAGCACGGTATACCATTGCTACACCATCTCCGGTAGCTATGGCAGGGTTGGTGGTAGTGCGGTACACCTGCCCGTTGCCACCCGTAGCCAGCAGGGTAATAGAAGCAAGTACTTTATCAATTTTTTTGGTTCTCAAATTCAGTGCATATACCCCAAAGCATTCAATATCGGGTGTGGATTTGGTAACAAGGTAACCCAGGTGGTGCTGTGTAATGATATCCACTACAAAGCAATGAGTGATTACTTCAATATTAGGTTGTGATTTTATAGCTTCAAGCAAAGCTCTTTCCAACTCCTGCCCGGTTATATCCTTGTGGTGCAGAACCCTGAACTCGCTATGCCCGCCTTCTTTTCCTAATGCATAATCGCCATCAGGTTCTTTGTCAAACCTGGCGCCCCATTTAATAATCTCCCTGATCCGGTCCACCCCTTCTTTTACTACAATTTCAACTACACTTTCGTTACATAAACCATCGCCAGAGATTAGGGTATCTTCAATATGCTTTTCAAAACTGTCATTTTCTTTGTCCCATACACCTGCTATACCACCCTGCGCATATTTGGTATTGGTTTCGTCGGAAATGGTTTTGGTAAAAATAGTAACCTTTTTATCCGGGCAGTCTTTTGCTACCTTCAGTGCATAGGTCAATCCGGCTATTCCTGATCCAATGACAAGGATATCTGTTTGCATATTAATTTTAAAATGTTTGCCGCAAGATAACTAAATGTAAAACGCAATGGAGGGAATATATCATTTGCTTTATATTCCTAAACATCGTCCACATTAACATTAATAATGTGGTAACGGGGTATTTGAATAGTTTAAATAAGCACCAGGAAAAATAATTACTCTCCCCGCAGGATGCCAAGCCTTTTCTTCAAACTTTGCCATACCGGCTTAATATCGGGCGACAGTTTGAAATATATTATTGACCAGCCATATAGTCCAACAAAACAAACAGATCTTATCAACAACCCTGGGAAGCCATGCAGATTGCGAAAAGCAAAATAGCATAACACATAGCAGGATGCAGCAATAAGAATAGTATATAGCGATGCGGCATTGAAGGGCTGCAGCTTGAATTTTATATAGAGGAAAAACAAACGAATGAAATTATAAACAGAAGTAGAAACAAATGTGGCTACAGCCGACCCTATTATTCCATATTGTTTTACCAGTATGTAGGTAGTTGGCAACATTATTACCAGTAATACTATTCCGCTTATCAGTTCAAACCTCCAATAATTTGAAGTTCCGATGATCTGCGCATTGAGCCCGGTGCCAAGGTCAATTACTTTAGCCATACCCAGAAAAATAAAAACGGAAAAGCCTAAAGCATATTCGGGTTTAAGGTTGAAGGTAAACACCGCTTCAGTATAGTTAAGCGCTATTAGTGTGAATATACCCGCCGCAAACAGTAAAAGATTGATAGACGAACGCTGATAGATTTTTTGCAGTGTGGGTATATCTTTATTCTTCCATGCAAGTGAGAGATGGGCAATAGATGCGGCGACGATCCCCCGTTGTGGTGCCTGTATAATGCTGGTCATGGTTTGTGCCAGGGTAAATATGGCTGCCTGTGTCAGTCCGTTGGGCAATACAGAAGCAATCACCATCGTATCAAAAACACCAGACAGTGTAAATATCAGCATACCGGAATACACAAACATGCAAAACGAAATAATCTTTTTTGAAAACCTGCGGGTGACTTTGCTTATGGAGAAAGTAAAATTTAGTTTGCCTTTTATTGCCAGGTATATCAGCAAACTCAATGCTGCTACCGGATATCCTAAAACATATAGCTTAATAAATACATCGAAATTGTCTATAACCTGAAAAGTAAACAACAGTATCAGCAGGGTAGTCCACAGCCTCCATTGCACTTCGCGTAGAAAATTGGTGACTACCGGCTTTCTAATACTTTGGGTATAGGCTTCAAGAATAGAAAAAACAGTCAGACCAAAACCCATTGGAAATATCCAGAAATAATAATTCACCAGTTCAGGCGCATTGGTATTGTATTTTTTGATAACAAGATCTTTAAAAACCCATCCACCCACGGCTACCAACACAAAGCCTGCAAGACTAACCATCAGCGACAATGTCAGTATATCATTTTTCCTGTCGGGAAGGAAATGCTGATAGTAAGGATAAAATTTGAAAATAAAAGAAGGCATACCCAGTGTTGCAAGGGCCTGCATCATTGCCGATATGGCAATAAACACCTGTGTAAGACCATACTGATCGGGCGAAAAAAGATTTTCCCTGGTAAAAAAATACACATTCAGCATACCCACTGCAAAACCAATATAGATCACTATAGAAGATATAATGCTTTGCCGTCGTATGGTACTCATGGGGTAAAGATAATCCTGTAACCCATATTTCTGCGCAGTCAATTTCTAAAAAATGATCAAAACAAAAAGACCGGGGGTAACAAGTTTCTATTCATCCTGTTTCATTACAGCACTATTTGCTGTTTTAACAACCACCCTTCATTTTAGTTCATATCCTGCTATCCCCCCTTGGACTTTTATAAAATAAAAATTTAAGCCAATGCAGATGAAGCTATCATATTTATTAAATACAGGTATTGGGTTTATAACCCAAAAATTCCGATTGAATGTTGCAGGACTTGTCCAGGCAATACTTCCACCAGGAGGAGTAATTGCAGTAATACCGGTTTATAACCGGCAGTGGTAAGGTGTGGGGAGTGGGTAGAATGGCGATGGGTAATGGGCTTTGGGCGATGGGCTTTGAGCAATGAGCTTTGGACATTGGATTTTGGGCAATGGGCAATGAAAAGCGATTTACTACTCACAATTCACCATTCACTTCCGCCATTGCTATAGCTGAATAAACAGGCTCATTTTATAACCATTAAACCTATTTAATATGCAGTCCGCATATATCCGGATCAAAGGTCCGCCACACTACTATTCATAGTGTAATGTTAACTATTGATTTGTCGCAATTATCTGTGAAATGAGTAACAAAGAATGTGAGATTCTCAAATTTGAACACCGCTACTTCACCACTGTTATAATGCAACAATAGTTAAGTAATCACATCAGCAACAGTTTTTGTTCTTCATCCTTTTTTAAAAATACCAATCATGGCAAATATTAAAAGACTTTCTCTTGATGTGCGATTTGATGGTAAGCCTGTAGAGGATATTTCTCTGGTAGGCTTCCTTTTTTATTGCAATGGCTTGTTTTTGCAACGTCAGTTTGTAAAAGAAAACAGGCTTGAGTTTAACCTGGCGGATATGGAGCCTGCTCCAGGCAGGCAACCGGGTGGATTCGACAGCAAAGAATTGCGGGTATTTATAGCACCCGCTACTGATAAAAAAATTCAGCAGGTAACTACTATAGAAGACCTGGAAAATTATAAACCCTATGAGGCTATATTAAACGCGGACCTGCAGGGTAATATCAATATATTACCAATACCGGAAGCTATCTCGATATTTTGGCCAATCTGCTATTGCAGAGTGACGGGAAAAGTATCCAAGTGGTTTCATTTCGGTAATGAGTGGACCGATCGCGCAGTATGCAGGGCACGTGTGCATATTTGTGAAATTGATGCTATCCGGTACTGGATATACCGGATACCGGATAACATCATCGCAAAAATTCCGGATGCTATTTTGCATCCCGAAGAGATCATTAAGCATCCTATACCAATTCCGGATCCGCCTCCTTTTGCTCAAAGAATGATGAGTGTGTCAGGTGGCAGCGATGAAAACATTTTCAAATCCATTTCTGCCGAACAGCAAAAGATGGAAACAGCGGCAGCATTGCCCGAACTGAGCCTTGATATCAGGCAAAATCTTGCTTCAGGTAATCTTAATCTTGTAAGGGAAACTATAGTGAACAATTATGTATTGTTTCATCCCTGGTTTTGCTATTGGCCCTGGTGGTGGCCATATTTCTATCGCTGCACCGAACGCAAGGTAGTATATACCGATGCCAATGGCCGCTTCGACACCAATATATCTTACCTGTGTTTTGGTGATAAACCTGATATCTATATCTGGATTGAATACCTGATCAATGGGGTGTGGACTACAGTATATCATCCGCCAATTCCATGCTACACTTACTGGGATTATGCATGTGGTACTAATATTAATATTCACATCACCGACCCACGTGTTCCGGGTGACTGCTGCTGCAATTGTCCCATACCCGGAGAACTGGTATGGATCAGGAGTATTGGCAGTACCAGTGTTTCTCATATCAATCAGTTCAACCTGTTGCAACCTCCACCCGGGCAGGCAATTAACTACAATCGTATAGGGCTTACTGATGCATCTGCTATTTATGACGGTTTCCTCACTACAACCGTTGGAGATTATAAACGCCCGTTTGGTGGTGGACTTGGATTTTACATGGGCTTCGGTAGCAACCTGCCCAGCGTAGGTATTTATCACTACCGCTGGCGCTACAGGAAAGTTGCTGATGCTGACCTCACTGCCGTTGCCGGAAGCTGGGAAACCCTCAACAATGTGGAGATGAAAGCTTATGATTTTACTTTTATTGATTCCAACGGTGACGAACAGATTGGACATGACAGTGTAAAACTTGGGCCTTTTACCGTAGGTGCAAATAATGATCTGTATATCATTCCTCCTACAACACCGGCTATGGCTCCTTTCAACAGACCCGAAACTGACACGCAGTGGTATGAACGTACTCACAATACACATACTATTAGTGCAGACTCAGCAGAACTGAAAAACGGTGGTATGATTGGTGGCGACGGACTGTATGAATTTAAACTGGAATTGTTTGACCAGGCGGGTAACCAACTGTTCAATCTTCCGAAAACATTGTTTAAGGTACCGGACTACAATGACGCGGATACCAGTGTGAATGCGCCTAACGAATACCTGTTTGGTGCAACAATTGCTACAGCAGATGCATTTAAGATGCTGGTGCGAATAGATAACAGTCAGTGCCAGTCGCAGATTTTTACGGTGAATGTTAATGGCTTACCGGCATCCAGCGATTGCTGTGGATTTGTAAAATACAAACCCGGTGGCGTGGAAGCCGATCTGGAACTGACGTTCCTGGCAACACATCCCAATGATTTTTCGGTATTCAAATTTGACGTATCAAAGGGTACTTGTGGGCCGATTACAAATGCCGGCGCTACCGGAATGGTGATTGACAGTGCATCGGGTTATACACTAAGCGCGGGTATTTACAGCAAACATTTTACCCCGCAACAATTGCTCGACACCTGCTACAACAATGGCACAGGAAAAGCAGCATTTGCCGAAACACTGTCTGTAATTGCCATGGCAACAGATGGTACATTCAGGCAAACCGGCAAAGATGCGCCCTACAGGGTGGCAGCTTTTGCACTTGAACCATAATGGATTTTGTAAGACTACAGCGGCAATCAATGCCCTGTAGTCTTTTACGATTAATTTCATAACGCTGATGAATATAACAACCTTTCTGATAACGGCACTGGCAGTATGGAGAATCACTCATTTGTTTGCAAAAGAAGACGGTCCTTTTGACATTGTTTTCAAAATAAGAAAAAAAGCAGGAATTGGTTTTTGGGGAAAGCTGCTTGATTGTTTTTATTGCTGCAGTATATGGGTGGCTTTGCCTTTTGCATTATGGCTCAGTTATGGACTGGCTGATATATTCGTCAACTGGCTGGCACTATCCGGTGCAGCCTGCCTGCTGGAGCAGGCAACAACTCACAAAAATAACGGTCATAATAAAGATGTGCCGGAATATACCGAAGACTAATTAATAAATACTATGTGCAACTGCGGAAATAAAAGAACTTCAATAAGTGCATCACCCTATTCATCTTCAGCGGTCATACCTGCACAACAGGAAAAAATGTGGCCCGATATTGCTTTTGTATATACCGGCAAAACAGCACTAACCATTAAAGGAACTGTTACCGGAAAACAATACCGATTTGGCGCACCCGGTACTAGCTTGCTGGTAGACTTCAGGGATGCAGCCGCAATGATGAATGTGCCGGTATTGAAAAGAATAAAATAAAAAGCAAACAAAAGCCGGCTTTACTAAAGTTTTAATAAGTTGCGATTGCAAATCAATGGGCCATTCCAAATCAACAATACCAGCTTAGATGAAAATCTTATTCCTAATTGCCGGCATTTGTTTTTCTATTGTAGCAAATGCACAGAAAGACTTTGAAATTTATGCATTGAAGTATGCTGTTCTGAAAGAGCCTACGCCAATTTCAAATTGGGTACAAGGTGGGCCGGAGAAAGACAGTGTGCCCATTAGTTTTCATTTCTGGCTGATCAAAACACCGGAGAACAGGAATATACTGGTAGATGCCGGTTGCAGAATGGATTTGTCCAACGCAATAGATTTTGGTCTTACAAATTATGAACGTCCCGATTCAGTATTGTTGCGGTTGGGTGTAGCTGCCGGCGATATAACTGATATTATTATTTCGCATCCGCACTGGGACCACATTGACGGGCTTCCACTTTTTGCCAACGCCACAGTGTGGATGCAGCAAACAGAATATAGCTATTATACCGGCGAGGTATGGCAAAAGGGGAACAAGCCCGGTGGTATTGCGAAAAGGAACATAGAACATTTGCTTCAATTAAACATGGCAGGTAAACTGAAACTGGTAGCAGGAGACAACCATGAGATAATAAAAGGTATAACAGTGTTTACGGGCTCAAGGCATACCTATAATTCGCAGTATGTGTTGGTTAGTTCTGGCAGAAACAAAGTAGTGATAGCATCAGACAATATCTGGGTTTATTATAATCTGCACAAAATGTTGCCACCGCCTTCTTATGGTACGATGAGTGCTGCCGGCTATATCAAAAATATGGAGCGCATGAAATTGCAGGCATCGAAACCTGCTTATATTTTACCTGGTCATGATGAAACCATGTTCACCCAATTTCCAACAGTTGATCAGGATGGAAGAATTATAAGGATACTATAACTATAAATTCATTCAGCTTTTATCGAAGCTGTGATTCCGGATTTTTTTTATCGCGGCGGACGCAAAGGTTTTCGCAACGGATGATGTGGTTATTTTAAACTGGCATGGAATAAAATTCATTCGATCTCCCGACTTGTCCAAATTAGGTCAGCAGGTTCAATTCCCAGTACTGGCGCAGGTCTGTAGCAAAGATATTGCGGGAAGGCTGACCTGCTGCCTGAGCATTACTTATTTTGCCACAAAAACAGGCACATTATTCAATACCATTTAAGAAATAAAGATAAATAACAACAAGGCAGCAGGTCTGGCACGGCACAAAAGGCAATGCTACTAAACCTGCGCCAGAAGAGTGATTGGGTTGGTGGTAACTATATTCGAAAAATTAAGCAGTCTCTTTATTAAATTAAACTGAATTTTGCAGGACATTTATAATTGAAATGAAAATATTTTCAGCCTGGATTGTGTTGTGCTCCCTGCTTTATATTCATTACAGTAAACCTGAACATTCATCAGGTTTGATGGCGCATCCTTATTACGTTAGCGTAACGGAGATAGATTATAATACTCCTAAAAGGGAATTGGAAATTGCCTGTAAAATTTTTACCGACGATTTTGAACAAACACTGAAATCTGTATACAATACCAAGGTAGACTTGTATAAGCCTGCGGACAAAAAACTGCTGGACAAACAGATTGCAGGATATATTGGTGAACATCTGAAACTGAATATCGGTGGTAAAAATGCAACACTCAGTTATTTGGGTTACGAAATTGAAGGCGAGGCAGCATGGTGCTATTTCTTTGTTCCGGATGTGCAACCCTTTACATCAATAAGAATATTCAACAACCTGCTTTACAGCTACAAAGAAGAGCAGGTGAACCTTATGCACGTAAAAATAAACGGAACCCGAAAGAGTACCCGCTTGTCCTTTCCTGAAACTGATGCGACACTTCAGTTTTAGTATTCTTAATCTGTACTTAAATCTGTATGGTTTCATACAGGTTAGCCTCACAGCAAAATTTACCGGTGTTTAACAGAAAATCTACCGGTGCAACCTTTTTCTTTTGCCGGTAATGGCTAAGTTTGCATTATGAAAAAGGCCGCAGGATTTATTGTGAAGTTGAGTGTAATTGTGTTTGTTCTTTTTATTATCTTCTTATTGATTGCAGACAGGTTTGTACAGTTTCGCATGGACGATCAGGAGTACAAATCCTATTTTGCTCAAAAGGGTTTGTCATCTTCTATAAGTTACTACAATGCATTGAACCGGAAAATAAGATATGCCGAATCAGGCAGGGATACTTCTGCCACAATTCTGTTTATTCATGGAGCGCCCAGTTCATTAAGTTATTACCGGGATTATATGAGCGACAGCCTGCTGTTGCAAAAAGCAACCATGTTTGCGGTAGATCGTGCCGGTTATGGGTATTCGGGATTAGGCAAACCGGAGCCTTCAATTGAAAAGCAGGTGCAGATGATAGTTCCGGTTGTAGACAGCCTCAATAAAATTCATCATCCGCTGATAGTAGTGGGGGCATCTTATGGCACTGCTATAGCATGCCGGCTGTCAATGGATTATCCAAACCTGGTGGATGGATTGGTGCTGATTGCTCCGGCATTAGCGCCGGGTGAGGAAAAAACTTACTGGTTTACCTCTATGATTGAATCACCACTACTCAACTGGTTTATACCACGTATGCTGCAATCCGCCAATACCGAAAAAATTCATCACCGATCAGAACTTACCAAAATGCTGCCTTACTGGAGCAATATCAAAGTGCCGGTAATATACCTGCAGGGAGCCAATGATGAACTGGTATATACTACCAATGCAAAATTTGCACAAACCCATCTCATTAATGCTCCTTACCTCAGCATAGAAATGATTCCCGGCGAAGGGCACCTTATCGCTTTTTCTCAGAAAAAGAAAATTGAAGGGTCTATTGTAAAAATGCTCGACCTCGCAAAATTGAATATTGCGGGAAAGCTGCATCGGGATTCAACGATGCGTGTTGCACAAAGGGAGATTGATGACTTTATACCGCCTAAAAATGTTGACTTTTTTCCCAAGATATCACAAAAGACCAACTATTAGGATTCTTAAAATTTTTATCCGGAAAACCATTTTTTGGGATATATATTATTCAGTTGAATTTACGATTTCATATATTTCTAAAAAAATACCTATTTTTAGATAAATATAACTGCTGATTTGAGGCAACTCTTTTCCATATTATTACTTTCTCTTCATGTATTTAATCTTGCAGGCTATACGCTGATGTTCCGGTTTTTGCAACGTCAAAACAGCAAAACCACCTTAGAACATATCGAAAATGGCAACTATTCCGACAAAGACCTGGTATTGGTGAAGGTACCGGTTACTGTACCTTACAGTGTGGATGGGAAAGAATATGAACGCATTGACGGTGAAATTGAATGGGGTGGCGTTCATTATAACTATGTAAAGCGCAAATATCTGAACGATACTTTGTATTTACTCTGTCTGCCAAATACTACTCAAACAAGATTGCGCAATGCAGAACAACAATATGCTAATCATGTAAATGATATACCAGCACAAAGCAATAGTAATTCCCAGGTTAAGAAGGTTTCTATTTCGGGTGAGTATGAGAACTACGAAATAATTTATCCCCAGCCGGGTATTCTCATATCAGAGGAACATCAATACCTTACTTTTTCTTCTCCTCTTTTACACATCTATTCAAAATGTATCATTCAACCGCCAGACGCTGCGGTTTAGTTTTCAGGGTTATGTTATTGCTGTGAAAGATTGAATGGAGGGAAGTGAGAGAGGTGAGAGGTGAGAGAGGTGAGATGTGAAACACGAAACTATCTTTACTATTACCCATCACCCACAGCCCACAGCTCAAAGCTCAAAGCCCACAGCCCATAGCCCACAGCTCATAGCCCCAAGCCCACCATCCACGTTCATACCTATGCCTAATAGCAAGTGAACATGTATATGGTGATGCACAGCTTATTAATTATTCCATTTTAATTATCGTCTTATGCCTCATATTGCACTGGAGCAACACCTCCCCGGCATAACAGGTCTGTTGGAGTATCGTAAAGATTCTGCAGCACCTATAAGAGAACTTACCCAGTTTCTCTTGCGTGGTCCGTCATCCCTTACGCAGGGGGAGAGAGAATTAATAGCAAGTATTGTTAGCTATGGTAATGAGTGCAAATTCTGCACCTCGGCACATACAGCCGCTGCTAATATTTTGTTAGGTGATAATACTACCACACAATGCGTGGTTACAGATATTGACTCAGCGCCTGTTTCAGAAAAAATGAAATGCCTGTTGCATATAGCTTCACTGGTGCAAAAAAGCGGCAGGCTCGTCAGTGAAGAAGCTATTGCCAATGCAAGAGATGCCGGGGCTACAGACATAGAGATTCACGATACCGTGCTCATTGCCGCATTGTTTTGTCTCTACAACAAGTATGTGGATGGTTTGGGTGCAGCAACGCCAACTGACCCTGAGTTTTATAATGCACTCGCTGATCGCATCGTACATCATGGATACACCCGTTTGCCCCAGGGCTACGATCATTTAAAAAATACAGTTAAATAGTATAATTCATTTACACATGAACAAAATATTAAGCCTTTTATTTCTCGTCATTTCCTTTAAAGCCTACACTCAGGATATCATCGTATCCGGAAGTATTTCAACTGCCACAGCAGGTGAGCCTGTTGCAGGAGCCAGTATTGTAGTAAAAGACAAACTTAGTGGCACAGTAACTGATGCCAAAGGAAACTTCAGCCTGGCATTGAATAAATTGAAACTACCTGTTACTTTAATTGTTTCAGCTACCGGCTTTAACAACGAAGAAGTGGTAATTAATCAACACGATGAAAAGATAAACGTGCAGCTTAAACAAAAAGAAAACATGCTGGATGAAATTGTTTTTGCCGCTTCAAGAGTTAATGAAAACATTTTACAGTCGCCGGTAAGTATTGAAAAAATGAACCTGAAGGCTATACGAGAGAATGCCCCGCTCTCATTTTACGACGGGCTGCAACACCTCAAAGGTGTAGAAGCTGTTACCAGCAGCTTAACATACAAGCAAATAAATACCAGGGGGTTCAACAACACAGGCAACCAGCGCTTTCTGCAACTGGTAGATGGAATGGATAACCAGACACCGGGGTTAAACTTTGCAGTTGGTAATCAATTCGGCACTTCTGACATTGATATCGAGAGCGTTGAAATTATTCCCGGTGCTGCTTCAGCTTTATATGGTCCAATTGCTTTCAATGGTGTATTAATGATGCACACCAAAGATCCTTTTAAATACCAGGGACTTTCATTGCAGGCAAAAACGGGTATCAATCACATTAATGAGAGTGATGCAAAGCCACATGGCTTATATGATTTTGCCTTACGGTATGCCAAAGCATTTAATAATCGGTTTGCTTTTAAAATTAATGCTTCATATTTAACAGGCATGGACTGGTATGCAGATAATTATACCGACATAGATGCACAAACTCCGGTAGGACAGCGTGGCCCCAACAATCCCGGCAAAGACGGAGTTAATATATATGGTGATGAAGTGGTGCGTACACTCGAAGGCATAGGTCGTGTTTCCAGAACCGGGTATGAAGAAAAATACCTCATGAACTACGATGTGTACAGTATTAAGCTGAGCGGCGCCCTGCATTACCGCATTAGCAATAATATGGAAATATCTTATCAGTATAATTTTGGTAAAGGCACTTCCAGTTATACCGGCAGCAGCCGTTTTGATTTAAATAATTTTGTTTTGCAGCAACACCGTGCAGAACTAAAAGGAAGTAATTATTTCCTGCGTGCTTATTCAGTTATAGAAAACTCCCATGACTCTTATAACACCCGTTCGCTGGCACAGTTCCTTAACAGAACATGGGTAAAGGATTTAAGCGGACAGGTTGTTGCACCCGGCAATGCAGATAATACCTGGTTCACCAGGTATGCCGCAGCATACAATGGAGATATAGACGGAGTGAGTGCTGCAAGCCATAGCGCTGCCCGTGCTTTTGCAGATGAAGGAAGGTTAATGCCGGGGACAGCAGCTTTTAATCAGGCGAAGGATAATCTAATTCATAATTATGGATTAAGCGGTGCAGGTGTCTTCAGCAATAGTAAATTTTATCATGTAGAAGGACAATACGATTTTACGGATCATATCAAAATATTTGAATTGCTGGCCGGTGGCAATTTCCGCTACTACGATATGTTTACCAATGGTTCTTTATTTGAAGATAAGGATCACAAAATCACCATCAAAGAATATGGCGCTTTTGTGCAGGCTGCAAAAAAACTGTTGGATGACAGATTAAAACTTACAGCTTCGGTTCGCTTTGATAAAAACAATAATTTCTCCGGAAGCTATACACCCCGGTTCTCTGCCGTGTATACGGTAGCGAAAGTCCATAATTTCAGAGCATCTTATCAAACAGGATTCAGAAATCCTACTCCGGTTGATTTATATATTCACCTGAATGTGGGACCCATTACCATTTTAGGTGGAGCACCTAATAACAGTAAAGGCATGAATGTATATGAAAATTCATTCACTGCTTCTTCGGTAGGCGCGTTCGGTGCAGCATTTGGCGCTGCTATGGCCAACAATACACCATTCCCCCAGGCCATTGCAGAAAACAAACACCTGCTTGAGCAGTCTGATGTAGCCTATATAAAACCTGAAAGACAAAAAGCATTTGAACTGGGTTATAAAGGTTTAATTCAGGATAAACTGCTGATTGATCTTAATTACTATCATAGCTCTTATACCAACTTCATCATCAACACGGTGGTAATTCGTCCGGAGAATATTATATCGGATGGTAATGGTGGTATCAGCGATGCGGCTGCTGCGGATATCCCGAACGGAAATATTCAGGCATTTCAATTATACACCAATGCTCCGGATAAGGTTTCATCGCAGGGCGCTTCTGCAGGAATTACATATTCATTACCTAAAGGTTATACCCTTTCAGGAAACCTCACCTGGGCAGAATTTAATCTGATGAATGCAAATCCTAATAATATCCCTGCATTCAACACGCCAAAATTCACTACTAACCTTGGCTTCGGCAATGCCAATGTATATAAGAACTTTGGGTTTAATATTAACTGGCACTGGCAGGATGCATTTGACTGGTACGGCACTTTCAATGGCAACCGCCCCGGCCGTATTGGCGCATATTCACTTGTTGATGTGCAGGTGAACAAAAAAATTCCATCCATTCACTCCACAATCAAATTGGGAGGAAGCAATGTTCTTAACAACCGCATTTATCAGGCCTTTGGGTCGCCGTATGTTGGTGCGCTCTATTATGTTTCTATTGTATTTGACGGTTCATTAAAATAGACAGGATTATGATGGCAACAGTTTCACAAATAGAGAATCAAAAGATAACGGCAACGCATTGGACACTGTTTATTATATGTTTTTTGGGTGATGCTGCAGGTGGAACAGTTTCTACGCTGATGTCAACCTATCTTCCTGATGTTGTCAGGGATATGCATATAACAGCCAATGCTGCTGCGCAGGCACGTATCGGCGCTTATATCAACGCGGTATTCATTTTCGGATGGGCTTTTGGTGGTTTTAGCTGGGGTATGATGAGCGACCGCATCGGCAGAAAAAAAGCAATGCTTCTCTCCGTTGCCTGGTACGGATTATTTACTCTGCTTACAGGCGTTATGCAAAATTGGTGGGGTATTGTAGTTTGCCGTTTTATGAGTGGCTTTGGCGTAGGTGGTGTGCTGGTAATCAGTATAACAATGTTAAGCGAAGTCTGGCCACCCAAATACAAATCGGTATTTATTGGCATATTGTCCATCGCGTTTCCCGTTGGTATTTTTTCGGCAGGTCTGATTACTTTCAATATCAGTTTCTGGCGAATGGCATTTGCAATAGTTGGCATACTGCCGCTGTTACTGTCTTTAATAGTGATTTGGTTAGTTAAAGAATCGGAGGAGTGGTTGAACAATCAGCAGCATTCAACAGAAAAGAGAAGCAAACCCTGGTCTGTTTTTTCTATAGGACATCAAAGGGAACTAATCGTTGGTTCCATTGTATTCGGATCAATGCTGGTAGGTTTGTGGGCCATTTTCTCATGGCTGCCTACATGGGTGCAAAGTTTAGTTACAGACAATGACGGGCAGAAAGAAAGAGGGCTTAGTATGATGCTGATGGGTATGGGAGGACTGACAGGAGGATTTTTCTCCGGATGGTTTTTGAATGCGATTGGGTTGCGCAAATCAATGTTGCTGTGTTTTGCAGTATCGGCAGTATTATCTTTTGTACTTTTTAAAACCAATAATGCTTTCAGTCCGGTGATATATGTTGAAATAGCTGTAATGGCCTTTTTCTTCGGCATTAGTCAGGGTGTACTGTCTTACTATATCCCGCATTTGTTTTCCACCAGTATACGATCGTCGGCAACGGGTTTTTGTTTCAATATCGGAAGATTGTTTACAGGAACAGCGGTGCTTTTTGTAGGCATACTGGTAACTGCATTAGGCGGGTATGGCAATGCCATATTTATTTTTTCACTGGTATTTGTCATTGGGCTTTTAGTAATATTCTTTACAAAAAATATAGAGAAACAAGGTTCATAAATTTCTAAATAAAAAAATTAGAGTATGGCGCATATCAAAGTCCCTGAAGGGGTACCAGGCATAAGGAGCCTGGTAATGTTTAGGCCGGAAACAGGTAGGTACCTGTACGATCTGGCGCAGGTATTACTGAGAGGTGAATCTACATTGTCGCCTGCAGAAAGAGAATTAATAGCCGCTTATGTATCGCACAGAAACAATTGTATGTTTTGCAGAAACAGTCATGCAGCGGCTGCGAGGTGTTTATACAACGAAGAATCTTTTATAGTAGATGATGTGTTGCAGGACATGCAGCAATCCGGGGTAAGTGAAAAATTAAAAGCATTACTTGCTATTGCTGGCAAAGTGCAGGTGAGCGGCAAAGCAGTTACTAAAGAGGATGTTGACCTGGCAAGAAATCTTGGCGCTGACGATAGGGAGATTCATGATACCGTACTGATAGCTGCCGCTTTTTGTATGTTCAACAGGTATGTGGACGGACTGGCAAGCTTTACTCCGGAAAGGGAAGAGGAGTATATTGAAATGGGAAAAAGAATGGCAGAGAAGGGATATGTACTGCCTGCCCAAAAAGTATGAATTATATATTAATCCTAACTTAAACAAAACTTATGGCACATATCAATTTGAATAATGATTTGCCGGGTATAAGAGGACCAATGGCCTACAGTCCGCAAACTGCGGCTCCCTTAAATGCGTTAGCTGAAATTTTGTTGCACGATGAAGACAATACATTGAGCCGGGGAGAACGTGAACTGATCGGCGCCTATGTATCTTATCTGAACGATTGTTTCTTTTGTCAGAATGTGCATGGCGCCATGGCCCAGCATTATATGAACTGTGAGATGGAGGATATAGACGCCATCAAAGCTGATTTTATTTCTTCCAGTAATATTTCAGTGAAAATTAAATCGCTGCTGTTTATTGCTAAGTCTGTTCAGAAAGGTGGTAAATATGTAACCCGTGAGCAAATTGATACTGCACGTGCAGCCGGTGCTACAGACAAAGAGATACATGATACGGTATTAATAGCCGCTGCATTTTGTATGTTCAACAGGTATGTTGACGGACTAAATACTTGGGCACCGCATGACAGACAGGTATACGTAAACCGCGCCGCTCAAAGAGCAGAAGAAGGATATGCAAATGTTGATATTTACAGGTGAGTGAAATTGTGATATTGTTGATGTGAAATTTTTTCTTCTTTTCAGTAATATTCTCTGTGAGGAGAGGAGGAATAATATTGCGAAAATCAGAATAGAGCATAGTAAGAGTGGTGAAGAATAATCATAAAATGTATTCTATTGGATGCATATTTCTTCGCTATTCGCTATCCACCTGAAATGTCTTTGGCAATGCAAATTGCTCAGCGGTTTCTTCGTAATGTTTACGGTATTTTCTGTCTTTCTTTATACCAAGAGTTGATAATATCCCGCTGAGCTGACATTTTACCCAGTAACTAAAAACTGATTTTTCAAGATCGCGCCTGAAGTAAATCAGAGAGGTTTTTTTCTTTTTGTCAGGTAGAATCAGGTTGGCAGCAAAAGTTTCAAAAGCAGGGATAATGCCACGGCGGGAAGTGTCTTTTTTATTGTAAACTTTTATTTTTAAATCACGATAATGGAAATTCATTTTGCCATATGCGGCGTATTTATTTCCACTCCACTTTGAGATTACAGTGTCTGCCCTGCCTTTGGTGATACTAATAGCTGCCAAAGGTTTTGAAAACTGTGTAAATTCTTCCAGGTCAATTGGTGACATGGTAAATCCAGCGGAAAAACCTGAGAGGCTGTCATTATAAGATTCGTTGTAATGAAATTTTCGGATTCTACTATTGAAAAGATAAACGCCGGCGGAAACTTTTAGAGAATCACCTTTTGTATAGCGATTAGTAATTTTATAAACTATTGCATTGAGCTTCGTAAGCGGAATACTGCCCCATTTTCTTGTAGCAGCAGAAAATTCATTGTAGTGAATACTGCTGTTATACAATATCAGTGAGTCAATTTTTACTGGCATTGATATTTTTGAAATCAATTTTGTAAGCATCGGTTTTTCAATACCATGCCTGAAAGGGAGGGATTTGTCGCGGGATACATCAAGTTTTAAATCATCAGCGATAATTTTCTGAATTACCAGGTCAGTATTTTTTTTATTTTTCATTAACTTAAAATGCTGAATGTCCAACGACTTTCCTTTTAATACTATATAATCACCCTGCCATTGTGCCTTAGCAAAATTTTCTTCACGGCTTATATTAGGTGTTAGTGCAAAATCATTTATGAGGAAATGCCCCGCATTTCTGTTTAAATCATAACTATGGGCTGAAATAGAAATCTTTTTCCCCTTGTATTTAAAATTCTCACCCGTGGCTGTCAGTTTAGAGATTAATTTTTCGGGTTGCAGTTTTTCATTTTTGCGAAACAGAAATTCTTTGTCATTAAATGATATACTGACATTGTCTGCCTTAAATGAACTACTGTCTTTTTTATAATGGATAAATGCTCCTTCAGTATTTAAGTTAACGGCAGAAGCTAATGATAATTCATTATTGATATCATTCAATTTACCATCTGTGAGTTGCAATGAAACTGAAGGAATATCGAGCTTTAAGTTTTCCCTGGAGAGATGTATGCCACTTGTTTTAAGTCCGATACTACTATAGATTGCCGCTTGTTGAGAATGGCTAAATGTTTTTATTGAATTTGCATTAAGGTCAACAATTGTCTTCACCTGCAGGGTATCATTTTTGTTTATTTTTTTAAAATTTACTGCAAGGTTCTTAAAATTTAATTTATCCAGCGACAATGCCGGAAGATGGAGTGGTTTGGATTTTGTTTTTTGCTGCTTTCCGGTTGAGCTTATTTCAACGCTTCCATGCTGTGATTCCAAAGACTGCACTGATATATTGGAGAAATCACTGGATTGGATATTTGAATTTAATTTCAACAGGGGCAAATAGATATTTGTTGTTCCGTGTTCATCCCGGCTTTCGTATTTCACATGGTCAAAAACAGTTTCGGTTGAAGTATTCAGTGATATTTTTTTGACGGAAATATTTTGCTTCGAACCGGTAAGTGAAATATCTGACAGGTTTGCTTTTGCATTGGACCAGGTGAAGAAACGATGTAATGTGCCGACATTTGAAGCTTCAAAGTTATCACCTGCAAAACTTATCACATTTTCCGGAGCGTGTGAATTGAAATTGATTTTATTCACATTTAGCTTGCCAATCCTGACTACCGGTAAATCCTTAACAGTTGGTTTTGTCTTGTTTTCGCCGGAACTGCTTTTTTTTGCATGCTGAGTATTTATAGCCAGACTTCCTATTTTTAAAAAATCAATTTGTATATCTTTTGTTTTCTCAAAAACATCCCAGTCAAAAACTTCCCAATAAATATCTTTGCCGTTGAGCTTTGTACCATTATCTAAATCAACCGTAAGTTCCCTGGCCCAATTTTTCCGGTCTATTCCGTCTAACCTGTAACCTGAGACATTTATTTTCATTCGCTTTCCGGTCAGTTGTAAATTACCCCATTGCAAATTGGTAATTGAATGTTTTACATCTACGAGAGAATCACTTTGAAAGAGTTTATCTAATAAAATTTTGCTGTTAAATTTTTCCAGTGCAACGTCAATCGGCTTCTCACCCCTGGTAGTGTATCCCGCTTTTCCGTCAGACACTTCAAATATTGCAACATCCAGTAAGTCATTAACATGGTGCAGAAAGCGATAAAACAAGGTCATTTTTTCCGCTTTACTTTTTTTGGGTAAGGATTGACTGCGGGCTGAAGGATATTGATTTCTGTACACCACTGTAACAAATGGTTGCACCAGCCTGGCACTTTGTGCTCTTAATCTTTTCTTCAAAAGTTCACTCAGGTCAATATCCTTAAGCAACAGCTCGGGCGCTTTGAATGTAACACCCCTGTGAAAGTGGTTATATTCAGAAGGCGAGTATGTGACATTTTTAAACACTGCATCTTTACCCTTCATCAGAAATTCAGATATCATAAGCTTTGACAAACTATCTCTGCTATAGAAAAGGATATCTTTCAGATTAAACTTAATGCTGTCGGTCGTAAGTTTTTGGTTGCTTTTCTCATCTAAGACCAGGTTATATATTTGGGCATTACTCCTGCGGGCCCCACTGAGATTGATCGAGTCCAATTCATTTTTCTTAAATTGAAATTCTCCATTTAATACATCGATGAATTTGACACTTATCAGTTTAAAGAGCGGAATATCTGCTGTAGCCAAAGCCACCGGAATTTTATTGTTGCTGACAGATTTTTTTTCTTTGCGTGTTTTATTGCCGGTGATAATAAGTGAAGGATTAAGACAAAACAAGGTATCAATATTCAGTTCTGATTTTTGATATATAGCAGGAAGGTGCTGAGAATTAAAATAGAATTGATCTCCTTTGATAACAAGTCCGGGATTAGTTAATGTTGTTTTTTTACGAAATAAGAATGAATCCAGCTCGGCTTTTTGGTTGCCGGTAGAAAAATCAAATTTCCGGAAACTGATTTCTTGTATCCCATCCGGCAGCACCCAATGCTGACGACCCATTGATACCCTCACGGAATCTGAAGCCAGGACATGCCGGTCATTGTTATCTACTTTGGTAAAATTTGTAACCCTTATATTGATATCACTTCCCCTTAAAGGTGCCGGCCCGTTTAATTTTGAATATTCAAAAGAGAAGTTATTTATATTCAAAGAATGTGCATTGAGGTATTGTGAAGTTTTATTAAGTAGATCTAAAAAGTCGTCCAGCCTGAAGTCGTTTTTCTGCTGAGTGGTTGATGTATCATCTTTGTGAACATGAATATTAATATGAGGGTTTGTTACAGCAAGGCTATCAATTAATAGTTTCTTATGAAAAATTAAGCTCTTCCATGAAGAGAAAGAAAAATATATTTCAGGTACACTCAGATCAATATGCTGTGGTACATTCAGTGTATCAGTATTGTGAATTGTAATATTCCTGAGAGTGATAGTTTTATTAAAAACAGAAAAATTTGCTTTGCCGCCATCCAGAATATATTTACCCTTAGATTCTTTTTTGATCAGAAACTGCAAAGTCTCTTTAAAGCGGTAAACTGCCAGGTAATAAACCATACCGAAAAGCGCTATTACAATAACTATCAGAATGATAATTAATTTGAATGGTTTCCTGCTACTTTTAAAAGATTCGCTCATCTTGTATCAAATACAAACAGGTTGGTTGATAATTTAGGAGTTACAATCTTTGCGACTTTGGTTTGATGTTTCTGCCTGCTAAGATACGGGGCAAATTGAATTATTTCATTTTTTAATATAGGATTAAATCAGCAAAGCCTGAGGGTTAACGATATTTTTTCCTGGTTTCATAGTTTTTCCCAAACTCAATAAATTTCCTTGTAGTTCTTTGATGTTTATGAATGGAAAATCCACTTTGGTAAATCAATTGGCTGTTCTGCTTTTGTAGTTATTCTCAAACGATTTTTATAATAAGTGAAGAAGATATTTTGTATTTGGGCATCAAGCTGATTTTTCAATCTGAATTTCGGATGATCCGGTGGGGAATACATAAAAGTACTGTTTAGAGCATGTGTTTGGTAAATGATGATACTTAATAACAGCACCTACAAATTCCACCAATAATTAAACTTCAGTACAAATGCCCTTGTTTTTACGGCAAAAGGCCCGGGGTAGTAATTGTCGGTATATACGAGGAACAGGTCTGAAGCGGGTTTGTATCGCCATTGAAACCTGGCATTGATATTCAGGTTGTCCTGTTGATCGTTGTATTGCAAATAGGTAGTGAAAAACAGGGTATTCGTAAACGTTACATCAATACGTGGGCCAACAAGCAAAAAGTTTTGATGTCCCCATGGTTGTGGTAAACGCAAATGGTTGTAGCTGGCGTTCATGGTGATATTTACGAAAGGCTGAAACCGGTATCCAATATCTCCCGATGCAGTAAGCAGGTGCCCGTTGGCAAAATAGCCTCCGTAACGAAACGAAGCGCCATAAGTCAGCAAATGTTGCGGTGCACATACATAATCAAACCCGATGGTGTTCCAGTTGTGTTTAGAACCTGCAGTGAGTGAATCTTTGCCAAGATTGGTGGGATCGAAGGGACGAAGCAGTTGAACATAATCGTTTTGGGCAATCAGATTAAATGTACTCTTTGAACGGAATGTAAACAGGTAAGAAAGTATATTGGTATAATCTGTTATACTAAAACTATTATTAAAATAAAGTGTACTGCTGAACTGTGGCCCGTGAGTTAAGATATTTCCACCCTTAGGGAAAAAATTATACATCAAAGATGGGTTCAGTTTGAAATAACCCCGGCGCGGTACATAACCTACTTCTGCAGTATAGTCTTTGCCTACGTGCTGAAACTGTCCCATTATCAGCCAGCGCCGGCTGCTATACTGCAGGTGAGCTGCCTGTATCCAGTCATCATTTCCTGCACCGGGTTGAAATGACTTTAATACCATTGCTTTTCCTGTCCACATATTATTTGCTGAAGCGAGGTTGTATTCAATACCAAGATTCCTGTTGTAGGCAGAATAAATTTGTTTACCGCTGTCAGCATTACCATTAGGGTCAGGATGGTAATTGATTGATGCTTTATCAATATACAGCACTCCTATATTGGAGCGTTTAAAGACTTTGCGCTGCAGGGATAGCACAGCAAAATTCTGTGAGGGCAATCCTGTTTCATCCACACTTGCCGTTTGCATATCCATTACACCGATACGGGTGTTCTTATCCAGTTTCCCGCTCAGCCTTGCACCAAAGTTGATAGGTACACCCAGCCCAATTCTTCGTGAGAAGAAAGGCCGGATATCGGCATATCCAAAATTGGCAAACAGGTCGCCATTCTCCAGGAAGAATTGCCTTCGTTCGGGAAAGAAAAGTTCAAAGCGGCTTAGATTGGTAACTTGTTTATCTACTTCCACCTGCGAAAAATCGGGACGAAAGGTAAGATCAAGATTCAAAGAAGGACCGATGGAAACTTTTACATCTCCACCTATATTTTTGTCAAATACTGTTTTGCTGCCGGTAATATAATTTTTGGATAATCCGCCCAGCACATAGGGAATTACAGAAATATTTGATCGGGGTGCAGGTGGGGCCTCATCCCAAACTAAAGTACCTGTATAAGCGAGTGCCGCTGTCGGGAACTGACGTGGAATCGGAGTCCAGCTCGATTTTTCTGTTGTTTTCAAATCATTACGGCTAAAGTTGATTCCCCATTGTTTGGCATCTTTTTTATAACGGATGGTTTTAAACGGAATGGCTAACTCCAATACCCATCTGTCATTATAATTTTTTACTTCCGATTCCCATTTGTTATCCCAGTTGAGGTCAACCTTACTGCCCTCATACATAGTACCATCCCACTGCGCGCCATAAGCATTTGTTCCAAAAGCAAAACCGGTGGTCTGGTCTTCAAAGGGATCAATGAATACGAGGAAATTGTCGTTTTTCACAAAAGAAAAATCACGGCGTAAAGATTCTACCATCAACCTTGTGTCCGTTGGATTATAACAAACAGCGAGCAAGTACACATTATTGCGGTCGTAAGTCATACTAACGTCGGTGCGTACCCTCGCGGCGCTGGTATCCATGGGCAACACCATGTAGAAATTAGTAGCAACCTGTGCATCTTTCCACGCCTGCTCATCAGCTACACCATCAATTTTGACCGGCGAGGAAGTTTTGTGGATATGGTATTGAAAAGAAGCATTATTTTTTTGAGCATTAACAGTATGGGCCAACAAAAACAAAAAGAGAACAATAATTAAACGGTTCAAGACGAAACAATTTTTTTTCAGTAAGCCGGAAAGATAAGCAATGCAATCGGAAAACTGTTGAATTAATTCTCGAGCTCAAGCACCCATGTCGTATTAGCCGGCACTGAAAGTTGCCCCAATAATATATGTTCTCCTGTCAATATATTCTTAGCATTTTTAAAACCGGCAGTGCGTTCATTAAACCTTGACATATCAACCTGCTTTGCCGAATCATTTGTATTTGAAACGATCGCTATAGTTTGTTTATCATCATACCGGAAATAAGCATATATACCATCAACAGGCAGATACTGCATGAGCCTGCCGCTGGAAAGGGCAGAGGAATGAAGCCGGTAATGCGCTAATCTTTTTATGAAATCAAATAGCTCATTTTCCTGCATGGTCCTTCCCGCTGCTGTAAATTTATTACTGGTATCGCCTGCCCATCCACCGGGAAAATCTTCTCTCACCATAGCATCAGATGGATTTTTAAAATTCTTCATCAATATTTCAGTACCATAATATAATTGAGGTATACCACGCAGCGTAAGCAGCCAGATAAGCGCGGTTTTCATTTTATTCAGATCTTCACCTAACACTGAATATATACGGTCGAGATCGTGATTGTCAAGAAAAATTACATTGCGAAACGGATCTTTATATAGGATATCCTGTGCCAGGGTTGAGTAAATTTTATTTACACCATCAGACCATCCAAACTTTTGATTCAATCCGTCAATCATGGCAAAATGCAATGGGAAATCAGTAACTCCCATCAGGTTGTGTTTGAAGGAAGCATCAATATTATTTCTGCAGAAGTAAGCGCTGTTGGTAACAGATCCCACCCATGTTTCTCCAAATACCGTAAGGGTAGGAAATTCTGCAAGCAGGGCATCATTGATCTTATTGAGAAAGTTTGGTTCGCTGTAAAAATAAGTATCTACCCGCCAGCCATCTATACCAAAAAACTCTGTACACCAGATAGCATGCTGAATAAGAAAATTTGCAACATAAGGATTTGATTGGTTGAGGTCGGGCATAAAGGGTGTGAACCAGCCTTCGTTACTAATCTTCTTATCTATCTCCGCTGCATAAGGGTCAACCATCGGTTGATCTTTATATGAGGTTTGCGTATAGGTACCCCATTGATGAAACCAGTCGTCTGTTGGCGGATCGAGAGCAAACCAATGTGAAGCACCCACATGATTATATACAGCGTCCTGAATGATCTTTAACCCTTTTTCATGCATACTTTCAATCAGAAGGCTATAAGCTTTATTGCCACCCAATCTTGCATCCACATTATAATGATCGGTAAAAGCATAACCATGATAAGCTGCCCGTTGTGTACCCCCTTCATTAGTGAGCGGCATATCATTTTCAATAACAGGAGTAAGCCACAATGTGGTAACTCCCAGGTCGGTAAAATAATCAAGGTGATCTTCAATACCCTTTAGGTCACCACCATGCCTGGCATAAATATTATTCCTGTCGGCAACCTTATCGCGCATCCCTTTAACCACATCGTTGGATACATCTCCATTGGCAAAACGGTCGGGCATAAGCAGGTATATAAAATCTTTTGAGCTGACTCCTCTTATACGCGATACACCATCTCCCTGATCTTTTGTATACAGCGAAAAGGGTACGTGATTGATTTTATTTTTTTTGATAAACATTATCTGCACAGTACCAGGCCTGGTGTCGGGTGATATATGAAGATCTATAACGAGGTAATGTTTGTTTTTTAACCGTGTAATACGTTTTACGGTTATCCCTTCGTAATTGATACGCACACTATCTTTAATATCAAAATCCGCATGCACCAGCAATTGCAGTTCGGGGTTATGCATCCCGGTCCACCAGTTGGTAGGGTATACCCGGGCATACTGTGCAGCGACACCGAAGTATATAAATATCGCTACAAAAGAAAAAAGATATTTTTTCATAACGAGTATTTTAGGGAAGGTAAATAATTCATTCAGTAAGGTACGCTATAAATGATGGCTGAGGCACACCAACCGAAAGTTTTGGGAAATGAGTTATTCCCAATACATTTTTCTCTCCATCAAACACATCAACAAATAATATCAGGATATTTTATTTGCTCCTCACTTTGAGCGACCAGGTAAAAGAAAATTCAGCTATCATTTCTCCTGCATCATTTGTACCTGTGGATTTTACGGTTATTACATTACTGCCGTTTGCTGCTATTGCTTCTTCCACGGCATCCCTGAGCGCAATGCCATCGCGACAAAGGAATGTGGTAATGCCGGTTGCTTTCTTGTAGTATTCTGCACTCATATCTGTAATGAGCATTGAAACAGAGGGGCTTCGTTTATAGATATGCGATAGGGTGAGGGCGCCGGTACTCATTTCGGCTGCCATTGCAAGACAGGCAAAATAGGTGGAACGAAACGGGTTTTTTGAAAACCATTTATACGGCACGGTAACTGCACATTTATCTTCTGAAATATGTTTTATTCGTACACCTGCAAAATAAGCGCTTGGTAAATTGGTGAGCAGAAACAGCCTGAACCGGAGCGGGTGCCTTATCATTTTCATGAATGCATTCATAAAAGTTTATTTCCGGTTTATCGCTGTTTACTTATTTCCACTATACATGTAGCTACCTGGTTGTCGGTAGCAGCGCCGCTAAACTTAATTATTCCTGTATTGGTGCTTTCGTAATGAATTTCCGGAGAATTGTCTTTACGAAAAGTATTGTTCACCCGGGTTACATAATCTGTTTGCGGCTGACGGCTGATTGTACTGGTGATAGTGTACCAATCCAGTGGCCGCTTACTTACCACTACCACCATCATATCTTTTGTGCCTATGCTGTCTGGTTCCAGGCTTTTGTTTTTTGGAAATAACCGATATCCGGCAATTCCGCAAAATGGAGAATATTTAGTTTTAGTAGGATCAGAAGGTTCAGGATAAGGAAATAAGGTATAGCTTGTGCCGTCTGTTTCCTTACCAAAAATATAAGTATAACACTCTGTTGAATTTTTTACTTCCATCTTAAATCGTATACCTGACTTTACCGGAGTTACTGTTTCAAAGCGATTGGCAGAAGTTAATCTGAGCGGAATATATCCTTTAGGTACCGTATGCTTGCCATCAAATTGCACTTCCATTAAACCGATTTCGCAGGCAAAAGGAGCGTTAGCAGCAGTTCCGGTTTTATTCATTGGTTCCAGTCCGTAAGCTTCTCTTACATAAGTTTTGAAATCATTATATCTCACCCAGGCAAAACCATTATTACCCCATTCCGGTCCCCAGCTATTCATTATCAAAAATGATCCGCCATATTTTTTATCATCGTAGCCTACAACGCATTGAGCATGACCGCCGAAGCCCATCATAGAGCCATCACCTTGTTCGGGATACCATACATCTTTTCCCATCATTGATTGCATATAGCTTTGACCAACCATCATCCCAATTACTACGGGAGCTCCCTGTGCCAGATTTTCTTTGATGGCGCGCATATCTATCTCATCAGTATTATCGCCTTTGGTAAGGCGGTTAAATCCACGCATTTTAAACTGGGCTGCTTCCTGTATCATTGCACCGCTGGGTTTTTCAGTGCAGTCCTGATCGGTATAGGGGAATACATCGTAGGGTACCGATCCCTGTTTGGTCATAAACTCCATTGCCCGCAGAATATAAGATCCCTGGCAGCCTTCCAGTCCAATCTGGTTGTATAAGAATGCAGGACTGAATTTGAGTTGATCTGCATTCTGTCCGGTACGGGCTGCTTCCAATATTGTTCTTGCTCCATACGCACTGCTCCATGCCACACAACTGCCCTGCTGTCCCTGGTTGCCCACAGCCGGTGCATAACGCTGAAGGTTAGCCGATTCGGGTAATGGGTTTTTTGTATTATCATCTTCGAGGGATTCATAAATATTTGCCTTGGCAAATTGTTTAGGATCGAGTATCCCGCCGGTAGACAGAAAACTGCCTGCCTGGTTAAGCAGACCGCTACAACCACCACGCCCCATAAAGAAATATGCCCCAATACCAAGGGCCGCAATTACCAATACACCTTTGAATCCGAAAATGCGGAGCAGTAAGGGTAAAAAAGCAAAGAGCCCTCCACCACCACCGGGGAATCGTCCACCACCTCGTCCACCACCACTATCATCATTGAATTGTTCGGGCTGATCGGGTTGATCGTCTGTCATTCGTATAGGCATGCTGTATAGTTTTAATGGTTCCCCTAAATGTAAAAAGAATTTTTATTTTTCAGCAGTGTAGGCTGCAATTCCGCAATTGAGCCATTCCTGGTATTTTTTTGCATCCGGGGTATAGCCAACAGGATAGGTCATCAGTTCACCTTCTGTATTGAGTATGGCATATAACGGCTGCGTTACCTGCCCGAAATTTTCTGACTGGAAAGTAGCCCATTTGTCTCCAACGGTGTTTATCTCTTTTTGCTTGCCATCTGCAAACGTATAGATAAACCTGTCTGCAGCAGGCAGCTTTTTTCTGTCGTCAACATATAACGATACCAGAATAAATTTTTCATTAAGCAATGATGAAATTTCAGGTTTTGTCCATACATGCTCTTCCATTTTGCGACAATTAACACAAGCCCATCCGGTAAAATCTATTAAGATAGGCTTCTGTTCTTTTTTAGATAGCGCAACAGCTTTTGCAAAATCATTGATAACGGCCGGCTCAACGCCTTTGTGTTTTACATTTTCCTCTCCATATATACTATAACTTAATGGTGGTGGGAACCCGCTGAGCAACTTTAAGTTGGCTTTTGCAGATGATGTAAGCCCGGGTAAAAGATATAGAGCAAACACAATGGCAAGACCGCCTAAAATTTTTCTTCCGGTTGAAATTTTTTGTCCTTTTATATCATGCGGAAGTCTTAACAAGCCAAAAAGATATGCTGCGAGTCCTAATGAGATAATAATCCAGATAGCAATAAAAACTTCACGTTTTAATAATCCCCAATGTTCTACAAGATCAGCATTGGAAAGAAACTTAAAAGCCAGCGCCAGCTCTGCAAAAGCCAGTACTTTTTTCACTGTGTCGAGCCAGCCGCCACTCTTTGGCAGAGATTTCAGCCAGTTGGGGAATATGGCAAAAAGCGCAAAAGGTAAAGCCAGTGCCACGCCAAAGCCTGCCATGCCTGCCGTAAGCGACCATGCGCCATTGGCAGCAGTGCCTACGAGTAAGGTGCCCAGAATAACACCGGTGCAGGAAAAAGAAACAATCACCAGGGTAAGCGCCATAAAAAATACTCCACTGATACTGCCTATATTGCTTTTCGAATCAGCCTTTCCTGCTAATGAGGAAGGGATTGTAATTTCAAAAAAACCAAAAAAGGAAATTGCAAAAATGATAAATACAATAAAAAAGAAAACATTTAGCCATGCATTGGTTGAAATGTTGTTGAATATCTCAGGCTGCACATTACCGATAATATGAAACGGTATACTTGCTGCAACATAAATGAGAAATATGAAAAAGCCATACAATACCCCATTCTTTATTGCCTGCGATTTGTTAGCCGCACGGTTAGTAAAAAAGGAAACCGTTACCGGAATCATAGGAAACACACAGGGTGTAAGTAAAGCAATCAATCCACCACCTATGCCCAGCAGAAAAATCATAAACATTCCGGTGTCGGCAGCCTGGGTTTCGCCGCATGGTTTTGCAGGTTGCTTCAGATCAACGCTTTTCAGTTTAATCATATCAGCAGCATGGCTTTCCACACCACCTTCCAAAGCCACTGTTTGCGCTTCATCTACAGGCAAGAACTCGGCATTGTTTGAGATAAAACCAGTGAGAGATATTTTTAATGAAGCGGGAATATCGCCTGATATTTTTATTTTTTGCAAAATCTCAATAATACCTGATTGGTATACCTGCAATTTTTGGTTGTCAAAAACAGGATCGGATATAGATACTGCTGCGGGTGAAATTACAGGGTCTCCTGCTTTTGTGATATTCTCATTATCCCATATCAGTTGCAAAGGTTCGATGCCTGTTCCCGGATCACTTTGTGCGTAAGCATGCCACCCGCCGGCGAGTGTTACCTTAGCTGTGATAGAATATGTGGTATTATCATTTTTTTTTGCGGATAACTCCCAGCGAAGTCCGTTTTCCTGGGCTAGCAAAAACATTGGTGTGAGTATGCATAATATCAGTGTAGAGATAATTTTCATTATTCTATATTATTATTTGTAAAAATACAAATAGAATCTGCGGTTTGATCACGAATTAAATTGATCTTAACAAGCAGCAGTATAAAGACTACCGGTTATGTCAGGTGATAATAGTAACTACTCTTCTGCAGAAGGAACATCTGCTGCAATATCTTCTTCGCGATGTTCATTCCACTCTATGATAAAATTATTTCGTCCTTCTCCCGTAATAAGAGTCATAAATTTTTGTTGTACCAGCTCGAGCATTGACAGGAAAAGAAAGATAGCATGAATGCGGTTTTCGCAAACTTTGAAGACGTTTTCAAATGTTACGGTTTTCTCTGTCATCACCATATTCATCATATATTCCCTGCTGTCCTCCATAGTGTAATTGTAGCGATATACTACATGCTGGGGCTTATTGTTGCGGTCATACATTTTCTGCATTACCTTTTCAAAAGCCTTCATCAGCTTAAACATGGTAATGGTTTGTATTTCCGTACCCTCTCCCGCTTCTTCTCCTATCTGGGTAATTTCTTTCTGAATATTACCTCTTTTCACCATCAGCATACGCATGGCTTCCATTTCAGCCATTTGAAGAGAAGCTTCTTTAAATCTTTTATATTCAAGAATTTTATCCACCAGTTCCTGTCGCGGATCTATTTCATTACCCTGGGCATCCAGTTCTTTACGGGGGAGCAGCATTTTTGCCTTAATACGCATTAGTGTAGATACAAAAAGGATGAACTCACTGCTCAACTCAATATTTAACTCCTGGGCATTGTGCATATAGCTCACAAAATCATTTATGATCTTTGATATCTGTATGTCATAAATATCCAGTTCATCTCTTTCAATAAAAAAGAGCAATAGATCAAAGGGTCCTTCGAACTGGGGGAGTTTTATCTGGTATGATTCCGTATTCACTATGACTGTTTAAAAAGGTTACGTCCCGCAGGCTTTACATTGCCAATACGGGACGCAACAAATGTATGAAAGAAATTAGTTTTTGAACCGGTAAGCTAGCCCAATACCCATTAACTCTTTTAACTGAGTGCGCGGGCCACGCTCATTGCCATCTTTATCAACCGATTTTACATCATCATCATAAATTATATCAAGTGAAAGGCTTACGGTGATCAGCTTGGTTACTTTTACCAGCAGCACATTGGTCATATATAAGTCAATATTCTGCGGATTCTTCAGATAATTGGAAAACAAATCAAGTCTTCCCTGGTAAGATGCGGTTTCACTGATTTTAGTCTTATAGTTAACAGAAGCAAATGCACCCAATTCTGTTCTTACTTTTTTACCAGGTTCAACACCAAAAGCACCAACAGATGATAAGGAATCATGATTGACAATAACCCATCTTGCAGTGGCGGGAGATAAAGACACCGAAAAATTATCTGATGGCTGGTATGAGATATTCGGGGAAAGCAAAATATATGCCGGAGCAAAGAAATCTGAGGTCTGTATTTTCGAATTTACATTGGGGTAGGTATATCCTTTTGCAAACTGGGTTCTGAAATTAAACAACATCCCCGCATACCAGTGTTTTTTACTGATCTGGTACCCGTATCTGGATAGCAGATCTATCCTGTCATCGGCTTTTCGGGTACCCAGGCTGGTAGTGTTTACTATACCATAGGCAAGATCAAGTGTATTATCCCAAACATGTTTGTCTTTTTTATAGTAGGCATACAAACTCACCAGTGAAGCAATAGACAAAGAAGATTTATCGCCACCTGCAGCCCAGTTGCTCAACGCTCCCTGGTTTACATTTATACTCAGCAATCCTCCTGTTTTCCATATTTTAACGGTAGTGTCTTTTGGATCTTTTGCAATAGTCTTACTACCCGCATCTTTAAGTCCTTTTATTGTTTCATCCTGGGCAGATAATTGTGACGAACAAAAAAGAGAGAAACATAGAATGAAGTTCCATGTAATTTTTTTCATAGTTGAAATTTTTCGCGAAAGTAAACAAAAACTCCTCTCCGCAAATTTCTTTGCGTTTGCGGGAGGAGGGTTCAATTTTATAATCGTGTAGTTAGTAACGAAGAATTATCTTTTCTTCAATTCATCCCTTATTTCCATGAGCAGTTGATCAGTAGAAGATGGTCCGGGAGCCGGAGCCGCTTCCTTCTTTTTCTCCAAACCTTTTGCAGCTTTAATTAAAAGAAACAATATAAAGGCAATGACCAGGAATTTGATGATCGCCGAAAGAAATTTTCCATACTTAACAGCACCCCATGAAAGCTGGTCAAGATTTTCTGCATGTGCGGCTTTTAATGCCGGGGTAAGCAGTAATGGTGTAATAACATCATCTACAAGAGAAGAAACTATTGCCCCGAATGCTGCACCAATGATAACTGCAACAGCGAGGTCTATAACATTGCCTTTCAGGGCGAACTCTTTAAATTCCTTAAGTAATCCCATGATTGTTGGTTTTTAGATTAACGAATATATTGCAAAAATAGAATATGCTATACCTGGCGATATTATAAGCAAAGCAAATATTGAAAATACCGGTACTTTAAAGCGATGCTACTTTTTTAGTCCTGGATATTTCATATTAAGCCCCTTTAAAGTATCGTATACTTTTTTTGTAATCAGGTATTCTTTATACCAGTTTTGATCAGTTGGTATAATATGCCAGGGAACATAATTGCAATGTGAAAAACAATCCTCATATACACGCATATATTCATTCCACAGCTTTGCTTCTTCAAAATCTTTTTCATTGTATTTCCACATTTTTTTAGGATCGGCGGTACGTTCTTTAAGCCGTTCCAACTGCTCTTCAGGTGAAATGTGTAAATAGAATTTAAGGATTTTGGTATGGTTGTGAAGGGTAAGCAATTTTTCAAAATCGTTGATGGCTTCCATGCGTTTTTTGGCTGTATCATCATCACACCATTTATGTACCCTGGTGACAAGGATATCTTCGTAATGAGAGCGGTTAAATACCTGTATCATTCCTTTAGCAGGTGCATGTGCATGAATACGCCATAAGAAATCATGCGACAACTCTTCCTGCGTAGGCACTTTATAAGATTGAACAGTTACACCCTGTGGATTTAATTTCCCGAATACTTCTCTGATTGCACCATCTTTACCACTGGCATCCATGCCCTGTAGTACCACCAGAAGTGAATGTTTGTTTTCGGCATACAACAGATTCTGCAAATCGTCCAGGTGAGATAGCATGGCATCCGTTTCGTCTTTAGTCTTTTTTTTGTTTAGACTTTTTGGAGCACGTGTGCTGATCTTTTTTAATTTGATGGGGGGCATATTATGTTTGCAAGGTTAAGTCGGTGGTATTTCAAAAAAAGTTGGCTATACCGCCATAATTTCTTTTTCCTTTGCTGCAAGATGTTTGTCTATAAGTGCAATATATTTATCGGTCATTTGCTGAACATCTTTTTCTGCATCTTTTCCTGCATCTTCACTCAGCCCGTTTTTTTGAAGTTTTTTTATTTCTTCAATTGTATCCCTGCGTACATTTCTTATGGATACCTTTGATTGTTCACCCTCGGCATTAACTTTTTTCACCAGTTCTTTTCTTCTTTCTTCTGTAAGTGCAGGCAAAAAGATACGGATAATTACTCCATCATTCTGAGGTGTGACACCCAGGTTGGCAGCTATAATAGCACGTTCGATTGGCTGCAGCATATTTTTTTCCCAGGGTTGAATTGTAATTGTACGGGCATCAGTAACTGTAATATTTCCTACCTGGTTGATAGGAGTGGAAGCTCCGTAATAATCCACAACTAATCCATCAAACATCTGAGGATTTGCACGCCCGGCTCTTATTTTCACTAATTCTGTTTCCAGGTGGCTGATGGATTTGTGCATACCATCTTCAGCCATTTCCATTACAAGCTTTACATCTTCTGACATACTGAAATAAATATTAGTCGCAGCAAAGCTAAGGAATGGAATGAATAAAAAAACTATCTGGTTATTAGTTCTGTTCTGCTGCTTTTTTAGCAGGAGTAAGAGGTAAAATACGTGAACGGGTATTGATCTGAATAATATCCCCCTGCTCGTTGGTAATAAGTACTGTTACAGGTTTGCGGAAATATACTATTGCAAAGGCAGCAAAAGCACAACATAATAATATTGGTATCAAAAGATTGATGTTTATGTTGCGGAGGATATATGCCAGCACTACAAAAAAGATATTGGTAACGATCAGCGCCAGGCTTACTGCTTTATGGCTCATCCCTTTATCAAGAAGAATATGATGGATATGGTTACGATCGGGGCTAAATGGTGAACGCCGGTTGAATATACGAATAGAGAATACTCTTAAGGTATCAAACAATGGTATGATCAGGATAGCAACTCCTATAGCCGGGGATGCATTAAGACTCGTAACTGTACCAGGTGTACCTGCAATGTTTATAAAACGAATTACAAGGATGGCGTTAATCAATCCTATTAATAATGACCCGGTATCCCCCATGAAAATTCTTGCCGGTGAACGGTTGAATATTAAAAAGGCTAATAGACTTCCCGACATTGCAAATGCAAGAGTAGCATAGGGTATTTGTGCAGCGATATAAAAATACATCCCAAAACATAATGTAGTAAAAATGCCAAGTCCCGCTGCCAGTCCATCCACACCATCTATCAGATTGAAGGAATTAATAACAACTATCACTGTGAGATATGTAAGTGCAAGTCCGATAGCCTGAGGCAACTGATCCACACCAAGAAAACCATGCATACTTTCAATTACGATTCCTCCTTTATAAATAATGATAAAAGCGGCTATAGCCTGACCAATAATTTTTTTCATGGGAGTAAGTACAAGAATATCATCTTTTAACCCGAGGAAAAATATAACGAGTGCAGCAGCAAAGAAATATTGAAACTCAATAGTTGATCCTAATGGTATGGCTAATAAACAGGCAATAATAAAACCTGCAAATATTCCAAGCCCCCCTAAAGAAGGTACAGGTATAGCATGTATTTTTCTGTCATTGGGCAGATCATACAGCTTTTTTATATTGGCTACATTAATGATTACAGGTATAGCGGCATAGGTTATAATAAAAGCCAATAATGCCCCCAACAGGATAACTTCCATCAGATGCTTTTTAGAAGTGCGAAAATATGGTAATAATTTTGATTATATAACCTGATTCAAAATAAAAGCCTTTCTTAACATATAGATTACATGTAACCCCTTACATTTAAATAAACAAACGGTTGCAATTTTAATATAGTATTACATTCAGAAACTATATTTCCTGAATTCTTCCTATCTCCATATTATTCCAAGAACTTTCATTTAGCTTTGGCAAGATTTTTTAAACGAAATAATTATGCCAGAATTAAAAGCAGTTGCTACTCAGATAAGAAGAGATATTGTAAGAATGGTACATGCCTGCCAAAGCGGACATCCGGGCGGATCATTGGGATGTGCTGATTTTTTTACCGCATTGTATTTTGATGTTATGAAACACAACCCTGATTTCCATATGGATGGTAAAGGGGAAGATATTTTTTTCCTGTCGAATGGTCATATTTCCCCGGTATTTTATGCTACACTTGCCCGTTCTGGATATTTTCCGATAGAAGAACTGAATACTTTCCGGAAACTTAACTCACGCCTGCAGGGGCATCCTGCCACCCATGAACACTTGCCGGGTATCCGTGTTGCTTCTGGCTCACTAGGGCAGGGGATGAGTGTGGCAATAGGTGCGGCGCTGGCAAAAAAGCTTAATGGCGATAATCATCATGTTTTTTCCCTGCATGGTGATGGCGAACTGGATGAAGGTCAAAACTGGGAAGCGGCTATGTTTGCTGCTCATCACAAAGTTGACAACCTTATTTCTACTATTGACTGGAATGGCCAACAAATAGATGGGCCAACACAACAAGTAATGTCGCTTGGGGATATAGCAAAAAAGTTTGATGCATTTGGATGGGCTATTTTGCAAATGGACGGAAATGATATAGATGAAGTAATAGCAACGCTCAATAAAGCCAAAACCATGACCGGACAAGGCAAGCCCATTGCCATTATGATGCATACTATTATGGGTAAAGGAGTTGATTTTATGGAAGGCCATCATGAATGGCATGGTATTGCACCTAATGATGAGCAATTGCAAAAGGCGCTCTCACAACTTCCGGAGACCCTGGGAGATTATTAATCATTAAAAGTATAATACCGTTTTTTATCCGGCCCAACCTTCCCTGTCGAGGCTGCGGTACTGTATGGCTTCAGCAAGAAAAGCGGGTTCAATGACATCAGCACCGGCCAGGTCTGCAATGGTGCGGGCTACTTTAAGTATACGGTCATAAGCCCTGGCAGAAAGGTTGAGCCTATCCATCGCAGTTTTCAGGAGACTTTGTCCTGCAGCATTTATTGAGCATATTTCCTTTAGCATTTTGCTACTCATTTGTGCATTACAATATACACCAGGGTTTTTTTCATATCGTACTGCCTGTATTTCCCTGGCTTTTATTACCCTTGCTCTAATGGTATCGGAGCTTTCCCCGGGTTTCTGTTGCGCAAGAGCAGAAAAAGATACCGGGGTTACTTCTACATGCAGATCAATCCTGTCGAGCAGGGGCCCGGATATCTTATTCAGATATTTTTGAACTGCGCCGGGCGGGCAACTGCATTCCTTTTCCGGATGGTTATAAAATCCGCAGGGGCAGGGATTCATAGATGCAATCAGCATAAAACTTGCCGGAAAATCAATTGCGATTTTTGCCCTTGAAATGGTCACTTTTCTTTCTTCCATCGGCTGGCGCATTACTTCAAGTACTGTTCGTTTGAACTCTGGTAGCTCGTCCAGAAATAATACACCATTGTGGGAAAGAGATATTTCCCCGGGTTGTGGCACACCGCCTCCGCCTACCAGTGCAGCATCACTAACGGTATGATGCGGCGATCGAAATGGTCTCCGAGAAATGAGGGTAGTGTCAGCTGGTAGTTTACCTGCCACACTGTGTATCTTGGTAGTTTCAAGGGCTTCCTGCAGGGTGAGTGGCGGAAGGATAGAAGGTATTCGCTTTGCCAGCATCGTTTTACCGGCCCCGGGTGGGCCAATCAATATAGCATTGTGCCCGCCTGCTGCCGCAATCTCAAGGGCCCGCTTAATATTCTCCTGTCCTTTTACATCACTGAAATCAAATTCAAAGTTGTATTGCGACTGATAAAATTCTTCTTTAGTATTTATTTCAACAGGGCTGAGTTTGGTTTCATCTTTGAAAAAATTAATTACATCGTTTATATGGCTCACACCATATACTTTCAGATTGTTGACCATACCAGCTTCGCGGCAGTTTTGTTTTGGCAAAATCAATCCCTTAAACTTTTCTTTTCGGGCTGTAATGGCAATGGGCAATGCCCCTTTTATGGGTTGCACGTTTCCATCCAGGCTTAGCTCTCCCATGATTACATACTCTGACAGTCGCTCTGCATTGGGCAGTTGCTCGCTTGCGCCCATTATACCAAGCGCTATAGGAAGATCAAAAGCGGTTCCGGTTTTTTTAATGTCAGCAGGTGCAAGATTGATTATTACTTTAGTACGTGGCATATAATGCCCGATACTTTTGAGGGTGCTTTCAATACGCTGTTCACTTTCTTTTACCGCATTATCCGGTAGTCCTACCATATAAAATTTTTGCCCGCTGGTAACATTTACTTCAACAGTAATAGTAAGGGCTTCAACTCCGTAAACGGCACTTCCGTAGGTTTTGACTAACATGTAAAAAGGTTAGCAGTGAAGAATGGTTTGAAATTAAGGAATTAAATTTACATTCCTTCAACTAGTTGACCGCATGTTGTATGTTCACCCTTGGTCTTGGCGATTTGAATTGAATGTCTGTTTCCACTGTGGCGGAGTGTATCCCGGAAGCGTAGGAACAAGGCAGGCTCTTTTGTCCTTATAGTTATCGGGATTGGCTTTTGTGTGTCGGCTTTATGTGCCTTGTCCCGCAACGATGCGGGATGCCTCCCTTGGTGCGTTGGCTAAATGTCCTTGATGATATTTAAAAACTCGTCGAGCTTATATGCACCGTCAACAGTCCGCCTTTCATAAACCATAAAGTAACGGTAATTGTTTCCTGCTTTACTTGCCCAAAGGTTTCCAAGTCTTATTTTTTGTTCAGCGTCTAAATGGTCGCCTTTTGTTTCTAATAAAATTGTTTTGCCACTTTTTGTATGAATAATGAAATCAGGATAATGATTCAGGAAGCCATTAATTCTAAAACCTTTTTTCTCAATATTTCTTGTCCAGAAAGCTATGTTGCCAAGATTTGCAATTTCATTTATGATTCTTTCTTCAAAACCATTCATGCTACCTTCTTTCTCATAAAGTGACTTTGTAATATCTTTTGCTGTGTCGCCCGGTGCAATACTTGAAGGCAACGTAAATGCTGGTTTTATAAATACTTTATCGGTGTCCAGATAATCTTTAAATTTCTTCTCTGCGAATAATTCTGACAGTGATTTTATTTTGTTCTTTATTTTGTCTGTGTAAGTATATTCATTATTTGCAAAGTCATTGAACTGTTCATCTTTAAAATCTTCCAGAATCCGATTGATATATTTTTCAATTTCTTTATCAGGTATTGGGTACATGTTCCCGATAATATCCATAATTCGCTTTGTAAAATTCTTAACCCTGCTTTCTTTTCTTGTTGGGTCAAGAATGTATGCCATCACACTTTCCCTAACATCGCCATCAAGCCTTACAAAAGTTGGCGTATGTTCTTTTTTTGTTTCATCCAAATCAACTTTATAAAGTTCCGATGTAATGTTGTCGAAAATTATATCTGTCGGCTGCTGGCTCAATTTGAAGCCCTCCAATAAGTTTTCTTTTTCTAAAGGTTGTTCTTCTTTTGCTCCAAACAAATCGGAGCCAGGAACTTTCAAGTAGAACTGTGGCAAATTAATTTCACCTGCTTGTTCTTTGAATATATCTTTTACGTTAAATGTCTTCACTAATTTTTGTAATTCATTTGGTAATGAATGTAAAAATGTGTTTCCATATTCGGTCCCGCCGGCAAGGCGGGATTCAAATGCTTCATTTTGTTCAATCGCTGTTTGTTCAATTTGTGAAATCGTGCTGCTTGGAGTTGCCGCTTCAGTTGGCAATACAATTCGTGTGCTGTCTATGTCGTTGGCAATATTCTCTTTGTCATTTGAAGGGAAAGGAATGGGTATAGATATTTTTGGATCATTAGGAGGGTTAGCAATTTGAACAGGGTCAGCAAGTTTGTAGTCCTTATCACTAAAACCTGCTTTGTTCAGCCCTTTTACAATATTATCCAAAGTTTCAAGGAACTTTGAAGAAGCAGTTAATACATAACTTAAATTGAGCAACGGAAAATTATGCTTTATCACATACGGTTGCCTTAAAACCCTTCCTAAAATTTGTTCTACATCCACTGCTGAACTTTTATCAGCTAATGAAGCCAGAATGTATGCAAACGGACAATCCCAGCCTTCTTTTAATGCGTTTACTGTAATGATATAACGAATAGCACAATCCTTGCTCATTAAATCTTCATTCTTTATTTCATTAATGGTTGCTGTTTTTATTTTGATTTGCTCGGCAGGTATTTTTAGTTCAATCAGTTTTTCTTTCAGCTTTTCAAACGTAGTATTGTCATCCGCATTTTTTGGTTGCGCCTGAAATAAAACAATTGGCCGGATATATTTGCCGCCTTTCTTTTCCTCTTCGATAGCTTGTAACTCTAACCGTTTTTGCAATTGCAAAGCAGAATTGATTACTTCGGTTTTGTCCTGATGATTGTAAACAATAACAGGAAGTTTAACCATGTTTTCCCTTTTCAATTCCAGGGCATCAATAAAACTAATGATGTTGCTGTTATTTCTTGGTGTTGCAGTAAGGTCAAGGATAAAGCAGGGGTTGAGTTCTTTAAGCATGTCAACACTTAAATCACTTTCTGCATTGTGGCTTTCGTCAACTACTACAACAGGGTTCAGGTATTTAATTACTGCACCTAATGTTATTTCTGTGTCTTTGCCTAACAGGTTTTCAAAAGATTGCAGGTTACCATTTTCCTGAAATACTTTCCTGTCTTCTTTGTTTTTAGCCCTTAAACTATCGAAGCTAAAAACCATGATGTTTAATTGCTCTTTTATAGTTGTGGAATTAAAACCACTTCCCTGCAACAGTGCAGCTTTGTCAAATACTTCAACCTTGTTACCGAAATGAGCGTTTATTTTTTGGCGATATGGATGAGACGGGTCTTTTAGATTCTTTATAGTTTGGTCTAATATGGTAATGGAAGGCACAAGCCATACAACTGCTTTTGGTCGGTCATAATCAAACGCATCAAAAATTGTTTTCAGGGCATTACAGGCAATGAAAGTTTTGCCGCCTGCTGTGGGTACTTTCACACAAATGTTTGGAACCTTTGGTACATTATTCTTATAAGGCTCAATGGCTGTTCCTGAAAACGGTTGTAATGGTGTTCTTGGATGCTTCGCCCAAAAAATCTGAAACGCATCCTTTGTGTCTTTGGTTTCCTGCACTTGTTCCAAAAACGATGAAAGGTCATTTATTACCTGCTGCTGATATGGTTTTAATTCCATTTGTCTGAATTGGGATTTGTTAGATTTTTGGGTTATTGGATTGAGTGTTAGGAATGGTATTTGGCATTTTATTTTTGGGGTGCCTGAGCCTTTTAACTTCCAGGCTTTTTGCGCCAAAATTTACCAACAACCCCTTGTCTAATTTATACGCTACTAAATAATTTAAACCTTGTGCTAAATGAACATCTTCTAAACAGGTTAATGCTTTTAATTCTACCATCACTTCATTTTCTACCAGAAAATCAACCCGTCTTGTTCCAATATCTTCCCTTTCATAAAAAATCTGCATTTCTAATTCCCTGGTGAAACTTATGCCCGCATTTCTCATCTTTATTGCTAATGCTCTTTGATAAATTACTTCCTGAAACCCATTTCCCAAAGTTGCATGCACCTTCATGGCGCAACCAATTATTTTATAGGTCTGCTCGTCTTCTATTTTTTCTTTTTCCATAATAATATCCTTTAATCATTACTTCCAAAAAATCCTAATTCAGACAACTGCTGCAACTTTTGCTGCAATAATTTTTTATCGGGCAATTGTGTTCTGTATTCTGAAACCATTGTTGGCGAAAGGCTGCGGCTCAATGCATATTCCACTACTTCGCTGTCTTTATCCTTGCAGAGCAAAACGCCAATACTTGGGTTTTCGTTTTCCTTTTTTACATCTCTGTCTAATGTTTCTAAATAAAAATTTAATTTGCCTAAATGCTCTGGTTCAAATTTTTCTTTCTTCAATTCAAATGCGACAAGGCATTGCAGTCCCCGATGATAAAAGAGCAGGTCAATATAAAAATCCCTGTTACCTACCTGCACTTTATATTCTTCGCCAATAAACAGAAAATCTTTACCCAGTTCGAGGATAAATTTTTTCATTTGTTGGATTAAGCCTTTTTGCAAATCGCTTTCGCTGTGAGGGTCGGTCAGGTTCAAAAATTCAAATACATAACTATCCTTAAAGTTGTTGATAATGTTGGGATGAATTTCTCTCAGTAGTGGTGAGAGTTTTTGGTTACCAATCATTACCCGTTCAAAAATACCGCTGTCAATTTGCCTCTCCAGTTCCTTAACGCTGTAATTTTCTTTAGCGCAAAGCCGCAAATAAAATTCCCTTTCCTCATCCGTCTTAGTTCTGGACATTAGTGTTAAATGATGCGTCCAGCCAATTTTTGCCAGGATGCTTTGCCTAATATCGCTGAATTCCAATTGTGTCATTGCCGATGACACAAATTCATCAGCCTGGTTGTCAGCTATTTGTATTTGTGTCACCACTGGCGACACAAATGGCATTGAAATGTAGGTTTCATAAAACTGCTTCATCCGGTAAAGTCCACGGCGGTTAAAGCCCTTTAATTCCGGGTTGTTTATTTGAATAAAAGCTGCCAGTTCATCCACTGTTTTATCGCCCCAGTTGGCAGCGGCAATTTGTTTGCTGATATAAGCACCTACGTTCCAATACAGGGTTATCAGTTCGGTGTTAACGGCTTTTATGGCCGCAACCCTGCTCTGTTTTATGAGTTCAATTATATCGGCAAATTGCTTTTGTAGCATAGTTTAAAAACGGGTTATATCCCTTGGTATCTTTTTGAAAATAATATTATGCTTAAACATATAATCTCTGGTAAGCAAACAATTGTCGGCATAAATAACATATTGTTCTGCTTTGGTTTTCATGGTTGATAAAAAAGCATGGTCTAAAGTGGTAATACCATCCTGTTCATAGAAAAAATAATAGCCGGTATCATTATACTTACCCAGGAAATATTGATTATCTCTTTTGTCTGTATTTGGATTTTTGAGATTAGTGGATGGCTTGATTGAGTCCTGGTTATCCATCAATCCGGTAAATCCAAATGCAAACAGCGGCTGTTTTGTTTCTGTGTAAAAAACATAGTTCCTTATTTTTTCTTCACCCACCAGTTCATTCAAATTGCCATCTTCCAAAAACATGGGTTGCCCTAACTCGTAAAAATCAAAACTGCCACCGGTGCCTTCTTTATCTGCATAACCGTTAATTACACGTTTTACTCTTTCGGCGGTAATCGTTTCGGCATAATCTTCCATTTCTATACAAATAAATTTGCGATTGCCGCCATCTTGCTTGTTGAGATTGAGGACTGCATGGGCAGTGGTACCAGAACCTGCAAAGGAATCTAAGATTATATCATCTTTATTTGTTGAAATTTGAAGAATCTTTTCTATTAATCTTGAAGGTTTTGGAGTATCGAAAGGAAATTGAGAGTCAGGAAAAATATTCTTTAGAATTTGTCGAGCTTCCTGATTGTCCCCTACTTCATCTCTAAACCAAATTGTTATGGGAACAGCACCATCTTTAACTTCGGTAATAAATTTTTTTACTGACGGTACGTTATCTCCATTTTTCCCAAACCAAATTCGATTATCCTTTATTAGCACATCAAAATTTTCTTTCGATGTGTTCCAACTTCTTCCATTGGGTGGATTTACGGTTCTTCCTGAAGGAGTTACTATAGGATAATCATATTCTTTTGAATATGTTTTAACGGAAAAGTCGCTTGACTTCCACGGTCCCCTTGCGTCATTATCTGGATTCTTATACCTTTTATTTTGCTCTTCAGTTCTTGCTAACAAATTTCTTTTCCAATTTTGCTTGTCTTTTGAATAGCAGATAATAAAATCATGCATATCGGAAAAATATTTTGCATCATTCTGCGGGCTGTATTTCTTTTGCCAAATAATGTTGTTAATAAAATTGCCACCTCCAAAAATCTCATCACAAATCAGTTTCAAATTTGCTTGCTCGTTGTCGTCTATGGACATAAAAATAGCTCCATCGTCTGAAAGCAGTTTGTGAAGTAATTTTAAACGAGGATACATCATGCACAGCCATTTATCATGCCTGCTTAAATCTTCACTTTCTTTACCAACTACCTGCCCCAACCACTTTTTTATTTTGGGGTCATTTACATTGTCATTATACACCCATCCTTCATTGCCCGTATTATAAGGCGGATCAATGTAAATGCATTTTATTCTTCCTTCGTATTCCGGCAGCAATGATTTCAGGGCTTCCAGGTTGTCGCCGTGAATAATTTTGTTGCCGCTATTAGTTTCATTGTCGGTTTGTTTGCCATTGTCAAAGCCATAGCTGTGTTCCAGCACACGGTATGGTACGTCCAAATGATGATTAATAACTTTCTCTTTTCCTATCCAGTGTAGTGTTGGCATGTATAATCAGTCTTGTCAATTAATTTAAGGCTGTAAAATAATTAAAAACAATGGCTTATTTTCTTTTGGGTGATGGATGGGCTTTGTGTCGGGTAAAGATATATTGATGATATGCTGTACAAATGATAATAGATATTCAGCCGGGGTGGGTAGGTTGTGCGTTGACATTTTTAGCTCTTTGCGTGGTTGGTTTTTGTGTGTCGGCTTTATAAGCTTTGCAATGTGCTAAAAGTAGCGATAGTTCGTGTCGGCAAAGTCATGTAAGATTAAATAAATGTTGGATGTTGAATAGGGTGATACATAACGTATGAATGCTACTCTTCAATGTAAATGTGATTTACAATAAGAAAGAGATCAAATTGAAATACTTTCCGAATAACTGTCAAAGATAGCTGAGCCACCATTTTTCCCTATGATTGGTTTTATACCTGTCGTACCATTTACATAAAGGATACAGTGCCACTACAACTAAAATCCATATTAAATATACACCGGGCAAATCAAAGCCTTCACCTGGTATAGCAAATTTGAATGGTAACCCAGGCTGTCCTGCTATACCTTCTGCCACCGTGTGCCCCCGAGCCAAAAAAATCGAGATATTGACAAGTTGAAGCAGAAAAAAATGAATGATATAATAGAAAAATGGAACCCGCCCGTAAACAATAATAATTTTTGACAACCTGCTTCCCGCTTTTTTTACAAGAACAAGAAATATTAAAGCTACCCCAATAGTGAGGCTCAGGTATAATAATGAAGGTGGATATTTTTGAACATTCACAAATGAAAGCAAAGTATACAAATTATTTTTTTGTACCGACCATGGGAACGGATTTCCATACCAATTTGTAAACCGTAGTACAATAAAAAATACTAATAACCCTATTCCCAACTTCAGCAATATCTTTTTGCGTTTTGGCAAATCATAGCTGGTAAATAGTTTACCACTGCAATATCCTACCATCATTAAACCTGACCATGGAAGAAACGGATAAAAAATACCGAGTGTATGATTACCCCATAAGGGTAAAAAAGACTGGACATGCAACAAACTCCACCACCACGGAAATGCTCCAACATGAGTTTTTTCAACAAAATCGAGCAGATTGTGACCGGAAACTATAATGAGACCTAATGATAGTATTACATAATAAGGAAGCCAGATTGCAAAGCCTAAAATAACCATGCTGATACCGATTGCCCAAATAACCTGCAAAATGATATAGCCATAAAAAATATCACCGGTAATACCGAGGGTTACAATAAATATTTCCACCAGTATCAACCAAAGCCCTCGGCTGATTAAGAATCGACTTAATTCATTTTTTGTTTTTCTGATACTTTGCAACCAGGCTGACATACCGGACAGAAATACAAAAACGGGGGCACAGAAATGTGTGATCCATCGTGTAAAAAAAAGAAATGGGGTTGTAGTAGCCAAATCAAGCGGATCGTTTCCAAATGCACCTTTATGAAAAAAATCCCTGGTATGATCAAGCGCCATTATAATCATCACTAACCCCCGCAGCAAATCAATTGATTTGATTCTTTCTCTCGGAGCCGTTAATACCATTTGCATATATTGACCCGGTTATAATTAATGGATGGTGATTAAACTGAGCAGGTTGTGATAAACGACAGCAGAAAATACATTCCTTGTTTTCCGCACCAGCAAACCTAATAGAAACCCTTCTAATGTCATTCTCAGGAAAATAAAGATATCGAAATGAAATGGCAATTTCAACCCATAGGACAGACCATATAAAATACTTGTTATAATAACCGGCCACCCAAATTTTACTTCTAAAAACTTCCAGTCAGGATAAGGGAATATTCGGGTAAGTAATGCCAGTAAAATACCCCTGAGCAGCAACTCTTCCTGTAGTCCGGGTAATGTTGCCTGAAATGCGATTGCTTCAGGATTAAATTGTAAAGGATTTTCGGATAGATAGTAATAAAGAATACAGCGCAATAAGAAGTACAGAATGCAAATCAGCAGGATTTTACCCGAACCTCTCCAGTTGATTTTAGTAGTAAGCCCAAATTTCTTTACACTTATAGACGGGATAATAAAACAGCAAACTAATTCGAACAGGACTGCAACTAATTTTCCAATCCAGTTATAATGCTGCCATGGGAAAATAATAACAATAGAGAATGCCGTTGTCAGGAAGTTGCTTGCCAGGTATACGATAAAGATATATATTACGAGTCGGTAATCGGCATGATAATTTCCCAATCTGATGGCAAGGAAATATACCGGTGCCAATAAAATAAGATGTAACAGTGATTCGGCAAGCGCTGCTATTATCATGTGTAAAAGATAACACAAAAACAAATGCCGCACATCTATGGATATGCGGCATTTTTACTGTTAAATGTCATTTTTCTATTTCCGGGAGTGACTTATCGCAGCTTAAATACTATACCTACCTGGAAATTGGTTATATCATAACCGGCTTCAGCATTAAAGCCAAAAGTTGGGGTAACAAAATAGGATGCACCTGCAAAAGCGCCAAATACAGGCAGAACCTTGTTTTCGTCATAGTCATGATCGTCGCGGTACTGATAATGATGGAAGCCAATACCTGTTGAAAAGCCACCATAGGTATCCAAACCTTTTACCCGCCAGCCATAATGCCATGCTGAACGTATACCAGCTATCGTAGTCCGAACGTGGTAGTCTTTATGATAACCCCCATTCGAAAAAGATGCGCCAATTTCTGGTCCAAGGGTTATCACTCCGGGGCCGGCCTGCCACAATCCCCATTCTACAGCCAGCTTTGTACCAAAATCTCTGTTGTAATAATGGTCATTATATTCTGCACCTATCCCAACTCCCGCATTCAGCAGAACACTTCCTTTGCGCATGGGAGTTAGCGGAGATTTACTGGTTTGAGCATCAGCTATCAAAAAGCCAGATAACAAAATGGTAGAGACAAATAAGGTTTTTTTGCAATAACTATTAATATTTTTCATGCCCCCATTTAGGCAAATATGATACCAAGTGCAGTATGCAATGGAAATATTTGTATCATTTACATTTAATGTCACAGATGACATAATGCCCTTATTATTTTTGTAACTTTAACAGTTCTTCAGAACCAATGCTTGTCATGAAAATTAAAAAAAGTAAGAAACTATTTTTTATAAGTGGGGCACTCCTTACAGCCTTAATAGTAACTACCAGCCTGATTGGGCATAAAAAAGTTGACTACAATACCCAGGTAAAACCGCTGTTTAATAAAAAATGTATCTCCTGCCATGGTGGTGTAAAAAAAGAATCCGGATTCAGCTTATTATTTCGTTCTGAAGCGCTGGGAAAAACCGAAAGCGGTAAGCCGGCAATTATACCCGGTGATCCCGACAAAAGTGAGATGATCCGGAGAATTACTACAAGCGACCCTGAAGACAGAATGCCCTATAAGCATGATCCGCTCTCTGACGAAGAGATTGCTATGCTGAAACAGTGGATAAAAGAAGGCGCGCAATGGGGCGAACATTGGGCTTATGTAAAAATTAAACCCGTAGCAGTGCCTGATGTTTCGGGTGGATTTTTTAGTAGCGATGCCTCCGGCAAAAAATGGGCAAAAAATGAAGTAGATCATTTTATATATGCAAAACTCAGGGAGGAGAACTTATCACCCTCTGCTCAGGCAGATAGAGCTACATTGGCCCGCAGAGTCAGTCTCGATATCACGGGCTTACCACCAACTGCCGAAATGGTAAAAAGGTTTGAGAATGATAAACGTCCTGATGCTTATGAGCAACTGGTTGACAGTCTTCTTGCCTCACCGCAATATGGTGAACGCTGGACAGCCATGTGGCTTGATCTTGCCCGTTATGCTGATAGTAAAGGCTATGAAAAGGATGGCTACCGATCAATATGGCGATATCGCGACTGGCTAATTAAAGCTTTTAATGATGATATGCCCTATGATCAGTTTCTAACTGAGCAACTGGCCGGTGATTTGATGCCAAACCCCACCAACGAACAACTGATTGCGACTGCTTTCAGCAGAAACAGTATGAATAATGATGAGGGTGGAACAGATAACGAAGAATTTAGAACAGCCGAAGTAATAGACCGGGTAAATACCACCTGGGAAACTATGCTGGGAACCACTTTTGCCTGCGTGCAATGCCATAGCCATCCCTACGATCCATTTAAGCATGAAGAGTATTATAAATTCATGGCTTTTTTTAATAATACCCGTGATGAAGATGTGCCTGGCGACTATCCGGTTCTCAGAGAATTTAAAAATGATGATCAGGAAAAATTCGACTATCTGAAAAAATGGCTGCTTGAGAATGCATCAGGTAAACAGGCACACGAAATGATGACTTTTGTAAAAACATGGCAACCGGCAATATATAGTTACCATACAGATAATTTCATCAACAGTCAGCTTTCAGAAGTATATCTTGCATTGTGGGAAGATGCTTCCTGCCGGCTTCCTGCGGTTCCGCTAAATAACAGATCGCAACTTACTTTCAGGTATGTATCGGGAAAGGCGGATGGCAAATGGGAGATTCATATTGATAGTATCAAAGGGCGAACAATAGGCACTTGTATTATTCCCCAGTCTAAAGGCTGGGCCATTCATACAATTAACATTACTCCAATTGAGGGTGTACATGACCTTTATTTTACCTATACAAACCCACATGCCAAAAAAGGAGCACAGGAAAACCTGATAATGTTCGACTGGTTCAATTTTTCTACAGCTTTTCCGGGGAAAGGGAAACCTGGTTACGATACTGCTAATGCTTACTATTCTCATCTGATAGTTGCTGATTCAAAACAGCAAACTCCTATTATGATGGATAATCCCCAGGAGATGTTCCGTCCCACACATTTATTTATTCGGGGCAGTTGGCTCAATAAAGGTCCGGAAGTGCAACCTGATGTACCGCATTCTCTTAACCCCATGCCTGCCAATGCTCCGAAAAACCGGTTGGGATTGGCTATGTGGCTCACCAGTAAAAACAACCCACTTACTGCACGGACAATGGCAAACCGAATCTGGGAACAATTGATGGGTCAGGGTATAGTTGAAACGCTGGAAGACTTAGGCACCCAGGGTATCCCCCCAACACATCAGCAATTGCTGGACTGGTTGAGCTGGAAATTTATGTATGAAGATAAATGGAGTATTAAAAAGTTTGTAAAAAGAATAGTGATGTCTGCAACCTACAGACAAACATCGGTAGTAAATGATGAGATTTTAAAAAAGGATCCATTTAATAAATTCTACGCCAGGGGACCACGGGTACGCTTGTCAGCAGAGCAGATTCGCGATCAGGCCCTGGCAGTATCAGGATTACTTAGTCACAAAATGTTTGGGAAAAGTGTGATGCCCTACCAGCCAAATGGGATATGGCGATCACCCTATGACGGTAATGTTTGGGAAAAAAGTACCGGGGAAGACCAATATCGCAGGGCCATTTATACTTACTGGAAACGTACATCTCCCTATCCTACCATGTTAAGTTTTGATGCTACAGCAAGAGAAGTCTGCCTGGCAAGACGTATTACTACTAATACTCCCCTCCAGGCATTAGCAACGCTGAACGATAAAGCCTTTCTGGAAATGGCACGGCATCTTGCAACAAGAATGGAAAAAGAAGGAGGTAATGTTGCAGCTACGCAAATTAGCAAGGGTTATGAAATGACAATGTTTCACCAGATCAGTAAAGAAAAACTTGAGGCATTACTAAAACTATATAACAAGGCAGTAGCAGCTTTTGAAAAAGATAAAGACAAAGCCTGTGAAATGATAAATAAAGGGAGTGATATTACTGATGCAAGGAAAGCAGCACTTATACTGGTAGCAAATGCTATGCTGAACCTTGATGAATTTATAACGAAGAATTAATGACACAAAAAGAATTAAACAATCATCGCCTGTTTAGTGAAGCCAATCATGAAGCGCTTCATTTTGTTACACGGCGTCATTTTTTAAAAGACAGTGTAACAGGGCTTGGCGCAATGGCCCTTGGGTCGTTGCTTGCCGGATGCGACTGGTTAGGAGCGAAAGATAAAACCGCTATAACTTTCGACAGTGCTAATCCATTGGCAGGTAAACCACCGCTGTTTCCCGGTAGGGCAAAATCTGTGATATACCTGCACATGGCGGGTGCACCATCGCAACTGGAACTTTTTGACTATAAACCCGACCTGATAAAATTAGACGGACAGGATTGTCCCCAATCTTTTTTAGAGGGGAAACGTTTTGCCTTTATAAGAGGAGTCCCCAAAATGCTTGGACCTTATGCCCATTTTGCTCAGCGTGGACAAAGCGGTGCATGGATATCCGATCATTTGCCACACTTATCAACTATTGCAGATGAACTAAGTTTTTTGAAAGCTGTAAAGACGGATCAGTTTAACCATGCCCCCGCACAACTCCTTATGCATACCGGATCGGCACGTCTTGGGAGACCAAGTATTGGCGCATGGGCAAGTTATGGACTGGGTACAGAAAACAGCAACCTGCCTGCTTTTGTAGTATTAACTTCAGGTGGTCGTAACCCGGATGCGGGTAAAAGTGTTTGGGGAAGTGGCTTCCTGCCTTCAGTGTATCAGGGTGTACAGTGCCGGTCAGAAGGTGATCCTGTACTCTTTATCAACAACCCCGAGGGGATAAGCAATGATATGCGGAAAGCATCTATAGATGCTATCAATGAAGTAAATCAACGGTCATACCAGGAATTTAAAGATCCTGAAATTCTTTCCCGCATCTCTCAATACGAAATGGCTTATAAAATGCAGATGTCTGTTCCGGAAGCAATGGACATCAGTGATGAGCCGGCATATATACATGAGATGTATGGTACTCATCCCGGCAAAGAAAGTTTTGCCAACAATGCCCTGCTTGCAAGAAAACTGGTGGAAAAAGGAGTACGCTATGTACAACTTTTTGACTGGGGTTGGGATTCTCATGGTACAGGTGCAGGAGATTCACTTGAGATTGCTTTTGTGAATAAATGCAGAAGTATTGATCGTGCAACTACAGCTTTGTTGCTTGATTTGAAACAACGTGGACTGCTTGACGAAACATTAGTAGTGTGGGGTGGGGAATTTGGCCGCACACCCATGCAGGAAAACAGGGAAGGTAAGGTGCAGGCATATAAGGGCAGGGATCATCATGCAGAAGCTTACACCATCTGGATGGCAGGTGGTGGTATTAAAAAAGGAACCAGTTATGGAGAAACTGACCCTGTAGGATACAACGCAATCAGCGGACAAGTTTCTCCTTATGATATACAATCTACTATACTAAATCAGTTAGGCTTTAATCACGAAACATTTACTTATGAGTTCCAGGGGAGAAATTTCAAACTTACCGATGTATATGGACGTGTTATTAATGAAATTATAGCATAGAATTTATTTTCTCAGATTTATCAAGTGAACTTATGCCCCTGAACCGCAGAAAATTTATAAGTACTACCGCCGCAATGGGTGGAGTAATGATTGCGCCATTTAATCCGCAAACTATTGATAAGCCCTTGTTTACTGTACCGGCAGATTTTACTTTAAAAATCATGGCGACCAACTGGGGGTTTCCCGGCACGGTGGATGAATTTTGTGCCAAAGCAAAAAAAGAGGGTTATGATGGCATTGAAATGTGGTGGCCTGGAAATAAAGAACAACAGGATATACTTTTTAATGCCGTCAAAAAGCATAATCTTGATATAGGATTTTTATGTGGCTCCGGAGAAAACAGTTTTGAGAATCATCTCCGGCAATTCAAGTCCCAGATTGACGCAGTTACTTCTCAGCAAATTCAACGACCGTTATACATCAATTGTCATTCGGGAAAAGATTATTTCTCGTTTGAACAAAACAGTCAGTTTATCAGCTACACCATAGAAGCAAGTAGGAAAAGTGGTATTCCCATCTCACATGAAACCCATCGTTCCAGAATTTTATTTGCTGCTCCTGTGGCAAGACATTTTGCAGAAACAATACCGGGTTTGCGGATAACGCTTGATATATCGCACTGGTGTAATGTGCATGAATCGTTGTTGCACGACCAGGAAGAAACAGTAAATATGATTCTGCAAAGAACAGATCATATACACGCAAGGGTTGGACATGCTGAGGGACCACAGGTGAATGACCCCAGGGCGCCGGAATGGGATTTGGCCGTAAAAAGGCATTTGGAATGGTGGGATAAAGTAGTAGCATTGAAAATAAAACAGGGGATAAAAAGAATGTCCTTTCTTACAGAATTTGGTCCACCGGATTATCTGCCCGTTTTACCCTATACCAGGCAGCCGGTTGCCAATCAGTGGGATATCAATGTGTATATATTGAACCTGCTTCGAAAAAGATATACTAATCAGTAAAGTTTTGCCCTACCATTATGATATTACTAAGTTTCTCAGGTTTTATTGGAAGGTTTCACCCTGTTGTTGTACATCTGCCAATTGGTATTTTATTAATTGGAGTGTTGCTGCACTGGCTGAGCAGAAAATCCCGGTTTAGTAATCTGCAACCCGCTGTAAGTATAGTATTGTTGCTGGGTGTATTTTCTGCAATTGTTTCATGTATCAGTGGATGGCTGCTTGGCGAAGGCGGTGATTATGATCCGGATATTTTGAACCGGCACCGCTGGGTGGGAATCGGAACTACGGTTATCGCAACCTTGTATTACCTGAATTATACAAAAAAACTCGGGCAAAAGCTGCCTTTAAAATTACCTTATATATTATCAGTGCTGTTATTATTGCTCGTTACTTTTACAGGTCATCTTGGCGGAACTCTCACTCACGGTGAGGGATACCTTACTCAGGAAATATTTCAGGATGAAACTGTAAAAACAATCAAAAAAATTATTCCTGATGTGCAGCAGGCCGTTGCTTATAGCGATATCATACAACCGGTTTTACACAACAAATGTTATAGCTGCCACAGCAGTTCAAAACAAAAAGGCAAGTTGCGGCTGGATACCAAAGAATTTATTGAGAAAGGCGGAAAAGATGGGAAAGTATTAGTGCCCGGCAAAAGCGATGAAAGTGAAATGTATAAAAGATTACTTCTTGACCCACTTGAAAAAAAGCACATGCCACCCAAAGGAAGACCTCAGTTAACAGAGGCGGAGACCAATATCATTCATTGGTGGATAAATACTGGAGCAAGTTTCGACCAAAAAGTAAAAGACCTGCCGCAGGATGAGAAAATAAAACCTTTGTTACTTGCATTGCAAAGCAATAATATTGCTACTCCTGCAAAACCCGATGTACCTGAGGTTCCCGTTGCCGCTGCTGCTCCAGAACTCATCGTTCAACTCAAAAAGGCTGGAATAACAGTAATACCTGTAGCATCGGGAAGTAATTATCTATCAGTAAATTTTATAAGTGTTCCAATGCGGGGAGATAGTGCTGTAAAACTTCTTGAACCCCTGGCCCCTCAAATAGTTTGGCTGAAACTTGGGGATACAAAAATCACTGATGCAGCACTGGCTTCAGTAGCTAAACTCACCAACCTCACACGGTTGAGCCTTGATCATACTAACGTTACAGATAAAGGTATTGCTATGCTACAACCTCTTACCAAATTGCAATATCTTAATATAGTTGCAACTGAAATAACCGGTAATGGTTTAACAACACTTAAGGGATTACCTGAACTTCAAACTATATATATCTATCAGTCAAAAATTTCGAAAGCAGACTCTTCCCTGTTACGAAAAACATTTCCTAAAACTATCATAGACACCGGCGGATACCTGTTGCCGATACTGGAAGGAGATACTTCCATAGTGAAAAAGAAAGCTGATTAATAGTATATCTTACTATTTTATTTTTGAATTAATATAATCTACCTGCTGCTGCAAATCTGAAGCATTGGGTGATAAATTCTTCATCGCGGTTTTTTGATTAGCGATTGATCTCAATAATACATTATTGATATAAGGTGTAAGCTGTGTCTTATATGCACCTGGTATTTCATCTCTGAATGCAACAAGCCCATCCACTACCTGTTTCACTTTTTCTGTATTACTAAGTTGTATGGCATAGTAGGTAATCATTTGTGTCATTTCAAACTTGGTATCTCCAAAATGCAATCCGTTATATGTATCCATTACATAATCTACATCTTCTGCTTTACCGGCCATTACAAATGCATTGCAAATAGCAACAGATAGTTTTCCCTTTGCAGCAGACTTCGACAGTTTTTTTGCATTAGTATAAGCGGCAGCAGAGTCAAAATTTGCTACAGCATTCAATGCTGCGCCTGCTACAGTATAGGAGGAATCGTTTACACTACTTAAGATAAGGTCTTTATATATCTGCTTATCATACGTACTAAGCGCGGTAATAGCATCAGCTTTTACTGAAGGCTTGGGGTCGCTCTTTGCAAGTTGAAATAAAAAAGTTTCAACCGCCTGTTTTACGGGTTCCTTTTTTAAATCAAGGGATGTGATGGCAAGACTCCTTAGATCATAATACATATCTCTTAATGCAGTTTTTAAGAGTTCTACGGCTTCTGTGCTATCCTGCATGGCCGCACAAGCGGTAATGGCCTCATGGCGATCTACGTAATTTCCTGCCTGTTTGTATTGATAGATATAATTAGCAAGAGATTTTCCTGTTTCCTTTTTTTCACAGAGTAAAATTTTGTCGCCATCAAAGTTTATAAGGTCAGGACGAACGTTTGCTGCATAGCTGAAAGTTTGATCTTTTTGATTTACCCACACTTCATGGCGCTGTTTTTTCCCGCCTGTATAGAAATCAATAGCTACCGGTAATATAAATATCTGTCCACTTTGTGTCTGCTTTACATTTACGGAAATCATTTTGTTAGAGTCGTTATAGCTATATGTGATATTAAGCTTAGGATGACCGCTTCCAAAATACCATTGATTGAAAAACCAGTTCAGATCTTTACCGCTCACTTTTTCAAAAGCAAGTCTCAGTTCGTTTGCCCCTGCATTGCTGAATTTATAAGTGTTGAGATAAAGATTCAATCCTTCATAAAAGGCGGCTTCGCCAAGAAAATTGCGCAGCATGTTTAATATACGTCCACCCTTTTGATAGCTAACCAGGTCAAACATATCCTCCTTGTCTTTATAATGATACCGAACCAGGTCTTTTTTTGCATCTTCAGGGCTGCTGAGATATTGTTGCATATTCTGGTAGTTCTCGGCATCGCCAAAATCTTTTCCATATTTGTGTTCCGCCCACAATACCTGGCTTAGATTAGCAAAGGATTCATTGACAGTAAGGTTGCTCCAGCTTTTTGCTGTTACATAATCGCCAAACCAGTGATGAAAAAGTTCGTGTGCAATTGTACTTTCCCACCTGTTACCATCAAGCAGTTCTCTTGAATCCTGCTGGGCACTTTCCTGGTGCAGTGTGGCAGTTGTATTTTCCATGGCACCACTTACATAGTCCCGTCCTACGATTTGCGAATACTTTGGCCAGGGGTAAGACACCCCTGTAATTTTTTCATAAAATGCAATCATATCGGGAGTGTTGCCAAATATTTTTCTGGCAACAGGTGCATATTCTTTCTCTACATAATAGCTTACTTCTTTCCCTTTATATGTATCTTTTATAATTGCATAATCACCCACGCCTATGAAAAACAGGTAAGGTGAATGCGGCAGGTCCATACGCCAGTAATCCGTTCTTGTACCGTCAGCATTTTTTTGTTGCTGTATCAGCTTCCCGTTACTTAGAGTAACATATTTTGATGGTACAATAAGGAAAAACTCCTGGGTACATTTCTGGTTAGGTTTATCAATGGTAGGGCACCATGCTGAAGTACTTTCTGTTTCGCCCTGCGTCCATATCTGTGTAGGTTTATTTTTCTCTTCCCCGCGTGGATTAATAAAGTATAATCCTTTATCATCTGTTATTGCCGAGCTTCCGCCTTTGGGCAACTCATCGGGTTTAGAAACATAGTCAATATAAATTTTATATTGTTGTCCTTTATGATACACTTTGTTTAGCTGGATAAATATCTGTTTCCCATCGTATTTAAACTTCAGCGGAGCAGTTGTTTTTCCTTTTACCAGCCCCACAGCTTTAATGTCCATTCCTTTAGCGTCAAGTGTCAGTGAATCCACATCGTAAAAATGAGGTTCAAGTGTTATCCACACTTTACCATACATATAACTTTTAGAATAATCAAAGCGTGCTTCAAGCTTAGTATGTACAAGATCATTTATTTTTTCCGGTACTGCACGGTAGATACTTAAAACGCCGGTATCAATAGCAGAAGTAGACTGGGCCGATAAAAATGCAGGGAAAAAAGCGAACAGAAGTAAACGTAGTAGGTTTTTCACGTAAAATGTATTTGTTTTTTTAAAAAACTGTGAATGTAAATCTTTATATTTTAAGCTGTAAATCAACAGTATGATATTCCAGAATTTAAAGTAACGGATTTTGTTGTAAATATGGTATTAAAAAAGAGATACACCTTAAATAAATTGCTGGCAATCATATAAAAAGCACAATAATTCTATTAAATTATACGATTTATTAAAGCGCAAAAATACCAGTGTGTTTTTAATTCAAAGTTTTTTTATATGAATGGTATCCGTTAAGAGATTTAAGTAGCTTTGACCATTGAAATTCTTTATATAAAGTAATGTGGACTTAGGAACGTAAAAGATATTTGTGTAATGCGAAAGACTTTTTTTGTATTTCTTATCAGCCTTGTGATGTTTCAGGTTTTGGGGCAGGGAAGTTTCTATATCTATATTCAGTCTGCAGATCATAAGCCATTTTACGTTCGCACAGGTGATAGAGTCTTTTATTCTTCAGGCAATGGGTACCTGGTAATTGATGATCTGAATAGTAATACCTATAATCTGGCAGTGGGCTTTACCAATGAATCAGGTACCGAATGGCATTTTAGTTGTACAGTAAATGATGAGGATAAGGCTTTTATCCTGAAAAATAATAATGGTAAAAAAGTTGAGCTTAGCAGTTTGAAGAATGATGAAAAACAAGCAGGTAAGAAAGTTGAAGTAAAAACTGAAAAAATTAATACCGTTGTTATAAAAAAGGCTACCGGAGTTGTTAGCGAAGATCCCTTTTCAGCCATGCTTTCCGAGGTTGTAGATGATCCTACCATCAGGCAGCAGCCTGTTATTATTCCTCGTCCAGGGGATTCACTGAAATTGGTAAAAACTCAAATACCTGATTCCGTAAAATTAACGGCAGATAATCCAGTAAAGACTAAGGAACCTGCTGCAGCTAATTCATTAACTGACAGTCAGTCCTTAGCAAAAACTACAAACGTTTTACCCAAAACAGTTCCTGACAAAAAAACAGAAAAAAGGAAAATTGTAGCAATTCCTGCTGTTGTTGAAAATAAGACCGGAAAGTATAAGGCAAGTGATAAGATATCAGTTTCGGTTCCATCAAAAATTACTGAGAATGTTTTATCAGTGGTTAAAACATTGGTACCCCCAATAAAAAGTGAACCCAAGCACGAAGATGTAAAAATCAAATCACCGGATAGTATAAGTGTCGCAGTTGCTGCAAAAACCAGGCAAAAAGAAACAGTAGCCGGTAAAACGATATCTTCCGTAAATGAACCTTCCACTTCTTCTCAACTTATTAATGCAGCTTTTGAAGAAGCTGAAAAGAAGAAACAGTCTGCCAATGGTTCAGGAACAGAGAAAAATGCAATTGTATTAGGCAATTCTATGTCCATTAAAAAAACATTGCAGCGAAGAAGCAGGGAAGGTATTGAATTAATATATATTGATGAGATGGACAATGGTCATAAAGACACAATACGAATCCTGATTCCATCTGACAATTAAATTCTTATTGAAAACCTCTCGTTGATTCGGCAGAAAGATACCCCTGCGTATATTCCTTATTGTTTTAGTTTTGCGAAAATTAAAAAAATACACCCTTAACGGTAATTATTAATGTACAGGTATTTTATTGAGGTAAAATATATGGGCGCTGCTTACGCAGGTTACCAGGTGCAGGAAAATGCAAATACGGTACAGGCGGAAGTAGAAAAAGCATTGCTGGTATACTTTAAGAAAAAGCTGACACTTACCGGTTCCTCCCGAACAGATACAGGTGTGCATGCCCTGCAGAATTTTTTTCACTTTGATTGTGATTTCGAAATTCCAGATCAAAAAATATATAACCTAAATGCGCTACTGCCACCGGATATTGCAATCAGTTCAGTTGTGAAGGTGGCAGAAAATGCACATTGCCGTTTTGATGCATTGAGCAGAGAATATAAATATTATATCTACGGCAAAAAAGATCCTTTTCTTTCGGGAAGGGCTTATTATTTTCCCTATACAATAGATGTGGATTTATTACAATCTGCAGCTATTGTGCTGAAAGAGTATAAAGATTTTACAAGTTTTTCAAAAAGGAATACGCAGGTTAAAAATTGTGTTTGCAATATTATAGAGAGTAAATGGCTGAAAGACGGAGATTGTCTCGTATACTATGTAAAGGCAAACAGGTTTTTGAGAGGGATGGTACGGGGGCTTACCAGTACTATGCTGCAGGTGGGAAGGAAGAAGATTACGCTACTGCAATTCAGGGAAATTATTGAAAGCCGGGATTGCACAAAGGCTGACTTTGCAGTCCCGGGGCATGGGTTATTTTTGATAAAAGTAAATTTCCCAAATGAAATCTGGTCTCTTGAATAATTGTATTCCAAATTTATTTTTATGAGCAATTTTACATTATTCCTTGGCGAAGGGATAAGGCATATCACTGATATAAGAGGATATGATCATATCTTGTTTATTGCAGCACTATGTCTGCCCTATCTGCTCAAAGACTGGCGCAGTGTATTACTACTGGTTACAGCATTTACTATTGGTCATTCTCTCACCCTCGCATTAAGTATTTACAATAAGATTTTAGTGCACTCCAACTGGATTGAGTTCCTGATTCCTGTTACCATTTTGCTTACTGCTGTTGAAAATTATTTTGTAAAAAACTTTGATGCTAAAAGAATGTTTCTCCGGTATGCATCGGCACTGATTTTCGGTCTGATACATGGTATGGGTTTCTCCAACTTTCTGAGGAGCATGATGGGAAAAGAAGAAAGTATTATTTCAGAGCTATTAGCTTTTAATATTGGACTTGAATTTGGACAAATATTTATAGTGGCAATAGTAATGCTTGTGGGCTTTATATTTGTAAAGTTTTTGAAAGTTCCGCGGCGCGAATGGTTATTATTTGTTTCGGGTGGAATTTTTGCCGCAGCGCTTCAAATGGCTATAGAACGTTACCCGGCAATATAGATATTACCTATTGTGAAGCTGCTCTTCTGAGCATTTGTATCACGTTTCAAAGCTTTTTTAATTGCAGGTAACTATTTTCCGTCAAGGCACAGTATTATTAATTGTACAAAAATATTTTGATGAAGCTATTACTAACGTGGATTGCTGTTTTATCATTAAATGCATCCTTTTTATTTGCGCAGCATCTTAATAACCCTGGTTCCAATCATGGTAATCGCTTTGAGCAACTTAGTTACCTGCTGCCCACACCAAATGAATACCGTACAGCCAGCGGTTCTCCGGGACCAAAATACTGGCAGCAACGTGCAGACTATGATATAAGCTGCGAACTGGATGAGGCTAATCTGAAACTCACCGGTTCTGAAACCATTACTTATTATAACAATTCACCTAATCCTTTAAGCTATCTCTGGATTCAATTGGACGAAAATATTCACGATCCCAACAGTGACAATAATCGGGATAACAGGTCTTCGATGAAACCTTTGATGAACCACAACGAGATCATGGATCTCGAAACCTGGCGTAAGATGGATGACTATGGAGTGAAGATAACCAATGTAACAGGCGGCGGAAAACCTCTTGCGTATACCATTAACCATACTATGATGCGGATTGATTTACCCAGTGAATTGCTCCCGGGGCAGAAGTTTGTTTTTGGTATAAGCTGGAATTACAAAATTGTTGACCGCTACTACCAGATGGGGCGCGGTGGATATGAATATTTTCCTGAAGACGGCAACTATGTATTTGTCATGAGCCAGTGGTATCCGCGTATGGCGGTATATTCCGATTTCCAGGGATGGCAAAATCTCCAGTTTACGGGTGGTGCTGAGTTTGCGCTTACTTTTGGAAATTTTAAAGTAAAAATGACGGTACCCGGTGATCATGTTATCGGTGCTACGGGTGAGTGCAGGAATTACAACCAGGTTCTCAGTCCTGCACAATTTAAGAAATGGCAGCAGGCCCAGTCTGCACATCAACCACTTGAGATTGTTACATTGGATGAGGCAGTATCAAACGAAAAAGATAAGGCAAACGGTAAAAAGACATGGATATATGAAGCACAAAATGTAAGAGATTTTGCCTGGACTGCTTCCCGCAAATTTGTATGGGATGCCATGTCCGTAATGGTAGAGGGCAAAAAAGTGATGGCAATGAGCTATTATCCTAAAGAAGCTTATAATCTGTATAGCAGGTATTCTACCAAAGTGGTGGCACATACCATTAAAACCTATTCCAAACATACTATACCCTATCCCTACCCGGTAGCCATATCCGTAGAAGCATCAAGCGGAATGGAATACCCTATGATATGTTTCAACTATGGCAGAACCGAAAAAGACGGCACTTATAGCGAAGCAATAAAATATGGTATGATCAGTGTTATCATACACGAGGTTGGTCATAATTTTTTCCCGATGATTGTGAACAGCGATGAGCGGCAATGGTGGTGGATGGACGAGGGACTGAATACTTTTTGTCAGTTTTTGACAGAGCAGGAATTTGATAATAACTATCCATCCCGCAGGGGACCTGCATACCTCATCGCCGATTATATGCAGTTGCCTAAAGACCAGCTGGAACCCATCATGACGATGGGTGACAATTTGTTAAGTGTTGGCTGGAATGCTTATGCCAAAGCAGCTACAGGTCTTAATATTTTACGCGAAACTATTATGGGACGCGAACTGTTTGACTATGCATTTAAGCAATATGCACGCCGTTGGGCATTTAAACATCCGACACCTGCAGATCTTTTCAGAACAATGGAAGATGCAAGTGGTGTAGATCTCGACTGGTTTTGGAGGGGATGGTGGTTTGGTACTGAGCCGGTTGATATTTCGCTCGACAGTGTAAAATGGTTTAAGATGGATGATCCAAAAAATGCTGTGGCTTTGAAGAAAGAAAAATTTGTAAACATCGGCCAGCGGCGCAACAAAGATGATGCTTCAATAATTTTTGCAACGGATGCCGATACCTCACTTCGCGATTTCTATTACTATCATCCTGATGCAGATACAAAACGTAGTATCAGCAAAAAAGATGCACTGGTGGAAAAAGATCCGGAAAACGTCGGTAAATGGGTAAATAAAAACTTTTATGAACTTCATTTTGCCAACAGGGGCGGTATGGTAATGCCCGTGATTATTGAATGGACATTTAAGGATGGATCTAAGGAAACAGATCGTGTGCCGGTAACGGTTTGGCGGTTGAATGAAGAAAAATTTACCAAAGTATTTATTAAAGATAAAGAGGCTGTTACCATCAGGGTTGACCCTTACCGCGAAACTGCTGATATTGATGAAGGCAATAATACCTGGCCCGTAAAGGAACTACCTAACCGTTTTCAGTTGTTTAAAGAAGGGCAACGCATTACAAGAGGCACCAGTACAGGTGGAAATGCAATGCAGGATGCAGAACGGACCCAATAATGTAGCGTTGGACAAATAATAATGGATACCTATTATCTGTTCGGATGAATAATCAATCGGTAAAAGTGAATAAGTGACAGACATGGAACGGTATAGGACAATATCTCACATCCGATTCCTTATTCACTCTTAGCAAATACGAAATAATATCTTAATGTGATTTATTTTTTCAAAGAGGCCAGTGCATCTTTTAGTGCTGCAAAATTTATCTGGGTGCCGGGGCTTGCTGTTTCTTCTGCATAAACTACAATACCATTGCTGTCTATTAAGGCAACTCCTCTTTTTGCCACACCTTTTAATCCAAGTACAAATTCAGGGAGAAACATGTCGTAATCTTTAATCATCACTTTATTAAAATCAGACAGCAGATCAAAATTGATTTTGTTCTGAGCTTTGAATACACCCTGAGTAAAAGGAGTGTCAACGGAAACGCCAACTACAGAAACTCCAAGATCATTGTATAAGCTTAAATTATCGCGGTTGCTGCACATTTGTTCTGTGCAAACTCCGGTAAATGCAGCAGGAAAGAAGTTTATGATTAGAGGTTTTTCGGCAAAATTTTTTAAAGAAACTTCTTTTTTCTCAGTGTTAAATAATGTAAAATCAGGTGCTTTTGTTCCAACTGATAAAGCCATAGTAGTATTTTTATTTAAGTTGGCGAAGCTAATAAAAAATTAAGATTTGTTTTGTTAGATAAATGTTGTCTGCTGTAAAATGATATGACATTCTGGCTGTTAAGGGATTGGTTTGTTGTTAAACATAGTTTACGCTACTAATAAATAAGTGAGAATATGAAATTCTGTTTTAGGTTCAGAGAATAAGTACATAAAAAAGCTGTTCTTTTGCATATTTTTAAAATAACCCCCATTGTACCTTGAAATTATTTGTTATCAACCTGCTTGATTTTCTTTATACTCCGTTTCGGAAGATAATAGACAGGCAAACCTTTAGATATATTGCATGCGGGGGGGGGAATACACTGCTTGATATTGTTATTTATTTTATTGCCTACAATTTCATTCTTAAAAAGCAAATTGTACATACCCCGATTATCAGTATCAGCCCTTATATAGCATCATTTATGTTTTCTTTTTTGATTACTTTTCCTATAGGGTTTTATCTGATGCGAAATGTAGTATTTACAGGATCAACATTGCGGGGGAGAGTGCAACTTCTAAGGTATTTCACCCTGGTGATGGTATGCCTGCTGCTCAACTATGTTTTTATCAAACTTTTTGTAGAACGGTTTCATATATATCCAACCATTGCTAAAACGATAACTACAGTTATCGTTGTTTTCTTCAGCTATCTAACTCAACGGCATTTTACATTCAGGATAAAAAAATAAGAGTTGGAATAAAATGTTTAGACCAGTAATTCCTTTACTTTTTCGGGTAAGGATAAGGTAGATAGTGTTTTTCACCTGGTCTAGCTTAGAGTATGGTCTAAACAAATTATTCCTGCAGATGGTTAGTCCGCATGGTGTTTGGAGGTATGCAACAGCCGGAAAATGACGAAATAGGATAAGGTTTAACAGGTAGCTAACTGCATAAGAACTATTGTAAAGAACATTGTTTCTAAGGATAACTTATGCGGTAATTCGGATATTAAATGAAGTAATGCGTTCTCAAAAACTTCAACCTACCAACAATATTTATTTAGTGGATATCGTCAGAAAAGTCTGAAAACTTTTGCAAACATCAATAACTGGCTAAATATCATTTAAAATTTTTTAAATGGTCAGGAATTTTCAACGGTATTTCGCTACCGTTTTTTCACGGTAGTTTGCTACCGTTTTTTCACGGGGGTCTTACTACCGTTTTTTCACGGTTTTTTTGTGTTGTTTTCACGGTTTTTTTTTGAAGAAATTGACATTTGTTATTGACATTCTATAAAATATAAATATAACTAATTTGTAATTATTTGAATTATAAATAATTGTATAGCACATTGTGTTTTGACTTCTGGTAGATTTACATCAGTTTATTTATTTCATCATTTTAAACCATTGAAGTCATGCTTACAACACAAAAAAAATCATTAAAGGTCGGAAAGTACGTTTCTACTAATTATGTAGACAACATTATCAGGACTTACAAACAGGAAAGATGGGTACATAATTCTGCCCGTATTGGAAAAGAAGATTCACTAAGCAGTTGGTACAGTATAGATGAGTTGGAAGAGTTCATAGAAAAAGCAAAATTGCATGGTGCCGACGGCATTAAATTTTACTATGCTGCCTACCCTGCTGATTTTACTGAAAAACCAGAGTATGCCGGACGCCAAACACTTGCTTTAGTAGCTACTAAAAGTAAGGAACAGGAAAATGGTACTGCACATAAAGATTTGTATATTCAGGACGGTGAGGCAATAAATATTCTTGCCTATAATACAGGAAGACTTTGTCCTCCGAGTTGTCCTCCTCCCAAAGGCGGTGACGCAGATGACTGGGGCGGTGTGGGTGTTACTATTGTTGACAAAGGATCTGACGGTATGGTTATTGTATAGAAAAATAATAAATATTATTACCAGAGTTAAACCCCTTTATTAAAGGGGTTTTTTTATGGAAATTTTGATTTCAGGCATATCTTGCAACCATGTCCCTGGGAGATGCCTATATCTGGTTTATACTACTTGCTGCTATTGCAGCATTCTCTGCTTTTTTTTTACAACGTAAATCTCTCTTTCTCTATTTTTTCCCTTTTTATTTATTGACTACATTTTTCGTTGAGTACCTGGGAATATGGTTAAGCAATCATGGACAAACTACTACTCTCCTTTATAATATATTTACCATTTTTGAGTTTATGTTTTATTTCTGGATATTAAGAACTATTATAACAAATAGGAAGATCAAAAATATTCTTATTTATATAATGATTGTATATCCGCCATTAGTCATTTTGAATATGTTATTCTTGCAGAAAGGAACGCTTCAATTTCATACCTTCACTTATTCCTTAGGGTGTTTTATTATCGTTGCAAGTGCCATAGTTTATTTTTTTGAATTATTTCAATCTGATATGTCAACAGATTTAGTCCGGGATCCTTATTTCTGGATATGTTCCGGATTATTGTTTTTTTACAGTTGCGGTTACCCGCTTTTTGCGTTAACTAATTTTTTTGCTGCGCCAACCAATGTATTTATCCAAAACTATAATTCCATTAGTTCTATCTTGAATATTTTATTATATTCATCTTTTATCATTGCTTCACTATGCAGGATCAGAATCATGAAATTCTCTTCATAATCATCATGGGCGGATTGCTGGCCCTTATCCTGGTGGGTTTTGTGGTTACCGTGCTTTTCCTGTATCAACGGAAACAACACCGGCAACAGCAGGAACTTGCAAGGCTTAAAGACGAATATGACCAGGAAGTGCTAAGATCCCAGCTGGAGATACAGGAGTTTACACTTAAAAATATTGCACAGGAACTTCATGATAATATTGGACAAATACTGTCTGTGGTAAAACTTTCGCTGTCAGTACTCCCGCTTGAGAAAGATCATAAGGCGTATGAACCTTTACAGCATATACGGGAAGTATTAAATAAAGCAGTCTATGATCTTGCGGACCTTACCAAAAGCCTTCATACCGACAGAATTGCACAAATTGGTTTAGTGGAATCTATAAAGTTTGATCTTGAGACCCTTAAAAAAACAGGACTCATGGAGGTAACTCTTGATGTAAAAGGAAAAGAATACAGGCTTGGTGAACAGAAAGAAGTGTTTATATTTCGTATTTTTCAGGAACTTGTCAATAATATACTTAAACACGCAAAAGCAACTCAAATAAATATCGGATTAAATTATATTAACGAGAATAGTTTTGCATTTTCAGTAAAAGATAATGGAGTGGGTTTTAGTATGGAAGAAAAGAAAGGCTCCAAAAATCCACTCAATGGAGTAGGATTAAAAAGTATGTTGAACAGGGTGAAACTCATTGGTGCTACTATGATTTTTGACAGTGCTCCCGGCAAAGGAACTTCTGTAGTAATGGATCTGCCCATTGCATCAACAGTTGCAAAAGAATAAATAAAGATGATTGATAAAAAGAGAAAGATACAGGTAGCAGTAGTAGATGATCATACGCTTTTAAGAACGGCTTTAGCAAAGCTTATTGATTCATTCGACAATTATGCTGTATATTTTGAAGCAGAGAACGGTGAGGCATTAAAAAAAATTGTCAGCAGGAAAATGATACCTGACATCGTTTTGCTGGATGTGAATATGCCTGGTATGAACGGGTTTGAAACCGCAGAATGGCTTTACAAAAATTATCCGCAGGTTAAAGTTCTCGCTCTGTCTATGCTTAGCGATGAACACACCATTATCAGAATGCTAAAGTCAGGGGCAAAAGGCTATATATTAAAATCAGCTGATCCCGATGAATTGTTGCTGGCGCTCGATTCTCTGATGAAGAAAAATTTTTACCTGTCAGAATATATTTCCGGAAAAATAATTGGTGGATTAAACAGGAATATGGAAGTATCCGAAGATCCTGTTGGCTTGACAGAAAAAGAGAAAGAATTTCTAAGACTGGTATGCTCTGATCTCTCTTATAAAGAGATTGCTGAAAAAATGTTTATTAGTCAGCGAAGAGTAGATGACCACCGTGATGCTTTGTTCGAAAAACTAAAAATTCGATCCCGTATTGGATTAGTTTTATATGCTATCAAAAACGGAATATTTGAGATTTGAATATTTCAATATGAAATCCGGTCAATTTTCATAGAAAGGTATCCTGTGGTATTGCAACGCAGAATGAGATTGTCTTTTAAAGGGTAAATATTAAGTATCTGTATATTGTTTATTTTACCAGAAGAATATATTCCCCTTCTCCATTCCCGGTTTATTGCAGTATTTACTTTTGATAAGAGTGTATCTGTGTAGTTTTGAATATCAAATGTGGCATATTTATTCAGTTCACTGATAATCCTTCTGCTGAAAAGCCATTTGGCAGTTTTAATTAAAAGGTCCCTGGTTTTTATATCAAAGTCAATTTGCTTTACTATCAATTTATTTTTTTCCTTATCAAAAACAGGTTTGCCTGTCAGGTACATTATACCGGTTTCTGATCCGCTGAATTGAATTTTAAAAATGAGTTGTTCATTATCTGCTCCATAAATACTGCACTTATCAACGATGATATATTTTCCAACCTTATCCAAATTTATCCTTTTACCATACAACTCTTTTGTAAGCATCAGGCTTAGCGAATCATAATCCATTACCGCGTCTACATATATACTAAAACCACTTCGCCGGTTGAAGTCACTGATGTTGGGTACAACGGTTCGGTAATCTGCGTTTTTAGTAAGGTTGATCAGGGGACGGGCCGATAGCCCTACAGAGATGTTTAGGGAATCGTTCTTTGCCTGAAATGTACTTATGCGTATTTTTTCGGGGTTGATTTTCAAGTAACCCATATCATACACACTAACACTGGTATTAAGTATATCCCAAAGTTGTTGAAAAATTGGGCGAATATTAAGCTTGTTAATAGAATCTTCTATCTCTCTGCCGGCATCTCTCAACTGCTCCTTCAGTTGCTTCATTACTGTAGGAGTAATATCATGTTTCCAGAAGCAAACTGTGCATTTGTCCAGTGGTTTTGGTTCATTAGGGAGCAGTTGGGTTGATAAAGAATAATCAGGCTTTAATTGTAAAGATGCTTTAAATCCTATATCTACTCTTGGTTCAGCCTCATTCAAACCACAGGTGCAGATTGGTGTCCAGGGTGTTATAGCCACTCTGTCGCTCCCGGAGCCCGTACATATTCTTTGGGCACCGGCAATAATATAGCTTCCCGTGAAGTTGAAGCTAATACTGTTCCCATTTGTCGCTACATGAAGTGGTCCACGCTTGAAGCGATACATGTATTTTGTATCGCAGTTGTCTACTATAAATTCGTTGGGCCAACCATCGGATGCATAGATTTTCTGTACATTTTTGTCGGCAATTCCATAAAATGGCTTTAGATTAATCTGCAGGGGGATATCAATTTCGCTAATTGGAAGACTATCGAGAGAAAAATAAGTTTTCGCAAGTGCAGGCTTTTCGGGAATGATTATTTTGCTGCAGGCGCCAAGGCTAAACATAAAAAGGATAATTATAAGGATGTGTTGGGTTGTTTTCATTTCTATGATGGGATAATCTTCAAAGATATCAGGTAAATACAGAAAGAAAGTCAACCGGGCAGTAAAAGACTGGTTTTAAATGGCCAACTCGCTTTTCAATATGACATAGCAGTTAAAAAACACTGTCATTTTTTCATTTTACTGCCTCATGGCATAATGATTGACTATAGTCTTAAACGTAATAAGATAAAATACAATTTATATATGGGAAAAATAATTGGAATAGACCTCGGTACCACTAATAGCTGCGTATCGGTTATGGAAGGTAATGAGCCTGTTGTAATTGCTAATGATGAAGGCCGCCGCACCACGCCTTCTGTTGTTGCCTTTCTTAAAAATGGCGAACGGAAAGTGGGTGACCCGGCTAAACGTCAGGCTATTACGAACCCGATCAATACCATAATGTCAGTAAAACGCTTTATGGGACGCCGGTACGATGAAGTGTCTGAGGAAATAAAACACTGGAGTTACAAGGTTGTAAAAGGAGATAATAATACAGTTCGAATTGATATTGATGGCAGATTGTACACTCCCCAGGAAATATCTGCAATGGTTTTGCAAAAGATGAAAAAAACCGCAGAAGATTACCTGGGTCAGGAAGTTTCAGAAGCTGTCATTACAGTTCCTGCTTACTTTAATGACGCTCAGCGTCAGGCAACCAAAGAAGCCGGTGAAATAGCAGGTCTTAATGTTCGCCGCATTGTTAACGAGCCTACTGCCGCTGCTTTAGCATACGGATTAGACAAAAAACATAAAGATGAAAAAATAGCAGTATTTGACCTTGGTGGCGGTACTTTCGATATATCTATCCTCGAATTGGGTGATGGGGTTTTTGAAGTAAAATCAACCAATGGTGATACACATCTCGGTGGTGATGATTTCGACAAAGTGATTATTGACTGGCTGGCAGACGAGTTTAAGAAAGATGAAAATATTGATTTACGTAAAGATCCAATGGCTTTGCAACGCCTGAAAGAGGCTGCAGAAAAAGCAAAAGTGGAATTGTCTTCTTCCAGCGAAACTGAAATCAACCTGCCTTATGTAACAGCGGTAGATGGTGTTCCTAAGCACTTAGTAAAGAAATTGAGTCGTGCAAAATTTGAGCAATTGTCAGACAGCTTATTTGAAAGATGTTTGAAACCTTGCGAACAGGCATTGAAAGATGCAGGATTATCTACCTCACAAATTGATGAAGTGATCCTGGTGGGTGGTAGTACCCGTATACCTAAAGTGCAGGAAATTGTAGAGAAGTTTTTTGGTAAAAAACCCAATAAAGGTGTTAATCCCGATGAGGTTGTAGCTGTAGGCGCTGCTATACAGGGTGCAGTATTGACCGGTGAAGTAAAAGATGTGTTGCTGCTGGATGTAACTCCCCTTTCTCTGGGTATTGAAACAATGGGTGGTGTGATGACACGTCTGATTGATTCAAATACAACTATACCTACAAAAAAATCAGAAGTATTTTCAACAGCTTCCGATAATCAACCCGGAGTGCAGATACATGTGTTACAGGGAGAACGTCCCATGGCTTCTCAAAACAAAAGTCTTGGTATGTTTAACTTAGACGGGATACCGCCGGCTCCGCGTGGCGTTCCGCAAATTGAAGTAATTTTTGATATCGATGCTAACGGTATATTAAATGTTACTGCAAAGGATAAAGGCACCGGAAAAGAACAGAAAATCAGGATTGAAGCAGGTAGTGGGTTAAGTAAAGAAGAGGTGGAAAAAATGAAAGCTGAGGCCAAAGCTAATGAAGCCTCAGATAAAGAAGCACGTGAAAAAGTGGATAAGATTAACCAGGCAGACAGTCTTATTTTCCAAACAGAAAAACAACTGAAGGAGTTTGGCGATAAAATTCCTGCGGATAAAAAAGCCCCGATAGAAACAGCACTTGGCAAGTTGAAAGAGGCACATAAGCAGCAGGATGTGACAGCCATTGACGCTTCACTTGCTGAACTCAATACTGCCTGGACTGCAGCATCCGAGGAAATATATAAGGCACAACAGGGAGCTGGTGCAACAGCAGGCGGACCAACTGGTGGACCTCAGGAACCACAAGGCGCCAATGCCACTGCTGGTGATAATGTAACCGATGCAGAATTTGAAGAAGTGAAATAAGGATTTTCATTGGAAGTTAGTAATAGCCCTCCGTAAATGCGGAGGGTTTTTTATTATAATGGTATGTTATTGCGATACGCATTTTTGACAAAGAATAAACAGCTCAGTAAATTTGGATAAAATATTAAAGATGAAAAACCCATTTTTGTTTGTTATTCTCTTCTGTTCTTGTTTGCTTTTCTCCTGCAACAATGCAACTGATTCTTCTTCTAAAACCGGTGGAAACAGTGATACCATTATTAATCAGAATCCAACAATTCTAGAAAAAGATTCTGCAATCTTAAGGGATGATTCTGCAACAGTAAAAACTGCTGTGGGAGTGAATGATGAGGAAAAAAATGCCATTGAGCAGGAAAAAAAGGATGCCCAAAAGCTGAAAGCAGATGAAGAAAAAATGAAAGAGAAGCACTAACGTCTATGCTTAAATGTCATTTTTTGTAAAGTATTGTGTTCCTCTAACACATACCTGTTCCTTGCTGCATAAAGCCCGCTAAGGAGTAGCGAAATAGTAATAATTATTAAAAAAATAAATGAAAGGTTCCAGGAATTTGTCCAGCTATATAATACACCAAATAATGGCGGTCCGATAGCTGCTTCAAAATATCCTACTGATTGAGCCATGCCTGAAAGTGCTGCAGATTCTTCTACAGTTTTTGTACGCAGAATGAAAAAAATAGTGGCCAATGCAAATGCTAAACCAACAGAAATACCAATCAGAAAAGCTGCTACCGTAACATATTCAGTTTTTAAGATCAGAAACATCAATAGGCCTGCGAGTAATAGAATGAAAGTAATCCAAATCAGTGTAGTCTGGTTTTTCATTTTATCGGCCAACAAAGGTCCAATCAGCATCATAGGTACCTGACCCATTTGAACATATGAAAGCAACCATCCTGCTTTGCCGGCTTCCATACCCCAACTTTGTAAGATGGTCGGTAACCATGCGGCAAATACATAAAAAATTATTGATTGCAATCCCAGGAAAATGGATATCTGCCAGGCAAGACGTGATTTCCAAACTGCACGAATAATTTTATAATCCGGTTGTGTTTGTGGGGACTCATTTTTCTTTACCAGGGGCAGCCAGCATAAAAATGTAAATAAGACTGGTATCCCCCAAATGCCAATAGATCCCTGCCAGCCCAGGTTCCCTATTTTACCTAAGTTTATGCTATAACCAACAGCCAATGCCGAAGTGAGATTCATTGCGACAAGATAAACACCTGTTACCAACCCTGTTTTGTCAGGGAATCGTTTTTTAATATATGCAGGCATTAATACATTGCCGATGGCAATGGAAATACCTATAAGTACTGACCCTGCAAACAGGAAAAAAACATTTCCTGCAGAACGGATTAGTATCCCCGTTGCAAGTAAAAGCAAAGAATAGAGTAACAGTTTTTCCAACCCTAGAATATTTGAGAACCTGGGCATAAAGGTTGAAAATAGCGAGAAGCAGATTAAAGGTGTAGCTGTAATTAGTCCTACCATGGCCGGAGTGAGATGAAGTTGTTGTATCATTTCCGGAACTACAGGCCCAACTGCGGTTATAGGGGCACGTAAGTTTGCCGCGATTAGTATGATGCAGGATAATATTGTAGCAGATGCCCAATTAAATTTTTTACTCATCAATTTCTACAGGAAAAGCTGCAAGTTAACAGATATTTTCTTGTGGTATATTAAACATTAAATATGAGAAGTCATTCACTTTTATTTCTCATATTTCCATTTGAATAAATATTATTGACTTGACTTAGCAATTGTTTGCATATGGCTAAAGATAATTCACAAATCCTGAATAGTTGATTTGATCTCCTCACCTTATTTTTGCAACTCATTTTAAAAAGAGCACATGTCATCACCCATTCATCGTTTCAGAAATATAGCCATTGCAGAAGGTGTATCCTATATATTGTTATTGTTTATAGCAATGCCATTAAAGTATTTTTTCCAGTTACCGGCAGCGGTAAAGTATGTGGGTTGGGTGCATGGAATATTATTTATTGCTTATGTTGTGTGGCTGCTTCTATGCAGATCACGATATAAATGGAGTTTCAAAAGAGTGGTGTTTTTCTTTATTGCTTCATTGCTCCCGTTTGCACCTTTTGTGGTGGAAAAGAGATTGAAGAAAGAAGACACTCTCTGAAATAATATAACAATTAGCTGTAGAATCGCGTATCTATATTGAGCTGAATTTTTTTATTACAAACGAATTTTATCTTCTTACGGATATGATTTGAACTGGGCCTAATAGTCCTGATGGTAATAAAGGCGAATCAGCTTTATAGAACGGCATGGTAGTATATGTGATCTTTTTTTCTATGCCAGGTTGTTGATCCCCTATCAATCTATTAACCCAAAGATTAGTTACTCTTATTTCCAATTTATTTTTGCCAGCTTTTATAATCGAACTAATATTAACTTTAAAAGGTTGTTTCCATACAATGCCGGCTGATTTTCCATTTATCAATACCTCTGCAATATTTTTAACATCTCCAAGATCAAGCCAGAGTTCAGTATCTTTTTTAACCCATTCTTTTGGTATATCTATAGTTTGAGTGTATGAAGCAGTTCCGGAAAAATATTTAATGCCTTTATCTGAATTATCTGTCCAGGATGCAAGTTTGTCTACAACAATATTTTCCGGGGCGCCACGGTCTTTTTGAAAATTAATTCTCCAAGGCTTTTTCAGAGTGGTAATTGGTATTTCTTTTTTAAGTGGAATGGATTCTTTTAATGATTTAGTGTTTTTTTCAAATACAACAAACACTGCATCATTTGGTGTAAGTTGTAACGATACTTTTGTGCGACCATTTTCAATGGAGTATGACACTGGTTCTTTCTTACCAGTTTCGGGATGCCATATTTCTACAGATTTCCCTGAAATCCTGAAGCTCGCTTCAATATTTTCATAATTATTGCTTCTGTTGTTTACCCAGTATATTTCCGCCTCAGGTAACTTTCTATGAACAAAAAGAAGTTGTGTTTCGGGGTTGGGTCTTAGGTATTCAAAGTCTGGTTGTATCTGAAGTTCCTCTAAAACTCTTTTAATATTTGAAGTAGAAAATACTTTTCCCTTGCCATATCTATTAGCGGAAATATTATTGCCCCATAATTCATTTGCCAGGCTATTGAATGTGCGGGTGTCTTCATTTAACCCGGTAGGAGATACCGGTTTAGGCCCTACAACAATTGCTCCGGCATTAACTAATATCTGTAATTTCTGCAAAACTTTTAACGGCAAATTCATACAGTTAGAGTCAAGTACCAGTATATTGTACTGCATTCCGCTTTGGGTTACAATTTTATTATTTCTTACTGTGAGAAGATTCAATAAAGCATCTGAATTTACGAAATCGTAATTATACCCCTCAGGAATATTGGGTAGCTTTTCCCCGAACAAGGAAGTAATATTATTATCTTCTCCATAATAATAAATTATATCGGCTACAAATTTTCCTTGTTGCAGTAAATAGCAACTCCTGGAAAGATAGCTGGTCCATGCTTTTGCCTGCTCGGCCCAGGTTTCGTGACGGTTAAACCATTGTCCAAAAGGACCAAGACCTAATCCTGGTATTTTATCATCTACAGGTTGATGAACAGATGTATGAATAACAAATCTGTTTAATCCATTTGCCATCTCAAGATCCGCAGTTGGTTTTAGTTTTTCAGGTGAGTATGACCATGCATTTCCCAGGGTTCCGATTGCTGTTAGTGATTCAGCAGCCACTAAATTTTGTCCGTAAATATGAGCTACCGATGCTGATTCGCGAATATCAGCTTTGTATCCGGTACCATCGCGTCCAATTGGTCCGGGTACCCACATAGCAGACATGGGAATTGCGGCAGTACGTTTTACTTCCATTCCATCCGCAATCAATGCTCTTCTACTTTCATGTGATTCAGAATATCGTTTCATACCTCTTTCCTTCAACAGGGTAGTCAACAGATCATAATGGTTTTCCACAACAAGCTCGCTAAGGGTTTTACGAAAGTCCCATAAAAACCGTTCACTCGCTTCTGCACTTTTAATAATCCTCCCGGTAAGTACTGGCATCCATTGCAATAGATTATATCCACGACGTTTTTGAAATTCTTCGAGCAGGTTATTCGTCCAGTTTTGAGTGCCAGCTTCCCAACTATCGGTAACAACATACTGCAATCCCTTACTCCCCATCAGATTTTGAGTTGCATTTTTATATTGATCAAGATAATTGGTGAAATATGCACTCACTGCTTTTGCATCGAGCTTATCCACTTCGAGCCCTGTGGCTTCCGGAGAAGCCGGGTGATTTTGCTTCCCGGTTAGTGAGTAACCAAAACGTACAATGTTCCAGTTACCCGGTGGCACATTCCAATTGAGAGTACCATCAGGAGAAAATTTATCAGTGATATTAATTACATCTGTTTCTTTAATAATATCGTTTGTAGGTTGGGTTTCCAGTTTATAAAAATTTCCGCCTGTGGCAAAAGCAGCTTTTTCTTCAAACATATTTATTCTGGAAGTAGTGTGTAGCACTAATTCACTAATTTCTGTTCCTGGTGGCGATTTAGCAGGAGAATTATTACCGCTTAATGCACCAAAGCTGAACCTTGGTGGAGGGTTTTTGACAGTAATTCGAAAATATTTTGCAGTAGTAGCCGGAATTGAAATGGTTTGTTGAAGTACATTACCTGCAGGTATATAGCAGATCCATTTAAAATTATTTCCATCATCACTTACTTCAAGGCTTCGGGAATCCTTGAAATCACCAAACAAACCAAATGGACCCTTGTCGCCACCTCCTACCATGGTTATAGCTTTAATAGTTTGAGGATGTTCAAATGCAAATTGAATCCATGCGTATCCCTTTACTGTATCTGAAGGTAGAAGGTTGCTTGTAGCAAGATCACCATCGGTAAGTTGGTGGATATTAAAATTACCACCACTGGAAGTTACAACCGGGTTTATTGCACTAATTGGAATTTCTGTGTCTGGCAGCTTATAGGACAATATAGCAATATCTTTATAATACTGAGGTGGTGCTTCAACAGCTGCACTTAATCCTAATTGCGCCTGTACCGGAAGATTTTGAAATGTACCTGTTGTAGTGGGTGGATGCGGCAGATTTTCCGTAAACAGTTTTCCACCTTCAATTCTTTTTTCAGCCCACACCAGTTTTTTCATACCGTCTTCCGGTTTTACCCATGGACCTCCACTTTCACTCCATCCTGGTGAGCCAGCAATCGCCATTTCAAGATGTAAAGAATCCGCAAGTTTAGTTGCAAAATAAAAAGCATCCTTCCATTCAGGTGTCATGTAAGTCAGGCGTTTCTTCACGATTTGAGGTGTCATCAATGCAGCATCAAAATTCTGAAATCCGCCAATGCCTGAACGTGACATCCAATTCAGATCTTTTGAAATTCCGTCTTTTGTAATATTACCATTCATCCAGTGCCACCATACACGTGGTTTAGATGCATCTGGTGGTTTGGCAAAACCACTATAGAGTTTGCTCTGGGAGGATTGATTTACTTGTTGTGCAAAAGAAAAATCTAAAAGCGATAATGCTATTGCTGTCATGAAGAGTTTTTTCATAAGAATTTTTTTGAAATCTTGAAAATTATAAATGAATCTATATGTTATTAAAGCTGGATACCCCCGAGGACAAGTAAATATTCTACTTAGCTTCATGAGTCATCTTTAAGATGAATGTAGCATACTAAATTTTTATATCCATCATGCACCGTCATGCTTTTAATGCAGCATTAATTGACTTGATATACTTGGAATAGATTTATTTTAAAACCAGGGTTGGGGTCTAATTTTCTCTGGAAGCAAGAAATAGATTGATAAAATATTTTGTCCAAATATGATGTAGGCGAGTTATTAATTCACTTAATAATCTTTCGAATTAAATATTATAAAATGACTATTAAAGAGGTGTTTTTAGGGGGGCATTGTGAAAGTGCAATTGCTTGCTTTAAATGTAGGGTTGACAATTTAAAAATTTTGTAAGAAATAGTTTGGAAAATTTTACTTACATGATGGTACAGGATAGTTATCATGATTATTGCATCTATATTTGAAAACAATGTTAATTTATGTTAATGACCTTATGACTATTTTATTCACTAACGAAAACTGCTTTATATGAAAAAGATTTTTCTACTTGTTACCTGAGTTTGAAACTCACGGTAGCATAGACTTGAGAAAATTGTATTGTCTTTTGTATAGATCCGTTTCCATTATTTAGTATTGTTTTATATCATTTTTGATAGTAGTAATTCTTGTTACTGACTAATGAGGAATCTTTTTCTCCTGTACTAATCTATCTGAGTTTTTAAACGGTTTAGATATTCATTTTGATCTAATAGTAAGGCGACCTGCACTCTTGTGCATATTGAAATTTTGTCTTTTTTCTCATCTTAATAATTTACTCTTATGCTCTTTAAACCTGTGTTTTTTTTAAAAAAAGGCCAATTGATTTTATTGGCGATTATGATGCTATTTTCCGTTCAACTTTTTTGTCAGGACAAAAAAGTATCAGGAGTTGTATCGGATGCGGGAACCTCAATGGGTCTTCCGGGGGTTACCGTAAATGTTAAGGGAACTAAACTTTCTACCCAGACTGATGAAAAGGGAAATTATTCAATTAACGTCGGAAAAGGGAAAGTGCTTATTTTTTCTTTTGTAGGATATGAACAACAAGAGGTAAACATTGATAATAAGAGTGCGATTAATGTTTCTTTGAATGTGGACGCGAAGGGATTAGGTGAAGTAGTTGTAGTGGGCTACGGTAGTCAGTTGAAAAGAAATGTTACCGGAGCTGTGCAGACTATCAGTGAATCAGAAGTAAAGGATTTGCCTGTTTCTACAGTTGCTCAAAAACTTCAGGGACGTCTGGCAGGGGTTCAGATTAACCAGACTACAGGTAAACCCGGGCAGGGTATGTCTGTTAGAATTCGTGGACAGGTTTCTGTTTCTGCAGGAAGTGATCCGTTATATGTTATTGACGGATTCCCTATTACAGGCAACATCAATAATTTAAATCCCGATGAGATTGAGAGTATATCAATATTGAAAGATGCAGCTTCTACATCACTCTATGGTTCCCGTGCCGCTAATGGGGTTGTACTTATCTCCACCAAAAAAGGTAAGCCGGGGAAAACAAATATTGGTATCAATACTTATGCCGGTTTGCAACAGGTGCCAATGCGTGGACGTATTAAAATGATGAATGCAGAAGAGTTTGCACAGTTTAAGAAAGAGTATTATGAAGATGCCGGACAACCTGTTCCTGTGGAATTTCAAAACCCTGCCGAATACAGGAACAAAAATAATGACTGGTATGATGCATTGTTAAGAAAAGCAGGGTTACAAAGCTATAATCTCACAATAACTTCTAATACAGATAAGTTGAGTACGGCACTGGTTGGTGGAATATTACATCAGGATGGGGTTGTGTTGAATAACACCTATAAAAGATATTCACTTCGTATGAATATGGAATACAAGATTGCAAATAATTTGAAAGTAGGATTTAATATTGCTCCGTCATATGTATTCGACAATACGCCAAGAACTGACGGGGACCGTGGTACCGGTATACTTTTTAATGCTTTACACACTTGGCCGGTAATGCCGATATATGATGACAATGGTGAACTTACTTTGTATAATAAGTTTCCAGGCAGTACAGGGAATATCTTCAACTATCCTAACTGGGTAAGAGCAGCCGATGAACTTGTGAATGAATCAAAAACAAATACTTTGATTGGAAATGCATTTATTCAATATAGTCCTATTAAAGGACTCACACTTAAATCAACTTATAATATTGAAAATTCCAATACCAAGTTCTTCTTCTTTAATCCATCAACAGCCACAAGTGCTATCAATGTTCCTGTTCCAACTACTGCTGTTTCCATCAGACAGGATATGCAGGCGCAAAGCTGGTTAAATGAAAATCTTGCTACTTATACCAGGAGTTTTGGTGAACATAACTTTGAATTACTTGCCGGATTTACTAATCAAAGATTTAGGTATCAGAGTACAAGGATACAGGCAGATACTTATTCGGATGATCGCCTGCCGACTATTCAGGGAGCTTTAAACATTAATCGTTCTGGTTCAAATACAAGTAGTGATGCACAAGAATGGTCTTTAACTTCTTATCTTTCCAGACTCACTTACAATTTCAAAGGTAAATACCTGTTGACAGCTGCAGTTCGTAGTGACGGTTCTTCACGTTTCGGTAATAACAATCGCTGGGGGTTATTCCCTTCAGCTTCACTGGGCTGGGTAGTTTCCGATGAAAATTTTATGCAGCATCTAAAAGCTGTTTCTTTTGCAAAACTGAGAGCAAGTTATGGAGTGATAGGAAACAATAATATCGGTAACTACACTCAATATGCTCTTGTGAACAACACTGTAAATGCAGTATTTGGAAATACTGTAGCTACTGGCGCCGTAGTCACATCTCTTGCAAATCCAAATCTTGGTTGGGAAACCACAAAACAATTTGATATTGGTTTAGATCTGGGTTTATTTGGTAACAGAATACAGTTAAACTATGATTTTTATACAAAACGCACAACAAATTTGCTGTATAGTGTGCAGGTGGCCCAGGAGTCAGGGTTCTCTAATTTTAATGACAATATCGGAGAAATAAAATTCTGGGGACATGAGTTTGCATTGACTACACTCAATACAGTTGGTGAATTCAGATGGACAACCAGCGCCAATATCTCATTCAATAGAAACAAAGTTGTAGCACTTGCTGATGGTATTGACAGAGTATATGGGACATTTCATATTACCCAGGTGGGAAAACCATTCGGACAATTTTATGGATTAATAGCAGAGGGAGTATACCTAAACCAGGATGATTTAGATAAAAATCCTTCCATACCCGGACGATCAACAGTGGGGAGTATAAAAATTAAAGATGTAAATGGTGATGGGGTTATCACTTACGGAGGCGATAAAGATGATCGTACAATCATAGGTAGCCCATTTCCTAAGTTTATTTATGGTATTGTAAATAACCTGGAGTATAAAAATTGGGACTTTTCTATAGCCGGATCAGGTTCTTATGGTAATCAATTACTGATTCGCCATCTATATAGTACTGCCAATCTTGACGGTGTATTCAATCTTGTTGAAGGAGTGAAATACCGTTTCAGGTCGGTTGATAACCCGGGTAAAGGGTTTTACGGAACCACTGTGGGTGGAGGTAATGTTACAGGGGTAGAGAGAGATTGGATGAATAGCCGCTTCATTGCAGATGCTTCTTTTTTCACTATAAAAAATATTACACTGGGCTATAACGTCGGCATTAAGAGTAAAGCAATTAAGTCAATACGGATTTATGGTTCAGTACAGCAGTTGTACACCTTCACCAAATACTGGGGTGGCCCAAATCCCGAAACCAGTGCACAAAGCAATGGACAGGGTGATGGAGGCAACCTTAGCCAGGGTGTTGATTTATCAAATTACCCTGTTCCTCGTACATTCACTTTGGGTGTTAATTTGAATTTTTAAAAGAGTTTTTATTTTCTAATATTTTTATTCGATTTAAAATGAATACAAAAATTTTGATACTTATATGTGCTGCGGGTGTCATGATGACTAGTTGTAAAAAGTTCCTGGAGATTACACCTGAGACTTCTTTGAGTTCTGCAACTTTTTTTGTTAAAGAAGCGGATTTTAAACAGGCTGTAAACGGAGCATATGTACCGCTCCGGGCTATATTTAATGACAGATCCTGGATATTAGGTGAAATGCACTCGGATAATACATACTATCCGCGTAATATTCTTTTTGGTGCGGTAGATCCCACTGAAAATATTGCAGATTTTGCATTGCCTGTTTCTAACGGAACAACAACTAACACCCATGTGTTAAATCAATACCGGCTGGATTACCAGATTATTGCAAGGGTTAACCAAATACTTGCCACAATTGATAATGTTGAGTTTGATGCAAATACGAAGAGCAACCTGAAAGGACAGGCTTTCTTTCTCAGGGCGTTTGCTTATTTTGAACTTGTAAGATATTTTGGTAAAGCCCCATTGCATCTTACACCTGTTGCAAACAGATCGGAAGCAACTGCTGATCTGGCAACAACTGAACAATTATACAGTCAGATAGAAGATGATGCTAAACAGGCTGCACAATTATTACCTCTTAAATCAGTGCAGGAGCCCGGTCGTGTAACTTCAGGGACCGCTAAAACGCTATTAGGTAATTTATATATTGAGCAAAAACGTTGGTCTGATGCTGCGACGGTTTTGAAAGAAGTGGTTGACAGTCATGAATACTCGTTGATGCCTGATTATAATGATGCATTTTCTTATACTAATTCCAATAAGAATAATGCAGAATCTGTTTTTGAAATTCAATATCAGGAGGGTGCTTCAGGTTATAATGGGAATCAGATATATAGTTTTTTACCCCGTCCAATTACAAGTGCGGAATTGCAGCCAATTACTCAAACTTCTAATCCTCAGAGTCTCTCAGGTGAAGGGAACAATATCCCGACGCCCGATATTATTGCGGCCTACGAACCCAATGATAAGAGAAAGGATATATCAATTGGGTATGTAACACTTAGCCAAAGCCTGAGAACAGACAAAGTATATCCTTATATTAAAAAATTTGCAAGACCTCATGCTCAACATAATAATACCGGCAATAATTGGCCGGTATATCGGTATGCTGAAGTTCTATTATTTTTAGCTGAGGCGCTAAATGAACAGGACAAAACAAATGACGCAAAAGAATATATTAATTTGGTGCGCAACAGGGCTGGGCTCGATGATACTCCTGCTTCAAATAAAGATGATATGCGTACAGCTATTTATAATGAACGCAGGGTGGAACTCGCTTTTGAAAATAAGCGATGGTTTGATCTTGTGAGAACAGACAGGATTGAAGAAGTAATTGTACCTTATGGTAACCGTATTAAATCTAATCCGCTTAATTATTATTATCCTGATGGAGTTAATCCGCCAAGTAATGCATTTACAAATCTTGATAAATATTATGGATTACCGGCTGATGAAGCATCATTGTCTCCTTATTTTTAGAAGAGATTGAATTTTTATTAAGAATTGGATAATCAGTACAGTTTTTTTAGGGGCTATTTTTTATAATTACGACCTGGTGAATATAATTTTTCACCAGGTCTTTTTTATGTTGTAATGTCTGTAATATTTATATCTTAATCTATCATGTGGTTATAGTATTTCATATCGAAGAAATATTTTATTATGATTATGAATTGGCAACAATGAATTATGGCATTCTTCAATCCGACAGCAGCAACAATGCAGGTGCAAGTATTAATTCTTTGTTTTATAAAATAGTGCAAAACAAAGTCGTGTGGAAAATGATTGGGGTTCTATTGGTGTTTGGGTAAGATATCATAGCAGGTCAATGGACTGTATGCAAACCGACTTTGAATTAAATACAAAAAATTGTGATGATGGGATATTCATGGTTAACTAAAATCGTGCTTTGGGCAGTTGTATGGATGAACGATTTCTTTTTTGCTTTTACTTTGACATTGAAATTATCTTGACATGAAATATATTATTCAACCCGGAAAGTTTCTTTTCTCTTTAATAGTTTTTAGTATTGTATTTAGTTCAACAGTAAATGCCCAGTTGCCACCTGTATTTGATCAGGCAACTTTAGCAAAAGCACAATCAGTTGAAACCGTCATTCGCTATCTTTCTCCGCAAAAAATACTCTGGCAGACAGAAAATGCAGGAGAACAGATAATTAATGCTGCCAGGTTATTAAAGCCAGGTAATGGGCAGGCCGATCTTGCCAACAGGGATATGTGTGTACTCAAAAGTACATGGGGTATCAAGCCTGCATTATTGTTTGACTTTGGGAGAGAATTGCATGGTGGTTTACAGATTGTAACGGGTATGTACCCTGGTAATAAACCCGTAAAGCTGAGGGTACGATTTGGCGAGTCGGCCAGCGAAGCAATGAGTGATATAGAGCCGAAGCAGAATGCAACCAACGATCATGCAATGAGGGATATGATTGTGGAAGTGCCCTGGCTGGGAAAGCTGGAAATAGGTAATACCGGATTCAGGTTTGTACGTATTGATGTTATAGACGCGAATGTAGAACTGCAATTAAAAGAAGTGAGAGCTATTTTTACTTTTCGGGATATACCTTACCTCGGATCATTCTACTGTAGCGATACTTTATTAAATAAAATATGGATGACAGGGGCGTACACCGTTCACCTGAATATGCAGGATTATTTATGGGATGGTATTAAACGTGACCGTTTGGTGTGGGTAGGTGATATGCATCCTGAAACCTCAACTATAGCAGCAGTATTCGGCAATAATGATGTGGTCCCTAAAAGCCTGGATTTGTCGAGAGATATTACCCCCATACCCAACTGGATGAACGGTATCAGCACATATTCTATGTGGTGGATCATTATTCACAGGGACTGGTATATGCACAACGGTGATCTTGCTTACCTGAAAGAACAAAAAAATTATCTGGTAAAACTGTTAGCGCATATCATTACCAAAATTGATGCAGATGGAAAAGAAACTCTGGATGGTACCCGCTTCCTTGATTGGCCATCCAGTGAAAATAAAAAAGGTGTGGATGCAGGATTACAGGCAATGATGATATGGTCGCTGACAGCAGGAGCCGAACTGTGTAAGATATTAAATGAACCCGCTACCGCCAGGAATTGTGAAGAAGCTATCGGTAAATTGAGGAAGTATGTTCCGGATGCCAACCACTCCAAACAAGCTGCTGCATTGATGGCGCTAACCGGTTTAATGCCGGCTGACAAGGCTAATCGTGATATACTAAGTGTAGGTGGCACACATAATTTCTCCACTTTTTATGGCTATTATATGCTGAAGGCCAAAGCCCTGGCAGGTGATTACCAGGGTGCCATTGACGCCATACGCGAATATTGGGGCGCCATGTTGCATCTTGGTGCCACTACTTTTTGGGAAGATTTTAATCTTGACTGGTTGCCTAATGCTTCAAGAATTGATGTATTACCGTTACCCGGACAGAAAGATATTCATGGAGATTATGGCGCTTACTGTTATGTGGGCTTCAGGCATAGCTTGTGTCATGGATGGGCATCGGGACCAACGCCCTGGCTCACCGAAAATGTTTTAGGTATACAGGTTATATCTCCCGGATGCAAAGTCATTAAAGTAACACCACATCTTGGCGATCTCAGTTTTGCCGAAGGAACATTTCCTACACCTTATGGCGTGGTTAAAGTGAAGCATGTAAAACAGGCAGATGGGAAAATAGCAACTACCATCAATGCACCAAAAGAAATTAAAGTGATACGGGGCTAATTAATTTTTTTTCTCAAATATTTTTTTATGAACAGGCGGTATGTATTTGCCATAGTTTTCTTTTTTACAACTTTTTATTTTTACTCAGACAGGGTTTCAGCACAGTCTGATCTTATGCCCAAATATCTTCGGACAGAGTATAAAATAAATCCTTTTATTGATACGGATAAGCCAAGACTGAGTTGGGAGTTGCAGTCTAAAACTTACAACCAGGTGCAAACCGCGTGGCAGATCATTGTAGCCTCGGCACCGGAATTATTAACAGCAGCAAAAGCCGATGTATGGAACACGGGGAAGATAAGTTCGAATGCCACCAGTCAGATCGTGTACGCGGGTAAGCCGCTTATCGCCGGGAAAAAATATTATTGGAAAGTGAGGAGCTGGGATAAGAAAACAATTCCCGGCCCGTGGAGCGAAACCGCTACCTGGAATATGGGCTTACTTTCTGCCGACGACTGGAAAGCCGTCTGGATTGGCCATGATGTGAATGCATTGTCTGTCAATACAACCTATCACCTGCCACCTGCCCCTTATTTCCGTAAAGAAACTATAGTAAAGGGATTAGTTAAAAAAGCGACTTTGTATGTTTCTGCATTGGGCCTTTATGAATTTTACGTTAACGGAAAGCGGATAGGCAATGATTATTTTGCCCCCGGCTGGACGGATTATACCAAACGTGTATACTATAATGGATATGATATAACACGGGTGGTCAAAACCGGTAAAAATGCTTTCGGTGCTATTGTGGCCAATGGCTGGTATGCAGGCTACTTAGGGTATGCGTTACTGGTAGGGTCAAAAACAACACATGCATTTTATGGTTATGTTCCTATGCTGAAAGCACAAATAGAAATAGAATATGTCAACGGAAAAAAGGAAATCGTGGGCACAGATGCTTCATGGAAAGCCACTGATGGTGGTATAAGAGAAGCAGATATACTAAATGGTGAAACGTTTAATGCAAATCTTGAACCTGCCGGATGGAATATTCCCGGCTTCAATGCATCTTCCTGGCACCCTGTGCAGGTGCATAATGAAAAAGAAAGACTGCTCATGCAAATTTATCCCGCCAATCCGGTAGGAATCTGGGGAGAAATCAAACCGGTTTCCATTACAGAAGAAGCAAAGGGGAAATACATTATAGATATGGGGCAGAACTTCTCAGGTGTGGTGCGCATAACGGCAAGGGCAAATAAGGGAGATAGTATTATTATCAAGTATGGTGAAAAATTATTCCCCGATGGAAAATTAATGACCGAGAATCTCCGGCGTGCAAGAGCTACAGATACTTATATCTGTAAAGGGTTAGCACAGGGTGAAACCTTGATGCCACGGTTTACCTATCACGGCTTTCAGTATATAGAGATCAGCGGGCTTAAATATAAGCCGGCGCTGAGTGACATAAAAGGAATTGTTATGACTTCGCTTACTCCCGCTGCCGGAAGTTTTGAAACAGATAACGCGATGCTTAACAAATTGTATAAGAATATTACATGGACACAGCGCTCCAATTATTTTGATATCCCAACGGATTGCCCCCAGCGCGATGAACGGCTCGGTTGGACAGGTGATGCACAGATTTATATACGTTCTGCTACTTACAATGCTGATATCGCGGCTTTTCATACCAAGTGGATCACAGACCTGAACGATTCGCAATGGCCTGATGGAACCTATCCTGTATACTCACCAATGCCGGTTGCGGCAAATGGTAAAGCTGCCATAAGAGCTTCCGATACCTATTCTCCCGGCTGGGCTGAGGCAGGTATAATATGCCCGTATAATATTTATAAAATGTATGGCGATACAAGAATAGTTGCCAAATCATGGCCGTACATGGTAAAATATATGCAGTTCCTCGAAGAAAGAAGCGGGGGTAATTATTTTTTCAAAGAAGCAAGCTTTGAAGATATTAATCCAAAAGGCGGGTTCGGCGACTGGCTGTCGGTAGGTAAAAAGACTCCACCGGATATGCTGGCAACCATGTACTATAATTACTGCGCACTAATGATGGCCGAAATGGCCAAATCAATTGATAATACTGAAGCTACGGCTTTCTATACTAGTATCTCTGAAAAAATAAAAAAAGGTTTTGCAGAGCACTATATTGACGATGACGGGAAATTAACCGTAAATGCAGCAGCATATGGTAATGGTAAAGGATATGTTGATGGTTCATTAGGGTTTTCAGGACATACACAAACTGCCTATGCCAATGCTATTTACATGCATATACTTTCTCCGAAAAATCTTGTGAAAGCGGGGGAATACCTGCAACAACTGGTAGAGGCAAATAATGATCAGCTGACTACAGGTTTTTTAGGGTTCAAACCATTATTGCCCGCATTATCGGCTACAGGCAACAGTAAGCTGGCATACACGCTTGCCAGAGATACAGCTTATCCCTCGCTGGGTTTTGAGGTTGTGAATGGTTCTACCACAATATGGGAACGCTGGAACAGCTATATTAAAGGAAAAGGATTTGAGAATAATGCCGGCATGAACTCTTTCAATCATTATGCATTTGGTGCAATATGCGAATGGATGTTTCAGAATATGGCAGGTATACAACCACTAGACGCTGGCTTTAACACCTTCATCATTAAACCGGAAATAGCAGCATCAGGTGTTAATTACGTTAAAGCCACATATCATTCTATCAAAGGGGAAATACGATCATCCTGGAAGAAAATAAATGACCGGCTCGAAATCGGGGTATCCATTCCTGTTAATACAAAAGCAGAGGTTATAATACCTTCTGCTTCTGTTAAGCATATTCTTATAAATAAAAGACCACTGCATGAATTCAGTGATCACAGTATTGTTGACAATAATAAAGCTATTAGTGTAAGGCTTGGATCCGGTAACTACAATATTGTGATAGATGAATAAATTTTTTGGGGAAACAGAATATGCTGTGGTGTAATATAACCTGGATAGCGGGAATGTATATTATTGGATATGCTGCTCAGTTTGACGGTTAGGCAATTACCGGTATCAATAAATTTATTCGGTTCCGGTAAAATTAGCTGTTACCAATCACCGGGATGTAGTATCTTTCCTGTAAGCCATAATATTTTTTCTTACACGATTAAACACAATACTGATATGTTCAGTAAAATCATTACGGGTATTGCACTGTCCATGGTTTTTGCTTTTGCTTCTACAGCACAAACGAAAGAAATCCCTGATACCTCTTACCAGTTACCGCCATTATTAATAACCATATCAGGGAATGCAATCCATACTGTACAGGACTGGGAAAAAATCCGACGCCCGGAAATACTTACCTTGTTTGCTGAAAATGTATATGGCAAAACACCGGCAGAAAAAATTCCTTTGCGATTTGTAACCCTGGAAGTTTCATCTGCCGCACTTAATGGAACGGCTACCCGAAAACAGGTACGGGTGTATTTTTCAAACGATGAAAAATACTATATGGATATTTTAATGTACTTACCCAACAATACTGATAAACCTGTGCCTCTGTTCCTGGGGTTGAATTTTGTGGGCAACCAGGCCATAAATGCAGATCCCGGTATATTGATTTCAAAACGCTGGTTCAGGTATGACAACAGGGTGGGCTACAAAAACCATTATGCTACCGAAGCATCACGTGGAACAGATGCTGCCGACTGGCTGGTGGAAGAAATTATTAAACGCGGGTATGGGCTGGCAACAATTTATTATGGCGATCTTCAGCCCGACAGCAGCAATAGTGTAAATGCAGGCATTGCGCCTTTATTTTATAAAAAGGGTCAGACAAAGCCCGCACCTGATGAATGGGGCGCTATTGGTGTTTGGGCATGGGGATTGAGCAGAGCAATGGATTACCTGCAAACCGATCGTGCTGTTAATGCAAAGAAAATTGCAGTGATAGGACATTCGCGGCTTGGTAAGACTGCACTATGGGCCGGAGCACAGGACAAACGTTTTGCGTTTGTGATATCTAATGATTCGGGTGAAGGTGGCGCAGCTATAACAAGAAGAAAATACGGAGAGACAATTACAAAAATCAATACCGCATTTCCGCATTGGTTTTGTGATAACTATAAAGCATATAATGACCGTGAAGATGAATTGCCTGTAGACTTCCATGAACTGATCGCTTTGATAGCTCCCCGTCCGGTATATGTTGCCAGCGCATCGGAAGATCAGTGGGCAGATCCTACAGGTGAATATCTTTCTGCATGGCATGCTGGTGAAGTATATAAATTATATGGGCTGACCGGGTTAGCCAATATTACACCACCGCCGGTTGATACGCCGGTAGGCAATGGATCTGTAGGTTACCATTTGCGTGAAGGCAAACACGCTATGCTTCAATACGACTGGCAGCAATACCTGAATTTTGCTGACCGGGTATTAAGAAAGTGAGAGGTGAGAAAGTGAGAGGTATGAATTGAGAAAGTGAATGGTGAAATTTTAATAGCTAATAGCTGATACCTGACAGCTGACAGCCCACAGCCCATAGCTCACCGCTCAAAGCCCCTGCCCCCAAAAACTTTAACTCTAAAAATACCGTTCCCTTACTGCTATCATCTTCGAATTTTGATTTATGAGTGAAAATTATCTTCTTCGCATACAACATCTTTCAAAATCATTTCCGGGAGTGAAGGCTCTCGACGATATACATTTGGATATTGAAGCCGGGAAAGTGCATGCCGTAATGGGAGAAAACGGTGCTGGAAAGTCAACGTTGATGAAGATACTAATCGGTATGATGACACCTGACAGCGGTAGTATTTTCTTTAAAGGAGAACGTATATCATTTCATTCTGTTCATGACGCCATCAAGGCAGGGCTCTCTATGATACACCAGGAGCTGCTGCCATTTCCCGACCTGACTGTTGCAGAAAATATATTTATGGGCAGGGAACCGCGCCTGTTTCCCGGATGGATAAACCGAAATAAACTGAATACTGATGCAAAAAAATTAATGAACAGGCTGGGTATACCGGTAAAGGTTAACCGTAAAATGAATACACTCAGTATTGCAGAAATGCAGATGGTAGAAATAGCAAAAGCCATATCCAATAATGCAGCATTGATAATTATGGATGAACCCACATCAGCTATTTCCCAAAAAGAAGTGGACACTTTATTTGGTATCATAAGAGAACTTACAGCAAATGGAGTAGCTGTTATTTATATATCACATAAAATGGACGAGGTGCTGCAGATTGCCGATACTGTTACGGTATTGCGTGATGGGAAATGGATTGCCACAAAGGCTGCTGCAGAGTTGAATAAGGAAAGTCTTATTAATATGATTGTAGGCAGATCGCTGGATAATATTTTTGATAAGAAACAAATTGACCGTGGTGAAGTATTATTATCGGTGAAAAATCTCTCTGGTAATGGTTTTAAGAATATCAGTTTTGATGTGTGTGCCGGAGAGATATTGGGTATTGCCGGGTTAATGGGAGCAGGCAGAACAGAGATTATGCGTGCAATATTTGGACTGGACAAAATACGATCGGGTTCGTTTTATTTTAAAGGAAAGCAGGTAAAAATAAAATCACCGGGTGCGGCAATGGCTCTTGGTATTGGTTTTATCAGTGAGGACCGGAAAGAAACAGGACTGGTGTTGAGCGCTACAGTAAAAAATAATATTACCCTGAGTGCATTGAATCAATGCAGCAATAACTATATTATTGGTAAAAAGAAGGAAGCTAAAATTGCCGACGATCAGATATGGAAGTTTAATATAAAAACTCCCGGTCGCAACCAGGTGATAAATTACCTGAGCGGCGGCAATCAGCAGAAAGTTGTGCTGGCGAAAGTGTTATTGCGCGATCCGCAGGTAATAATTTTTGATGAGCCTACAAGAGGAATTGATATCGGTGCAAAAGCGGAAATATACAGGATGATGACAGGACTTGCTGCAACAGGAAAAGCAATTATTATGATTTCGTCGGAGCTGCCTGAAGTATTGGGAATGAGTGACAGGATACTTGTGGTACGAAATGGTGAGATTACCGGTGAAATAGATGGCGAAGGAGCTACACAGGAAAATATAATGCAGTATGCAATGGGATAGCAAGGGGATTTATTTTTTTAAAACAGTATTCAATATTATTCATACCATCACAACATGATTGCCGGCAAACTGAAACAGGCTTCTGATATTATTTCGCGATATGGAATTTTTATTGCGTTTATTGTATTGTGCATATTGCTTTCTTTAGCAACACCCCATTTCTTAACCGGGCAAAACCTGCTGATTATTCTACGGCAGGTATCCGTAAACGGTATATTAGCGATTGGGGTCACATTTGTAATCATTACCGGAGGCATTGATCTTTCGCTGGGTTCTGTAGTTGCACTTACCGGTGTGGTAGCTGCCGGGTTTGCCCACCCTGGTACCTATCCGCTTATCGTACCCTTGCTGATTGGACTGTTTACCGGAGTAGTGGTAGGACTAATCAATGGATTAGTAATCACACTCGGTAGAGTAGCACCATTTATAGTAACCCTTGGTATGATGACAATAGCCCGCGGGCTTGCATTGGTATGGAGCGATGGGCGACCGGTTAGTAATCTCTCACCGGCATTTAATTTTATTGGTGGTGGAGATTGGTTGTATATCCCTGTGCCCATATTATTGTTTATGCTGGTAATTGTTGTATCGTATATACTGCTTAATAATACTACCATTGGCAGGTATATATATGCTGTAGGTGGAAATGAGCAAGCTGCGAAGGCTTCGGGAATACGTGTAAATGCCGTAAAACTTTTTGCATATATAATATGCGGTGGACTGGCGGCGCTTGCAGGGATAGTGCTTGCCTCACGTATTACCACAGGGCAACCCAATGCCGGTATAGCTTACGAACTTGATGCAATAGCCGCTGTTGTTATAGGAGGCACAAGCCTGATGGGTGGCAGGGGAACGGTAACCGGAACAGTTGTGGGTGTGTTGATCATTGGAGTCATCAACAATGGACTGGATCTTTTGAATGTAAGTTCTTATTATCAGCAAATCATAAAAGGGGTGATTATAATAGGGGCGGTGTTGCTGGATAGAAGAAATGCGAAATAGAATTTTTAATTGCGAATGGTATTTTGCAAAAACCTGCGAACTGTGAAAAATTCTTATCTTGAATCCTCTAAACAATTACAATGAATATACGGTTCAACAGAATAATTTTCCTGGTTTGTTCTTCAATCCTGATTACCTCCTGCCATCAGCAAACTAAAAGTAACGGAGAAAAACTTCCGGTTATCGGTGCATCTATGTTAAGCCTCCAGTCGGAGTTTGTGGTAAATGTAAAAGACGCTATGGAAGCCCGTGCAAAAGAAAAAAATGTAGAGCTTATAGTGAACGATGCCCAACGCACAGCAGAAAAACAGGTGCAGCAGATTGAAACTTTTATCTCCCAGAAAGTGGATGCTATTATTTTGAATCCATGCGAAGTGGAAGCGAGTTCGCCTGCTATTGCAAAAGCTAAAGCAGCGGGTATTCCCATCATCAATGTGAATTCAGAAACTTCAGCTACCCCCGATGGTTTTGTAGGTTCAAGAGATGAGCAGGCGGGTGAGATAGCTATGGAACAAATTGCTAAGCTTTTAAGTGGTAAGGGAAATATTGTGATGATTGACGGCTATATGGGACAGGCGGCACAGATCAAGCGGGCTATTGGTGCAAAAAATATTTTGGCAAAATATCCTGATATCAAAGTATTGGCAGAACAAACAGCAGAGTGGGACAGGGCCAAAGCAATGAGCCTGATGGAAAACTGGATACAGTCTTACGGGAATAAAATCAATGCGGTATTTGCCCATAATGATGAAATGGGCATGGGCGCTTTGCAGGCACTTGAACAGGCTAAACTAAAAGATAAAGTAATAGTGGTGAGTATAGACGCTATTGCTGATGCACTGCAGGCAGTAAAAGACGGAAGACTTGATGCTACGGTATTTCAGGATGCGAAAGGACAGGGTGCAGGCGCTGTTGATATGGCTTTGCAACTGGTGAAAAAACAACCGGTTGACAACAAAGAAGTATTTATTCCTTTTCAACTGGTGACTAAAGAAAATGTGGATGGATTTATGAAGAAATAATTGGGAAGGAGTAACTGGATAAGCTAATAAAACCATCGCAATTGCTGCATGGCGATAAGAACGTACAATTGAGTGACTCTCGATATACGTCGGAGCAGACACAACGAAAGCTAAATAGTAGCACAAAAGCCGGTAACCAAATAAAACAATAACCATGTCGCGGTACAGGAATATAATGACGCTTGATGAATTTACTATACAACAACTTCGCCTTTTCCCGCATGCAACGGGTGAATTGTCAGGATTGCTGCGTGGTATAGGGCTTGCTGCCAAGCAGGTAAATCATGAGGTGAACAGGGCGGGCATTGCCGATATACTTGGAGCTGCAGGTGCAGTGAATGTGCAGGGAGAAGAAGTGCAGAAACTGGATGTATATGCTAACAATGTTTTTATTGAAGTATTGCGATCGGGTATTAACTGCGCCGGTATTGTTTCTGAAGAGAATGAAGAGGCTGTGATTTTTGATGACGCGAGAAGCAATGCCTCAAAATATATATTGCTGATGGATCCTATTGACGGATCCGGCAATATAGATATTAATATTTCTATCGGCAGTATTTTTAGTGTATATCGCAGGTTGTCGCCAATAGGTCAACCCGCAACACTCGAAGATTTTTTACAGAAAGGTGTAAAACAGGTAGCCGCCGGATATGTAATATATGGTTCTTCTACGATGCTGGTATATGCTACGAAGCGGGGGGTAAACGGTTTTACACTTGACAATAGTATCGGTGAATTTTACCTGAGCCATCCCGGTTTAAAAATACCGGCACACGGTAAATTTTATTCTTTCGATAATTGCTATTATAACCAGGTGGCTCCTGGTGTCAGGCGCTATGTAGATTACTGCATGTCGTTGACCGGGAATAAGACCGGTCCGTACTCAAACCGGTATTATGGTTGTATGGTAGCGGATACACATCGAAACCTGCTGAAAGGCGGAATTTTTTTCTATCCTGCTGTTACTGGAAAACCTGATGGTAAACTGAGGCTTTGTTATGAATGTAATCCTATGGCCTTTATTACTGAAGTTGCCGGTGGAAAAGCTACAAATGGCAGAGAGCGGATTTTAGATATTCAACCCCAACATATTCATCAGAGGAGTCCGTTATTTATTGGTTCTGCAGAAATGGTTGAAGAAGTGCATCGTTTTTTGGAATAAAAAAACCCGGATTGCTCCGGGGTCTGTTTATGATAGGTTAACCTCTGGTTTGTGCATCATGTTTTTGTTTGTAAATAGCACGGCTTGCACGATTCTCCTGCCGGTGCAGTTTTGCTCTTTCTTTGCCGGTAACAACGCCGTCGGCTTTTGCCTGTTTTTTGTTGTGTTGAATTTTAGCTTGCTGTGCTTCCAATCTCACTGCCTCTTTCCTTGTAAGTTCGCCGTCTTTTACACCGTCCTTTATTCTGTGTTGCTGATGTATCTGCCTGTGGGTAACACGAGGGGTTTTTGTTTGAGAAAATCCTGCTGAAGCAATTGCAATGAATGCTAATGATAAGCCTGTAGCGATAAATAACTTTTTCATAAAGGGTAATTTAATTGTTTATGGAGTATTCAGACTGTGATGAATCAGCAGGGTTTAAAGCTCGGTTGAAATTTTTTAAAACCGGGTAATGGATTTATCATTTATCAAAGCTGACAGAAAAAGTAAGCCACTTTTAATTCACTGCGATACTGCTTTGAGAAGATTCATTGCGAAAGTTCAGTTGTGAAGGGAGTAGAAGTTCTGGCTGTGAAAATCTCTAAGGATTTGAGCATGATAGTAAATGATGGAGACACCACCATTGCTTTATTTCCTTTGGAGTGAAAATTTGAAATGCGTCTGCTCCGCAATTATGTTGAAAGAGTATTGCTATATTTGATAAACTTAAAACGGTTTTGAACAACAGGCGAAAATTTCTGAAGATGACTGCCCTGGCAGGTTTGGGTAGCGGTAGTATGCTACATGGTTTTTCGTTGCCTGCTACAAATTCATACAAGGATATCACAAATCATACTGACATGCTGTTTGATGACTCATCAATTAGCCTTATTGGGCAATACGGTGCATGGGCAAACTCCCTTATCGAAAAGGAATTGCCAAAATTTTCTTTCAGGCGCAATGAATGGACTGATATTGCTAAATGGAAACTAGCTGCAAGACAGCGACTGGTTGATCGCTTATCCATACCTGTTGTAAAGAACCCTGGTTATAAAACAATACGTGTTTATGAATATGATGGACTAAGGATTGAGGAACTGCAATGGCAACTGCCTTACGGACGCCCGACAGATGCTTTGTTACTGAAACCAGTCAACGCAAAAGGTAAACTGCCGGGGATACTTGCATTTCACGATCATGGCGGAAATAAATATCTGGGGTTAAGAAAAATTACAAGAACATCTGATAGTGTTCCATCTTTTATTGCCGAACACCAGCAGGAGTCTTATGAAGGGCTGGCCTGGGCCAATGAAATTGCAAAGCGCGGCTATGTGGTATTGGTTTCCGATGCATTTCCTTTTGCGAGCAGGCGGGTTATGCTACAGGATGTACCCTTGCATTTACGTAACGGATTAACTGATGATGATCCGGAAAACCCTGAACATATTAAAGCATATAATGAATGGGCGGCGGAGCATGAACATATTATGGCTAAATCATTATTCAGTGCCGGCACTACCTGGCCCGGAATATTCTTTGCAGAAGACCGTGTAGCGCTTGATATACTTTGCAGCCGGGCAGATGTTGATAATACCCGTATAGGTTGTGGTGGTCTTTCGGGTGGCGGCATGCGAACAGTCTTTATGGGAGGGTTGGACGAAAGAATTAAATGTGCAGTTTGTGTAGGCTTTATGACTACATGGAAAGATTTTATTTTGCACAAATCTTTTACACATACCTGGATGACTTATGTTCCACTATTGCCAAATGAACTGGACTTCCCGGAAATACTTGGACTTAGGATACCTTTGCCTACTTATGTTTTAAATGATATTGAAGATGGTTTATATACGCTGCCTGAAATGAAACGTGCAGATACTATTTTAAAAGGTATATACGACAAGGCAGGAGCATCAGCAAACTATAAATGTTCCTTTTATCCCGGGCCACATAAGTTTGACAGGAAAATGCAGACCGATGCTTTTGACTGGTTTGATAAATGGTTGAAATAAAAAAGAGAAAGGAATATACAATGGAAATGATAATTTGTAAAGATGCAGTAGCATTAGGTCAGCAGGCGGGAATGGCTGCCGGTGATGTTATCAGAGATGCTATAACAGCAAAAGGCCATGCATCTGTAATTCTGGCAACAGGCGCCAGCCAGTTTGAAACTTTGAAACAACTGATAACAGAAAAAAATATTGACTGGACTAAAGTAACCCTGTTTCACCTTGATGAGTATATTGATCTCCCGGTAACTCATGGTGCAAGTTTTAGAAAATATCTTACAGAAAGATTTTTAGATAAAGTGGGTGCAGTGGGAGCAGTATATTTGATAGACGGAGAAACTGATCCACAGAAAGAATGCGATCGCCTGAATGCGGTTATTCGGCAGCATAGTATAGACCTTGCATTGGTTGGAATTGGTGAAAACGGACATTTAGCCTTTAATGATCCCCCGGCAGATTTTGATACCGAAGATCCCTTTATCATAGTAACACTTGATGAGCCCTGTCGCCGTCAGCAAATGAATGAAGGCTGGTTCAAAAGTATAGAGGACGTTCCGGCAAGAGCTATCAGTATGTCGGTAAAACAAATATTAAAATCTGCTGCAATTATTTGTTCAGTACCTGATGAGCGCAAGGCATTGGCTGTTAAGAACACTATAGAACAAGGTGTGAGTAACCTGTTTCCTGCAAGCATCCTGAAAACTCATTCGGATTGCACATTATTCCTCGACAATAAATCAGCGGCGCTATTAACCTGATAAAAGTGGTGGAAGAAGGAAGAATTACTGAATTTCAGTAAAATAAAATCCCCAGCCTCTTTTTAACTGGTCAACTTTTACCAGTATATCATTTTCGCCTTTTTGCAATGGAACTGAAATGATATCATCATTTATTCGTGCCCTGCGTCCAATTTGTCGGTCCAGCACCAGGTTACCATTTATCCATACCCTTACACCATCATTGCTACCGATACCAAATCTGACTGTTTTGGCATCATCCAGAATAATTGTTCTTCGGGCATAAGCCACTACATTTTCTGAGGGGTTAAATATTTTTGCGAAATCTATATACCCCGATTGCGGCTGATCATATTTTTTCCACCTGACAGGGATATCATTTTTGCCCTTAATAACTGCAGTGGTATCAAATCCTTTTTCAGGTGCGAAAGTTGCTGTCAATCCTTTTTTATTCTCATTATCAAATGGACCGATAATCCACCAGTCGGTATAAAAATGAGGGGTTATATCAGCCCATTTAATGAACGTTGCAATATTACCGTAATCTTCACCCTCAGCTATACGTGTAATATTATTTTCAGCAATGATGCGCTTAAACCGGCTAAGTACTTCGCCCGCATGTTTATTATCCACATAGGCTTTTTCACCAACTGAATGGAAATACAGTTTAGTATACAAAACCGGTAAATAAGCCAGTTCTACTCTCTTAAACAATGAACTATCATTTTTTGCTGCATCGTGGGCAAGCATAAACAGACTGTCTGCTTTATGAATGGTTTCAGGATTCAGGTAATTTACCTCACCCGGCTCCGACCAGATGCTGAAATACACCGAATCGGGCTGTACCTGTTTGTGGAGTAATTGTATATAGTCCTGTATAAAAGGTGCAGCATTCCCGTATACTTCATTCACAAATTCATCAATTAGCAGTTGTGCATCCTGTTGCGGATTCCACATGAGTTGTGCAAATACCCATGCCCTTAGTGTTGAAAATTCGCTGCCTCCCTGCGATGGCATATTACTGCCTTGTGCAAACAAACCCTTCACACTGTGATCGGCATAAAATTTTACATCGTGTTTCAGGGGCTCAAAATTGGGGAATGGCATCAGGTAGCGGTTGAAGTCGGTAAAGTAATCCCACACCGTAATCCGTTTTGATATTGTTTTCCATTGTTCAAGACGCTGAATAAAAACATCATGATTTTTGCACCCGCCAATTTTATGTGCAGAGCAGTAATTGTAGTGGCATAAGCGAATGGTAACATTATCGGCTGGCCGAAGGGTTTTGGGAGGTACTTCTGTATATGCATAAGCCAGCGTTTGTAGTTTAACCTGCGGGAATAACTTAGCCACAGCACCGGCTACCTGATTTACAAAATGCAGTAATGTACCTGCATGACTACCTTCTGCATCATCCAGCGCTTTGCAGTTTTTACATTCGCAATAACCCAAACCATCGTTTTGATCAACTGCATATATAGATGCTTCGGGATGTTCACTGATCCAGTTCAATACAGTTTCTGTTGCAATTTTAACTACATCCGGATTGGTTAAGCATAGCTGTGCATCTTTGCCTGCCCGTTTTCCGTTTACCTCAGCAAAATATTCGGGATGCTTGCCAAAATATTTTTCAGGTGATACCATGTTATAAAAGGTATGTACGAACGGATAGGAGATATAGCTGCCACCCATTGAGTCAGGTATGGGTACTGTTGACGGATTTAATCTGTTATGCATCGCCCATACCGGATTATAGGCTTCATTGTACCATGCTTCCCGGTATTCAAATGCAGGTTGCTGCCGGTCGTCTTTATTTGGAAGCGGAATCGTTTTTCTTTCCGGAATTTTTACCACATCCTTTGTGTACCAGCGGCAACCTAAATGATCTGACAGGTAACCGATGACACCATATAATGTACCACGGGGTTGCCCACCGGCAATAAGCAGATGCTGTCCATCGGAGCGAATGATATATTCTTCATTGCCAAATTCCTCAGGGTTAATATTGTTTAACAGGGATGCAGGTGCATCCGAAAACCCCACATATATATATTTACCTTGGGGAACTGCCTCATGAGTAATTGGTAAACTGCAGCCGGTTATAGTGAATATATACTTTTGCAATTCTTCAGCAGCATGCTTTTCGGGCGGCAAAGCTTTATTGGAAACAAATATTTTATAATTGCTTTGACCGTTTGTTATGATATTGTTTACAGATGAACAACCACTAAATAAAATGAGCAGCGATAATAAAGTGAATGATAAAAAATGCTTCATACAATCCTGAGAAAGATACAGGCAAATCATACTGATTAACCATTATTTTCAACGATACATTTTTATTTATTATTAAGTACAGTATCATATAATTTTTATCAAGCAACGATTCTCTGTTACCCTTATACTTGTATTAGTAAGAATGTATAATAGTAACAGGCCCTAATAACCCTGATGGCAATAATGGAGAATCTTTTTTATAGTGCCGGTAGGTTGTAAATGTGTACCTGCCACTTGTCCGGGATTTACCCTGCAGCAACCAGTCGGGCCATTTGCCGTTCTTTATTCCGTCATCAGGTAATTGTTCATCACCAATCAACCGGTTGGGCCACAAATTCACCACGGATATTTCAAGCTGATTTTCTTTTTCTTTTACAACATCTGTTATATCAACCCGCCAGGGATTTGTCCATATCACTCCCAGGTCTTTCCCATTCAATTTAACCCTTGCCATATTGTACACTTTTCCGAGATCAAGAAATAATCGTTCATTTTTACTTAGACTTCCTGCAACCGGTAAATCAAAATTTTGTTTGTAAACAGCAGTACCGGAATAATATTTTATTCCTTCCTCAGAACGGGTCGTCCAGTCCTGCAGTTCATTAAAGACAATATTTTCGGGCCCACCCCATTTTGGATCGAAGGACAGGTTCCATGTCCCGTCTAATGTTTTCAGATTTTTATATTGGGGAAAGTTTTGCTGTAATGCCGGTGATGATGACTCCTCTTTTCTGAACACTACAAAAAAACTCTGAAGGGGTTCAAATTGCAGGGGGATATGAGTTTGTCCATCTTGTTGTGTAAATTCAGGAAGTGGTCTGCTGGTCCCGGTAAGCGGATCCCAAAGTTCAGGTTTTCCGGCGTCTGTTCTAAACACCGTCTCTATTTCGAGTGGCTCTATTGTTTTGTTCGCCACAAAATATATTTCCATCCCCGGCATGGTGCGATGGGTATATCGTAAATCACCCGTCCATTCAACATCTTCAGGCACCCCCATATCTTTTAAAATATTTGCAGTAGTATTGTATAAGGGATATAGTGCATCTATACCGGTACTGATTCCCTGTCCCCAGATAATTTTTCCTTTTCCGAATTTATGTTCTGTATAACTGCCTGGAACTTCAAGCGAACCCCATAATGATAATGATAAAGCTTTTACCTGTTCATCACAGTGAGGATAATTACTTAATCCAGGGGATTGAACCGGTGGCTCGCCCACAATTACTGCGCCATCGTTTACCAGCGATTTTATTTTTCCCAGCAACCTGGGTGTCATAGTTTTTACAGCCGGTAATACCAATAACCTGTAGCGTGCTCCTCCGGGAAATACGATTTCATTTCCTTCCACACTTGCTGAGTAAAGTTGGCCCGGCGAGCACCCGTCAAAATTATAACCTCTCCTGTCCCGCATCGGTTCTTCACCTGATAAGGCAGTGGATGGTGGACGAAAAATATGAGGTGCTCCTTCAGGTGTTAAATATAAGATATCAGCTACCGCTCTTCCCCGTTGCACCATAAACTGACAACGGGAAATATATTGGTGATAAGCATCAGCCATCGGCCACCAGGTTTGGTTCCGGTCCCAGTGAATGCCATAGGGACCCATAGTCATACCGGGACGTAAGTTATCGGGCAAAGCCTGGCTTTGAAAGGTATGATATACCAACCTGTTAATTCCGGCAGCAAAGGCCCAGTCGCCCTGAGATTTCATGGAACCGGGGTATTGCTTCCAGCCTTCATTTTTTTCTGCAGTGAAAGCCTCCGCAGGTACTATCGATTGTCCATTAACGTGAGCAACAGAAACTGCTTCAATGCAACTGAAGGAAGTATTAAATCCAAAATCTTTGCTCCAGAATTCACACATGGGGATATCTGCTACAGCGCCCAGTTCCAAGTCTGCTGTCGGGTTCATATCATAGGGCTCAATAGATAATCCCAAACCATGACGGTGACTGTATTTTTTTACCTGCTGCGCATGATATTCCAGCACCAGTTCCTGTGCTGTCTGCCGCAAATCCCACAAGAACCGCTCACTGATTTCTGGGCTTTCAACAATTAAACCGTTATATACCGGAAAGAAAGGTTGTGGATCATAGCCTCTTCTTTTCATAAACTCCGCTCTCATATTTTTCGTCCAGTTTTGCGCTCCCATTTCCCAGCTATCCATGTGCAGAAACTTTAAGCCGCCTTCTTTTTTAGAGAGCTTGCCGATCCTGTTAAATATTTTACCTGTATATGCAGCAAGGTGATGTTGCAGGGCTGTTGTATCCATCTTATCTTCTTCAAAACCCAATCCGGGAAAGGGAGCGGGGCGGGTGATGGCTCCGTTGTTGCGCACACCAAAACGCATAATGGTCCAATTTCCGGGAGGTACTTCCCAATTCAATGTTCCATCAGGTTGAAGTAGTGCTGACAGGTCGAGTATTTTACTTTTATCAATGATTGAACCGGCATCGAAGCTGGTTTCATAATCAGGAGTGAGGAAAGGCTTTACACCCGCAACGGACGAGTAAGGAGCACGATAATACAATGCCTTTTCATCAATGTCTTTTATTTTGCCAGAGTCTGTAAGTTGCGGGAAAGCCAGCACTGCTACGTCTTCATAAAATTCCTGCCACTGCTTTTTGAGTTCGGGTGTGAATACTCCTTCTCCGAAGAAAGGCTTCTTTGGTGGTGGAACAGGCAGTTTGATTTTCTTATTTCCGTTACCCGTTACCGTAACTGATGAGGACACTAAATGCTGCATTGATTCTGCAGGCTTCACCCAGGGCCCGCCACTGCCTGACCAGCCGGGGCCAATTCCCAACGTCATAGATATATTCAGTTTCCTGCATTCTTTTTCTGCATGAGCAAATAACTCAAGCCAGCGATCACTCAGGTAATCTACTTTACCGCGTGGCACACCAACATTTACTTCAAGAAAAACCACATGACTAATGCCTGCACTGGCCATTGATTCGAGGTCTTTGGTCATGCCTTCTTCAGATAAATTGCCATCCATGAAATACCAGTACGCGCCAGGCTTTGCCCAGTTGGGTGGAGATAAAAAACCTTTCCTTAGCGCTTCAATTCCTGTCATTTCTGCCTGTGCCGGTGCTGCAGTTTTTTTGCTGCAACCTGCTGGTACGAATCCAATGATCAACAGGAGAAAAAAAATTGATTTTCGGTTAGGGAATAAAAACATGGGAGGGTGGTTTAAGGATAAAAGTAACTATTTTCTTGCGGAGAGAATTGCATAGCGCTACACTAAGTTGTATTTGCTCTGAGATCTTTGTGTCTCCTTTGTGTTCTTTGTGAAAAAAATCTTCTTCATGAGGTTGGTTACACAGAGGACACAGAGAAGGCACAGAGGTACACTAAGTTGTATTTACTCTGTGGTCTTTGTGTCTCCTTTATGTTCTTTGTGAAATAACTTTTGTTGAGGGTTACACAGAGGGCACGAAGAAGGCACAGAGGTACACGAAGTTGTATTTTCTCTGTGGTCTTTGTGCCTCCTTTGTGATCTTTGTGAAATTACTTTTTTGAGGGTTACACAGAGGACACCGAGAAGGCAAAGAGGTATACGAAGTTGTATTTGCTCTGTGGTCTTTGTGCCTCCTTTGTGATCTTTGTGAAATTACTTTTTTGAGGGTTACACAGAGGACACCGAGAAGGCACAGAGGTATACGAAGTTGTATTTTCTCTGTGGTCTTTGTGCCTCCTTTGTGATCTTTGTGAAATTACTTTTTTGAGGGTTACTCAGAGGACACAGAGAAGGCACAGAGGGATACAAAGAATTTTATTTTTAGTGTGATATTATTTTGGTATTTTGAATTTATCTTTTGCACGACTTGATTATAGTGATATGGAAAGAGTGTTTTATAACTCATCATATGTTATGAATGGTCGAGAATGAGATCTCTAATAAAATTATCGGTGCTGCCATTGAAGTACACAAGCAACTAGGCCCGGGATTACTTGAATCGGCTTATCAGGAATGTCTTGCTTACGAACTCGGGACAAATGAACTTTGGGTTCAGAAGCAGGTACCTATGCCGATAATTTATAAAGAAGTTCATCTTGATCATGGATACCGTATTGACCTTTTAGTTGAAAATAAGGTTGTTGTTGAATTAAAAACAGTTGAAGCACTTAATGACGTACATATCGCTCAAGTTTTAACCTACCTCAAACTTGGTAATTACAAACTTGGACTCCTGCTGAATTTCCATGTTTCTTCATTAAAGCAGGGAATAAAACGTATTATACTTTAGAGTTCTTCATTTATCAGAAAGACATCTTTGTTGAGGTTACACAGAGGGACAGAGAAGGCACAGAGTTGCACGAAGTTGTATTTGCTCTGTGATCTTTGTGTCTCCTTTGTGTTCTTTGTGAAATAAATCTCCTTCATGAGGTAGGTGACACAGAGAGCACGAAGAAGGCACAGAGTTGCACGAAGTTGTATTTGCTCTGTGATCTTTGTGTCTCCTTTGTGTTCTTTGTGAAATAAATCTCCTTCATGAGGTAGGTGACACAGAGAGCACGAAGAAGGCACAGAGTTGCACGAAGTTGTATTTGCTCTGTGATCATTGTGCCTCCTTTGAGATCTTTGTGAAATAAATCTTCTTCATGAGGTTGGTGACACAGAGAGCACGAAGAAGGTACAGAGTTGCATGAAGTTGTATTTACTCTGTGATCTTTGTGCCTCCTTTGTGATCTTTGTGAAATTATTTTTTGGAGGGTTACACAGAGGACACAGAGAAGGCACAGAGTTGCACGAAGTTGTATTTGCTCTGTGATCTTTGTACCTCCTTTGTGATCTTTGTGAAATTATTTTTTGGAGGGTTACACAGAGGACACAGAGAAGGCGCAGAGTTGCACAAAGTTGTATTTGCTCTGTGTTCTTTGTACCTCCTTTGTATTCTTTGTGAAATAAATCTTCTTCATGAGGTTGGTAACACAGAGAGCACGAAGAAGGCACAGAGTTGCACAAAGTTTTAATCAGCAAACCTGCACCGTTTCAACACCCAACAGCTCACCCAGCTTTTTTATTTTGGATGCAATATGCCCTACACCAACTGCACAATGATGTGCAGGCCCATGAATATTCCATTGCTCCACAAATTTCCGGGCGCCAATGGAAAAGCGGTAGCGACTGTTGGTATTGCCTATTTCCAGTATAGGTCCTGCAACAGATTCTGCTTCTGCAATAAGAAATAATAATTTTCCATCTCTTGTTTCCACAACTGAAAGCAGCGTTACATCTCCATGCCGTACCGACATTTCTACCGACAAACCTTTTCCTACTTTACCGTGATATACCTGAAGGGGTTTTACTTTTATCTTTCCTTCCGCAATAGTTAAATGACCCGGGCCATCATGTCCCATCAATACTACATCATCATTATAGTCCATTGCATAATATTCCGTAAATGATCCGCCAACTCCAAAACTATCCATGATCTTCATAGCCTGTGCATTCTTGATTTCGTATTCTCCGGCAACAGGTATCCCATTGGCAGTGAGTAATGAATTACCCAAAATGACAGAACTCATCGTATCCTCATTTTCTGCATTTCCCGTACCCTTGTGGTAATAGGCCATAGCACCTAAGCGGTATTTATCTACGAGATGATCGAGCGCAACAGATGTACGGGCAGCACGCTCCAATTCATAAACAGAACAATCCGGTTGCACATCAAACACATCACTGAATGTCTTTAGCTTTTGCCGGATATCCGACTCAGTTACTTTACTTCGCAAATAAGAAAGTTCATCTACTTCAATAACCTGAATATGTCCACCGAAAACAGCACAATGCAGTGTAAAGTTGGAATAGATGTCAAGCATGCCACAATAGTAATTACCCATCACTCCCAGGGTATTGTGGTACATAGCATGGGCTACCCTTGCTGCTGCTATCCATTCTTCAATTTCTTTCCATGCCAAATCATCTTCCTGCAACATGCCGGTAACCTGGTAAAAAGGGATACCCGAACGTTTAAATACACTTGCAATTTCCGGAACAGGACAGGCTGAACAATAAGCCAGCCATTCACCCGTCATACGGGTGCGGTCATTCAGTTTATTGAACCACTCATAATTAATTGCGGCTTCGGGCGACAGATTGAGTACGATTACCGGCACTTTAGCACGTTTCACTACCGGCAGTACAGTAGACGACAATGCATATGTGGTGACATACAGAAATATCAGGTCAACATCTTCCTGCCGGAAACGATGACCGGCTTCAAACGCTTTCTCCGGAGTATCTATTAATCCCAGGTTAACTACTTGCGATTTATACGATTTCAATCTTTCCTCTACTACCTGCACATAACCCGAAAGCCTTTTATGCAATCCTTCAAACTGATCCCAATAGGCTTCAAGGCCTATACCAAAAAGTCCGATTTTTAATGGTGCGTCTTTTACAATCATTTTATTTGTTAGTATTTACCCGAAACTGATAAGACCCCGACCCAATGCTAAACAACGCATGATCATTCCGGTAATTTAAAAATTTAATATCATTTCTTCCGGTTACCGGTTTCCCACTTTCAGTAATTACAGCGTTACTGGTTGCCGGAAGATATACTGTGGCGGTAGTGTTGGCCGGAATTGTTACCTCTAATTTAAAACCCTGTTTCTCTTTCACCCAGTTTGTTGTGATTTTTCCATAAGGAGATATATAGCTTGTTGTTGCATTGGTTACATCTCCGGCAGGATCAGGATGTATAACAATGTGTTTGAACCCAGTTGAATTTTCTGATTGCCGTATTCCGCCCAACCCGCTGTAAAACCACTCCATTATATGACCGAGCATAAAATGATTATTGGAAACAAAACGGTATGCCTGCCATGATTCCGTAAGTGATGTTGCCCCATGTGCTAATTGAAATCCATATCCGGGAACATCTGACCGGCTGTTCATATCAAAAATCACATTTGAGTATCCATTATTTTCCAATGCCCTCAGTACATAGCGATAACCTATGTCGCCTGCAGTCAGGCTGTTATTCCTATCACGAATATCCTTAATCAGGTTTTTTATTACATCATTTTTGTATTGAGGTTCCACTAAGCCCATATATACTGCCATTGCATTTGCCGTTTGGCTGCCTGTTGCATATTGTTTTGTTTTTTCGTTGAAGAAGGTTCTGTTAAAAGCGGTTCTTATTTTTGCAGCTATATTTTCATAGTAATCAGCATCCTGATTCTTTCCTAAAATCTTTGCAGTTTTGCTTAAAATAGTGAGATCATAATAAAAGATTGCAGTGGCTGTTACACCCTTAGGAGTCAGTTGCGATTCACCCGGTTCTTTAGGTCCAATATCAAACCAATCTCCTAAACCATAAGATAAAATATTATCAACACACTTTTCTTCCAGGTACCGGGCATAACGTTGCATCATCGGGTAAGCTTCAGTTAAAACCTGTTTATCAGCATACCATTGATACAGGTACCAGGGCAGAATAATGCTGTTGCTTCCCCATTCCGGAGAATCTCTGTAAATACTAAGTCCCTTGTTGAAATTTACAAATTCAGGGGCAATATTCGGCACTAAACCATCTTTGGTTTGAGCGTCCATCATATCATACACTATTTTCCTGCACAAAGAAGCAATGTTATAATTGAACTTAATAGACGATCCCATTAAATGATTCTCTTCCAACCATCCTAATTTTTCGCGATGCGGACAGTCGGTAAAAACACTCGCCATATTGCTTTTGATAGCCCATTTAATTAAAGTGTCGGTACGGTTAAAAAGATTGTTTGAGCAGATGAAACTACCGGCTATTGCAGCGGCATTATGGGTATGTAAACTTTTTATTCCAATAATTACTGGTAAATTGTTTGGATTAGGTTCTCCATAAGGAACAGCTCCTTCTATCTGTATATAACGAAACCCGTAATAAGTGAACCTGGGTTGCCAGTCTTCGGTATTGCTGCCTTTTAAAGTGTAATTGAAATAAACCGGTGCACCGTTTGCTTTCTGTGTTATCAGTCCGTCGTCTGAAAGAAGTTCTGCCGGAAGGAATCTAACCTGATCCCATTTTTTCCCTTTAACTTTTACGGTAAAAATTCCTGACGCATTTTGACCAAAATCATATACCCAGGTACCTGGTTTAGGTTGTGAAATTTTTTTAACGGAAAACGAGTCCATAATTTTTAAAGGAGCTGCTGTTTGTGCACTAAGCACCGGCGGACCATCAACCAAAATAGCTTTCTTCCACGACTGATCATTGAACTTAGGCTTATCCCATCCAGGCTGTTCCTTATTAGCATCATAATCTTCTCCGCTGTAAATGCTTGAAAAAGTTATTGGCCCCGGAAAAGTTTTCCATGATGCATCGCTCACTATATTATCAAACGATCCATCAGAATATTCCACAGCTACCCTGCAGATCATTTTAGGGTAGCCATATGCAACTGTTAGTTTACGGTACCGCTCCCGTGGTATATAATAAAATCCGTTGCCAAGCATAACCCCCAAGGCATTTGAACCGATATTAAGTTGAGAAGTGATGTCAAACGTTACATACAATGCACGCTTACTATATTCCGTCCATCCGGCATCCAAAAAATGATCCCCTACTTTCCTGCCATTAATGTTTAACTCAAAGTGTCCAAGCCCTGCAATATATGCTGTTGCTTTTTTAACAGGTTTTTTTAATAAAAACTCCTTTCGCAATAAGGGTAAAACATCTTTACCGGGACCCCAAGCCGAATCACCTTTGCCATGAACACCGGGTACGATGCGGAGACTGTCAGGCATTTTTTCATAAGCAATCCATTGGGCGCCTTTCCAATCATCAGGATGTAGCAGACCCATTTGCCAGGCTGAGGGTTTGCTCCATCTGGAAGCAGTATTATGATTATCCCAAACCATCACCTTCCAGTAATACAATTTTCCTGACTGAAGTTTTTTCCCCGCAAAGGCCACCTGTATGGATTGATCTGAATTCACTTTTTTTGAATCCCAAATATTACCAGTATTCTGCTGCAATAGTGTTTTACTGTCTGCCACCAAAACGCGATATGCGGTTTGCATTATATTTCTGCCGGGGGAATGAAGTTGCCAGCTCAACAGGGGCGAAACATCTTCCACGCCTAACGGATTATCCTGGTACTGACATTGCAGATCAGATACTACCAATTGCTGAGCTATCAATTGATAACCTGAAAGCATGGATATGAGAAAAAGAAGAATTCTTAGCATTAGTTATATATTTAGTTATTGTACTTCAATAATTCAAAATTGTCCATCAATCCATATTGATACGTATCATACGCTTTACCCGGAGGGTATGATGTGATATTCCACCAGTGTCCCGGACCAACCAAGCCTGGCTTAGGTGATTTATGATGCGGCCCCAACAAATTTTTTAAACTGCCGATTATTTCAACTTCTATACGGTTATTGCCTGGCTTAAGAAATTTTGTAACATCTAATGTGTTAGGCTCTGAAAAAATAATTCCTGCGGATTTGCCATTTACTTTTACTGCGGCTACTGTCCCTTTCCAGTCACCCAACTTAAGCTCGAACCGGCTACCGGTTTTATCCAGATGAAAACTCCTGGAGTAGCTGACTCCAAATCCGTATAACGGTAGCCCCTGTTCATTCCAGCTTCCAGTATGCAATGGTGTTGAGGGAACAATTTTAAACCCTTTATCTGCCGATTGCAGGTTGAAATCTCCAAGAATATATACAGGCTCAATTTCTGCAAACACACTCATGGGATTTACGGTAAGCGACAATGTGTTTTCACCTGTTCTTAAATATTTACCTATTTGTAAAACAGCGAATGATCTGTCTAACCACCATTTACCGGCAACGGGTCTTACCGGTATTTCATTCACTTTTATTTCTTTCCAGAGATTTCCCTGTTCAACCACTGCACGAAATTTTTCAAAGCGTACACCATCATCAATGATAAAACGATAGGTAGTTGTAAAACCCGTACCAACGGAAAAAGTATCTCTTGCTACGATATGATCTTTGAATTGTACCTGGTGGTTCCAGGGGTTTTTGTTGAAACCATAGTGTCTGAATACAGTTCTGGATGCCATACCAACATGGGTATCTTTCATAAGGGTGTTTCCAAACTGCAGGTCGCAGAAATCAATCATCAAAGTGTTTTCCGACGGACGAATGGTCTGGATTGTTGTGCCTTTTACAATTGTTTTACCGGTAGCCGGCTTGGGTTTTAGGAATCCCTGTTGTTTTTTATCTGCAATAAAGAGTAATAAACTTCCGGCAGGCGGAATATTAAATTGTACTGTAGTTTTACCCGATTGTACCTGGTCGGGATAATCAATTATTTGTCCTGTAAATAGGTTCATCTGCAATGCATCCTTTCCATTTACTTTCAATGTCCCTTTAGCTGCTGATGCCATACTTGCATTCGAAAGAAAAATGATCTGCCCGTCTTTCATCATCCTTCTATGGTGGTAGAGATCGCCACCAATTGCAGATGCATCCTCCGGGTTAAACTGAAGATCATCCTGTCTGAACTGTTGATCAATAATTGAAGGGGAAAGTTTTTCAAACTTCAGAATATGTTTACCTGTGCCACTGATATTTTGCAATTCATTTTTAAGTGCGCCATCTATCCGTTGCAATGTATCAAACTGCAATACTTTACCACCTGCTTCTGTATATGCTTTCAGTAATTTATAGGTATCACTGTCTATATTTTCCATACCGGGCGGTATAACCACCGTAGTATAAGCACGATTGCCAACTATAAATTTTCCATCCTCTGTTTTCCCATGATCTTTAATGATGTTTTCCGAACCTAAGTCATATTCTACCTGTGCTTTTTCGAGTTGGGTAATAAATTGCTGAAAATTTTTACCAATAGCATTCAATTCCTCATGCTTATCTTCGGGTCCTGCATACATCCATGCAGAGCTTGTGGGTTCGATAATCAAAATGTGATTTTGCTGGCTGCCCTGCGATAGCACAAAAGATAGCCTTTCAAAATATTGATTGATAGTTTTGTAATACGGCCACCAGGGAGTATGATAGGAAAAGCTTTGCGGATAATCATATTTTCTTGCCCCGGTAAGTGTCATCATAGAAAGGTGTTGATTCAAAAAATTTACACCCAGTGCATATTGCCAGTCGCCCAGCCGTTTCATGTCTTTAAATCTGAGTTCCCAACCGCCACCGCCATATGTTTCGCAAAGCGCTCTTTGTTTGTCTAATTGATTAGCTACGCTTGCCAGTTCCTTTACTGAGCGGATATTGCCAAACTGTGCATGTGGGCTTACTTCATCAAACTGATTAAACAACATATCTATACCTGGTTGCTGGTGCCATGCATACATTGCCATATTATCCGGACCTTCTCCGGGGTCGGGCCATCCATGTTCCCAGTAGTGACCTGTCCATTTCAGGTTATGTTTCTCCATATAGGCATGCATAGGTTTCGACCAGCGATCAATAAATAATTGCAAAAGGGTTTGCTGATAGTTATGTCTTATTTTTTTCCAGTCGCCCGTTTTTTCAAACAGTGAGGGGAGATGTGTTTGCAGGTCGTATCCCCATTGCTGTTTAAATGTGCTGAAGAGATCAGGTGTCCAGCGTACATTACCGGAGCCGCGTGTGGGAATACTTGGCTCATCAGAAAACAAACCGGGAACAGTTTTTCCAAACTCATTTCCTGCAATCCTTTCATATCCCTTCATCGTTACCTCCAGAAATTTTTCGGTAACCCCTTTTACCATAAGGTCTACATAAGGAAATTCAGGTGGGCCAACAGTGCCTTCCTGCTTTTTGTAAAACTCTTTTGTAAACAGGTAGTAATTCCCTGGTTTTCCTTTTTCTGCATTCAGGTTCTTGCTGATATCAATAATGTTTCCATTCTCTTCTTTCAGGGCGATATAAGTATTACCGGTTTGTTCAGGCAATGTTGCTGCTTTTGTCATGTGCAGCATCTGTCCCTGATTATATGATTCCGGCATCTGATCCGGAACATAACCTCCGGCAAAACCGGAAGGATAGGAGTTCTCATCATATATCCATACATCTAAACCTAATGCTTTCCCTTTTTGTATAGTATATTGGTATAGGTCGTACCAGTCGGGCGATAAATATTCAGTGATAAGCCCTGGCCGGGGATGCACCATTACACCGCCAAAAGCGTTGTCTTTGAATTCCTGCATCATGGAGTCAATAATAGTTCTGGTTACTTTGGTATGCCAAACCCATAATGGAGCGCTTCCGTAAGCTTTGCCGGGTGATAAAAATTTGCTTTGCAGAAATTTAAAATTGTTTTTGTCAGCAATATTTGCAGGATTTTGACTAATCCCCGGTGAGGGATTAAAAAGCAGGAATAGTGTTATCAAAACTGTACAAAAAAAAGACCTGTGCATGCGTAATAATTTTAACAGGATAGAATGGTTCAATATCAACATACGGTACTTGATGTATTGTTTGTAAAAGATGAAATATGATTCAGCGCTCCCTTACACTCTTAATATATCAATAAGAATTCTTTTCACAGCCCGCCCGGTTTTCTATTTCTCAAAACGAATTTACATCAGCATATTTTCGAAGGAAATGTGTAAATTGATATTTCGCATATAGGTTTTGATCTGAATATTTTTGAGTATGATGAATTACTATAAATATCTGCCTACAAGTGATGAGGATGAAAGCTGGGGGCTTCATGTTTTAAATGCGGGTTGCAACAGGATATCTGAAAATGAAATTTATCCTTCGGTGCAACATCCAGCTCACCATTATTTTACCTGGAACAAAGGAAGGGTATTGGATGAGTATCAGATAATTTATATAGCTAAGGGGGAAGGTGTTTTTGAATCGGAGAGCTGTAGAAAAAGCGTGATAAAAGAAGGAACGATATTGTTACTTTTCCCTGGTGAATGGCACCGGTTTAAACCTAATGAAGTAAACGGATGGGATGAATACTGGGTGGGCTTTAAAGGCCCAATTATGGAAAATCTTGTAAAGCAAAAATTTTTTCATCCACGTAAGCCCATATTATATCTTGGTATTCTTGAAAAAACTATCAACTTAATGCTTGAGATTATTGAAAAAACAAAAAATGAGAAAACAGGTTATCAGCCGATGGTGGCAGGTATTGTAATGCATCTGCTCGGGCAAATCCATACACTGGCGAAGCAAAAAAATTTTAAAGAGGAAGATATTACCGAATCTATTATTAATAAAGCAAGGATTATTTTCCGTACAAATATTGATCAGGATATTGCCATTGAAAATGTATCGAAAGAACTGAATGTGAGTTATGCCTGGTTTCGCAAGGCTTTTAAATCCTACTCAGGCATCGCACCTCATCAGTATCTGCTGCAACTGAAAATTGAAAAAGCAAAAACCCTGTTAGCTGATCACTCTAAACAAATAAAGGAAATAGCCTTAGATCTGAACTTCAAATCTTCTTTTTATTTTTCAAAATTATTTAAAGAAAAAACTGGACTTTCTCCTGAACAATTTAGAAAAATGAAACAGTAATAACATTTTTCTGTTGATAGTATAATTGTCATTTTTGCTGATTGTATTTTACCTGAAACTGATATTGTCCGGATCCGATAGTACAGGTTACGTTGTTATTCCGGTTCTTTTTAATCCTGATATCTTTTCTGCCAGTGAGTGGACTTCCGCTTTCAGTGATGGCTGAAGTGTCGGTTGACGGAAGATATATCGTGGCTGTTGTATTTACGGGTATTGTCACTTCTAAGTTGAATAATCCGTTTGTCTGTTCCCAGTTCACCCCGATAGTACCTGCAACTGAGTGGTAGAAACCTTTTGCCCATCTGAGTGATCCACCGGGAACAGGTTGGATAAAAAAATGCTTGTATCCCGGTGATGATTCATCGGGTCTGATTCCTAAAATATATTTGTACATCCATTCACCAATTGCTCCTAAAGCATAATGATTAAATGAATTCATATTTTCATCCTGGAAACCTCTGCCTTTCACATACCCGTCCCATCTTTCCCAGATGGTTGTGGCACCCTGATCTATGGAATACAGCCAGGAAGGAAATCGGTGACTTTCTAAAAGACGATATGCAATATCATTGAAGCCATTAATACTGATCTGATTCATTAGCCTTTCAGTAGTATGGATACCTGTTGAAATCCGTAAACTATATGCTTTTAGGGCATCAATCATTTTTTGAACTACATGTTGTTTCAAATGACCGGGAACAAGATCAAATTCAAGAGCTAATGCATAACCCGCTTGTGTATTGCCTTTAACAGTGCCGTCTGCTTCAATAAAATTTTTTATAAAAGCACTGCGAACAGCTGTCGCAAGTGAATCGTAATGTCTGAAGTATTTTTGTTGCTGCAATACCTTGCAAATATTAGACAAAAGCCTGGCAGAATAGGCAAAATAAGCTGTATTAAAAACATCAGTAGGGATTGCTCCGCCCTCAGCCGGGTAGTCAGGTGATTTAATGGTGTTGCCATTCAGATGGTCACCATAGTTTTGGCCAACTTCGTTTATTCGTATGAGTGATGGGTTTTTGATACATATATTATCAATAAACTTCCTCATCATTTCAAAATTATCCGAGAGTATTCGTTTGTTGCCGTAATTCAAATATACTTCCCACGGAATAATTATGCTTGCATCAGTCCAGCCGGGGGCGTCATAATAGCGCAGGCTGCCTGTAATATAGGGTGCATAGTTTGGTAACCTTCCTTCTGATGTTTGCTCATCTCGGATATCTCTCAACCACTTTGTATAAAATGCCTCCATATCCATATTGTACATAGCAGACTGGGCAAACACCTGGGCATCGCCCATCCATCCGCAACGTTCATCACGCTGCGGGCAATCGGTTGGTATGCCATGCATATTTCCAAGCTGTGTCCACAGAATATTATTCCATAAGCGATTGATGTCTTCGCTGGAGGTTTCGAAGGCTGATACTATCGGTGATGAAGATGCCAACACCTTGCCGGTTATTTCTGTTAGCCCTGGAAGTTTTGATAAACCGGTTATTTCTATATACCTGAATCCATGATATGTGAAAGCAGGCTCAAATTCTATACTATGTTCTTTACCCGGAATATAAATATCTGCCGGTTTTGCATTTCTGAGATTTGCAGTGTAAAGTGTGCTATCCGGATTCAGCATTTCTGCGTACCTGATAACTATTTTTCTGCCCGGGTTGACGGGGAGTTTCAGGCTAATCCGGCCGGCCATATTTTGTCCCATGTCAAATATGCAGGTAGTTGGATCATACCTGTTTTTTCTGACTTCAAATGCGTTTATTGGATGTAGTTGTTTAACTACCCTGATTGGAGGATTAGGTTGTGCATTGAGGTTTACAGAAACTGATTTATCAACATATACATTATCCCATTTACTATCATCAAAACCCGCATTCATCCAACCCTGTGGATAAAACCGTTCATCAAAAACTTCACCGTCAAAGATTGAAGATTCTCTGATGGGTCCATCATTTAATATTTTCCAACCCGCATCAGATGTAATTATTTCTTTTGTGCCGTCAGTATATTCTAAATTTAATTGTGCAAAAAATCTTCTGTTAAAACCATATTTGCCGCGATAGAAATGCGACCATAAACTACCCGCATACCAGCCATCTGCAAGTACAGCGCCTAATACGTTATCGCCCTGTTTTGTTAATGCAGTCACATCGTAGGTCTGATATTGTACCCGCCTGGAGTAATCTGTCCATTCTGGTGCCAGAATATAATCTCCGGCTTTTTCTCCGTTTAGATAAACCTGGTAAACGCCAAGTGCTGTGGCATATAAAGTTGCTCTCTGAATGTTTTTAGCAACATTGAATGATTTCCTCAATAATGGTGAAGGAGGAATAACATATTTGTCCTGATCTGTGATTGGGTCAATTGGTTTGGCTCCAATCCATTGAGCTTTCCAATCCCGGCTATCTAACATTCCTGTTGACCAAAATTGTATTTCGCTCCAACCGCTACTGTTACCGGATTCATCCCATACTCTTACTTTCCAATAATACATTTTCCCGGATTCTAATGGATTACCGGCAAATATTATTTGTTTGGTTTCGCTGCTTTTTATTTTCCCGGTGGACCATATATCGGCTTTAAAGTTGTTTATTTTAAATGTATCGCTTGCCACAACTATTTCGTAGGCAGTTTGCCTTTTATTTCTGTGAGGTGATACCAACTCCCAGCTCAGTGCAGGATGTGTGTTGTCAATTCCTAAAGGATTTGTCATATACTCGCAACGTAAATGAATAACCTCAATTTCGGTTTTCTTAAATGGTGTTTTAAACTGAAGCAGCAAGACCTCAAATAAAGCCAGGACGAAGGGCAAAAATCTGAAACAGGTATTAAGAGCATTATACATGTCCGGTATTTTGTTTTTGGTGTTAAGACATCATGGAGATTCTTTAGGCAGAAATTATAAATTATTCAATCGAATCAGGTGGTGTCTAAAAAACAAATAGACTACTTGCTTTCGGAAGTAGTCTATTTGAGTGAAAAAAATATCGTTACTTATTCTGTTCCATCAGGGGGTTGTTATTCATTTCATCAATTGGAATTTCAATTGTCATTTGAGGAACTGTAAGGCTTCCTTTATTAATATGATTGGCAGAGTTGCTTCTGTCTACCGGAATATTCCAGCGTTTATTATTATAGAATTCAAGACCGCCTTCACCCCACATTTCAATGCGGGTTTGCAGTTGTACCATTTGAAGGGCAGTCATACCTGCCATAGCAGGATAGTTGTCGCAGGTCAATGTAGTAGCGCCACTGCGGGTACGGGCAGCAAGCAGTTCATTTAATACATCTTTTGCTTCGTTGTCGTGCCCGCTTTGTTGTGCCAGGGCTTCTGCTTTCATTAACCTTACTTCGGAGGTACGCATATAAAAGCAAGTGGTTTCGTTGGAGTGGATATTCACACCATCCAAACCCTTCGTAGCTGCAAATTTAAAATTGATATAAGAAGGTAAAGTATTAACCGTACCGTTTGAAGGATAGGTAAAATTGCCAAAGGCAGTATTGTCCTGAAAACAATCTTTACGATAGTCGTCATCGGATATCTTATTATATAACCTTTCATCAATTCGTTTGTAGGCCTGGTTTAACCCGCCATATCCTGATCCGAAGGGGTTCATCAGATTATTAAAATAAGTCACTGCTGTACCTAACGGGAAGCCTAATATCACTTCAGGATTTTTTGCATTATTAAGAAATCCATTATCAGCAGGATTAAATTCAGGATTACCCGGGGTGCCGGTATTTCTGCCCCCGTATTCTGATTCATTCATCAAATTGGGATTGTTAGATAAAATATTATTGCAGGCTGTAACTGCCCCTGCCCAATCTCCTGTAACCAGTGTGATGCGTGCTAAGATGAAATTAGCAACGCCGAGGTCTATATCGGTGAGATCCGAAGTATACCCTGTACCTGCAGCCTGAAGGAGGGTAATAGCATCATTAATATCTTTTTTTATAAACGTATATGTTTCGTCGGACGAAGAGCGCGCCTTATACTCCTGGTTGGGATTAAACTCAGTATATAAAGGCATTCCGGCTTTAGCTTTACCTCCCTGCATGTAGGCGTCCTGGTAATTTTCCATCAGAAAATTATATGCGTATGCTCTTACCACAAGTCCCCGTGCTTTTGCATTTTGTAAAAAGGCATCATTACCAACGATATCATCAGTAAGGAAACCAAGCATCTGGTTGGCCTTTGTAATTAATCCCCAGGCGTAATACCAGAATGCTGCATTATTAGCACCGCCATTTGAGCTTTGAAAGTTTCCTAGATTGTATTCTATTGAGCCCGCCAGAATATTTGATATCGGTTGATCACCAAGCACCATATCATTTGACTCGAGGGACCGCATTACATTCAATCCCTGGTTGGTATAATACGAAATATCAGCTACGCCCATGGAAAATATACCACTGAGATTAAATAATAAAGGCATGCTGTTGGCCATACTTCCAATAATTAATTTTATCTGTTCGGGTGTACCATTAGCCAGCAGATCTCTTATCTGTTGATCCTGCAACTGATTTGGTGGAGGTACATCCAGTTTTTTTGAGCAACTAACGGTGAAGAGTATTGTAGCTGCAAGAATACCTGCTAAATATTTTTTAATTGTTTTCATATCTGAAATGTTTAACATCAATTTGCTTGATTAGAAATTAATATCAATTCCAAAATTCACAGAGCTCATGGGGAGATAATAATCAGCTCCTACTTCCATCCCATTTACCAGCGACAATCGCGGATCGATTCCTGAATGAGAAGTGAACATGGCTAAATTGTCCGTTGAAATGTAAATCCTCAGCCCATCAATAGAGAACCTCCGCAATAAAGTTTCGCTAAACTTATACCCCAGGCTTATATTTTTAATATTCAGATACCCGGCATTAAACAAGGACATATCGGTGTAAGCCCATGAACCAATAGTAGACCCACCGGTATACCGTGCATCTCCGCTGTAAAACTGCATAGGAAACTTTGCATTGGGGCGGTCGGGAGTGAATGTATTATTTAATAATTCCCTTGATAAACCGCCATCAATTTCGCCACTCCTGTAATACCCGTTGGCATAAGATACACTGAAGAACTTGCCCCCAAACTGATAAGCAAGTACAGCGCTTAAGTCAAAGTTTTTGTAATAAAGTGCGGTAGTGAACCCTCCGATCCATTTTGGTAAAACATCTCCTGTTGAATATTGATTTGCCAGAGAGTAATTGGTAGTGTTTACATAAGAGCCTATAGCATCAGATGTAAACCTTCCGTTATCGTGATCGGCCTGTGTTACGGTGTGCTGGAACAATGGAAGACCTGTATTAGGGTCAACTCCTTTATACAAATACAAATAGGTATTGTAATAATCTAAGCCCTCTCCACGTAAATATACCGGTACCGGAGTGGAACCACCACCGGATTTTGCCCATCCGTCAACAGTGCCGGTAAACTTGCCTCCAAGTTGAGGTACGCCAACGCCTGCAGGCACTTTCGACAAGATTGTTCTGTAGTGCGTGCCTGTGATGCCTACATTCCACCTTATATTTTTATTGCGAATAATGTCAGCATTTAATTCTATTTCAAATCCACGATTAGTCAAATGTGCATTGTTCATAATGAGAGAAGTCTGCCCCAGAGAATAGGGTCTGGGGTTGGAGAAAACTGAGTTTACAGTAAGTTTTCGATAGTAGTCAATCGAGCCATTTAGTCTACGGTTGAATAATGCAAAGTCAATACCAGCATCAAAAGTGTGGGTATTCTCCCAGGTTAAACCGGTATTGGGTAGAAATCCCTGTGATAAATTGAAGCTCTTGGGTACTCCGGTTCCGTTAGAGGCATCAGCATAGTTTGCGCTGAATGTCCATATCTGATAGCCAGAATAGTTTCCGATACCGCTTTCATTTCCAATAACGCCATAGCTGGCCCTTAGTTTCAGTTCATCCAGCCATTTTCCTGTTCCGGCCATAAATTTCTCTGCTGTTATCAACCATCCTAAACCTGCAGACCAGAAACTCCCCCAGCGATCCTTAGCATATCTGAATTTGGAAGAACCATCTCTTCTGAAAGAACCTTCAAAAAAATATTTCCGGTCGAAATTGTAATTAACCCTGCCGAAATAGCTTTCCATTCTTATTACATCACCACCTACTCCGGGAGCGCCAAATGGTGCACCGGCGGTATTATAACGGCTTGTGAAATTTCCGGCACCTGTAAATTCATTTATGAGCGAATATGCAGAAGCAAAATTGACAACATCATTTGTCCATTGATAATATTCATGACCTGCTAAAGCAGAGATGGAATGCAGACCAAAATCCTTGTTCCAGTTTAAAAGCTGCTGGCTATTGAGGATGTTTGTATTGTTGGTCAGCACAGCCAAGGCCCCTACGTTCTGTGCCTGCCCTGTTTGCATATTACCATATCTTTTACGGTTTTCTGAAAACCGTTCGTAAGCAAGATTAGCAGTGAAGCTAAAGTTTTTTAAAAAGCTGATAGTGGCATATCCGCGCAGGTTCAAATCATTTGATATGCTCCTGTCAATATCCTGGTCTAACAGTTTGGGCAGATTAATTGCATATCGTTGGTTAGTGGTAGGACCCAAAGGTGAATAGCTCTGTCCCTGGTTGTCAACTACTTTATTGGTGCCATCAGGGTTCTTTATAATATTGCCGGCTTCATCGCGGGCAAAAAGAGATACTAATGGGTTGCCGGAATTTACCCAGCGAAATACGTTTTGAGACACTGTACCCGGGTTACGCCCAAATCTTGTAGCAGGGCTTTGAGTATTGCGATAGGTAAAACTTGTATTAGCTCCCACCTTTAACCAACTGGTAATACGGGCGTTGACATTCGACCGGAAATTATATCGTTTGAAAGTTGATCCGGTTATATATGATGGGTCTTCCTGTAAACCTGCAGATATAAAATAATCCATCCGGTCTGAACCTCCGGCGGCTGAAAGATTATGCTCCTGCCGGAACGGACGGTTGATAAAATAATCGTCGTAAGAACCCGCCGGAAAAAGCAATTTTGCCTCAGGGTTTAGTTTGCCATCTGTATTGACCAGGTATGCACCGGTCATGGTTGCACTGGCATTACCACCGCTACCCGTTGCTGTATAAGAGGCTCCTGGAACATTATACAACATCCAGTTGCCTAAAACATTTCGGCTAAAGTTTGTCATACTTCCATTATAATCGAATAAATGCTGGCTTGCAAACAATGCCGCGTCTTCGTGCGACATGTTAGGATTCTTCAGGTTTGTACTATAGGTTCCGTTTGTAGAACTTGTTCCTGCCACACCATAACGTACAGAATTGTAAATGGAAAGCCAGGTATATTCATAAAAATTTTTAGCGTCATGTATCAAATCCGGACGTAAAGAATTAGAAAGGTAATTGTAGCCTAAACGGGTACTATAAGTGATTTTTACTTTCCCACCCCTTCCTTTCTTAGTAGTCACCAGTACTACGCCATTAGCTCCACGGGAGCCATAAATTGCGGTGGAAGCAGCATCCTTTAATACTGTGATGCTTTCAATGTCTTTGGGATTTATAGACGCAAGTTCGTTGGGATACAATGATGGAACACCATCAATCACTATCAAAGCATTCGAACTGTTTTGACTGGTAGAGCTAACCCCGCGGAGACGTATACCCATATCCAATCCTGGTTGCCCGTCAATTGCTGATACCTGTAACCCCGGTACTACTCCTTCAAGTGCCCTGGTAACAGTAGTGTTGGACTGGGCATTAATAATATTTGAGTTTACTGCTGTAGCAGATCCTGTAAATTCAGCTTTTTTGGCTGTTCCATAACCTACCACTACCAATGTATCCATTGATGCCTGACCGGTAGTTAAGGTGATATTAAATGAGGTTTTGTTGCCCACTACTACCTCCTCCGTTATAAATCCGATATAAGAAAATATCAAAACAGAATTGACAGAAGGCACATTGTAAATTGAAAATCTGCCATCGGGCCCTGTAGCTGTTCCTGTTGTAGTGCCTTTAACGGCAACATTTACTCCCTGCATTACACTGCCATTAGCATCTGTAACCTTTCCGGATACAGATATCTGCGCTTGTACACCGTAGCTAATGCAAAGCAGAAAGAAGAACAAAAAAATTAGCATTTTCTTCATTGTAAAGGATGTTTAGTTGGTAAATGGATTGTACTGAATTTGAATGAACAAACAATTGCAGTTTGTATAGTAACCCTTCGGGGGTATTAATAAAAAAGTAGGATAGTCCATCTGCAGCGGTTTGGTCTAATAAAGCTATATTTAATTAAATGTTTCTTAATTATAGAAAATGTCATTTTATTTATACTTTTTGATATTCTCCCTTTGCACTTTGTAAACCAGAAATAAAATATTTTAGCAGGTAAACAAAAGGAAGTTATGACCGCTGTACATTCAGTTATTCTGTTGTTTTTTTTATTAATGAACTATCGCATAACATATGCACAATTTGGCGAGGTAAATGTTCCGGACAAAGTGATGGAAGAGATATATGCTGAAATTAAAACACCTTATAAATACGGGTTGGTAATTGCACCTTCTCATGACTCACTGGCTTTTGACAGTCCCAGTGTTTTTAGAAAAGGAAAATACTGGTATATGACTTATATTGTTTATAACGGCCGGGGATATGAAACTTTTATTGCAAAAAGCAAAGATTTGTTGCATTGGGAAAACCTTGGAAAAATCATGTCGTTCTCAGATTCTTCTTATTGGGATAGTAATCAAAAAGCAGGATACGTTGCATTACAGGATTATGAATGGGGCGGGAGTTATGGCCTTCAACGGTATAATGGCAGTTACTGGATGTCTTATCTTGGCGGCCATACATCCGGTTATGAAGCGGGAGTATTGTCTATTGGAATGGCTTATACTAAGAAGGACCCGGCTGCTTTGAAGGAATGGCAGCGTATCAGCAAACCGGTGTTGACTATATACGATAAAGACGCAGGCTGGTGGGATAATATTACATTATATAAAAGCAATGTTATTTGGGATAAGAGTAATACTATCGGTTATCCTATTGTAATGTACTACAATGCAAAAGGCATCTCGGGTGTTAACAAAGATCATCATGCCGAACGTATAGCAATGGCTGTGTCGGAAGATATGATTCATTGGAAACGATTCGGTGAAGGCCCGGTGCTTGATCACCATCAGGGGATAACGGGTGACCCTTTTATTACCAGGATTAATAAAATATGGGTAATGTTTTATTTTGGGGCATGGTGGGGTCCAACTAAAGGAGCATTCAACCGGTTTGCCTGTTCAAATGATTTGATTCACTGGACAGACTGGAAGGGTCCAAACTTAATAGAACCTTCGGAGCTATACGATAATCAGTATGCACACAAATCATCTGTAGTGAAACACAATGGGATAGTCTATCATTTTTATTGTGCAACAAATAATGCAAATCAGCGGGGTATAGCTGTTGCCACTTCAAAAGATTTGGGACAAAGTCCTGTACATTTCGTGCATAATCCTTCAATAGGAGGAAGATAATATTACGAATGCCGGAATACTATTGTTTTATTTGAAGTAAAATCAGGTTTAACCAGACGATGTCATTTTGTGTTAATAAATGATCACATCTCCTGCCAGTCCCAATGATTGAAGCGGCTGATCGTTCCTGTTTTCGTTAGTATACTTCTGGGCAATTTTATTGTTGGTTAAGGTTTTCATGTAATTGAGTAATACAGTCACCACTGATATTTCGATGATGTTTTCCCCTTTCTGTAATAGTTTGCCAATACTGTATATCCTGTTGCCAAACCATTGGGTGCCCGCTTCTTTACCATTTACCGTTACCTGCGATATACCGTAAACTTTTCCCAAATTGAGATACCTGTATTTTTTTGGATCATCTACAGTAAAAATATTTTTGTAACGAATTGTTCCTGCAAAATGTGCATACTCCGGAATTGTTTTCAGATCTTTTAATGTTTTCATTTCAACACTTTCAAAATGCCCGGCATAATGCTGCAACTTAACGTTCCATGGTTTTTGAGCTTTAAGTTCAGCGAAATCTCCATCTAAAGGTTGTGGCTCAAAATATGTTTCTCCTTTATCTTTATTGAAAACAATAATTGCTGAAGCTGCAGGACCGAGTGGTATATTTAGTTTGTTCTGATCCAACCGGAGCCTGTATCTTTCCCCATTGACTGCATCCCATATCCAAGCAGTATTACCCCGTGTAATGTTTTGCTGAAAGGTAGCTTCGAGTGTATAATTATGACTATCACTTGAATTAATAAAGAAAAAAACTTCTGCACCCGGCATTTGATATCTTACCTGAGTAATAAATCTGCGGGGGCTTTTAATTTTTACGTAAGGTGAGATTCTATATTTTTCCTGTATGCTGGCAAACCAACCGCAAAAATCAGTTTCCGGTTTTTTTATCAGAATAAAACGATCAGCAATCTGTTTCATCTTTTCTATCCATGCTCTTACTTCCTTATCTTTTTCTCCCTGCTGTTGCCAGCCCGGGTTGTGATCGGGATAAGTTTCAATGCAAAATACTCTTCCGCCTGTTGATACAAAATCATGTAGTTTCTGAACTGTAGCAACGCTCATTCCCCGCACTTCAATTAAAAAAACTGTATGATATTTTCTGTTGCCATACTTCAGAATTCCGTCACGAATTTCTGAATTGTTGATTACCTGTTCGGAAACATAATCGCAGGCATTACCATTCTGATGGATAGATTCCCATATCAGCATTTGATAAGCGGGATATACATATTGAGGGAATGGTTCGTTCTGGGCACTGAGCGTTGCCCACATATCAGGTATTGGTGCTAATAATGCGATGTCTGCATACATGGTTCCCTGTTGCAGTAATGCAGACAACCGTGCCCTGTAATCAGTATACAAATGGAGATAAGGCCAAATTGTATTTTTTTCATTAAAATATCCACCCCACCTTATCCATCCCGGAAAAGGTGCGTCTGGGGGTGAATAGTTAAAGCCATGAAATACCGGTTGCGTTACACCTGAGATGGTACTTTGGTCGCCGGCTATCTTAAATATTTCCAGCGATTCATTGAACACCATTTGTGTATTGGTCAATTCTTCTGAGCTGATGAGTTTTTTATTTTTTAAATGTGCGGCAGAGGATACATATTTATTAATCATAGTATAGCCTTCGCCAAGGTGCCAGGGGTACCGGGTATATTCTTCTTCAGAAATATCTTTGCCTATACCATACTTAAGCCAGGTTTCACATTCCGGTATATCAATTGAAAAGCTTCCTTCAAGTAAAAAATAACCTCGGCCGTAAGCCTGTGCCCTTGATTTTACTTTATTCTCTCTGCACCATTGAGCAAATGGCTCCACAAAATTTTCGTGAAATATCTCAGTGTTGGTTAAAGCCCAGTCATAACGCATTCTTTCGAGCATTGATTTTAATGATGCTCCTGTCTCCACAGTATAATCCGGACGATAATTATTACCCATTCCCCCAATTTTATGAAGAATAAAAGGGAGATAAGGAAAAATATCATAGCCTCTTCTTTTCTTAAATTCTTCGAAGATGCCTTTAGTGTAATTAGCACCTTCCAGTTCCATACTGTCTACAAAGAATGATCTGAAGTTGGATGGGAACGGGCCTATTTTTTCTTTAATGCTGTTGGATATTCTGTTGAGATATTTGTTAACTGCATTTTTATCAAGGTGATTAACTACAGGTCCCCTGCCACCCGGAGCACCAACGATAACTTTTTGAAAGCCTTCCATTTTAACAAGGGTATAGATGGCGTATTTGCCCTCGGGCACAGACACTTTTATAGTTCCATTTTTTATCTGATCCGACAAGTCTTTAACTTCTTCAATACTATGCAGAGGATCGGGTACTAATTTTACCGACAACATCTCGGGTTTACGACCCGTGTAAGGATTAGAAATCTGGGGATCTGCTTCTTTGTACAGATCAAACAATGAAAACTCTTCATTTAGTGGTCCTTCAAATTTTTTTACTCCAAGTGTAATAACTTTTGAACGCTCATCATCTGTTAAAAATTCACCGCCGAAAGGGAAACCCGTACCTACAATCAAATCGCAGGTCATACCCAGTGATTTCGCTTCTTCAAAAGTAAACTTCAACATATCCAGCCATTCATCGCTCAGCCAATCCAGCGACTTAATATTCATATCATCCGTTTGGGAAGGGAAGGCTATCGGATTAATTTCAACACCTGAAATGCCTGCATCTTTTAATAACCGAAGTTCCCTGGCAAGTTCTTCTTTTTTAACTTTATCACCATTCCACCACCAGCGTACAAAGGGCCTATACCGGGTATCAGGTTCTTTGAAAATATCATATAAATCCCCTTCTTTTAAGGAATGTGCTGTAAGCAAAGTTTCATCATTAAATAATGCTAAATGATTAGCCAGTACTACTCCGGGCAAAAGGCCTATACCGTTGAGTAAAAATTTTCTTCTTTTCATATTTTTTGCTGTAGTAGTTTTATGGGTTTTCCTGTTGCATTTTTAGTTGTTGAGATTTGAATATGCTGGTTATTCCCCTCTCCAGTTATTTCTATTCCCGAGGTTTGAATATACGAGTCGGATAATGAAAGCGAATGCACTCCAAATAACTTTAATCCACAACCCGGCAATCCCTTATTCTTAATGGTGATACCGTTAATACTTACCTGGTTTGTTTCGTAAAAACTGATGATGTCTCCGGCACCGTGCATTAATATAATTCCTGAGATCAAAATGCTGTCACATTTTTTGAACTGTATTAAACCAGGCATATCCGGTATATCAGTATTTCTGATATATCCTTTTGCCAATTGTATATCCCTGTTTTTTATAAGTGATGCACCATTTCCAATAATGACTCCTTTTCCGGTAAGGGAAATATTTTTTTGACCCTCACTATACAGCAGGGCATGGAATTTTCCCTGTGAAAAATAATCATAGATTGAAGGTATACCTACAAGTACAGCACCTTCTTCAAGCTGAATGGTTACATTCGACTTCAATTCAACGGAGCCGGTAAGATATCGCCCAACATAAAATACCAATCTGCCACCGCCATTTTCACTTATATAATTAACTGCTTTTTGTATGGAGCCTGTGTTTAGGGTTACCCCGTCGGACATAATCCCAAACATGGAGGCTTTGTAGTCTTTTGCTTCAGCTGTGGTTGACAACAAAGAATATGCTATTGAAAAAATATACAAAATTCGAAACATGGTTTGCAGTTGTAATGAACTTAACGAATAATGATTTTATCGGATTGATATGGAAATATCTGTTCTTTTATTTCCTTTTTTTCTCCTTGCACTGTGACATTAGTATTATTAAAGGCAGCTTCTTTAATATCATCTAATACTATAGCCGGACGGTAATCAGTCTTTTCAGTACGAAGCGTTACATTATTGAATGTTATATTATCGGCATGACGTAAATAAAAGCCCCATGCAGGTAACTCTTTGAACTGTGAGAATTCAGGATAGGCTGCAGGCATTTCGGGTACACTATTCAGTTCAGTAGAGCTCAGACCTCTTTTTGCATATAGTGAATCTCCGCCTCCCGGGTAAACAATTTCTATATTTTCGAGTGTGACATTTTCTATACGGTGACCAGGTAATCCGATGATGCTTGCGGGTGAGATATTTCTCGGCAGGTCTTCAACAGGTCCCTCGTAGTTATATCCGGCATCTGGTTTTTGTTTTGGAATTTCTGCGTATACATTCCGAATGGTGATATTTTTCATTACCGGTTGTTTGCCCTTACTCCATCTTTCTCCAATACGTAAGTAAATGGCATTACCTGTGTTCACCGCATGAACTCCATCCACAAAAATATTCTCTACTATTGCACCATCTACTGCTGCAAAAGTAATTGCAGAACGGTAGGTGTCGAAGAATGTAAGATTTTTGACGGTAAAGTTCCTGAAGCCTCCTCTTGAAACCGTTCCAAATTTTAATCCGTTTGCACTTGACCTGCCGGTGCAGTTTTCTACAATTACATTCTGGCAAATTTTAGCTGAGTCGTGCGATTTAAAACAGATCACATCATCCGCAGCATCAAAATAACTGTTTCGGATAATCACACTGTCACAGTCAACTATATCAATGCCGTCATTATTCCAGTAAGATTTGCTGTCTACTTTTATTCCATCCACTACTACGTTGGTACACTGGTCGTAGGTTTGGTTCCAACTGGCAGGATCTTTTAAAGTGATATCCTTTATGGTAACGTTCCTGCACTCACGAAAGTGGATATTTTCAGGTCTGTTCCATTCCCTTGGCCGGTCGTATAACAATTGATCGGTGTAAATACCATTGTAAATATAGTTGAGCATTGTGGTGGCGGTCTTAAATCCTCGTCCGTCAATCACACCCGGGCCGGTGATGCCGATATTTTGCTGATGCTTTGCAAAAATCATAGACATCCAACCGATATCTTTATCCTTAACAAAATCATTGGGGTTTGCAGTACTCAACAGGGTGGCGCCCGATTCAAAGTGTAAGGTAACATCCGATTTAAGATAAATGGTACCTGTTTTATATGTTCCGGTTTTAAAAATTAAACGTCCTCCCCCATTTCCGCTTATAAAGTCAATGGCATATTGAATTGAAGCAGTATTTACACTTATCCCATCTCCTTTAATCCCAAAATCGCGGACATTGTAATCTTTAGCTGATACGTTAAAAGTAAACAGTAAAATCAACACAGTAGTTATATACAATCTTGAGCTGTACATATTATGGTAATCTTTTAACATTGGATGATTTGTAAGTGACCAGTTGTTTTGATTTCTTTCCGGGTTCGAGGTATTTTATATTTTTAAAAGAGATATCTTTTGAATCCTGAACCACTATTGCCGGACGATAATCACGGTTTATTGCTTTTAAAATTACATTGTCGAAACTAACGTTCTGGGCATGGCGAAAATAAAATCCCCAGGAGGGCAATTCTTTAAACTGCGAAAACTCGGGATAGGACGTTGCCATCTCCGGTATCTTTTCCAAATCTTCGGGCCGGGTACCGCGAAAGGCATAGTTGGGATTAGCTCTTCCCGGATAGGTAATTTCAATATTTCTTAAGGTCACATTAGTTACAGGATGATCGGGTATTCCCACTATGGAAGAGGGAGAAATATTTCGGGGCAAATCTTCTATAGGTCCTTCATATTCGTAAGCGGTATCCGGTTTTTGTGCTGCTACATTTATTTTCACATTTTGAATGATAATGTTTTTAATTGAGCCCGGTCCTCTTTCGGCAGCCCAGCGGTCTCCTATTCTCAGGTAAATGGGGTTTCCTACATTGTAGCCATACAGACTGTCAACAAAAATATCTTCAATATTCCCGCCATCTGGTGCAGTAAGTACAATAGCTGACCGAAGTGTATTGTAAACAGTATTCTTGATTATTTTAAAATTGCGGTAATTCCCTCTTGATACCGTTCCGAATTTGATGCCACTTGCACTGGAACGAATAACGTTATTATGTACATAAACATTCTCCCCGGTTTTTGCTGCATCATGCGATTTGAAACATATGCCATCATCAGAAGAATTGATATAGTTGTTAGTTATCTTTACGTTTTTACAGTCAACTATATCCATTCCATCATTGTTCCAGAAGGCTTCGCTTTCTACCGTTATACTGTCAACGAGCAAACCATTACACTGATCATAAATCTGCACCCAGAAAGCAGAATTCTTCACTATAACACCCCTGACTTTTACATTCTCACATTCACGAAAATATATGTTACTCGGCCTCCGGTTAGTCGGGCGATCATATTTCATATCGTCTTCAAGAAGACCTTTATGAATTTTCTCAATTAAATTATACGCAACAGCACGCCCCCTGCCATCAATAACACCTTTGCCTTTTATTTCAATATTTTTTGCGCCATTTGCATACACCAAAGCCGTATAGGGGCTATTAATATTGTAATCGTAAATATTGGTTGAACCCACCAGTACGGCTCCTTCGTGCAGCAGCAGGGTAACATTTGATTTCAATTCAATGGTTCCTGTTAAATACCTTCCAACATAAAACTCAAGGGTACCTCCACCTTTTTTGTGAATAAAATCAATGGCATTTTGTATAGAAGTTGTATTGAGAGTGGTACCGTTTGATTCTATATCAAACATTGATGCTTTGTAATTTTGGCAGAATACCTGAGAAAATCCAAGTAAAATGATGATCGGACTGATCAGATATCTCGACATCGCTTTAATTTTTTATTGTTCTGTTTTATTGTACTGATTAATATACATGCTGCTTCTCAAAAATAATTTTTATAACCCTTAAAAATTTACACTTATTGTTATTGTATTTATACTTTTTGATATCATTGCCTGGTGTATTTTCATCAAGAGTATCAGGAGCCGAAAAAATATAATGCATGAATGTTATCGCAATTCTAATAAAGTATATACTGCATCCCCGACGGAATAACGATTATTTGGCAGATATATCTTTCAGCAATTTCAGAAGCTGGATAGTCTCTGATACATTATCAGTTTTATTACAACCTTCCCAGTCAACATATACATATTCCATACAAACAAATCCGGTATATCCCGATGCATGGAGAAGCGGTATAATAGTTGCAAAATCTATTTCATTCTCTTTAACTGTAGTCTGAAGTTTTCCACTGGCACCACCCCTCGCATGAAAATGAGATGCAAAAGGAATTAAAGGATGGACTGATTCATTTGTTTGGCCCTGATAAATGAAATGGCCATAATCTAAAGTAAGTGTAATACCCGGACAATTATTTATGAATTTTAAAACGGTTGATGCGTCAGGTAAAATTGATCCTACATGTGCTTCAACTGCATAAACAATGTTTTGTACTTTGGCAGTCTCCACGCGCCAAAGAGTTTCTTCACATGCACGTTGCCAATCATCAATAAATTTTTCTCCCGTGTGTAATACTCCCGGCAACCCGGTAATATGTTTGCATCCAAGCGTAGCGGCAAAATCAATTGTTTTCATAAATAAGTACCGGTTCCGGTCACGTACTGCCTTGTCGGGTGTATTGATGGCAGCGACCGGGGGATCTGCTCCTGTTTGCAGAAACACATCTGCAACCTGCATGTCGAGTTTTTGTAATTCAGCAGCTATTTTCTTTCCGGTTCCTTCCGGATCATTTGCTATTTGACTGGGGTAATGGTGGGAACGGTCTTCAAAAATACCCAAATCTACGGCATCAATACCTAAGAGATTTATCAGGTTAAGCACTTTTGCGTGCGGCAGCAATGGAAAAGTAAAGTCAGCACATGAAAATTTAGTTGCTTTTTTTTCCATACCCTTTTTATTTTTTATATGCTGTATAGCACCGCTGCTTTATGAAGTGTGACATGACATTCATTATGCTGAGCAAACAGCGCTTTCAGGTTTCGCGATAACAGGTATTAATTTCTTCTATTAGTTTGTTCTCATCCACTTCTCCCAATATAAATTGTTGCAGCCATTTACCTGCTTTTTGTTGTAATGGAACATATCCGTTATACCTGGGCCTAATCAATGCTTCGCTGTGCGATAAATAACTATCTGCATAGAAGCCCCCAGCCAAAGCAGTCAAATCTTTATTCATCCAGGTTTCCCTGCGCACCGCCTGTCCGCCGGCAAGTGTATATAAGCTGGATTGTATATTTGGGCTGGCACAATAGATCGAAAAATCAAGCGCCATTTCAACCTCTTCGCAGCTTGTGGATATGGCAATGCCGGTTCCGCCTGCAATGCTCTTCAGTCTTTTACCATTAAACTGAATTAGGTTGCCATACCTTAGAGGCTTGTCAGTAAATGAAGGTCTGCAATAGTTGCCATAGCTATATGCAAACGGACAATAAATAAATTCGTCCTTCCGGGTCATCAGCTCTGCAATATTAATCGGGTTCCAGTTTATTATTTCTTTAGGCATAGGTTCTGCCAAACGTTTGAGCAGTGATGCAGCTTCTATTGCTTTGTTTTTTTCTGCTATGGCATCTCTGTTTTCAAAGGGATGTGCTTCAAGTGCATATAAAAGCATCATCCAGTTTAAAAAAAGATCAGCATTAAATGCAGGCATTATAACCTGATGCCGGTCGGCCATCAAAATCAGATCTTCCCAGGTAACAGGTAATTTAAAGCTATTTGTATTGATAAGGTCGGGCCTCCAGCTCGGCACCGGGGTTGCCAGGTCAATTGGAATGGCCAGAAGTTTATCATCAAAAATATAACTGTCAAATGATGCGCCAACACAATTGTTTTGCAAATCATCCCATTGATGCCGGGTAAGGAGTTTTTTTAGATCTGTAACGAGATTGTGTTCAAAACAAAATCCTGCCCAGGGATGATCAATTACAATTAAATCGTAATCTCCGGCAATCTGATCAATTGGCTTATGACCAAACTCGTCGAGTGTGCGTTTGTCCCAGTGAATGCGGACACCGTTGTGCAACTCCTCATAACGCTGAGCAGCAGCAACCAGTGGAGGGAAAGCTCTGCTATGATCCCATGTTATGCCCTTAATACGTTTAATAAACCTGTAATTTATTATTGCGAAAAAATGATTAATACACTGCTCGTCCACCGGTCAGATCAAAAGTAAACCCAGTATTAAAACTTGCTTCCTCCGAAACGATCCATGCTATAAGATTTGCTATTTCCTGCAACTGACCACAGCGTTTCATCGGTATTTTGTCAGTCATATATTTAATCTGGTGCGGTTCCATTTTTTCAACCATCGACGTCATGATCGTTGCAGGGGCAATGGCGTTGATTGTTATTCCGGATTCTGCATATTCTTTGCCTACAGATTTGGTAAGTCCGATAACACCTGCTTTGGATGCAGAATAAGCTGCCATCCCGGCATTACCTTCTTTGCCGGCGATAGATGCAATCAAAAGTATACGCCCATATTTTTTAGGCAACATAATCTTAAGAGCGTATTTGGTAACGAGGAATGATCCTGTTAAGTTTATGCGGCATGTTTTTTCAAAATCAGCCAGTTCAACATTTTCTGTATTAATTCCATTTGGTCCAACGATTCCGGCAGAATTCACCACGATGCTACATCCGCCATTAACCGAAATTTCTTCAAATGCCTTTTTTACATCTGCTTCATTTGAAATATCAGCAGCAATAATGCCGGCATCTAAACTTTTGTTATGAAGAAGCCCGGCTGCTTTCTGCAGCAAAGATTTGTCCGTATCAATCAACCACAGCTTTGCTCCTTCCCCAGCTAATTTTTCAGCAACGGCAAAACCAATTCCATTTGCACCGCCTGTTATTACGGCTGTTTGATCCTTAAACCGATTCATTTAATTTTGTTTTACAGGTTTCCCACTTTTATCTGAAAGGCAGGCCGCTTCAATTATTTTCATTGCGGCTACGCCCAATTCACCCGGGGATCCATTAGGTGCCAATCCAAGACAGGCATCTATGAAATTTGTAACCGGCGCTTTTTCGGGATAAATTTCTCCTTCTGCCAGATCTGGAAAATGAAGAGTCATTCCATCAAAGGGATAGTAACACATCTTACCTTTCCACAATTCCAATAGAAGAATACCTTTTGTACCATACAACCTAACCTCAAAATTTTTTATTGTTACAGGTGTGGCGCCGGTACTTGCCAGGGATACTAATGTACCATTATCCATGGTAATGTTGAGGACATTATAAATGTCATTCTTTGAGCCTGCATAATCAAACCTGGCAAATACTTCAGATGCCTGGGCTCCGGTAAGAAAACTTAAATAAGCCCCTGCATGCGAAACCTGGCAGTATATCTGTCCGCCTCCTGCTATGGAAGGTTCGTTGTATGAGCCTTTGTTGGGTTCTATATATACATGATCTGCTCCGTGAGTAGGAGTAGTATTAATGCCTTTGAGTAATTTGTCTATCGGGTTGGTCATTAATACCGATATCATTTTTACATCTCCCAGCATACCCTGCCTGATCATTTCTCTTGCTTTAATACCATGCCTGGTAAAATGCCAGGGGCAGCTTACTAACAATTGAAGCCGGTTTTTCGATGCAAGGTCATTAAGCTCACGAGACTCATTGACGGTGAAGGTCATGGGTTTTTCAATCAGTACATGCTTGCCTTGTTCCAGCGCAAATTTTGCCTGCTCAAAGTGCATGTTTGGCGTAGAGCTTACAATTACGGCATCTACTGATCCTTTCAATACAAGGTCACGATAATCGTCAAATGCCAGGTCTGCACCAAAGTCGTTTGCAATGCGTAATGCTTTACTTATTTCGCGGTTCTGTACTGCTCTTAAATGCCCGACACTATGTTGCAAAATTCCAGGGATATGTGCACTTGTAGCCCACCATCCGGCGCCAATTACACCAACATTTAACTGAGAGAGTGTATTAACCATTGTATTTGATCAGTTTGTCCCTGTTTAGTTCTACACCAAACCCGGGTTTGTTTTCATCAAGGGTAATATATCCGTTCACCGGTAATGGCTCTCCGATAATTGTATCAAAAATCGGATGTAAATCTTTTCCTTCCCCCGTAGTAAGAAACTCAGCATAGGAACTGTTGGTGTTGGCCATCACAAAATGATAATTGTAAACAGATGCTCCATGTGGAATCACCTGCATATTATAGGGCTTAGCCATTGCAGCAATTCTTTTTACTGCCGTTAAACCTCCAGCCCATTGAATTTCCGGTTGTATTATATCAGTAGCACCGGCACTGATAATACTGTGAAATGCTTTATAATGATATTCAAGATTTCCGGTTGCCAATTGAATAGGTGCAATACGTTCACGCAAATAAGCATTCTGTCCTGATGCCCATCCGTTTTGAAGCGGATCTTCAAACCACTTTACATCGTAGTCGCGAACTCTTTCTGCAACACGGGAGGCAAATTCAATATCCCAGGAAAGGTAACAATCAATCATAATTTCCATTTCACCTCCCAGGTCCGATCTCAAAGCAGCAATCAGCTTTTCTGTTTTTTTCAATCCTTCCCGACCGCTCTCCACTCCCCAGGGGGCTGCGATTTTTACACCCATAAAGCCCCTGTCTTTCCAATGCTTTGCAAAGTCGGGATGAATGGTGGCATAACATGGTATTGAATCTTTTGTTTTACCACCTATTAATTTATAAACAGGAATATTAAGTGATTTGGCCACCAGGTCATGCAATGCAAGGTCTACTCCGGCAATTGCCATATTGGTAATGCCACCCAACCCGTATGGCAATGTTGACCTGTTCATCTGATCCCATATTAATTCAATGTTGAACGGATCCTGATTAATTAAAAATCGTTTGAAATGTTTTTCAATTACTGCACAGGCAAACTCGCCGCCCCCATAATTTACACACTGGCCGGTAATGCCTTCGTCTGTTTCTATTTCAATGGCATAGGGATCCTGCCCGGGACCCATCCATGAAGAACGCACTTTTGAATATTTAGGATAAATTGACATGGGGTTAGCAATTAATGTTTGCGCCTGCCAGCCGCCACCCCAATATTGAGACTCGCCCATTGCTGCTCCTCTTGCACCCGTATCACCACTGCTAATCGTATATAATTTAACTCCTGTAATTTTCATAAAAGCGTTTGTGTAGCACAAATATATATTCGGAACTTCCTGAAAAGAATAGACAAACTATTACATCATTTGTACTTTTTGATAAATTTCATATCTTGACATCCGGAGTCTCTAAGTGTAATTTATGAGAAGTTACTATAAATATTTACCCATAACGGCTGTTGAAAAAAGATGGGGATTTTATATTAACACAGTTGGATATTCTAAAGTGCTGCCTAAAGCGTCGTATCCCGTCAAAGGTCATCCGTTGACACATGCGTTTACATGGAACAAGGGGCGGATTCTAAACGGATATTATATAGTATTTGTATCACAGGGACAGGGAATTTTTGAATCAGAACGAACAAAACCAATTACAATTAATGAAGGGACCTGTTTCTTTCTCTTCCCTAATGTTTGGCATCGGTATAAACCTGATATTAATACCGGTTGGGAAGAATATTGGGTGGGATTTAACGGCTCCTATCCTGATGATATGATGCAGAAAAATTTTTTTTCTCCCGATCAGCCTTTTGTAAATGCCGGTTTGAGTGAGCCTTTACTGATCTTATTTCAGCGCCTGCTGGATACCGTTCAGAACGGTGTACCCGGATACCACCAGATTATTTCAGGTATTACATTGGAGATACTTGGATTGGTACATAATATCTCTTTTTATAAAAGCCAAAGTGAAGATCCGGATACTCTGCTTATAAATAAAGCTATGTTTCTTTTGAGGGAATCACTGGAAAGATCAATTGACCTTCAGCAGTTGGTTCGTGAGTTGCCAATGGGATATTCCAAATTCAGAAAGTTATTCAAACAGGTTACGGGTTACTCCCCACATCAGTATCTTCTCAACCTGCGGATAAATAAAGCCAAGGAACTTTTAAAAACTACGGAACTGAACATAAGCGAGATTGCATATCAATCCGGATTTGAATCTGAATTTTATTTCTCCAGATTTTTTAAAAAGAATACCGGGTTGCCTCCCTCGGCATATATAGGGCTAAAAGAACATGCTAAATAAATTTCTGTGAAAAAAAGTGCATATAAGGGGATGCCTTATAATTAGCTATTCCACTAATAATTATTATTATAAGCATATTAACTAATAATTAAAAATATTAGTACTTTAGCTTATAATTTGTATATGATAGCTTTGATTACCGGCGATTTAGTCAACTCAGCAGATGTCAATCCGCAGAAATGGATGCCAGTATTGCAACGGTTTTTAAATAAACAAGGGAAATCACCCGGCACCTGGGAAATTTTCAGGGGTGATTCCTTCCAGTTTAAATGTAAACCGGATATAGCGTTCAGAAAATTTCTGCTATTGAAAAGCATAATCAAACAACTGCCCGGACTGGACGTGCGGGTGAGTATAGGCATTGGCGACATTGACTACCAGGCGCCCCGGATATCAGAGTCAAATGGTTCGGCCTTTGTACGTTCGGGAAGAACATTTGACAGGATGAAAGAAAAACAATATCTCGTCTTTTGCACAGGAGAGGAAAAGGTGGACAAAACTTTGAATTTATTTGCCCGGTTTGCATCCCTGGTAATGGACAACTGGAGTGTAACTGCAGCAGGAACTGTGCAGGTATTATTGGAGAATGCAAGCTGGAGCCAGCAACAGGTAGCGGGAAAAATGAAGATCAACCAGTCGGCAGTTAGTCAAAATAAAAACCGGGCACAACTGGATTTATTATTGGACATGGATGACTATTATTCAGCCTGCATAACTTCCTTAATGAAATGATTCTATTTATCAAATTACTGCTGGCACACCTCCTTGGTGATTTTGTACTGCAACCAGGAAACTGGGTAAAGGATAAAGAGCAAAAGAAATACAGAAGCTCCCGGCTTTACCTGCATGGGTTGGTTCACTTTTTATTGATATTGCTGTTCACCGGGCAATCATCTTTTATATTGACGGCACTATTTATCGCGGTCATACATGTACTCATAGATGTAGCAAAACTTGTATACCAGCATGAGCGAAACAAACGGACATGGTTCTTTGCCGATCAGATACTACACATAATCGTTTTGGTAGCAGTAGTTTGGTATCTTGATAAACCTGGTGTTTTTTTGAAGGCATTATCTGACCGGATATTAATTATTGCAACTGGTTTAGTGGTGCTCATAATGCCGGCATCATTCACCATAAGAATAATTTTATCTAAGTGGACACCCGACACAACATTCAAAACGGACAAATTAGAAACGCCTTCCCTGCTGCAGGCAGGTATGATGATTGGTTACCTGGAACGGATACTGGTTTTTATTTTTATTCTTAACGGACAATGGGCTGCTATTGGGTTTTTAATGACAGCAAAATCAGTATTCCGGTTCAGCGACCTGAAAATGAGCCAGGATCGAAAGCTTACCGAATATATACTTATAGGTACTTTGCTGAGTTTTGGAATAGCTATTGTGACGGGTTTATTAGCATCGGTGGCTTTGCAGTTTTTAATGTAAAAAGGAAGTAACACTATACTTTAGAAATAAAAGTAAATATCACAGAAAAATTTTTCAATCAGTTTGCTGTGATTTCGGGAGGTACTGGTGGTTTAGACAATGCAATAGCCTTAAGATTAGGTACACCTGTTGTTAAACTGGCTCTTTTTGATAAGGATACCGGCACATTACAATGTACAATAACCGAATTTGCTAACACGTGGTATACCTCACAGGGTTGGGAACTCCTGATATAGCCAAAGAACAGGATGTTGAAAACGCAGTTGGAGAGGTGGTGCAAAGATTAGGGAAGATTGACATTATGATTAACCCGGCTTGTGGCAGGATATTCGGCTACAAAAGCGGAGGTTATAGGATTGGTGAAGGAGTTAGGCAAAAAGTTTGCAACAAATGGTATTAAAGTAAACGGGCTAGCGCCAGTTGTAATTAAAACGGTAATGAATAAATTACTATTCTCAATCAAAAATGATGCTTTCAATAAGAACTTTCCTGCAAAATCTTATTCCTGTAATTTTGCCGCCAAATATAATATGTCATGGCAAATGGAACGGCTGTTTTAAAAGAAGATATCATCCTGATAACCGGGGCTGCGGGGTTTATCGGCAGTTGCCTAACCGGCTTTCTGAACAAGCACGGGTATAAGAACCTTATTCTGGCAGACGAATTTGACAGGGAGGATAAAAAGAACAATCTTGAGGGGAAAACATATATTCAAAAAGTGGATCGGGATTCCCTGCTGGAATGGCTTGACGAGCATAAGCCTGAGGTGAAGTTTGTATTTCATATAGGGGCAAGAACTGATACCGCAGAATTTAATTACGAAGTATTGGAAAGACTTAATGTGGAATACTCGCAGGATATCTGGAATTATTGCGTGGTGCATGATATACCCCTGGTGTATGCTTCCTCTGCAGCTACTTATGGGGCTGGGGAATTAAGCTATAGTGACGGCATTGCACCCCAGAAATTACACCCGTTAAATCCATATGGTATTTCGAAAAATGAATTTGATAAATGGGTGGTTTACCAGGGAAGCAAACCTCCTTTCTGGGCCGGCTTAAAATTCTTTAATGTGTATGGACCCAATGAATATCATAAAGGCCGAATGGCAAGCGTGATATTTCATTCGTTTAACCAGATTAATGAAAATGGATTTGTCAAACTATTCAAATCGCATCGCCCGGATTTTGAAGACGGGCAGCAGTTGCGGGATTTTGTATATGTAAAAGATGTACTGAAAGTTTGCCTCTGGCTGATGAAAAACCAGCCACGGTCCACTATATACAACCTGGGAACCGGAGAGGCAAGAAGTTTTAGCGACCTGGCTAAGGCTACATTTGCCGCAATGGATAAAGAACCCGATATCAGGTTTATTGATATGCCTGAGGATATTAGGGATAAATACCAGTATTTTACAGAAGCTGATATGTTTAAACTCAGAACAGCAGGATATAAAGAGGAGTTTTATACACTTGAAAAAGGCGTTGACGATTATGTGCGTAATTATTTAACGCCGGGAAAATTTTACTGATATGAATAAAAAAATCGCGATCATAGGCGGAGGAAATTTAGGAACTGCCATTGCAGAAGGCTTAATACTGAGTGGGTTCATTGTACCACAACATATATTGATCACCAAACGCAATATAGCCACACTTAAACCGCTTGAAGAAAAAGGGGTACTGGTGAGCAATGACAATGCAGAGGCGGTAAAATTTGCCGACCTGGTGATACTGGCTGTAAAACCGTTTCAGGTGGATGATATATTAGGAAAACTACAGCCCCTGCTGGATGAAAACCGGCATGTACTCGTTTCCGTTATGACAGGTATATCTACCAGCCATATTCATGAAGTGCTTAAGAAAAAAATATCTACTGTAAGGGCTATGCCTAATACTGCCATTGCCATACAGGAAAGCATGACTTGTATAAGCGCAAGGGATATAGGCAGTGAACAACTGGAATATGTAAAAGAGATATTCAGTCAGTTAGGGAAAGTGGTGGTAATTGAAGAAAAACTGATGGATGCTGCTACGGTGCTGGCTGCCTGCGGCACTGCTTATGCCATGCGCTATATAAGGGCTAATATACAGGGAGGGATTGAAATAGGATTTGATGCAGCTACGGCAAGTCTTATAGCTGCCCAAACTGTGAAAGGCGCCGCAGAACTGCTGCTGCGCAAGAAAACCCATCCCGAGCATGAGATTGACAAAGTAACCACTCCCAAAGGATGTACAATAGCAGGACTTAATGAAATGGAACACCAGGGATTCAGTTCCTCGCTGATTAAAGGCATTGTGGCGAGTTATGATAAGATTGCGGCTGACCAGTGAAGATTCTGCTTTAATGGCTTAATAAATTCACCGGCATAATGAATTCCCATCTGTTGGCAATGGCTGGTCCGCCCAGGTTGTTATCCAGTAAATGGCTGTAGCGAAACCCAAAACTAACAGCCTCCTGGTTCCACCATTTAGTATCGAAATATATTTCCGCTCCTGCACTTCTAAAAGAAAAAATATTCTTTGTACGCAGGCTTTGTATTTGTGCGTAATCAAAGAACAAATTTGCTCTTATACGTTTGAAGTAAACAATCTGCCCAAATCCCCAGTCGGGGTACCACAATGGAATATGATAATTGGCAGTCCATTTCCACATTCTAGGACCATCAATACCAGTGTATCCCCTGGCAAATGGAAAGCTGTTTGAAAAGCGATATTCATCAGTGGTATCTCTTTGCTGAAATGCTCCGGTGAATACCAGGCTGTGATTTACACCAATACCCGGAAAGTACAAACTGCCTGTCATCAGCAACTGGCGGGCGGTATATTTGTCAATAATTGTTCGGTAACGTATATAGGCAGTTTGTGCAAAACGCGGATTGATATGTTGCACCGGGGTTTGAACCTGGCTTGCCCAGTTTGCCGAAAACTGCATGTATTGAAACAAAGGTGATCGTAAACTGTCTTTATATCTGCCGATAATATTGAGTTGGTTGAGGTTGTAGCTCGAACTTAGAGTTAGGTACTTATACCATCTGCCTTTGGTAAAATTCAGTGGCAGGGACAGACCGAGATTAGTACTCAGCTCGTTCCAGTGTATAGTCTTCAGGCTATCGGTCTGCTTACGGTCGAATATATAAGATGCCCCAATGCTGATCAGAGGGAATAGTCCCCCATAGGTTTCACTCACTCCCACCTGGTGAGTTTTTTCATTTTCATTGTATGTATAATAGAGGTTTGACTGAAGAGTGTTGAGGATATTTTGTCCATAAACATTAAAACTCCATTCCGGTTGTTCGTAATATGGGCGCCAGCTATGGAAATTGAAGGGATGACTGAATTTGCTGTAGCGGGTTACATTATAAGTAGACTGTGGAATATGTTGTAGTGCTTTGGTTTCTGTTTGTTTCAGTGCATCAGGCAGATATAGATCCTGCTGGGTTACAGTAGCAGTCTGCATAATGGGTATCCAGTCTTTAGCAGTCAGTTGTTTTTCTTTCACTTGAAAACCGTTTGCTGTAAAGTTGCTATATACTAGTCTCCCGGTTTCGTTTACTGTTGGCTGATAGGCGCCGGTACTTTCATTGGTGAGTTTAAAAATATTTTTTGTTTTGATGTCAACGGCAAAAACATTGTCATGATATCCTTCGGAGGCCGAGAAATATATTGTATCCTTTTTCACAAAAGGAAAACCGTTGACATGATAGCTCCAGGGCAACAGAAATTCGGTCTTGAAATCACTTAAATTAATGGTAGCGATATTCATCATCCCCTCTTTATTTCTAACAGACACAACGATCATGCTGTCTCCGCTGAACCTGGGAAAGCTAAATAAATTTATTTCTCCTGAAGTCGGAATGGATTGTAATACTTTTCCTGTGGTGGCATCAAGTATATGGAGGGAAGCCTGCTGATCGGGTAGATATTGTACGGCAACAATTTTCTTCCCGTCATCAGAAATACCCGGGTTGAAATATTTACTTTTTACGGAAACCTGTTTCGATTGCTTAGTAGCAATATCAAGTATCTTTATAACACTGTATTCCCGTTGCCCCCAGCGAATATCAGGTATTGACGCAGTATATACTATTTTGCCATTGGCATATCCGTAGTCGTTGTCCACACTGATGTCGCGGGTATATATTTTATGCTCACCCTCTTTTGTCAGCCAGAACCATGCTGCACGATCGCGATAGTTTTGTTTGAATACAAGAATAGAATCACCATTATTAATATATGGTGTAAGGTAATTGGTGACAAAGCGATTATTCCCCCTGGTGATAAAATATCCGGAAGAATCCGGTGTTTCCTGATCTTTAAAATATTTAAAGGCATTGCTGATAAAATCGCGGTAAGAAATGCCGCTGTATTTTTTTATGGCTTTCTGAAAAGGGTAAAATAATCCCCGATAGCGAACAGCATCACCGGTGACATTGGCCCAAAAATTTTCACCATATTTTTCCCTGCCATAAGCAGAGAGCATATATCCCAGGGGGTAATGATCTGGAACGAAGTTTTTCATTGAGCCATTGCGCAGTTTCATAAAACTATAATTTTTATGATCTTCCCACAATGCGCGGTATCCATTGAAAAAATAGGGTAGCCTTCCTCGGCCCTGCCTGCTTACCGAAGTTTCCTGGAAAACAGCATCGCCTTCAAAAAACCAGTTGGGTATTGCAGCAGTGTTTGCCACTGCCTGACCTTCCTCGCCAAACAGGATATACATTAGTTTGGATATGCCTTTTCTGTAGTTCATATATTGTTGTACATGCCGGTATTCATGTATCGCCAGGTTGTCTATCCAGGGCAGACTCCCAAGGGTAAAACTGTTGAAAGAGGGCATCAGAAAAAACTCGCTTCGCCAGGGCGCAAGTCCTACATATCCGTTGGTAATGATGGATTGGTTTTGTAAAACGATATTAATTTTCCGATAATCGTTGCCCGCAGTAGCAGAAGTATGCTGATTAAGATAACGTGCAATTGAGGCAGTACGCAAAGCCGAAGAGTCAAGCCCGGATGGGAATATAACTCTGACCTCCCCGGTATTTATCTGCTTCCATTTTAGTGAAGGAGGATTGCCACCGAACTCCTGGGCTATGACTTGCAACGAAACAATATGTATACCCAGTAATAACAGAGGAAGCTTCATAAGTATAGAATTGCGTCCTAAATATACATTTAAAAAACAACCACTCATTAATAGTATTGGCTAAACACGAGTTGAAAAGTGCCGTAATTTGTATTTTGAATACCGGATTATTCGGGGATAGTTGTTATCTTGTAATTTCAGTAATAAAAAGTGAGGTAAGAAGGTGAGAGGCAGGTATTACGTTTATTGTTTATAGTTTGAGGTTTGATATTTGTCGTTTATAGTTTGGTGTTTATTGCCTCATGGTTAAATGCTCGTATCATTTGAATTAAAATTACAACCTTTTAATGATCAATGCTATTATTGTAGATGATGAAGCACATTGTGTAAGCCGGCTTTCCGGGTTGCTGCAGGAACATTGCAAATCTTCTGTGCGCATACTCGACAGCTTTGATACAGTAGATAAGGCAATTGATGGTAGTTTGCGCCTCCGGCCTGATCTTGTTTTCCTTGATATGCAGATTCATAATAAGACCGGATTTGATTTGCTAAAATCTTTTGATGAGATAAAGTTTGACGTAATTTTTACCACTGCTTACGAAAAATATGCCGTGCAGGCTTTCAAGTTCAGTGCCATAGATTATTTGCTCAAACCAATTGATGGCACAGAATTGAAGAATGCTATAGATAAATTGCAGGAGCGCCTGTCAACTCTTGAGACAGCCAAAAAAATTGATATGCTTTTCAATAATATGAAGGCAACACATGGCGCCCAAAAGCGGATAGGTGTCCATACTATTAACGGTATCACATATATAGCAGTCAGCGATATCATACGCTGTGAAAGTGATATCAACTACACTACCATTTATCTTAAGGATCATAAAAAGATGGTGGTGGCAAAAACACTGAAAGAATTTGATGAGTTGCTGTCAGAATATAATTTTTTCAGGGTACACAACTCTCACCTTGTTAACCTGTCACTTGTAAAACATTATCATAAAGGTAAAGGTGGTTATATCGTCATGGAAGATGGCAGCGAAATTGCCGTTTCTACACGTCGAAAAGATGATTTACTTCAAAGGCTTTCATCATGACAACCCTTTTAATGGTCGTTTAACTTTAGTTTGTAATTAATGCCCATGTCTGTTTTCCTATTTCTTTAATAAAATTTTTATGTACCATGACAGCACATGATGGCATACCGGTGTCCATATTTTATTTTTGACATACGATTAAGTTCATTTAAGAAATAAACAAAGAATGCAGATAATCCTCGGAATTATTTATCATTTTATCGGTGGCTTTGCATCGGGCAGCTTTTATATACCTTATACAAAAGTAAAAGGCTGGGCATGGGAAAGCTATTGGATTGTAGGCGGACTGTTTTCATGGCTTATTGTGCCGCCTTTAGCTGCATACTTAACTATACCTGATTTTTCCGCAATTATTCATAATACCGATGGGAGCACACTTGCATTTACTTATATGTTTGGGGTATTATGGGGTATTGGGGGACTTACTTACGGGCTGGGGGTTCGATACCTCGGAGTAGCATTGGGCAGTAGCATTATTCTCGGATTGTGTATGGTATTTGGTGCGCTAATCCCCTCATTGTTCTATGATTTTTTTCCTAAAGAGGGAAAGGATACATTCAGCTTGCTAATTAGCTCCAGGTGGGGGCTTACGGTAATTGCAGGACTTGTAATATGTGTTCTCGGAATAATTATATGCGGCAAAGCCGGTATGATGAAAGAAAAAGAATTGAAAAAATCGGGTAATGATCCGCATGGCACTGTTGGAGGCATAGAATATAAATTTGGGCTGGGTTTATTGGTTTCAATTATATCAGGGATTTTGAGTGCATGTTTCAATTTTGGAATAGAGGCAGGTAAATCAATGGCTGATGTAGCTAACAATTTATGGAAAGCCGGTCATCCGGGGCAGGGTGAGTTCCTGTTTCAGAACAATATCATATATATCACCCTCCTGTGGGGCGGGTTGACAACCAACTTTATCTGGTGTATGATTTTGAATGCAAGAAATAACACTTTTGGTGACTATACCAATAAGAAAACTCCATTACTGTCTAATTATATTTTTGCAGCTTTGGCCGGTACTACCTGGTTTCTGCAGTTTTTCTTTTATGGAATGGGAGAAAGCAAAATGGGAAATGGCGCCAGCTCCTGGATTCTGCACATGGCATTTATCATTCTTGTTGCCAATGCCTGGGGGATCATTTTAAAAGAATGGAAAGGAGTAAGCAGCAAAACTAAAACAACCATTATATCCGGTATCCTCGTGATTATTATTGCCGTGCTGACTGTGGGATACGGCAACTCGTTAAAATAAATTTATTTGATCTATTAAATACTGTTTTATGTCAAATGCAGTTACTAAGAGTTTTAAACATGTGAGTTATTTATGGGATGAAACTAAAGCCGCCGAATTGGCCGGTGATGAAGTGGCCCTGTTGATTTACCGTTCCAACCTGCTGGGAGCAGATCTGCGACTTACTAATTATGGCGGTGGTAATACTTCCTGCAAAGTAACCGGCAACGATCCGCTCACCGGCAAAGAAACAGAAGTGATGTGGGTGAAAGGATCAGGTGGCGACCTGGGGACCTTAAAGAAATCAGGACTGGCGGCATTATATGTTGACCGACTCAGGAGCCTGAAGAATATATATCGTGGAGTGGATCACGAAGATGAGATGGTGGAGCTTTTTAATCATTGTATTTTTGATCTTGCTTCCAAAGCGCCATCAATTGATACACCCCTGCATGGATTTTTACCTTTCAAACATATAGATCACCTGCATCCCGATGCAGCTATTGCCATTGCCGCTGCCAAAGACGGTAAACGCATTACCAAAGAATTGTTTAAAGGTACAATTGGCTGGGTAGAATGGCAGCGCCCCGGTTTTGAACTTGGTTTGAAACTCAGGCAATGTCTTGATGAAAACCCCGGTATATGTGGTATCATGCTTGGGTCGCACGGATTATTTACCTGGGGTGATACTGCTTATGAAAGTTATATTAATACGCTTGAAGTAATTGAAACCTGCGCCTCATACCTCGAGGAAAACAATAAAGGCGCAAAAACTTTTGGCGGGCAAAAAATAAAAGCCCTGCCTAAGGAAAATCGTCTGGACAAGGCTGCGCAACTTGCACCGGTGCTGAGAGGATTTTGTTCTTCGCATACAAGAATGATCGGACATTTTACGGACGATGACCGCGTGCTTGAATTTATCAATTCAAATGACCTGGACAGGTTGGCCCCATTAGGAACAAGTTGTCCCGATCATTTTCTAAGAACCAAGATAAGCCCGTTGGTGGTACCACTTTCTCCTGATGAAGATCTGACAAATCTTGAAACCGTTAAGCAAAAGCTTGCTCCATCGTTTGATGCTTACCGTAAGATGTATGCAGCATACTACGATACATGCAAGCATCCTAATAGTCCGGCTATGCGCGACCCCAACCCGGTGGTAATATTATATCCCGGTATTGGTATGTTTACTTTTGCGAAAGATAAACAAACTGCAAGAGTAGCTGCTGAGTTTTATATCAATGCCATCAACGTGATGCGTGGCGCCGAATCTGTATCTGAATATACTTCACTACCACGGCAGGAAGCATTTAATATAGAATACTGGTTGCTCGAAGAAGCCAAACTGCAGCGCATGCCAAAGCCAAAACCTCTGAGTGGCAGAATTGCAATAATAACCGGTAGCGCCGGGGGTATAGGTAAAGCTATCGCCAAAAAGTTTGCTGATGAGGGTGCCTGTATAGTACTTTCGGATAATAATGCCGAACGACTTGCAGAGGCAAAAGAAGAATTTAAAAAACAATATGGCAGGGATGCATATACGGGTGATGTGCTGGATGTAACTGATGCTGCATCTATCAGCCGATCGCTTAAAACAGCGGTACTTGCTTTTGGCGGAATTGATATTGTGGTAAACAATGCCGGTTTGTCTATTTCAAAAACGATTGAAGGACACACTGAGAAAGATTGGGATCTGTTGTACGATGTATTGGTAAAAGGGCAGTTTCTTGTTACGCAACAATCCATTGAAATCATGCGCAAACAGGCGCTGGGTGGCGATGTGCTTAATATTGTAAGTAAGAATGCACTGGTAAGTGGTCCAAATAACGCAGGATATGGCTCCGCAAAAGCTGCACAGTTGCACCTTTCAAGGCTCAATGCAGCAGAATTAGGAAAGGATAAAATAAGGGTGAATGTGGTGAATCCCGATGCAGTAATTTCCGGTAGCAATATCTGGAGTGGCGGCTGGGCCGAAGGCAGGGCAAAAGCTTATGGAATTACTGTGGAAGAATTGCCTAAATATTATGCCAGTCGCACCCTGCTCAACGAAATTATTTTACCCGAAGATATTGCCAACGCCTGCTTTGCATTTGTTGGCGGTTTGTTGAATAAATCTACAGGAAATGTATTGAATGTAGATGGTGGCGTTGCTATGGCTTTTGTAAGATAGGGGAAAGGAAAAGGAGTAAGTCGTAAGGTATAAGAGGTAAGTAGTAAATAGTAAGGGGTTGGATAAAAGGTTTTTTTAAGTACAGGGACTTCTATATAGCCTGGGTTGCGGGTATGCTGCCGTTATAAGGACTTAAACATTGCAGACTTTTTTGTGTTCAACTCACAATGCAGCTAAATACTGCATACTCTTTATACAGTCATTATAAAATTATAACCCGATACAGATAATATGCCACGTATTGCTTTCAAAATGAAATTGCACAAAGGGTTTGAAGCGGAGTACAAAAAACGTCACGATGCACTCTGGCCTGAACTGCATGATTTGCTCAAACAAACCGGTATAGAAGACTATTCAATTTTCCTCGATGAAAGTAATGGAGACCTCTTTGGCTA
>JBDHYJ010000003.1:0-133075 GCA_039811345.1 Chitinophagaceae bacterium
TATTCTTCTAATACCCCTTTTGCGGGTGAAAGCGAACCATCAACCGCAGCAAATGCATTCAACAGAATAATTTCAGTATTGGTTCTGCTGGCCAATTCTACCGCATATTCAACAGCCTTTGAGGCATTGTCCGAGAAATCTGTAGGAACAAGTATTTTTTTCATAATTCACCTGATTGAATGTTGATTAAAGGTATAGATGTGAAATACTATAGGCGATGATTATGGTCATAGGAGTTTATGATATGTTTAATGTTTTTAAAAAATGTGAATTGTGTAAAAGAAAATCATATCAACCGGAGCAAGAAATCCAAAAACTGCTGACGTGGAATCATCGTTGCACCCAGGCTTTCGAGATGCGGAGTATATACCTGGCAGTCTATAAGCTGTACTCCTTCCTTCTGAAGTTGCTGAACATATTTAATGAATGCAAATTTACTTGCATTACTTTCATTGCTAAACATACTTTCTCCAAAAAAAACTTTTCCCATCCTGATACCATATAAGCCGCCGGCAAGTTGATCTCCCTTCCATGTCTCTGCACTATGGGCATATCCCAGGGTATGAAGTTTGGTATAAGCTTTTTCCACTTCATCCGTTATCCAGGTGCCATGCTGGTTATTTCGCCTGATATGTTTACACTGATGAATTACTTCACTAAAACATGTATTGATTGTGAACCTAAATGCCTCCTTCTTCAGCAATTGCTGCATGCTTTTGCTCACCCGCAGTTGTTCCGGAAATAATACAAACCTCGGATTAGGGCTCCACCACAAAGGAATATCCCCGTCGTACCAGGGGAATATGCCACTTTTGTATGCTAATAATAAACGGTCTGCAGACAGATCCCCGCCCATAGCCAATAAACCATCAGGCTCCGCCGAATGTACAGGGGGAAATTTTAGCTCATGTTGTAGCGCAAATACTGCCATTGCTGCGAAGATAAAAAAGAGATAGTGTTTGATGTAATAGTGTATGAATGGGAAATATTTATCGGGGGGTAAGATAAAAAATGAACAAATTATCACTGATAAAAACCGTAAATAAAATAAAACAAATAGTGCAACGGTTTTTAATGTAGCATTGTCAAAGATTTTTACAGATCCGGATGGCTGATTATCAACAATTAGTAAAAGATTGCCTTAAAGGCAAAGCTAAGGCACAGCAGGAGCTTTATGAGCTTTTTGCTGAGCAGATGCTTGGTATTTGCTATCGCTATACCAAATCTTTGGCAGACGCGGAAGACATACTTCAGGAGGGATTTATAAAAGTGTTCAAATATTTACATCAGTACCGGTCGGATGGAGAACTGGGGGCGTGGGTAAGACGTATTATGGTGAATACTGCTATTAATTACCTGAAGCAGAACAGCAAATACCAGTATGATCTTTCATTTACAGATACAACCCTGCACCCGGTTTCTGAAGATAATCCACAATTACGCCTGCAGGCAAAAGAACTTGCTAACCTGGTAAGGCAATTGCCTACAGGTTACCAAACTGTTTTCAATATGCATGCCGTTGAAGGTTTTACACATGTGGAAATTGGAGAAATTTTGGGTATTAGCGAGGGTACATCCCGTTCGCAATATATGAGGGCAAGAAATCTGTTGATTAATTGGATAGAAAAGCATTCTGTTGAAGCTAAACTGGGAAACTATGCCGGAAAATGAATTTGAAAAAGAAGTACAACAGTTGTTTGATGGTTTCAAACTTAAACCAACTGCTGAAGTATGGACAAAGGTGCATACCCGCATCAGGAAAGACAGAAGAAAACGAAGGTTTATCTTATGGCTTCCTTTGTTGTTGCTTGTGCTTGGTGCAGGTAGCTATTGGATTGTTTCGAATTTAGACAATCAGCAAATTGAGCAACATTCAGTTGCAAAAAAATCAGAAGAAAATATTTCACCGGAGGAAGGTAGTACAAAGGAGGCATTTGAAATCCCCGAAAAAGAAAAAAGTACTGCTGATTTATCTCTCCCAAAAACAGAAAACAAAGAATTATCAACTAAAGCTGAGAATAATCAAGTTAACACGAATAATATAATTAAAGAGGGTAGAGGGTCTGATTTGTCGCCTTCTTCTGCTCTGGTAGCAGGCAGTAGGCAGTTGGCGAACAACAAAGCGCCGGATTTGGATTTCGAAAATGCTTCAATTACCCATCCGGCGCCTGTTGTCGCCCATGTTAAAAAATCACCCGGTAGTTTTGATTTGAATAAAACCAGTGACAATAATATTATACAAATAAACACGGAGAATCTGCATATTTCAGAAAACTCCGGAGTATCTGCATATACATATTCCGTAACCGGGACACCACAATCAGTTGTCTTACGTAGTAATATTCCCGGGAAAATTGAAGAAGTAAAATCTATCAACAGTTTAGACCGGTCTTCGATGCCTGTAGTCAAATTAGGGAAGAGAAAATTATGGGAGTTTGGAATTGAAAGTGGTATCGGAGTATCGAAAATGGGTAAAGATATTGCTGATCTTTTAAGTTTACACTCGGAAACAGATAAATCAATGACGTTAAACAATATGTCAATGGTAAACAGTAGCAGTGCTGTCAGTAATCTTACAGGAAGAGACAATATTTATGTTTTAGCTATAGCACCTTCTGCATCTACAGTTAAACCCGGAATGGCATGGAACTTTGGAATATTTGCTAAATGGCATATCAAAAACAGGCTTTCACTTAGCACCGGACTTCGATATAATTATTTCTCTACGCATAGACAGGTGGGTAAGATTTTTTATCCTAGTGGTTTTAATAACCGGAATCATTCAGCACCTTCATACGCTGCATGCTATCCCGGAGATGAAACCAATGATTATACCAACAAATACCATTATATCACTATGCCTGTTGGTTTGCAATGGCAATTGAACCGGGGAATTAAATTACCTATTGAATTGAATGTTGGCGCCGACCTGAAGTGGATGACTGCCACCAATGCCCTGCATTACAATGGCAATACTGGTTCTTATTTTGAGGACAAAGGGAGGTTCAATAAGTTTCAGGCAGGAATATCTGCTGGAGTTTCGGTAAGATTGTTTCAGCAAAATAAACATCCTTTGGATGTTGGCCCGGTATTTCAGTATAATATCAGCAACCTGATAAAGAAAGGTTATGACTATAACCAAAATATTATCTATGGCGGAATTAACGCCAGGTTAGTACTCTGGAAAAAATAATCAGTCTAAAAAATTATATGCAACGGTAGTTAGTGTCTGCTTGTCAGTTCATATAAACTAACCGTTATGTTGAAACGAAATCTTGCCGCCTTCTTCGCAGTAACTTTATTGGTTATTTACGGATTACAGAGTTGCGTTAAAGACCACTGCACTCAAACTTATCAATATTTTACCCCGGTATATAAAACTTCAGAACAGGTACGGGCCAATATTAAAAGCAACCCACCGGTAGCAATTGAAAGAGCCGGTAAATTGTATATACGTGACAGGTATATCTTCCTGAATGAAATTGACAAGGGTATTCACATCATTGACAACTCCAATCCATCCGCTCCGCAAAACGTTGCTTTTATAGATATTCCCGGCAATATGGATATGGCGGTGAAAGGAAATACACTCTACGCCGATGCCTATACAGATCTTGTTACCATTGACATTACTGATCCCTTACATGCAAAACTCTCTACAGTTGTAGAAGGCACATTTCCTTTCAGACAATATTTTGGAGGTTTTTTTGCGGATACTTCTAAGGTGATAGTTGACTGGGTGAAACGGGATACCACAATTAATATTGACTGTGGCAATGGTGGTTTCTTTGGTGTTAATTTCAATAAGCATGAAGTTTTTCTTTATAATGATGTAGCTACTTTTAATAATTCAATTCAAAACTTCAATAGTTTTTCTTTTACAAAATCATCCGTTTCACCATTTGGTACTGGAGGTTCTATGGCACGGTTTGCCATAACCGGTAATTATTTATACACTGTTACTACCTCCGACCTTAATGTATTTGGTATAAATAATCCGCAGTCACCTTCATTTAGCAACAAAGTTAGTATCGGGCAGAATATTGAAACCATTTATCCATTCAAACAAAAATTATTCATCGGCTCCAACACAGGTATGTTTATCTATAATATTTCTGTTGGTGCCCATCCCCAAAAAGAAGGACAGTTTGCTCATGTACAAAGTTGCGACCCGGTAATTGCAGATGACAAATATGCTTATGTAACACTCAGAACCGGTACTGCCTGCAACGGTATTGACCAACTTGATATACTTGATATTGCAAATGTGGATAATCCGACCCTTATAAAAAGCTATGCTATGACTAATCCACATGGATTGTCTAAAGATGGTAACCTGCTGTTTATATGCGACGGCAGAAGTGGATTAAAAGTGTATGACGCATCAGATATCAAGAATTTAAAGCTGCTGAGTGTTGTAAGCGATATTGAAACATTTGATGTAATTGCGATGAATGGGGTCGCATTGGTCGTTACTTCAAAAGGCTTGTATCAGTACTCTTATGCTGATCCATCAAGTCTTATTTTATTAAGTAAAATAGATATTGCTATATGAAAGCCTTTCGTATAATCCTGGCTTTTTTGTGCTGTAGTATGTATTCTGCAGCTTTTGCACAAACTGCAAAGAAAAAACCGATTTTTCATTCTCAGGAATTGCTGGGTTTAATCAATGGTAAGGGTGCTGTCTCTGCGGTGATTCAAAGTATTAATGGTGTTGAAGCCGGCAACTGGTTTGCAGGGGTAGGAGTTGGTATAGATTTTTACCGTTACCGGTCAGTACCACTTTTTGCAGATGTGAAGAGATACTTTAGGATAGCCAATGGTAACAAGTTGTTTATTTATGGCGATTGTGGCTACAATTTCCCATGGAGTAAAGAAGATAACGAACAGTTTTCTGGTTGGGGTGGAACAACCAAAGTAGAAAGAGATAATAAAGGTGGCGCCTATATGGATGCCGGCGGCGGTTATGCTATACAGTTCAGTAAGGGCAGTGCTTTATTACTTAGTTTAGGATTTTCTCACAAATTTTTTAGCCAGAAAGTAATGACTACATATCAAATAGGTGGCGAAGCCGGTAATACTGAAACGACCGATATAGAACAGTTCAATTTTAATTTTAATCGGTTAATAATAAAAATAGGATGGCAATTTTAAGGGTAATCGGGGTAACAATTACGAAATAATTTGATCTTATTCAGCAGGAAAACAATGAATTCAGGTCTGCCAGTTTATATTGAATAAAACTTGTGTAAACTATTATATGTGGACGGTTTGGATACAAGGATGCCTTTATTGGCATCTTTTTTTATTGTTGTATGAATTTGAGATTTCTTTTTATGCCTGAGAATTTAGACCTTTTAAGCGGTGAGTGCCTGAATATTTTTTTAAAATTTTCCTCTGTCAATGCTTCCCAGTCCTGCGTGGAAAAGTTAAGAATTTCCGGGATAGGAGTGAATGCAGTTTCATGCGTTGGAGTGCTGAACCTGTTCCAGGGACATACTTCCTGGCATATATCGCAACCAAACATCCAGTTGTCAAATTTCCCTTTCATCTCCTCCGGGATAAGCATATCTTTTAGTTCAATGGTATAATAGGATATACATTGGCTCCCGTTAATAATTTTATCATCCAGTATAGCTCCGGTAGGGCAGGCGTCAATGCAACGGGTGCAGGAGCCGCAATAATCCTTTGCTAATGGGTCATCATATTCAAGTTCGAGGTCGGTTATTAAAGTGGCTATAAAAAAGAATGAACCGGATTTTTTATTTATAAGATTGCCATTTTTCCCTACCCATCCCAGTCCGCTGCGCTGTGCCCAGGTGCGTTCAAGTACAGGTGCAGAATCAACGAAACCCCTGCCATTCACTTCGCCAATTTGTTCTTTTAGTTTTAATAAAAATTGATTGAGTTTTGATCTTATCAACTCATGATAGTCCTCACCCCAGGCATACCGTGAAATCTTGGGTCCCTGTTGCCGGGCCTCATGCGATGGGAAATAATTCAACAGAAGTGTGATGACGGATTTTGCACCGGGGACCAGCTTCTGAGGGTTAACTCTTAGTTCAAAATAATTTTCCATATACTTCATTCCCCCATTCATTCCGTTGGTAAGCCATCGTTCCAGTCTCCTGGCATCTTCATCCAAGGGTAGTGCACGGGCAATACCGCAATAATCAAAACCCGACTGCGTTGCTATTTCTTTTACGATATATGTGCGCCTGTCTAAATTCAATTAACAAAAAATATTTAACGAAGAAATAACTTCGGGTTGCCGGAAAATATATATTCGCATTTGTACAAAACCTTATTCTATTAAAATAAAACTCATGAAAAGCAGACCCCTGATCCCTCTTATTGCATTTCTGTGCATTTGTCAAAATTATCTAATTGCGCAGGATAAATTAAATATTAAATACGGTAAAATAACTGCTGCAGATTTCGATCTTTCAAAACACAATTTTGATACCAGCGTAAGCGCCGTGGTTATAGCCGACATAGGAAGTTCCCGGTTTGCCGGTAACAACAATGGTTGGTTTTCTCTTGAGTTCAGGCGGCATACCCGTATCAAGATCCTCAACAAAAACGGAATGGATGCCGCGAACATTGAAATTCCTTTGTATTTCGATGGGAAAATGGAAGAAAGAGTTACCAATTTAAAAGCATCCACATATACCCTCGACAACGGTAAGGTGATAGAAACAGAACTTGATAAAAAATCTGTTTTCAAAGATAAATATGATAAGAACCATGTGCTGGTTAAGTTTACCCTGCCCGGTGTGAAGGAGGGGTGCATCATTGAATACTCATATCTTCTCACCTCAGATTTCCTGCGAAATCTTCAGCCCTGGGAGTTCCAGGGAGACTATCCCGTTTTGTGGAGCGAATATGAAGTAGGGATGCCCGATTTTTTTGCCTATGTTTTTCTTTCACAGGGCAGTTTTCAATTAGATCATAAAGTGGAATCATCAAGGGAAACCTATAATATTCTTGATCAGTCAGCAACCGGAAGGTCTGAGCATTATACGTTAACTGCAAATCTTGCACGTCACAAATGGATAGCGCAGAATGTACCTGCTCTTAAAACCGAAAGCTATACTTCAACTATTCGTAATCATATTTCAAAAATAGAATTTCAATTATCACAGTTCAAGTTTCCTAATAGCCCGGTAAAAGATATTCTCGGCAACTGGAGCAAACTGGCCACTGAGCTGATGAAAGATGAAGATTTTGGAGAAGACCTGAACAAAAATAACAACTGGCTGGATGATGAAATGAAAGAAATAACAGGTGGTGCGACCAGTCAATTAGAAAAAACAAAAAAGATTTACGCTTATGTGAGAGACCGGTTTACCTGCACCGGCAAAAGGGGTTTTGGGCTTTCCGCTTCTTTGAAAACAACTGACAAGAATAAGAACGGTTATGTTGCAGATATCAATATGCTGTTGACTGCAATGCTGAAGCATGAAAAAGTGGAAGCTTACCCGGTATTGCTCAGTACAAGAAGCCATGGTTATACTAATGAGTATTATCCGTTAATTGACCGGTTTAACTATGTAGTCTGCGCGGCTAAGGTGGACGACAAGATATATTACCTTGATGCCAGCGATCCTTCACTTGGTTTTAATCGTCTGCCCGATGAATGTTATAACGGGCATGCCAGGATGATTACAAACGACAATGCCATAGCAGTATATTTTAATCCCGACTCACTTCGGGAAAAAAAATTAACCACGGTTTTCCTTCGTGCAGATAAAGCCGGTGAGTGGGAGGGGAGATTCACTTTCAATTTGGGTTATTATGAATCCTTAAATATTCGCTCACGAATAAAAGAAAAAGGTGAGGATGCTTTTTTCAAAGCCATTCAGTCAGGGTTAGCTGATAATTATGAAATAAAAGAAAAAAAAGTTGACCGCCTTGGAGAATTAGATATGCCATTAAGAGTTGAGTACGATTTTACGATAAAGCAGGAAGATGATATGATTTATTTCAACCCAATGATGGGAGAGGGGTATAATGACAATAATTTCAAAGCAGCAGAAAGAAACTATCCTGTGGAAATGCCTTATGCAATTGATGAAACTTACGTTTTCAGTTTTGAAGTACCTGCTGAATATATTATTGAAGAAATACCTAAATCTGCTAAAGTGAATTTTGGGGAAACTGATGGTTTTTTTGAATACCTGATAGATAAAACGGAAAATACCATAAGGCTTCGTTCCCGCATTAAACTCAACCGGGCCACCTACGCTGCTGAGGAGTACAACGATCTGCGCGAGTTCTATAGCTATGTTGTAAAAAAACATGCCGAATCAATTGTGTTAAGAAAGAAACAATAAAAAATGTTGAAAATATATTGTATCGGTATATATACATTGCTTTTGTTGTCACTTAATGTATATGCCGGAGATGGAGATTATGCAGTAAGTAAAATACCTGCAGAACTGTTGAAGAAAGCAGATGTAGTAAAGCGTATGGAGGAAATACGTTTTGAAGTGGTTGATCCCGGAAAATCAAGATTGTATCATAAATATGCTTTAACTATTTTGAACGAAAATGGTGACAGGTATGCCAGGCTGGTTTTGGGCTATGATAAACTAAGAGTCATTAAAAGTATGGATGGAACTCTATACGATGCGGATGGGAAGAAATTAAAAGAAATGAAGAAGTCTGAGATCAAAGATCTTAGCGGTACGAGTGATATAAGTCTTATGGATGATAACCGGATAAAAGCACATGTTTTTTTTCATCGTTTATATCCATATACAATAGAGTATGAAAGCGAAGTTCAGATAGTAGGCAGTTTCTTTTTTCCGGCATGGGATCCATTGGATAATGAAAGAATATCGGTGGTTCAAAGCGGCATGACTGTTGTAGCTCCCGCTGATTTTACAATTCGTTACAAAGCTTTTAATTATAAAAATGAGCCTGTAGTTCAAAATGAGAAAGGATCTAAGACTTACAGGTGGGAGATTAAAAATCTTGAATCAATAGAGCTTGAATATGCCTATCCGTCCTGGGATTATCTTGCACCGATGGTATATCTTGCACCGGCAAAATTTGCCCTGGAAAAATACGAGGGTGATATGTCTTCCTGGCAGGGATTGGGCAAATTTATATACTCGCTCAATACAGGAAGGGACATTCTTCCGGAAAATATAAAGTTGAAAGTACATGAACTTGCTGACCGGATTACCAATCCTAAAGAAAAAGTTGCAGTTCTTTACCGTTATATGCAGGAGAACACCCGATATATAAGTATTCAATTAGGTATTGGTGGTTTTCAGCCATTTGATGCCAATTATGTTGCAACAAAAAAGTATGGCGACTGTAAGGCTTTGTCAAATTATATGTATTCTCTTTTAAAAGAAGCGGGTATCCCGGCCTGTTATACACTGGTAAAAGCGGGTCGGGGTGCAACTTATTTGCGTGAAGATTTTCCGAGCAACCAGTTTAACCATGCAATTTTATGTGTGCCTTTGCAAAAAGATACGGTATGGCTGGAGTGTACAAGCCAAACCCTTCCGGCTGGTTACCTTAGCAGCTTTACAGCAGACAGACCCGTGCTCATCATTGATGAAAATGGCGGAAAGCTGGTAAGGACACCTTCTTACATAATGTCGCAGAACACCCAGTTGCGCAATGTAGTTGCCTCTGTGAATACAGAAGGTTTTTTAAATGCAGATATTAAAACTTCATACCGGGCGATGCAACAGGATAATCTGCATCATCTCATCCACGACCTGTCAAAAGAAAAACAACTGGAATACCTGAAGAAAGGAATAGAGCTTCCTCACTATGATGTTGTCAGGTTTGAGTATAAGGAATTTCCTTCGTCGCTGCCATCCATTGATGAAAATCTTGAAATTACTGCGCTGAATTATGCTTCAGTATCCGGCAAACGCCTGTTTGTTGCTCCAAATATTATCAGCAGGTCTGACCTTAAATTAAAAAAAGATGAGACCAGAAAGTACCCGGTATCTTTTACATATAGCTATGCAGATACTGACACGGCAAGTATTAAAGTGCCGGAAGGTTACCAGCCCGAAATGGTGCCTGCACCTGTTAGTCTCAATACCAAATTTGGTAAGTACCATTCTTCCATTGAAATCAAAGACGACAAAATCCTCTATTACCGCAACCTGGAAAAATTCAGCGGACAATTTCCTGCATCAGAGTATAATGAACTGGTAAAATTTTATGACCAGATATATAAAGCCGATCGCAACAGGGTAGTGCTGGTTAAAAAAGATCAGTAGCTGCAAACTGTAACTTTAGCGGATGCGCAGGAAGCAGAGAATAGAACAGTAGAGATGTGAAACAATAAACAATAAACGACAAACACGTAACGACAAAAGTCATAACCTAATCAGCCACTCTCATATTATGTTCCTATCTTTAGTCCCCAAAATCAGATAGAAGTATAATTGTTCAATTTTTAAAAGATATAGTAATATGAGTATCACTCTGGGTAACAAAGAATATTTTCCGGGCATAGGAAAAATTAAATATGAAGGTAATCAGTCTGATAATCCTCTTGCTTTTAAATGGTATGACGAGAACAGGGTAGTGGCAGGTAAAACAATGAAAGACCATTTTCGTTTTGCAGTTGCTTACTGGCATACCTTCTGTGGTACAGGTGCAGATCCATTTGGCCCGGGGACAAAAAAATTTCCATGGGATGCAAGTACCGATGCAGTTCAGAGGGCTAAAGACAAGGCCGATGCAGCTTTTGAATTTATCACTAAACTCGGAGTTCCTTATTATTGTTTTCATGATATTGACCTGGTGGATGAAGGGGGATCGCTGAGTGAATATGAAAGCCGTTTGCAAACTATAGTAGCGTATGCAAAAGAAAAACAAAAAGCAAGTGGGGTAAAATTGTTATGGGGTACGGCCAATGTATTTTCCAATCCGCGCTATATGAATGGCGCTTCTACCAATCCCGATTTTGCTGCAGTAGCGTATGCAGGTGCCCAGGTGAAAAATGCACTGGATGCAACTATTGCTTTAGGTGGTGAAAACTATGTGTTTTGGGGTGGTCGGGAAGGCTATATGACACTGTTGAATACCGATATGAAACGGGAGCTTGATCACCTGGCGCAGTTTCTGACTATCGCCCGTGACTATGCGCGTAAGCAGGGATTTAAGGGGACATTTTTTATTGAACCCAAACCCTGCGAACCCACTAAACATCAGTACGATTATGATAGTGCAACTGTTATTGGTTTTTTACGACACTACGGACTGGATAAAGACTTTAAACTTAACCTCGAAGTAAATCATGCCACACTTGCGGGACATACTTTTCAGCATGAACTGCAGGTGGCAGCCGACAATGGTTTGCTGGGCAGTATGGATGCTAACCGGGGCGACTATCAGAACGGCTGGGATACCGACCAGTTCCCTGTGAATATAAATGAGCTTACAGAATGTATGCTGATAATCCTGGAATCCGGTGGCTTTGCTGGCGGTGGGGTAAACTTTGATGCCAAAACCCGTCGCAACTCTACCGATCTTGCAGATATATTTTATGCCCATATAGGTGGAATGGACGCTTTTGCCAGGGCATTGATCACTGCTGATACTATTTTGCAAAAATCGCCCTACAAGAAATTCAGGAAAGATCGCTATGCTTCTTTCGATAGTGGCAAAGGCAAAGATTTTGAAACCGGAAAATTAAAACTCGAAGACCTCCGGGATATTGCCGCTCAGAATGGAGACCCCAAACAAATCAGTGGCAGGCAGGAGTGGCTGGAAAACATTATTAACCAGTATATCTAAAAATTACCCCGCCGAATAATTTTTTTTGCCGTAGGTTTGCTCGCTTTTTTTTGAACTAAACGAATAATTCATGCAACTGTCATCAAGACTTCAAAAATTTAACGAGCCCGAAACCCTTAAAATGGCAAAACTGGGCCGTGAGCTCAGGGCAAAAGGAATAGATGTAATAGATCTAAGCCTCGGCGAACCTGATTTCGACACACCGGATCATGTAAAACAAGCCGCTAAAAAAGCTATTGACGATAACTACAGTCATTATACACCTGTAGCAGGGTATGCTGATCTGAGAGAAGCGGTATGCACAAAACTCAAACGCGATAATAATTTAGATTATAAACCAGAAAATATTATTGCATCCACAGGGGCTAAGCAAAGTCTTGCCAATGTGATTCTTGCAGTGGTAGATATCGGCGATGAAGTCATCATACCTACTCCTTACTGGGTTACTTACTCTGAACTGGTAAGGCTTGCAGACGGCAAACCGGTATTTGTACAATCCACACTGGAGAGTGATTATAAGATCACACCTCAGCAACTGGAAGCTGCTATTACCCCGAAAACAAAGCTGTTCATGTTTTCTTCTCCCTGTAATCCATCAGGAGCGGTATATAGCAAAGAAGAACTGAAAGGACTTGCTGAAGTCTTCAAAAAACATCCTGATGTATTGATTATATCTGATGAAATTTATGAGTATATCAATTATCGCGGTAAACATGAAAGTATAGCACAGTTTCCTGAATTGAAAGACCGTGTGATCATTGTAAATGGATTGAGTAAGGGGTTTGCAATGACGGGTTGGCGTCTTGGATATATTGCTGCTGATCCTGCAATTGTAAAAGGTTGTGAAAAGCTTCAGGGGCAGCTTACCAGCGCTACCTGTTCTATAACTCAGCGTGCTGCTATTGATGCACTCACCGGCGACCTTACCCCTTCGTGGGAAATGCTTAAAGCATTTACAGAACGCCGTGCCAGGATACTGGGATTACTTAAAGAAATACCCGGTATAGCATGTTCCGAACCGGATGGTGCTTTTTATGTATTCCCTAAAGTGGATGCTTATTTTGGTAAAAAAGACGGCGATGCCGTAATAGCAAATGCGGATGATTTGTGTATGTATCTTTTGAATACAGCTCATGTATCTACAGTTACGGGAACTGCTTTTGGTGAGCCTACCTGTATACGTATGTCGTTTGCTAACAGCATGACGAATATTGAAAAGGCTGTAGCACGTGTCAAAGATGCACTGGCGAAACTGAAATAGGGGATTTTTATTTTCATTAAGATTGCCCAACAAATTTTAAGCCCACTGACAATTGTAGGTGGGCTTTTATAATTATAGAATTAAAAGAATGTAGCAGCGGGAGAAATAATTTTATATGTTTTAAGGTTAGATTGTTTCTCCCGCCGTTGCATACATTAGATTAAATGCTGCTTACTGGCGGGATCGCAATGACGAATGATGGGGTTGATGTTTTTGTGAATTACATTTAATGAATGCAAGTAAATACTCCACACTCTTTCGAGGTCACTGCGATCCCGCCCTTGTAAGGTTTTGAATTGAAAGATTGTTTGGGCGGGAGAAGCAGTCTGTATGTTGTAAGGGTAAGATTGCTTCTCCCGCCGTTGCATACATTAGATTAAATGCTGCTTACTTGCGGGATCACAATGCCGAATGATGGGTAGATAATTTTTGTGACAGACTTTAATAACAAGTTTCTCGCGGCGAACACAGCAGGGCAGCGATGATAGCCAAACTTTCTTTGCGCCCGTTGCCCCATTGCGTCTTTGCGTGAAATATTTTACACGGTTTAATCGTCTCCAATTATCCCCGTGAAACTCCTTTTTTACTACCACATAATTTCATTTGTATAGCATGTAGTTAAACTTTATCACAATTCTCACCCTTTTGGTAAATTTATAGTATGAAAAGGTGGCTGCTGTTATATTGCTTTGTAGGGATGTTTCACTGTCTGAATGGACAGATATGGCGCAGCAGTGCTTTATTATCCCGGAATGCTATATTTATTCCCGACAGTATCAGCCGTTCTTCCCAGGCAATTGCACGGTTTGTGCAGCAGAAATATGCTACAAAGGAAGACCAGTTACAGGTTTTATATACCTGGGTTATCAATAATATCAGGTATGAGACAGATAGCTCTTACTACTTCAACTGGAGTGTGGATGCAGATGCTAAAATAGCTGCTACGCTACGACGCAGATCAGGCGTATGTGAAAATTTTGCAGCACTGTTTGTAGATCTGGCAAATAAGATTGGTGTACCTTCCTATGTGGTGCATGGTTATGCTGAAGGTGGCGGGCGGAGCAATAATGTTGCACATAGCTGGTGCGCAGTACAACTCGGCGATGACTGGCATCTCTGCGATCCTACCTGGGATGCAGTAGCACCGAAAGACATTCGTTATTTCTTTATGGATGCCCGCGAGTTTATAGGTACACATATTCCCTTTGACCCGATATGGCAATTGCTGGAAAAACCGGTAGGTTATAATTATGGTGAAAGCAATTTGCGAACAAAGTTTAATTATAAAGACTCAATTAAAACTTTTCTTGCATCTGATAGTCTTCAGCAATTCCTTGCTATTGAAAGACGTATGCAAAACCTGAAAGGCAAGAGTAACCTGTTGAAAACATGGCGTAGTTATAACCGGATGAATATTACGATCATAGGGCAGGAGGAAAATATGAACTTATTTAATGCTGCTGTGGAAGATTATAACCAGGCTATAAATTTATTCAATACATTTATTTCTTACCGTAATAATAATTTTTTACCGGAAAAGCCTGAGGCGGAAATTCTAAAAATGTTGACTCCTATTAACGGCTTGCTTGATGCTGCTCAAAAAAAACTTAGCGCTATTGGAAGAATTGCTGAAAATTTCCAATATGATACAGAGGAACTGAATAATAAAATTCAGAACCTGGCACGCAGGCAGGAAGAACAAAAGAAGTTTTTGAAAAAATATTTCAATTCTAAAATCAGCAACAGTACCGCTGTCAGTGACCCTGACTTATAATCTGCAGTATATAGTATGAAATCTTGATTATCTACTCTTAATTGCAAACAATAATATTTAAATGAAACTTGAGAGATTATTTCTGTTTTTATTTTTGATATCAATGTTATTTTCCTGTGTCAGCACAAGGCAGACTCAAAAGATGGTGCTGAACTGGGAGGAAGAATTCAATCAGCCCAATGGTTTTGATACGAGCCGCTGGTCGAAAATACCGCGTGGTTATTCAGACTGGGACCGGCACATGAGTGATTTTGACAGTTGCTATGCTATGCGTGATGGCAAATTGGTTTTACGTGGAATTATTAATAATAGTGTGCCTAATGATACAGCCAGATATATCACGGGTGGCGTATATACAAAAGATAAAGTTGCCTTTGGATTCGGACGGCTTGAAATACACGCAAAATTAAATGGCGCCCGGGGTGCATGGCCTGCTTTCTGGCTGTTGTCTCAGGGAATGAAATGGCCTGACGGTGGCGAAATTGATATTATGGAAAGACTGAACTCTGATTCTATTGCTTATCAAACGGTACATTCACATTATACCTATGTTCTGAAAATGAAAGAGCCAAAGCACGGATCAACTGGACGCATTAACCCGAACGACTTCAATACTTATGCTGTAGAACTACATCCAGACAGTCTGGTATTTTTTATCAATAACATAAAAACATTTACGTATCCACGTATACAAACCGACAAGGAAGGGCAATTCCCTTTTGATAAGTATAAATATTATCTACTGCTGGATATGCAGCTCGGCGGCAGTTGGGTAGGCAAAGTATACCTTGAGGATCTGCCGGTTGAAATGGAAATTGACTGGGTGAGGTTTTATGAATTTAAATAATGATGATAAATAACAATCCAGATCATTTTCTGGCATTACATCTGACGTGCATGTTTAATTTGCCCTCATCCTTTTGAATTTGTGGCAGGGATCAATCTTTTTTTTTCTTTTTATTTTCTTCTGTTTGAGGAGCTAGCTGATTTTTGTATTCCCGTAGTTTATCGTTGATATACACCAGCATGGCTTCCCTGTCGTTTGCGCGGCAGAACTTGTAGGAAGGGCGGTAGGTGTACATGAAAGTGCGGAGAGAGTCGCCTTGAAGCCCTGTTATTTTAGATACATATTTATAGGGAAATTTAAAATCAATATAGTATTCCTCCTCCTGTTTGTAAAACCTCCGTTTGAATCTTCGTTCGTTCTTTTCCTTTTTAGAGAAATGACTTAATGGACTGAAGGTAATACCCACACCGTTGCTGATCGTGTTGCCTTTACCACCAACGATTTTGCTGGTGGGAGTATTGAGAACCTGCGAAAACTCTTCTGCTCTGCTGAGGGAATCCATTTGATATTTATTCAGTTCCCCAACGCCAACTTCTTCCAGTTCAATATAATGCTGCTCAAGGAAAATATCAAGACCGCTACGCAGCATATATTCTTCTACTTTTACAGTGTCTGAAAAATATCCGGTGGAAGAAAAAATGATATTGTCACCCTCCCTGGCTGCAATTTTGTAATTACCTCCCATATCACTGATAGAACTGGCTTTATTACTAAGGTTTATGATAGTTGCAGCGATAACGACCCGGTCGTAGCCTTTGTCAAATATTTTACCCCGTAAATTAGATTGCCCCAATCCTGTGGAGCAATACCATACCCCTGCTATTAAAAGCAGCACTTTTTGAATTCTCATAATTGCCCACAATATAAATCAGCTTGCAATATGCCGTCAAAATTTCTCAATAAAGGGATAATGTGGCTTTTCTTTGCAAAGCTTCAAATGCTGCACTTACATATACAAGAGGCGCATTCCAGTTGATGGCAATTTCATTGCAGGCGTAGGCTTTTTCATTATCAATATAAGCTGTTTCCGGATCGGTGAACGGGTAGTGAACTTTGTCCTGCATACCGGGATTAGGACCACCGGCCAGTAAACCTGGAACAGGCGCTGCAATACCATCAGCCTGGGAAGGACGGTGATGAATATGCAGTGGCGACTTTGAACCTGCTCCTGTAACGAAGCAATATCCTGTGGCATTACGCACCAATACATAATCCAGGTTGGATAGTGCTGCCCGGAGATATGTTGCAGTGTCGGTGATCATATAAGCATTAATAAGGGCTATACTTTGATTTAATGCAACTGCATTGCTGCCCCATATATAATCTTTCCTGCTTTGACCCATTATAGTTTGAAAGGCCTTGTTGCCGCCATTGGTAATCAGGTTGTCGGCAAAACGCAGCAATTGGTTCCGGATAAGATCATATGGTATGTTTTTAGATTTGACTTCTGCTGAGCGGTTACTGCGCATTAAAGTATAACAGCCAAGCATACCCACATTGCTCCATGATGCCAGTTGTAACTGCTGTATTGGATAAGCATTTATTGCAGCAAGATATTCTTTTTTGCCAGTGGTAGCTAACAATTCAGCAGCAGCCCAGAATCTTTCGTCTGTAAAAAAGCGATCTCCATAAGCACCTGTCGTAATGGGAGGAGCAAAGGATGCATTAATGTCAGACTGGTCATAAGCAATTTCAGGATCCCGGGTTGCCCAATTCCATGCGTATACCGCAGCATTCAGGCAACTGTCTGACAGTCCGGGAAGGGCTGATGGAAATTGCTTAAATATTCTTGCCGACTGTGCCATTACCGCTGCAAAATCGATTGTAGCTGCCGTGCTTTTTTGCACCACATATCTTGGAAGTTTTGTGACGCCGGGCATTACCTGGCCGTCAAATGCCGCGTTTGTGCATTTATGATAGACTCCACCGTCATTAGGATCCTGCATCGTCAGCATCCATCTCAGGTTATATAATAGTTCATCAAGCAGGTCAGGCAGTTGATTATTGCTTTCAGGTATATTGGTTTGCAGTCCGGCAAAAAAATCAGGGAAATCTTCATAGGCTGAAAGTAGTGTGCCCATGGTAATGCCGGAATTGACAATATATTTATTATAGTCACCAGCATCGTACCAGCCACCGGGGCAGGAAATAACCGTACCTGCCGGTCTGGATGTTGTTGCGGCTGAAGGATGTACAAGCACTTGGGTATCCGGGTGACCGGCAGGTCTATTCCACTGTCCTGCATATTTTTCTTCAAGCGGCATAGCAGACCGTTGATAGTAGAAACTTTTTAAAGCTGCGGTAGTCAGTATTTCAAACACATTGTTACTAATATAAAATAACGTTGAAGGAGGAATTCCTTTTACGTATACGATATATCTGCCTGATTGATGAAAAGAAGAAAAATCGGCAATGCGCGTTACAGCAGGTGAATAGGAAGATTGTACGGGAGGCTGCAGCTCTCCTTTGTATACGGTATCTTTCTTTTCAGCACTTATTATGTAAAAATATTCTGAAACAGGTGAATTGATAACTACTGCAATTTTGTTACTATACGGATAAAATCCGCACTAGTTGAGTACAATACCAGGTGTGCCTGCATGACAGTAGTAAATTACAGCAGATAACAGGAGCATTAGTATTTTGTGCTTCATGACTTCATGTAGAGTTTATTTTGAATCATTTTTTATCAATCGCCAATACAACCACACCATGTGCGGGCACTGTTACTTTTACACCGTTGGTAGTTGAAGCCGACATTGCCTTTATAGAGGTATAGTTTTCAGGCCCACCTGCTTCCAGGGTAGTGCTGTTGCCATTCACACTTACTTTCCTTGAAAATTCGCCATTGTCATTACCACCTTCTAAAGTATACCAGTAAAACCGGTTGCCAACCTTAAAATTTTTCCATTTAATTTCAACAGATAAGGGTGTTGTGCCGGTATTCACCAGTGTTGCATTTATTTGTCCGGAACTGAAAGTAGATGCATAAGCTTTTATTTTGTTACTCCCTGAGATGTTAACCGGAACCAACCGGTCACCTAAAAGTTTCTGAAAAAAATACATGTAATAAAAAGATGGCCGTGGGGTCCATTTGGGAATATCTGGTTCGTTTCCATCGCTGAATAAACCGTGATCATCACCATTGCTCCAGCCGTTCAGCAGATCCCAGCGGGCTGCCAGCCCGTATTTGTTTTTGATTGTTTCACCCAAAACAATGGTAGCGAATATGCCACTTATATTTGACACCTGTTGTTTTGAACCTGTAGCAAACATATTCCATTCTGTCAATGCCACCGGTTTTACAGTGCCGCCTAATGTTTGAATTTGTGAGGTAACAAACTGCATCATTTTTTCAGGAACAGTTAGCGCCGCATTCAGAATAGTTTCTGCATTTGAATTAGTTTGATATGGTGTAAAGTAATTGTGTACTATATAGAAATCATTCGCACCAGCCAGTTCAGGTATCATAGTTTGGTTCCATGTTTTTACTGTATTGGTTTGCCAGGCTTCTGTTGCAGATTCATAGGTCACAGCCCCGATGTAAATAGTTTTGCCAATTTCCGCGGCAGCTTTTCGCATGGAATCAGCGAATACTTTAAAATGCTGCGCATATAGCTTTCCGGTCAGAAATTCGGGCTGACCGTCTTTATTCTTTGAAACGTCAATTCGATAACCTGCTTCCCAGTCGCCATAGCTTTCATTGCCTATCTCCCAGTATTTTGTTCTCCCGTTATCGTATCTCACCCAATCAGCAGCAAGATGAGCCGCTGCGGACACTGGATTATCACTTGTGCCATAACGTGCATAACCATAGTTGATGGTAATAATTCCTTCGTTGTTGCCACTTTGCTGGCGCATTTGATAATATTGATCGGTACTGGCGCTCCAGTTGTTATTGATTTTACCATACCAGTAACCTGCATTTTGCAAAGTTCCGTTTGCATTCATCAGTTGTGACGGAGCATCTGCCGGTGCTGCGCCTTCGGGCTGATTCCAGAAATACATATCACTTGCACTACCTGCAGGCCATCGGATGATCTGCGGATGCAGATTAGTAATATGATTCATGAACAGTGGCTGATCTGTCATTGGTGTCATCCATGTATTGGCATTGTGGCCTGTAATGGATCCTGGTATTTTAGTAATAATTGCAGATGCATCTATAGTAACAATATTACTTGTTGCTGCAGGTGGTACAACCGCTTCTGAAAATGCGGGAGCTGAAAATGTTTTTGCCTGCCAGTTGTTCAGAAAAAAATCAATGGTTGCGGCAACGGGTGGATCTGTTACCGGGCGAACCGTAGTGGTATCTTCAGGTAGGGGGTTATCTATATTCGGGTTGTTGTTTTTTTTACACGAAAAAGCCAGTACGGTAAAAAACACCCAGCAAAATATATCAGCGATTAATTTCATCATTCAAAATCTCTTTTTTTGCAACAGTGAATAGTATCTAAAAAGCCCGGCATATTTCAAAAGCCGGGCTTGGTTCTTCACTCGGTTAAGGGAGTAGGATATTTCAATTATTTTACAAGCAAAATATTATCGTAATAAACTGTCTTATCAGTACTGCCCTCAATTTTAAAATCCAAACGGCTGTAACCACCACTTATAAAGTTAGTTGGAATTTTATAGTATGTCCATACATCTTTATTAATAGTAATAGTCTTGCTGCCGGTAGCTGCAGGTCCGCCCCACATATCATTTCCCGGCCATGGATTATCCGGCACTATTGTAATATTTACATCGCTTCCTTCGCCCCGGGCCCAGAATGTAAGATATTTCGGAGCAAAGAAATCTGTAAATGCAAGATTAGGAGTTGACCAGTTACAACCCAGGAACATGCTGAGACCTCCATCCTGGTAATCTACCCGAAGCGACTTTGTACCTGATTGTATCATACCGTCATATCCATAAGCTGAGCAACCCCATGACCAGCTTTGTACTGTGCCGCCATACGCTGCAGCCTGGCCCCAGTCGTCATCAAAGGCTATAAAACTCTTGGGAATATTTATAAATTCCTGGGAGGTAGTAATTTTTCCGGTTGCATTTACGATATCAAGTGTAGCCCGCGCAATATTGGAAGCAGGCATTGTTATCACCAGGGTGTTTTTTTCTGCTGATAAAATAGTAGCCTGATCTGTAGTACCGGTTAGCGTTACTGATACAACATCTGAAAGGTTTGTACCGGTAAGTGTGATTTGTGTTCCTTCTTTAAAGTTAAAATCAGATGCTGCTGAAACTGTAGGATAAGCAAGTACTCGGAAAGGCAAAACCAGTTGTTTCCCGGCGCTGTTGGTAAAAATCACGTTCTGCTCACCACCATGTGCTGTATCGGGAACCCTGAATAAAATTGCTGTTTCGGTATTAAGTGTGGAATAAAAAGCTGCAGGTACATTTTCTTTTTCAAAAACAATGCTTCGCATACCACCCAGTCCTGTTCCAGTTACTGTTACCAATTCTCCGTTTGACGCAGAGTCGGGACTGATACCGGAAGATTGAGGATTGCCGGCAGGTGAATATGGGCTTCCGTCATTGTCACCCTTAGTGCAGGCATTAAAGCTTACTGCAGCAGCCAATAGGAAAATGGGCAGCAGTTGTATTTTTGGAATTAATTTCATTGTCATGGTATAAATATTTTATTGGTAATTAATAATAAGGAACAGGATCTTTTGCCAGTTCAGGATCTTGTAATATTTCACCTGCCGGAATTGGCAAATACATATAGGCTTCAGTAAATGTCACATAGTTAGGGTAGTCAAATGTTCCCCTGTTTTGAGCCTCAATTATTTGCTTTGCTTTAGCAAAACCCTGTCTTTGTATATCAAACCAATAATCGCCTTCGAAAGCAAATTCAACTCTCCGCTCATGCAGGATATCGTCTAAAGTAAGGCTAGTTTTCTCGGGGAGCTGTGCTCTTTTTCTTACTTTGTTAAATGCTTTCAAAGCCTCAGCATCCGTAGTATTAGTATTTGTACCTAATACTGCTTCAGCATAAATCAAAAGAATATCTGCATATCTCAGGATCATAGTATTAATGCCTGTATTCATACCTAATACAGCCTCACCGCCGAAGGTTTTTCCCGGGCCAACTACATATTTTGCAATATTAGAGCGTGTTGAATTTTTTTGCCCGCCATCTGTAGTGGACTGCAGAGTGTCGTATACATATCCGTTGGCCATAAATGCATTGTATGCAGGGCTATTGGCCCGCTGTGGCTTCCAGTCGGGGCGACTCCATCCCTGTTCCATTACAGACCACCTCCGGCGTAAATCTCCGGATTCATATTCGTTTAGGATATCCATTGAAGGTATATATAATTCCCACATGCTCGCTTCTGATGTTTGCATATTGGAAGGTCCTCTGTCCGGATTTTTCTGATTGCCGGAACCCCAGGGATTACCGGTGAGCTGATGCTGGATAGAAAATAAGGATTCGATATTGTTGTTGTTGGCGCTTGATGTAAACATACCGGCATAATCATCGAACAAATCATATTTCCCTGATTGAATCACTTCCCAGGCTTTGGCTTTGGCATTGTCATAATCTTTTATATAGAGATACAATTTTGCCAGCATTCCTGTTGCGCTGAATTTAGTTAAACGCCCTGCCTGAGGGTCAGTTTCGGGCAAGCCTGCTTCTGCCAACTCCAATTCTTCTTTTGCAAATCTCAAAACATCTGCTTTCAAATATCTCGGTATATTGAAATTACCCTCCAGTGCAGTTTTACCCGGCTCTGTAATAATGGGTGCATCACCCCATATACGGGCTATGAAAAAATATACTGTCCCCCTGAAGAAGTGACATTCTGCAATTGCCGGATCAATAAACGAAGGATTCCCTCCCATTTTTTTCTTTTGCTCAAGGGCGTATATATATTCACTTGTCCATCCTCCTATTTTATAAAACACTTTCCATGCATCTGCAATACGTACTGAAGTAGCGGCAAATGAAAAATTAATAAAAGGAGGATCGTCATTCCCACCGGTATATTCATTACCGGCCATCACATCACCTATGGCGTCCATAGCCCGGTTTTCGTAGCCAGACCAGGGTAATCCATACAGAGTGCTGGTAAGTCCTCTTACTTCCTCTGCAGTATTATAATAATTGTCAAGTGTTGTGCCATCAAGCGACGGTCTGTCAATAAACGTTTTTTTACAGGATGCCAAAGCCGCCAGCGTTACGATTAGGGCAAGTATTTTAATATGTTTCATTTTAATGTTTTTAGTGTGAATCAATTGTTACAGTTCGATATTAATTCCCGCTGTAAATGTTCTTGGGTTAGGGTAGTGACCGGCATCAACATTCATCAGTCTTATATTGTTGTTGAATGCACCGATCTCTGGATCGTAACCACTGTAATTTGAAAATGTATACAGGTTTTGCACCGACAAATAAATTCTTGCTCTATTGATTAATGCCTTACGGGTTATCTCCTGTGGCAAACGGTATCCGACAGTAAAATTCTGTATGCGCAGGTAAGATCCGTCTTCAATATATCTGTCAGACATGTACACATTATTGGTATTGGTGTTTGTAAACCTTGGAAGTGCACCATCCGTATTGTCAGCAGTATACCTGTCTATTACAGTTTTCATCTGGTTGTAAAAAGGATTGTCCATCTTTTCTAACTGCCAGCGAAGGAAGTTGAAAATTTTAGCTCCATAGCTACCCTGTAAAAAGAGGGATATATCAATATTGCTGAACTGGAAAGTATTGGTTAAACCATAAGTGAATTTAGGAAGCGGACTTCCGATATAAGTAATATCATTCGCATCAATTACATTATCGGGCTTCCCATTAACGCTGCTCACATCTTTAAATCTTACATCACCCAGCCAGGTATGAGTTTCATCTACCGAATATCCGAACTGAGGTATACTGTTATTAAGTTCGTCCATTGTCCGGAATAGTCCATCCGTTTTTAATCCAAAGAATGAACCAACTGCGTAACCGGGATTTGTGTAAGTAACAGTATAATTATCGTAATAAAGTTTACCGGTTAACCCCGCAGTGGAGTTTGCCATTTTATCAAGTTTGTTTTTAAACTGTGAATAAATGATGCTGGTTTTCCAGGTAAAATTTTTGTGCTCGATATTTGTGGTGTTAAGGCTGATATCAACACCTGTGTTAGACATCTGTCCCACATTACCAATGGGAGCTTTTAAATCATCCCACTGATCCCCAACACCAATCAATCTCGGACCGGTGAGAAACAGCAACATATCAGAAGTTGTTTTTCTGTAGGCGTCAACGGTCAGATCAATTCTACCATTAAAGAAGCCAACATCTATCCCCAGGTTTTTTGTCACAACAGATTCCCAGCTGAGATTCGGATTGGTTATACCATTCAGGTAGCTTGAATTACCAAAACCGACCGGTCCTGTCCAAAATCCGATAGCCGAAGTATATGGAGGATTCTGGGCACCTGAAGGAAGATTCTGGTTACCTACTGATCCGTAACCTGCTCTTATTTTTAAATAGCTTAAAGCGGGTTTGAGTGCTTCTGCAAAATTTTCGTTGCTCACTGTCCATGCTACTGATACACCCGGGAAATAACCCCATTTATTATTTGGTCCAAAATTCGATGACCCATCCGCCCTGTAGCTAAGCGATACTGCATATTTACTGTCGAAGGTGTAAGTACCCCTTGCAAAAAATGATTCCATTGCCCATTGGCTTTTACCGCCGCCAAGTTCCCATGTTGTTCTGTCGCTGCTGCCGGAATTTAAGTCGAGAATATTATTTTGCAAGTCAACCTTTTTCCCATTGATGCCTTCGTAATATGAGTATTGTGCTTCGTGACCTGCAGTTGCGGAAATATTATGTTTACCGATTGTTTTATAATAGTTGAGATAGTTTCTGATGGCATAATAGTAGCTATTGCCCCGGCTGTCAAATAACTGACTTCTCAGGTTGGTATTCCCAATATTTCCCGCTTTTTGAAATGCCGAATTATTGTTAAGCCCAAGGGAATATGAAATTTCATTTTTTAAGGAAAGTCCTTTGGTAAATTCAATATCTGCATAAACATTACCAAATACCTGTGCACTCACAGATTTGTTTCCGCGATAATAACTTCTTGCTATTGGATTATCCTGACCGTATTGAAAACCGCCAATGGTATTGCCACCGCCCCAGGTCCCGTCAATGTTTTTTACGGGTATCAGCGGGCTTTGTACAGCGCCCCACCAGATGGTTCCCTCTGCAGCATCAGCTAAGGTTACATTTTGTTCGCTCCTTGATGCATTTGCACTTACCCCTATTTTTATCCATTTTTTTAATTGATGATCGAGGCTGAACCTTGTAGAATAACGTTTGAAATCAGAACCTATCAAAATACCTGTCTGGTCAAAATAATTTAAAGACAGATAATAGCTTGTTTTGTCCCGACCGCCTGAAAAACTCAATTGGTGGTTTTGTACCTGCCCAATCCTGAACATCGCTTCCTGCCAGTCGGTACCATTACCCAGCAATGATGGATCTTTAAATTCATCAGAAGGGGTCATGCCGACAAGTGGTGCAACCTCATTCTGATATTGGGCAAATTCTTTAAGATTCATCAGGTCGAGCTTGTTGGCTACCCGTGATTGACCAAGGTAAACATCGTAATTAATTTTGCCCTCTCCGCTTTTTCCTTTTTTAGTGGTAATTAATATAACACCATTCGCAGCAAGAGAACCATAAATCGCCTGGGCCGATGCGTCTTTTAAAACGTCAATTGATTCAATGTCGCCGGGGTTAAGTGTAGCCATTACGCTATTACCTGTTTGACCGTCAGAACCACCTAATCCTGCATAACCGGAACTGGATTTGGTATTAGATTTAAACGGTACACCATCAATTACAATCAAAGGATCGTTACTGTTGATGGTTGTAACACCGCGCACTTTTATATTAACCCCGCCACCGGGTTGCCCGCTGTTATTGGTAACAGTTACGCCAGCCACTTTCCCCTGGAGTGCCTGGTCAACACCAGCTACCGGAAGGTCTTTAATATCTTTTGCACTAACTGATGAAATGGAAGATGTGACGTTGGCTCTTTTGGCTGTTCCGTAACCTATCACTACTACCTCATTCAGGTTTTGGGATAAAGGCTCCATCACCACTTCCATAATTTCCGCAGATCCGATACTTAGTTCCTGAAGCTTCATTCCAACAGAACTAATAATAAGTGTTTTTGCATTTGACGGAATGGATAACGAAAACACCCCTGCAGCATTTGTTGCAGTAACAATTTTTGTGTTTTTAACCTCAACTGTTGCACCCGGTATTGTGTTACCGTTATTGTCTTTAACCGAACCCGAAATTTTACGGGTATTGTTTTGGGCATACACCGAAGTGATAAGCAGTAGCGACAAAAGAAACCATAGCATGGCTTTCATTTTCATCGCTGTTTTGTTTTTGTTCATATTCGTGTAATTATGGTTTTGAAAATGTATTGACATCAATTTTTAATATTCATTATTATCGTCTGCTCATTTCCGTTATACGAAATAGCGGTGTCAGATTGATTGGATATTTCGGGGGTAGTTGCCTTTTGAGGTGTTATCAATACCACACGGAAAATTTTATTTACCACCATTCCTTTAAAATCTCCTTTGCACTTGCCTATAGTAAGCGATTTGCTTGCCTCATTATAGCTGATAGGGATAGTACAGTATTGACCTTTTTCATAATTGTAGTTTATCCCCTCGTCTTCGTACAATGAAAAAGAGGCATCCTTGCCTGTGTATACATAGAGTGTAATCATATCAGGGGATTTTTCAGAAGTATATTGCATATCCTGGCCAACAGGTATTATTGAGCCTTCTTTTACAAATATGGGCATGCGTTCGTAAGGAGCAGCGGCATTAACTGATTGTCCGCCTTCTGTATATTTTCCAGTATTAAAGTCGTACCAGCCCTGTCCTGCAGGAAGATATACTTTGCGTTCTCTTGCCTGGTACTTGTACACCGGGTTGATTAGCAGTGAGGGACCAAACATATATTGATCTCCAATATTTTTTACGTCGGGGTCTGCAGCAAAATCCATAATCAAACCCCGCATGATGGTATAGTCATTATGAAAAGTGTTTCCTGCAAGGGAATAGATATAAGGCATCAGGCGGTACCGCAGACGATTATAGTACAGCATACTTTTGTATGCGGGGTGATTTTCGGGGGCAATATTAAATATCTCCCTGTAAGGAAATTGTCCGTGAGAGCGGAATAAAGGGCAGAAAGCGCCAAACTGGTACCAGCGGGTATTGAGCTCCCGCCACTCTTCAAGCGCTGCTCCCCGGGGCGAGGGTTTGTCGTATTTATCTTCTACAAAAAAACCTCCGATATCGGTTGTCCAGTAAGGCAGGCCCGACAGGGAGAAATTTATACCGGCAGGAATTTCGCGTTCCAGTTCATCAAATCTTGCTGCAATGTCTCCACTCCATATTGCTGCTCCATATCGCTGAAGGCCTGCGTAAGCGGAGCGCGTAAGGATGAACACACGCTGATCCGGCTTTGCATTTCGTTGTCCTTCATATATTCCTTTTGCGTTTACCAGTGAATATCCATTGAAGAATTCAGTTGACGGTCCAAGGGCGGTTGGATTCATCAGGGCTTTTCGCTTTTCAATTGTGGTATTAGACCATATATCCGGTTCAGTAGCATCTAACCACCATGCATCAACACCTTTGCTGAATAACTTTTGATTAAGCAGGTTCCAGAATGCTTTCCGGGCGTCGGGATTAAATGCATCATAAAATGTAGACACATAACCTTTACCGATCCAGTCGCGGGTCTTGTCTTTAATGTTTTGTTTGTAGAGCCAGTTATTTTTATCAAACAGTTTGTAATTTTCGATGCCTTCATAAAATTTAGGCCATACCGAAATCATGAAATGCGTATTGTATTCATCGTGTAACTTTTTGATCATTCCATCCGGATCCGGAAACCTGCTACTATCGAATTCCTGGCTACCCCACTGATCTTCTTTCCAGTAACTCCAGTCGAGCACTATATTATCCAAACCAATTTTTCGCTTCCTAAATTCCGACACGGTATTTTCAATTTCAGTTTGTGTTTTATATCGTTCCCGGCTTTGCCAAAAACCATATGCCCATTTTGGCAGGATAGTAGCTTTGCCAGTCAGTAGCCGGTAGCCCTCAATCACTTTATCCATATTTTCACCATATACAAAATAGTAGTCGAGTTGTTCCGCGGCTTCTGATGACAGCTTCATTTTATTTTGCATAGCTGTCTCAACTGGTGGGAGCCATTTAAGAGAAGCGAATGCCTGACTGGATTCGGGTATCCATTCTACCTTGAGTGCATAAGATTTGCCAGATTGCATTGGGTATTCAAAGAATGAAGGACCAGGGTTCCAGCCTTCGCGCCATTTATCTATTAGCAGTTTGCCATCGAGCCAAAACCTGAGATATCCCGATGCAGTGAGATAGAATTTATGGATGCCACTGGTATCCGGTGTTATAAATCCTTCCCAGGTTACTTTTCCTTTGTCCATCGGAAACTGCGGAGGAATGTTACTGAGTGATGGGAGAAAGGAATAATCAATCTTGTTTTCCTGCCGGATTAGATAAACCTGTGTGCTGTCGTTGCGGTTACAGTAGGTGACAGTTAAACCGGGTGCGCTTCCATCTTTTCCTTTTAGTTTAAATGAAGACAGAGATCGCTTTTCCCTGTTATCGCCAAAATGTGTTATAGAGTAGTTGTCCCAGAGTAAACCATAATGCATAGTTGAAACGACAAATGGGATGGCAACTATAGAATTATATTGTGTAAGATCAACATCTTTATTCTTATAATTAATAATACCGGTTTGTGGTTGTCCGAGTCCGTAAAAGGCTTCATCGGCTGGGGAATCAAAAACCTGACTGATTTGGTAAAGTGGTTTGTTGTCAATGGTTACTTCTGTTAGTGTTTTACCACCCCCTTTTTGTTCCTGCAGAATAATATTCCCGATACTATCCCTGAAAACAATTTCACCCGTAAGTTTTGAAATACTTGCGCTTATTGAAGAAGTTCTAATTATCTCTGAATGTCCGTTACTTTCATGGGTCCAGGGAGTAACGGGTAATTGAATACTATCCCGCATAAGACTTTGACCAGAAAAAAAATCTTCGCCAGGTGCACAGGCGGTAACCTGAATGATGTTTGGAGAAATAACTAAAAGCCTGATGGATCCGGCTCCATTATATGAAGGGTTTTTTATATGAACAATGATTCCGTCGGACAGAAAATCAATATCCCGGGTTGGGGAGCAGGCAGTAAGTATTAAAAAAAAACTTATGCAAGAAGTTAAGAGGGTAATATATTTTTTTCTGTAAGCAATCATTTTGGCGCAATACATTTTATGTACTTTGAAAATATCAGTGATTCAAAACTACTGCCATAACAAGAGAGACAGGTGCTACAGATGTTTATTAAAAGGTATCTGAATGATAAGCGCAGGGTATGTTTTGTTTATTTTATGGGTATAAAATGTTAAGCGAGGTATTAATATTCATTATTACTAATAAAAAGCAGGATTCTTATCCGCAAATTTTTGTTTATTTACCTTGCAGTGAATGTTGATTAACTATATTGTTTTTTTGCAATAGCTCAAGTCCGACGATTAATGTATATGAGAAGAAGGTTCCTGTTTTTTTTTATTTGTTTTTTTGCCTGTATGGCTGCATACGCACAGCGAAAAACGTATCAGTTTATGCGGCTTGATGTTCGCCAGGGATTGTCGCATAACCAGGTAAATACAATTTATAAAGATGGGACAGGTTTTTGGTGGTTTGGTACTATGTCGGGGCTTAACCGTTATGATGGATATGATTTTAAGGAATTCAGAAATGATCTGAATGATTCTTCTACACTCAGCGATAACTATATCAGTCGCATTTTTGAGTTGCCTGAAAACAAGATGTGGATTGTAACCCGGAATGGCAACAATATTTATGATCCGGCTACCGAATCATTTTCCCGCAATGATCAGCGTTATCTAGCATCACTTTCTTTACCCGGAGGACCGGTTACTTTTATCACAAAAGATAAACAGGGTGATTTTTGGTTTGTATATCAGAACCTGGGAGGCATCTATAAATATTCACCTGAACAAAAAAACATTTTACGATTTTCATATGATCCTAATGACAGTTTAAGCATCGCCACCAGCGATGTGGCAACTTTGGCACATGATCATCAAAACAATACATGGGTGGTTCATCGCAATGGTATTATTGAAAAAATTGATCATCTGACCAGTAAAGTAACAATCAGGAGTAACCAGCTCAGAAAAATCAACAACGGCAGAAATGAAAACTATTCATTATTTATAGATAATGATGATGAACTTTGGATATCAGTTCCTTTATCTGGAACAACCGGCGGAGTATATTGGTATAAACCTTTGTCTGACTCACTGGAACATTTGTCAAAGGAATCGGGAAAATTTCGTCTCAATACAAATATTGTAGCTGGAGTTGTACAGGACAATGAGGGTAAAATTTGGATTGGTACAGATCACGGTGGGGTAAATATTATAGATAAGAAAAATAAACGTATTCAATATCTTCTTAATGATGCTGAAGACCATACCAGTATTTCGCAAAACACAATTTGGAGTATATATAAAGATAATACTGGTGTGATTTGGCTGGGTACCTTTAAACAGGGTATAAATTATTATAGCAGCCAACTCGCTTTATTTGATCTGTATAAGCACAAAACATTAGATGTTGCCAGTTTGCCCTTTGAAGACATCAATAAATTTGCTGAAGATGCTGATGGTAATTTATGGATTGGAACAAACGGAGGGGGACTTTTGCATTATGACAGAAAATTAAATACATTCAAGTCCTTTCGTCACAACCCTGCTGATCCCAATAGCATCAGTAGTGATGTTGTTGTTTCATTGTGTATTGATCATGAAAATAAATTATGGATAGGTACTTATTTTGGAGGACTGAACTGTTTTGACGGGGAAAAATTTATTCATTTCAAGCATGATCCTGCCGATAGCGGAAGTATTTCAGATGACAGTATATGGGAGATTTTTGAAGACTCCGATCATAATCTGTGGATGGGAACATTAACGGGGGGCATGAACTTATATGACAGGAAAACTAAAAGATTTAAACATTTTGATGTGGAGAACCGATCTCTACACTCAAATTATATATCTGTTATTATAGAAGACCGATTGGGTAATATACTGTTTGGTACCTCAAATGGTATTGATGTGCTGCATAAAGCTTCAGGTAAATTTACTTACTTAGGACATGATGATGCGAATAGCACATCGCTTAGTAATAATAACGTGATGTCTATGCTTGAGGATGGCAGGGGATTAATTTGGGTAGGAACCAGGGAAGGACTAAATGTTATGCACAAGGATGGAAAAAACTTTTCTGTATTTCGCAAAAGCGATGGACTTATTGACAATACTATTCTTACTATTCTGGAAGATAACAGCCAAAACCTGTGGGTGGGCACACCAAATGGGATCAGTCATGTCATAGTGAGTTCTAATGATTCCGGAAAAATTTCTGTCCATTTTGTAAACTATGATGAATCGAATGGATTACAGGGCCGGGAATTTAATGACAAAGCCGCCTATAAAACCCGATCGGGTGAGTTAATTTTTGGTGGCCCTTATGGCTTCAATATTTTTTCACCTGACAAATTCGAATCCAGTAAAACATCGCCCCGGATTGTGTTGACGGGGTTACAAATTTTTAATGAAGAGGTATTGCCACATGAAAAAATTGACGGGCATATAGTTCTAACAGAGTCTATCACACAAACAAAAAAAATAAATCTGAAATATAATCAGAATGTTTTTTCAATTTCATTTTCAGCGCTTGGATTAGGTTTGTCAGCAAGAGATAAATATCAATACAAACTGGCGGGATTCAATAAAGAATGGCTCACAACAGATGGACGACAAAGAACCCTTACTTATACGAATATAGATCCGGGGCAGTACACTCTAATGATTAGACCTGAAGGAACCACCGGCACAGAGAATACGATTGCACTTGATATCAATGTACTGCCGCCTTTCTGGAAGACCACACCTGCATTTTTACTATACATGTTGGCGATTATAGCCCTGTTACTTGCTGCCAGGTATTTCACTATTCAGCGTGCCAATATACGTTTCCAAATGTCGCAACAAAAAAAGGAAGCGGAACGGGTTCACGAACTGGATATGCTGAAACTCAAATTTTTTACAAATGTGAGTCATGAATTCAGGACTCCAATATCCCTGATACTGGCTCCCATAGAAAAGATGATGAAACAGGCGGTGGATGGGGCCCAGAAAAAACAATACCAGTTAATTTACCGAAATGCCAAACGTCTGCTCGGTCTTGTAAATCAACTGCTTGATTTCAGGAAACTGGAAATGAAGGAACTTCGTTTATACGCTTCCGTAGGCGATATTGTGTCTTTTATTAAAGAACTTACATTATCATTTTCAGATCTTGCCGAAAAGAAGAATATTGATTTTACCTTTAGTACTACACAAGAATCAGTTCAAACCTCTTTTGATCCTGACAAGATTGAACGTGTTATGTTTAATCTTTTGTCGAATGCTTTTAAATTCACTCCAGAGCATGGGAAAGTTGCTGTTGATATATCCATAAGACATATTGATAAACAGGGTATGGTGGATATAATGGTCAGTGACAGCGGAATAGGTATTCCTGAGGAAAATCGTGAAAAAATATTTGAGCGTTATTTTCAGCATGATACTTCTGACAATTTACTTGGGCAGGGGAGTGGTATAGGGTTGGCAATCTCAAAAGAGTTTGTCAGACTTCATGGTGGTGAAATTTCATCTGCAGACAGGCCAGGAGGTGGTACTGTCTTTACTGTATCGCTGCCTGTTACAGAAGATACAGGTGAATTTTCACAGCAGAATTATGTGGAAACAGAAATGCAGATGAATAAAGCATTGGAACATATAGAGGATGAACCCTCCGGCAATTTAACTAATGGAAGAAAAACAGTTCTGGTTGTTGATGACAATGATGATATAAGATTTTATATTAAAGACAATCTTCGGCATAATTACATAGTTTATCAGGCATCCAATGGCAAAGAAGGATGGAGTAAAGCTGAAGAATTTCAACCGGATTTGATTATCTCTGATATTATGATGCCAGATATGGATGGATTATCATTATGCAGAAAAATAAAAACTGACCCACGTACATCTCATATCCCGGTTATTTTACTTACCGCCCGCAGTGCTGATGAACAGAAACTGGAAGGATTTAGTACTGGTGCAATTGATTATATTACCAAACCATTCAGTTTTGAAATATTACAGGTTAGAATAAAAAATATTATGGCCCAGCAGGAGGCTTTGCGAAAACTTTTTCAGCGTCAGATTGAAATAAATCCCGCTGAAATTGTTACAAGTCCTGTTGACGAGGACTTTATCGCCCGTGCAGTTGAAGTGGTAGAGAAAAATATTGCTGAAACTGAGTTCTCAGTGGAAGATTTGAGTAAAGCAATGCTTATGAGCAGGGTGGCATTGTACAAAAAACTACTTTCCCTTACAGGGAAAGCTCCTTTGGATTTTATAAAGACAATACGTATGAAACGGGCAGCACAATTGCTGGAGAAAACGCAAATGACAATATCTGAAATTGCCTACGAAGTTGGTTTTAGCAACCCTAAATATTTTACAAAATATTTTAAGAAAGAATTTAACCAATTACCATCAGAGTATTTAGCTTTAAAACGAAAGAAAGTATAATAGCATAAAGAAAGCCGGTCGTCTCAACAACCGGCTTTTAATTTTTTGAGAATCTGGTAATGTCTTTATTAAAAATTACTCAGACTGTTTGCTGATATTGTAAGTATATAATCCTTCAAAACCTGGATAAAATCCATCAAGTTTAATATTATTCCCTGCTCTTTGTACCGCATCGCTAAGCTCATTTACATTGCTCACTGCTTTGTCATTTACACGAAGAATAATAAACCCGTCTCTCATTCTTGTTTGCCCGTCAATCAATCCGTTGGGATTGATCTTTTTTACAACCACGCCACCGGTTTGTCCATATTCAGTCGCTTTTTTCTTATCCAATGATTCAAATTCAGCACCAAAATCATCAAGTGCAGATGTCCTAATAATATCGTAGGTACCTGTTTTGTTCTTGAGCGTAACTGTAGTAGCTTTTTCTTTACCGTCTCTCAGGTAATTCACAGTAATCTTATCGCCGGGTTTGAGCCTTGCAATTTGTTCTACCATTTGATTGCCGGAGGTAACGGGTTTGTTATCTATTTTGGTAATATAATCACCCGGTTTAATACCTGCTGCTGCAGCAGCGCCATCAGAGGGCACTTCTCTTACATACACACCTTGTCCGCTCTTATAACCGACTTTTTCTTTTTCAGAATCAGGGGCTTCATCTGGTAGATAGCTTATGCCGAGATAAGCACGCTGAACAGCACCAAACTGTATGAGATCGTTAATTATTTTTTTAACAATATTCACCGGTATAGCATAAGAATATCCTGCATAAGACCCGGTGGGAGAGGCAATTGCAGAGTTTATGCCGATAAGTTCACCATTTGTATTAATTAGTGCCCCGCCGCTATTGCCCTGGTTAACGGCAGCATCAGTTTGAAGATATGATTCAATAGGCGCTTTACTTTTTTTGCTATTGAGTCCAAGGGTTCTTCCTTTTGCACTAATAATACCCGCAGTAACTGTTGTTTCAAGATTTAGCGGATAACCTATTGCCAATACCCATTGACCAATCTGTACGTCATCTGAATTGCCATACAATATAAATGGAAGGTTCTTTGCTTCTATCTTAAGTACGGCAAGATCGCTGCTTGCATCCGAACCTATTACTTTAGCGATGTATGATCTTTTATCGTTAAGTACCACTTTGATTTCATTGGCACCATCTATCACGTGGTTATTGGTGATAATATAACCATCCTGACTCACAATTACACCCGATCCCGATGCTCTTTGCGGAATAGCGCGCATTCTGCCACCGTCACCAAAAAAGTCATCAAAAAAATCGTCCGGCACTAATCCCTGAAATGGGTTGCTCCTGCGTGGCAGATTATTGCTCACTTCTTCTTTTCCGATTACTGTGGTAATATGCACAACCGCTGGTAATGCTGCTTTGGCAGGCTGGACAAAATCCAAAGCACCTCCGGGTACATTATTATTGCTGTCAAACATTCCCGTATAATTTGTAGGTATTTTGACGCCGTCCTGAATGGCTACCGGTTTGGGATTAAAATGATTGTATCCATACATAACTCCCAAAGAAGTTAACCCACTAATCAAGACTGTGAAAACAATTTGTTTGATTTTCATCGCTATCATTTATTTATTTGTGAATACTAAATTTACACATTGGTCCTCTGATCAAAAGATATGCCTTTAACGCACAAAGTAAAAAAAGCTGATAAACTGGCATTTAAGGCAATTTCCTTTAACAAATGATTAGGATAGAACCACATGTCCTTATAAAAGCCCGGTGAAATTACGATAGTAGTCGTAATTAAAATGTTAAGGATTGTTAGAAATTTTTTAACTGAACACCGGTTGCTTTCAATACAGATTTTTTAAGAATTGAATGGTGTCAACCCCGTCTGCATAATCAGCAAGGGTTGGCGACTGAAGTGTACCGAACGGGATTTTGGCAGTTCCGGTTATTGCCTGGATTTCTTCTGGATTCAACGATTGATAAATCTCGTCGGTATGATTATAATACTGATAATTTAACTGACTTATTGGCGAAAATGCAGATTGATTTTCTGAAAGAATTATTGATCCGTTTGTCATATAGAATTTCTGGTTTACTATATGCATGGCCAGGTTATAATCGTAGTTGTGCTTGTATTTGTGATTTTCAATCAGATGATCGTATTTTTTGAAAGCATCCAGCATTGGGATAAAATCATAACCTGCAGGAACAAAGATTTTAGTAACATTTCTGCATCCTAAACCAAAGTACAGGAATATATCATCTGCGAGTTGCTTTAGTGTTTCAGCAGTTTCTGTTCCACTGATTATGGCAACTGATGTTCTGTTTTTCCTGATAATATGAGGGTATTTGCGAAAATAGTATTCAAAATATCTTGCTGTATTATTCGACCCTGTTGCTATATAAGCGTCACACCCTTTAAGCATTTCTTTTATTTCAAAATATTGACTGGTCTCGGGGTGCCATTTAATGAGCAATTCAATAATATGTTTTAGCAGGATATTATCTTTTGAAGATAGCTTTACTGCCTGTCGATGGCCAGATACAAATGTGCATAAAAAATCGTGGAAACCCACCAGGGGGATATTACCCGCCATAGTTATTCCTACAAGTTTTACAGTTTCACCATGCTGAGAAATTTCATATTTACTGAGCCATTCATTCAGTTTTTCATTGTTTAAAAAAGAAGTAGAAATATTGTTTATAGAATGGTCAATAAATTCGGGAATGAACCAGGGGTTGGCAATACTTGCTGTTTCTTTAGTTTTATTCCATTCCGGGTTGCCACTTAGCATATATTCGCCAAGTCTTGAAAGTATATCTATTCGTTGTTGTAAATTCAGCATTGGTTTTTAATTCGATGTGTCTATCTTTGAGTTGCAAATCTAATGGCAAAAATTTACTCGTAAAATTGTAATGAAGGTATGGCAATAAAAATAACAGATGAATGCATTAATTGCGGGGCTTGCGAACCGGAATGTCCTAACAATGCAATATATGAAGGTGGTGTGGAATGGTCCATTGCTGATGGAACCACAGTTAAAGGTGATTTTACTTTAATGGATGGAACGGTAGTTGATTCGGATCAACGGTTTGAACCGGTAAGTGTAGATACCTATTATATTGTACCAAATAAATGTACGGAATGCCAGGGATTTCATGAAGAACCTCAATGTGCGGCAGTATGTCCTGTAGACTGCTGTGTACCTGATGAAATGTACCGCGAAACAGTGGAAGAACTGATGGCGAAAAAAGAAAAATTGCATGTTTGATTTTTTTATAAAAAATTTTATCTTTAGACAGGATAATGTAGTTTATAATAATCTAGTGAATTCGGAATTTCACTTTATAAATTTTTAATGATGCTTGCGCATCATATTTCAAACGGGTGATATTTCCCGTTTTGGGGTGAAGGCATGAAGATGTTCCTTCACCTTTTTTATTAAATTTTCAGGTATGAACAGGTATATCTATCCTTTATTGTTTTTGATGGCATGTTGTTCATGTGAAAGTTTCAGATTTGAAAAAGACAAAGAAAGAATTGAAGCATTAAACCAGATACAACAGGTGGATATAGATTTTTCAAATCGTTCGAAGGAAGTCGGTATGAAAAAGGCCTTTCTGGAATATATGCAGGAAGAAACAGTACTGCTTCGTCCGAACAGAATGCCGATAATTGGCGCAGCGGCTGTAGATTTTTTAAGTTCTATTAATGACTCCACATTTACACTTACCTGGGCGCCTAAAGGAGCCAATGTCTCAAAGACTGCAGATATGGGATATACCTATGGAATTTATACGCTGACGATGAATGATACAGCATACCAGGGTACTTATGTAACTATATGGCAAAAACAGGCAGACGGAGCCTGGAAATTTGTACTGGATACGGGAAACGAAGGGGTAGGAAAGTAGCAGAAAAATGCTATAACAAAAAATCGTTTCTTTGCATGCAAATTGATAAAATATACATGAAACCCAATATTGCTTTTGTAACCGGTGGTTGTTCCGAAGAGTCAGTTATATCGTATAAGAGTGCTGTTACTATTGAAAAAAATCTTGATAAGGACAAGTATAATATTTACACAATTGATATTACACCTCAGGGATGGTTTTATCTTGACGGAGATAAAAAACAAGTCGTCGACAAAAACGATTTTTCTATTATAGCCAATGGTTCAAAAATAAGATTTGACGCGGTATTGATCGGTATTCATGGTACTCCGGGTGAAGATGGCAAACTTCAGGGTTATTTGGATATGCTGCAAATTCCCTATTCTTCCTGCGACGCAACCACATCAGCACTTACCTTTAATAAAAGATATACGGTAGCCGTAGCAAATTATAGTGGTATCAGGGTTGCAAAGTCTGTATTGCTTTTTAAAAATCAGGATATGAATCCTGATGAAATGGTAAAAGATCTGAAATTTCCGGTATTTGTTAAACCCAATAACGGAGGATCGAGTATTGGAATGTCAAAAGTGAATAAGCATACAGAAGAATTAGGGAAAGCGGTTGAAAAAGCATTTAAAGAAGATGACCAGGTGCTGGTTGAGGAATATATAAAAGGGCGAGAGTTTACAATTGGTGTTTTTAAAAACAAAAATGAGATTATCACACTTCCTATGACTGAAGTGATTCCTAAGAATGACTTTTTTGATTATGAAGCAAAGTATACTGCAGGAATGTCAACAGAAATAACTCCGGCTGATGCAAGTGAGGAAATAGCTAAAATGGTTAGTGATACCGCTCGTAAAGTGTATAAAATATTTAACTGCCGTGGAATAGTTAGAATGGACTTTATTTACAATGAAGAAGAAAACGTTCCATATTTGCTGGAGATAAATACCGTCCCCGGACAGACGGACACGAGTATTGTACCCATGCAGTTGAAAGAATTGAGATGGACATTAAAGTCTTTTTACTCAGCCCTGATTGAACAGGCTTTGTTATATAAACGTGAAGTTTGATATTTGTTTTTTATGATGTGGTTTTGATGTATTAGATTTAAAAGATTTTGTTGTAGTATGTTTAAAGTAATAACTCAGCGGCCTTTTTGGGTAAATTTTCTCGTAGCCATTGCAATTATTTTAATTATTTTTTTTCTGTTCCTGATGTCGCTTCGATACTTTACTCATCATGGCGATTATCTGAAAGTACCTGACGTAAGCAACAAAAACATAAAAGAAGCCAGCGATTTACTTAAGAAAGAGGGATTTGAGGTTGTAATTCAGGACTCGGTATATTATGATACTATACCTCCGCTTACTGTTGTTAAGCAGTTTCCCGAACCCGATGCATCTGTCAAAGTAAACAGGACAGTCTATCTTACGGTTAATAAAGCTGTTCCTCCTGTTATTGAGATGCCTAATTTAATAGGTATGAGTTTTAGAAATGCGGAGCTCGAATTGAAAGCCCGTGGATTAAAACTAGGTGATACTTCTTACAAACCAGATATAGCAAAAAATGCTGTTCTCGAACAATTATTGAATCATTCAAGTATTCGGCCGGGAACAAAGATTACAATGGGAACTACTATAGCTCTGGTTTTAGGTGCCGGAGTAGGTAGCCAGGAAATGCCGGTACCTGATTTATTTGGAATGAATTATGAAGAAGCTTCAGCATTGCTGGAGGCAAATGGTATAATGTTGGGAAGTGTAGTGCAGGATGAAGATGTTAAGGATCCTGGAGCAGCCTTTGTTTTCCGGCAACAACCGGCACGGTTTAATGATGACGGAACTATGAACAGGATAAGACAGGGACAAATGATTGATATTTGGATAACAGCAATAAAGCCAATTCGGAAAACTGATTCATCTTCCGTAATTCCTGGTAGTCAACCTTTACCTTCCGGTCAGAATGAATATTAATCCAGTTAAAAAATAGAATCCATATGCAAATCATTACAACTGAAGAATTGAAAAAAAGAATAGATAACAATGAGATGTTGAATCTTGTAGATGTAAGAGAACCTTATGAACATGAAGAATTCAATATTGGTGGAATACTTTTACCGCTTAAAAAAATACAATCTATGGAAGTTGATGCACTGGAATCATTTAAAAATCAGGAAGTTATTTGTTATTGCAGAAGTGGTAACCGGAGTGGTCAGGCATGTTTGATTTTAGAAAATCTTGGGTTTTCCAATATAAAAAACCTTGGAGGCGGCATGCTTGAGTGGCAAAAAAACTTTGGAAAATAAAACTGTAGTCTTAAATTTTGTAGAATTAGTACGGTAACAAATGAATTATCAGATTGTTATATACCCGGAAATTGAGATTAGGAGATATTAAAATGGGGGCATTAAAGGTGAGTAATTGAATTCAACGAGAAAACAACTGAGAAATTTGTTTTATCTGATTTTTTTGTTAATCTTTGCATCACTTATATTTTACTTCTTATCCGAAGACCCAATTTCCTATCGTCTGGTCTATATCCTTGTCCGCTTCCAGTATCAAATGTGCAAATGACCTGTTTGGTTTAAATTTTTTTAAACTGAAAGATTCTTAATCCTTGTATCATATTTAAAGCCAGTATGTTTCATTTGTCCGTAATATAATACTGTACTGAAGTATGAAAATCTTTTACAACAAACCCTTTATTGTTCCCCGTTGGATTATTTTACTGGTTGATACTTGTATAGCCACATCCTCTTTTATTCTATCTTATTTTATTCTTGATGAATTTCGATTCACAGAGTTGGTAAGAGGGCATTTCTTCATTTATGCAGGTTTATTTGCTGTTACTTCGATGGCAACATTTTACTTCATGAGAATCTACAAAGGTTTGATCAGGTATTCCAATACCAAGGATATGTTTCGTATTTTCTCTGCAGTATTAATAGTGAGCCTTATATATCCCATTATTTCCGAACTGATAGCTAGTCGTATATATGCAATTCCCCGGATTGATATGCCGACCTTGCTTGTGCTTAACTTTTTCATTTGTTCTTCTTTGCTGATCATGCTGAGAACTTCCATAAAAGAAATATATATTCTTGCAAAGGGGTCAGTACTTACAAATGTAAAGAGGGTTCTGGTATATGGATCTAATCATCATTCAATTTTATTGAAACAAGCAATTGAAGATGCTGGTGCCGGTAAAGTTATGGTTTGTGGTTTCATTCAGTCTGGTGGTAAAAAGATTAACAGTAATATTGAACAAAAGAGAGTATATCATACAAGGGAACTTGCTGATTTACATAAGAAATTTAATATTGACAAAGTTATATTACCCAATAATCAATCAGGTAATCCTGCTATAAGGAGTGTGATAGATCATTGCCTTGATCTTGGTATACAGGTGCAAACTGTTCCGCCTTCGGAACAATGGGTAAGTGGTAAATTAAGTTTAGGACAAATACAGGACCTAAAAATTGAAGATCTTCTTCCCCGCAAACCTATTCAAATAAATAACCACCTGGTTTCTAAAGAAATTATCGGTAAACGTGTACTTATTACCGGAGCAGCAGGTTCAATTGGTTCAGAAATTGCCAGGCAGGTATTATCGTATCATCCTGAAATGGTTATTCTATGTGATCAGGCCGAATCTCCTCTTCATGAAATACAACTTGAACTGGAAGAAAAATACCCTTCTACCAAAATAAAAACATTTATTGCCAGCATCAGAAACTTACGTAGGATGATTATTCCATTTAAAGAGTATCGTCCTCATATAGTTTTTCATGCTGCTGCTTATAAGCATGTGCCAATGATGGAAAAATATCCGGAAGAGGCTATTCTTACAAATGTTATGGGGACTAGGAATATGGCCGATCTGTCTGTATGTTTTGGAGTGGACAAATTTATAATGATTTCTACTGATAAGGCTGTTAACCCGACAAATATTATGGGAGCCTCAAAGCGAATAGCAGAAATGTATGTGCAATCGTTGAATAATGCTTCTGTTAATCCGCCAGCTTCAGAATTTTTATCAGGATTACTTCAGGATGGAGATGATGAAACTCTTTCTATTAAGAATATGAACAAGACACGTTTCATAACAACAAGATTTGGAAATGTGTTGGGTTCTAACGGCTCTGTGATACCACGATTTAGTGCTCAGATTCAACATGGAGGACCTATAACTGTAACCCATCCTGAAATTACACGTTATTTTATGACAATTCCAGAAGCTGTTCAACTTGTTTTAGAAGCAGCTACAGTAGGTAACGGGGGTGAAATTTTTGTTTTTGATATGGGTGAACCTGTTAAAATTACTGATCTTGCTATCAATATGATTAAGTTAGCCGGATTGGTTCCAGGTAAAGACATTAATATCGTGTATACAGGGTTACGCCCCGGCGAAAAGCTTTATGAAGAATTGTTAAACGAAGCCGAAAAAACTCTTCCCACACATCACGAAAAAATAAAAATTGCAAAAGTAGTGGCAGGCTCATACAAAGAAGTTTTGAATGAAATTGAAACCCTTACAGAACTTTGTAAACAAGGTGATCATTTTAAACTTGTCGGGAAAATGAAGGTGATGATACCTGAGTTCATCAGTAATAATTCTGAATTTTCTAAACTGGATGAAAAGCCAAAACGAAAGGTTTTGTTTGTGCCGGCATTTACTGATTCAATAAAAATACAATAACAATAAATTTATTTAGGTAATGACAAGGGTTGCTCATTGAGCACCCTTTTTTTGTGAAGAAAAGGTCTTGGGCTTATAGAATAATATAAAAGGTACTCATCAATGAGTGACTATTTAACAAGGGGTGTCATTTTATTTGTCGAATATCATTTAATGCCACAAAGGTGAAGGTATTCTTTCAGGGTTATTTTTCCATTCATCAGGTACACATATAGTATTTCTATATCTACCTTTTGATTTTCCAGTTTATTTACTATCTCCTCGTCAAAACTTAATTCTTTGATCATAGTTTCCATGCACAAAGTTTTAATATATACGGTTGCTTATTTCGTAAATCAAATTATTGTGAGCATTTCAGCATGATGCTCATTTTCATTCTGAAGCAATCTAAAAATGCGATGGCAAAACAATTAAGAGTGAATTACTCTCTATAGCTTGGTTATAGAATACAATTTCTACAGAATGGGTATATCTTTTTCTGTTTATGTTATTTGTGATGCAAAACTATATGATTTTAAACGAACGTTTAAACATAAATTAATGATTTAACTTTTTTGTAAGATCAGATAATTCTTAATTAATTGATTATAAGCCAGTTTTAAATTGATTTGTTATATAAAATAGTTGCCCGAACGATTAGATATTGTGCAGAACAATAAGTAGCCATAACTAATGCTGGTAGTAAATAGTACGGATATACAAAATGGTTGAAAGCAAGCAGGCTGTCGGACAATACAAACTGCAAGTAACCAAAGAAAAAAAGAGATGCAGTTTTTTTATCGGTTTTCCAGAAAAGGTTCATGGTAATAATCCAAACAGAACATATAACAATGCTATAAAGAAATACAGGAATCCTGAGCTTGTCAAGAAAGCTATTTAATATACTCAGCAATAGCGCAAGATAAATTACTATTGGAAGAGCAAACAATGGTTGATATTGCAGTAATCCTTTTGATCCTTTTATATTTATTACGCTTATGAAATAGAAAATATGAGCAAATAGAAAAAAGATCAATCCGTAAATAAAATATTCACTATACATCAAGCTAATATCTCCGGCCCATGAGAAGATCAATGCCCCCAATATCAATTTACTAAATACACTATGCAGCCTGGTTTCAATCCACAACACCAGGATAAGAATAGGCATTAGCAATGGTTTGGTGATAAGACGTCCAAAACTAATACCTGCAAAATGAGAATAGATATTTAAAATTGCCAGTAAAGCATAAACATATGAAAAGAAAAAAGTAATTCTTTTCATACACTCTTTTATTTGTGTTCTATTGAAACTTTTCTACCAAAAAAACGGGAGATGGAATCCATTGTTCTGGTACTGTCAGAAAGATTTCCATTAATGGTAGTATAAATCCTGAAAGTTATTGAATCATCAGTTTTTAGCCCGACATTGTAACCCCATTTCTGCAAAGAATCATAACGCCTATATGCCCTGGCTTTCTTAGCTGTTTCTATAATTATATTATACTGGACAGTATTTGTATTATCAATATTTGCATTACCCAAAATTGAATCCTTATTATTTGTCACAGACCCATTGAAAGCAGAATCAAGGGTGGGAGTAGGAGACAGGACGGGTTGAATATTTTCCGGAATAACATCTCCTTTTCCGTTCTTTTCTTTTTGCCATTGTTGAAAGAAATACCAGCCAATCCAGCCAAGAACAAACAAACCTGATACAGTAGCTGTGATAACAAGAATTTTTTTGAGGTTAACTGTAGTTGGTAATTTTGAACTATATGATTTTTCGAAGTTCATTTCATCCTGATGCTCATCCAGTTTCTGCTTTGGAATACGGCTTTCTTCAACATTTATGGATGAAAAAATTTCATTGCCCTGTACAAAATCCAATCCACCCTGATCATTTAGTAAAAGAGTTCCTAATCCTTCTATATAGAACTGTTTACTTACATTTAAAAGTTGCCGCCCGATGTTGAGATAATCTTCAAGATCCGAAGAAGCGAGCGGCCTAATTTTTTTTGTTTGTTGAGAAATATAATCAATTAGTCCTGCATCTTCCGGAGCTTTTTTATTATAGACAAAACGAATGGCATTTTCAGGAATTTTAATCTTTCCTTTTTCATTCTCAAAAGGATTTTCATAGAAATTATCGAGGATAAATTCTCCAACCCCCTGCAGGCACATTTGCTTGTGCTGATGCAAATATTGGGCAATCAGGTGTGCTATCTTCAAAATACCGGCTTTTGTTTATGATATAGGTCTTTCAATAGTTTCGCAAGATACAAAAAACAAAAAACTAAGTAATTGACAATATTTTTGCCTTTTCCAGGCTGCGACTATTAATATTGAAGAATTTTTCACAGGAATAAATTGCTGATTCTCCACTTTACAGACCTTGTATATATTTGCCGTTCTAAAGTGTAGTACAAATGTTAACTGAGGAAGAAAAAGCATTTTTGGAATACTGGGAGCAAAACAGAACTAAAGAACTTAAAACCTGGCGACAACTACTAATCGGGCTGCCACTGGGGTTAATCTTTAGTTTACCTATACTGATTAATTTATTTTCCGGTTGGTATACCAGAGCTAATATGGTAGCCAGAACACAGTCAAGTCCCACAGTCTTGATAGTGGCTATACTTGCAATCGCCTGTTTTTATGCCATATTTAACAAAAGAAACAGATGGGAAAGAAATGAGCAGCGCTATAAGGAATTGAAAGAAAAAGGAGAAGATTAATAGTATTTCATAATTAGATGCAACGTTTTGATAAATCAGCTTATCATTGCTTAAAAGTGAAAAGTCGAATATGAAAAAAATTGTTTTGTGTATTACTGCCGCTATTTTTTGTTTAGCATTCAATTCCTGTATAAAAAAGTCCGATGACTGCACATATACCGAGTTAAATATAAAAGCTCCTGAAGCTGAAGTGACAAAAATTGAAGAGTATTTGGATAGCAAAAACTTAACAGCAACAAAAGATAATGCAGGATTTTATTATATAATTCAAGACACTGGTACGGGGAAATCCCCAGATGTGTGTTCAATAATCAGTGTAAAATATACCGGAACCCTTGCAAACGATAGTATATTTGATAAAACAACCGGAGATCCTGCAAATTTTAGATTAGGACAGTTGATTGCCGGTTGGCAAAAAGGACTTCCACATATCAAAATAGGTGGAAAAATGAAACTCTTTATTCCTCCAAGTCTTGGCTACGGTTATCAGGATGTAACCCGCCCGGATAACCAGGGTAATACCATTGTAGTTGTACCGGCCAATTCTATGCTGATTTTTGATTTGGAACTGGTATCTGTACATTAATTGCCTCAGTAAGGAAATAAACGTATTGTAAAGGTTTTTGGCTAAAGTAATTATTGTTTAAAGCATTTACCTTTACAAAAAACAATTATTGTGCCCCACGAAGCTATCTCAGTATTTGACATGTTTAAAATAGGAGTAGGCCCTTCCAGTTCGCACACACTAGGTCCGTGGCGCGCTGCTCAGATGTTTGCTGAAAGTCTTGAAAAGAATGGAACTCTTCAGCATGTTGTGGTTTTAAAAATTTTATTGTATGGTTCCCTTGCCAAAACCGGTAAAGGGCATGGTACTGATATTGCAGTACAGTTAGGTTTATGTGGTGAAGATCCAGTAACATTTCCAGTTGATGAAATTGCATCCAGGATATCTTCGATTGCCTGTGAGAAAAAAATTAAACTTAATCATTCCAGAGAAATTGATTTTGATCCTGCTTCAGATATAGTTTTTCTGATGAAAGAAGCCTTGCCATATCATCCTAATGCACTAACTTTTCTTGTGGAATTTAGTAATGGGGAAAAACATACGTCTACATACTACTCTGTAGGCGGAGGATTTGTAGAACAGGAAGGAGAAGAAAAGTTGAATAAATCACACGTACAATTACCCTTCCCAATAAATAATGCCTCTGATCTATTGCACTGGTGTATTAAAACCGGATTTTCTATTCATGAAGTTGTAATGGAAAATGAGAATACATGGCGAAGTGAAGAAGCAACAAGTTCGGGACTTTTGAATATTTATAGAGTGATGTGGGAATGTATTTACAAGGGATGCAGGCATGAGGGGATTTTGCCAGGTGGATTATTTGTAAAACGAAGAGCTGCAGACCTAAGTAAAAAGTTACTTGCAGGCAAAGAGTATAGCGACTTTGAAAGCTGGAAACATGCGATCCGTTCAGGAGGTAATGAATTTAAATATACCCTTGATTGGGTAAGTTGTTTTGCGCTGGCGGTAAACGAACAAAATGCTTCATTTGGGAGAGTGGTTACAGCCCCGACTAATGGTGCTGCCGGTGTTATTCCTGCTGTTTTAATGTACTATGTAATCTTTTGTAATGGTGATTCTCCTGAAGCCATAATACAGTTTTTACTTACAGCTTCCGAAATTGGGAGTATATTTAAGAAAGGGGCAACTATTTCTGCTGCGATGGGTGGATGTCAGGCTGAAATAGGGGTATCATCGGCAATGGCTGCCGGTGCACTGACTGAAGTTATGGGAGGTACTCAGAAACAGTCTTTGATGGCTGCAGAAATAACAATGGAACATCATCTCGGTCTTACCTGCGATCCTATAGCCGGACTTGTGCAGATACCATGTATTGAACGTAATACAATGGGGGCAATAAAAGCAATTACAGCTTCACAACTGGCTCTTCAAAGTACACCTGATTTTGCCAAAGTATCACTTGATGCAGTTGTTAAAACTATGTGGGAGACTGCTAAGGATATGAATCAGAAGTATAAAGAAACAGCAGAAGGTGGTCTTGCAGTTAATATCCCACTCGGATTAAGTGAATGCTAAAGTTGTTTTCATTTACCACTGATTTTTCCATATTTATTATAGTAACCAATAAGGTAAGAAACTACCTCACTGTAAGAACGCATACCAGAGGGTTGCTCATTCGATTCGAGATATCTGCCATATATCCAGGTAATAATTGGTTCTACAGGGTTTTCATATTTTCTGTAAAAGGATTTCATTTTTTCAATATCACCTTTTACCTCGGGAATGAGTTGCTGATGTAAAGTTTTTGCAGCCACTGAATCCGTTCTTTTTAAATTGCCATTGGCATACAAAAAAAGATCAAGATAGGCAGAATACATAAAGGAAGTATCAGCAGACGCTGTGGCAACGAGATAACCCGCAAAGTTTGCCTCGTTCTCTTTGGCATAACCCAATTGATGTGCTATTTCATGACACACAACATAAGGACGAAGGAAATCCGGAATGGTAGTATTTACCTGGGCTTCTCCCGTAAATGGATTGTAATATCCTGAAAACCCCAGATAATTGCCGGCGAGCCCAAAAAATGACGGTTTAACAGATTTGTGATTGTATTTGAGGAAAGGATAGTAAACAGATGCGATTTGATACGCGTTTTCCGCTTTTTCAAAAAGTTGCCGATTAGTTATAAAGTGTTTTTGCTGATGCTTCAGTCCCTGCCTGCAAGTATTTACTTCTTTCAATAATAAACCGGTAATAGTTAGCAATTCTTCTTTAGAATATTTTGCTTGAGTTATTCCTGTTTGAAAAGCAATACCACTTCGGTTATAATTTAATCCCCATAAAATATTAAAGGCGATATATAAGATCAACAATTGAACAACAAATCTGTAAAGTATATATTTTATCCTGATACTGCCGTAAGAATGTTTGTAAATGATCATTATGAGTTTTATCATTTTCCCGGCAACAAAAATGATAAGTGCTGAATAAAGAATATCACCCACACTAAATGGAATCCAGCCAAATCCAAACCTCAGTAAATTGCTTATGAAAGGATATAGAGATTGAGAATACAGAATCTCTACAAGATATTTGTTGCGTGAAAACAACCATATACAGACTGAAGTAACTATTAATATTCCCAATATTATTATCTGGTTCCTTAACTTTTTATTTTTCATTACTGCATCATTTCCGTTCTTTTATTTGGAATATTTAAAACCAGTTTATTTTATTACAAAATCCATTATACGGGGTAACAAACTAAATTGATTTTTGTTAATTGTATTGAAATTTTGAATCTCTGCAAAGTAAATTAGCAATGACAAATGATATTCAAGCATATATTACTATAATAACAACCCTTATTCCGTAATTCCCACACCATTTATTTCAGGTAAAACTGCTACAATATTAAAATATTTACAATAAGTGTTTTTTTTAGTCGCTTATATTTTTAAAAGATTTACTGTTAAACTTTTTTACTAAATGCAAACTATCTCAATTATAACATCTGTAGCATTCTTTCTCCCATTAATTATGCTAATGGCCAGAAGGCTTATTCGCGATAAAGTATTGATCTGGTTCGCTGCTTATTGGGCCTGGGCAGGAATGGCAAATATTTTGTTCAGTCTTGATTTTGTACCTGCAAGTAAAATAATGTTGATCCTTCAGCGGGTATACAATTTGTTTGATTGTCCACTTTTACTTTTTGTATTATACAAAACAACCTACATAAAAGAAGTACGAAACAGTATCAGAAAAGTAATGCTTCCTTTTTTTGTTATAGAAACTGCTGCTATTGCAATTTCAGGATTTGAAAGTATGGTAGAGAGTATTTTAGTGGTAATGGGCGTATTAATTGCGTTATATTATATTGGTTGGATTATTCTGTTGCACATGAAAGGTACTCATTACAGTAATTACCAGCATGCTATGCAGTTCATATATTATGCCTTGTTTTTTGAATATGGAGTCTCAACCATCAACTTTATTTACAGCTACATGTTGCCTGATAAAGTTTCTGAATCTGATAATTTCCTTATTTTTTATATGGCCTCATGCATAACAATCCTTATAGCTCTTTACGGTATATTAGTGTACAAAGAAAAAATTCCAAAAAAGCAACAAAAGATTAAGAAACCAGAACTGGAAATGGAAATAAAGTATTTGTGAATTATAAATAAGTGAATCGTGTATTTCGGAAAGTAAGAAGTGTACTAAGAGGTCAGAGACCTGAATCTTAAGCCCAGAAACCAGAGGATTAAAAGGGAGTTAAATACTTACATTTACCAATAGCCCTGCTAATCATATCAAGTCCCAGGTTTACTTTTATCAGTCAACTGCCCTCACCTAAATTCCATCTCAAGTTGTAAAAGAATTACTTAGGTGCCTCTGTCTTCATTTCCCACACTAATGCACTTGCACCAAGAATTGCTGCATCAGCTTCTTTCAGTTCACTAAAGATGAGTTTCACCTTATTTTGAAATATGGGGAGAAGGTTTTCTTCCATGTGTTTCTTAGTTGGTTTCAGTATCATGTCACCTGCCTTTGTCATACCACCAAACAGAATAATAGCTTCAGGAGAAGAAAACATTACAAAATTTGCCAGCGCCAGTCCAAGGATTTCACCTGTATATTCATATACTTCTTTAGCAATGGCATCTCCCTGAATAGCACATTCATATACTATTCTTGAATCAATTTCATCAAAAGGAAAATTACGCAGCAGGCTGTCTTCTTTTTTTCTTTGGGTCAAAAATTCCCTGGCTGTGTTGGCTACCCCTGTTGCAGATGCATAACTTTCCAGGGAACCTTTCATGCCGGTATTGGGATGCAGTCTTCCGTTGGGTATTATCGTAGTATGACCCAGTTCGCCTGCAAAACCATCGTGGCCATATATTAGTCGCCCATTTGCAACTATACCGCTTCCAACACCTGTTCCCAGAGTGATCATGATGAAATCTTTCATGCCTTTTGCTGCTCCATACATCATTTCGCCAACTGCGGCAGCATTGGCATCATTGGTCAGGGCGGCAGGTACACCAAACTTATCAGTAATAAGTTTTGCCAATGGTATTATACCCTTCCATGCAAGATTAGGTGCATACTCAATAGTGCCGCTATAATAGTTGCCATTGGGTGCACCTATGCCTATTCCTTTAATACTTTCTATACCTCCTACCTGTATAATTGCAGGCTCAAGTGCCGAATACAATTCATCAATATAACCTTCAATTTTTTTATGTTTCCGGCTTGAAATTGCACCCCTGTATAAAGTATCACCTCTGTGATCTACAATACCAAAAACAGTGTTAGTTCCGCCGATATCAATACCTACTGCATATTGCTGCTTCATACGATTATATATTGCTTGAGTGAATTTTTTTTGAAAATAAATTTAGTTAATGACCACCACTGCTTTCCAAAGCACTGAAATCAATACCCTGCGATTTTAAAACAGATTTTACCCTGAATGCATAAAAAGTAAGATATGCAAAACAAATAACCGGAATAACATAAGAATGATGAATACCTATGGCAGGAAGATCGGCCATCTTGCCCTGAAGTGGTGGAATTATAGCGCCACCAAGTATCATCATTATCAGAAATGCAGAGCCTTGTGCAGTATATTTACCTAACCCTGCAATAGCCAGAGAAAATATACTTGGCCACATGATGGAACAGAATAAACCACCACTCAAAAATGCATATGTGGCAGTCATTCCTGTGGTAAACAGTCCTATGAGCATGGCAATCATTCCCAGTCCTCCGAAAGTCATCAGGGTCTCTATCGGCTTTTCTTTGCCAATAAAGAAACCGATAATTTGTATAACGATAACAGCGGCATAAGCATATAATGGAGTAAAGTCATTACCGGCTACATAGTTGGCAGCTATTACTACACCAAATGCAATATATGGAACCAATATCCATAAAATGGTACGCATTTGTTTGGTGGGATTGAATACAGTAATAGCCCCGGTCCATCTTCCAATCATCAGGCTTCCCCAATACATGGAAATAAAAGGTGCAAGTGCATTTGCTCCATAACCCCCAAATTCAGGGTGTTTGAGCAATTCACCAAGATTACTCTGTATAGTTACTTCTACCCCTACATACATAAATATGGCAAGCATTCCCAAAACCAGCTGAGGATATTTCATAGCTCCCCAGCCTTTTGCATTTTTCTGGGCGCTTTCATTAGCGCCAAAAAAACAAACGATCATAAATATAAGACCTCCAACAAGTAACCACATATTTCTTAAGCTTACCCCATGGCTCAGACTTTCGTTTATAGCCAATCCGCGATAGCTGGCAAATATGATTCCGAATATCACAGCCATAACAACAGTGATAGCAATGAGCAGCCACATAGCTTTGGGTGCATGCTCAAAACTGTCTTCTTCCTTAACATTCGGAAGTTTTTTACTTGCTCGAAATAATATAGCAGATAACAGAAATAATAATCCTACAACAATGTACAGTGTATTCATTGAGGTTATAGAGGCATTTTCTATATCTTTTTCAGAAGCTGTAGCTTTTCCGAAAAGTGCGAGTGCCACCACAACCGGCCCTATCGTTGTTCCAAACGAATTAACCCCACCGGTAAGATTAAGCCGGTGAGATCCCGTAGAAGGATCGCCCAATGCAATGGCAAATGGATTAGCCGAAGTTTGTTGCAATGAAAATCCTAATCCGATTATGAATAGGGAAATAAGAATACCGGCAAAACCCCCGAAATTGAAAGATATCAGCATCAATATTGCACCTGCAGTGCTCAGAAGCAGTCCATAAATAATTCCGGTCTTCATACCCCAGTGATTCATTATATCCTTATTCTTAACGGCAGAAGCCACAAATAATGCAAGTGCTCCAATATAGTATGCTCCATAAAAAGCAAAGTCAATGAGCTGGCTCTGAAACTGATCGAGGTGAAAATAATGTTTGCAAAAAGGAATGAATATACCGTTACCGGCGGCAATAAAGCCCCAAAAGAAAAAGACGATAACAAGCGTACTTAATGCGCCGGTATTGGTTGGCTGCTTTTGATGGGCCATTTTATATTTGTTAGATGTGATAAATATACAACCTGCCGTGAAATTAAAACATCTCAATCGTTTGCAACAAAAAAAATAATTAGCTGTTTAGCTATTACCAATTATGTTTGGTAAGTTCGGGAAATTTTTAAACGAAATGACAAGTACAGACCTCCTGAATCCGCTTGAAGCTAAAGCTAAAGCAAAAGCTTCATCAACACCTATCATTATTATAGGTGCACTCTTTTTTATTTTTGGTTTTGTTACCTGGGCAAACAGCACACTTATTCCCTATTTAAAGATTGCCTGCGAACTTACTACTCCCGAGGCAGTGCTTGTTACCTTTGCCTTTTATATTTCTTATGCTGTAATGGCTTTTCCATCATCGTGGGTCTTAAAGAAAACGGGTTTTAAAAATGGGATGATGGTAGGATTGCTGGTAATGGCAGCGGGTGCATTACTGTTTATCCCTGCTGCTAACAGCCGCCAGTTCGGGTTTTTTCTTTTTGCTTTGTTTGTAATCGGAACCGGTCTTGCTCTTCTGCAAACTGCATCAAACCCCTATATTACAATATTAGGACCTATTGAAAGTGCTGCAAAACGAATTAGCGTAATGGGTATTTGTAATAAAACTGCCGGTGCTCTTGCACCCCTTGTTTTAGGAGCTATAGTATTAAAAGATAGTTCGGCACTTGAAGCAAAACTGGCAACTATGGATGCTGCGGCAAAAGCAGCAGAACTGGATGCGCTCGCTTCGCGTGTTGTTCCACCTTATATTGTTATTGCTATAGTGCTGGTATTGCTGGCAGTTTTTCTTTATTATGCCCATTTACCTGAAGTAAAGGCTGAAGGTGAAGACAGTAAAGATCATGCATCAGATGTGAACAGAAGCAGTATATTCAGTTATCCCTATTTGTGGCTAGGTTTCATTTCTCTTTTCCTGTATGTTGGGGTGGAAGTAATGGCTGGGGATATTATACAACTTTATGGTAACTCTATTGGCATCAGCCTTGATGTTGCCAAACATTTTACTACTTATACGTTGATAGGGATGCTCGTTGGATATATTGTAGGTATTATAGCTATTCCAAAATATATATCACAGAATGCCGTGCTGAAAATTTCGGCTATACTCGGGGTACTGTTTACGCTGGGAGCCATATTTACTAGCGGCTATACTTCAGTATTCTTTATAGCAATACTTGGATTAGCAAACGCGCTTATTTGGCCTGCTATTTGGCCACTGGCAATAGAAGGGTTAGGTAAATATACCAAAACCGGATCTGCGCTATTGATTGTTGGTATTGCCGGAGGTGCTGTGTTGCCGCGGATTTGGGCTAGTCTTGGGGAAATGCCTTCAATCGGTTTTCAGCATGCTTTCTGGATAATGGTACCCTGCTATCTGTTTATTTTATATTTTGCCATTGCCGGACATAAAATAGGCCGGAGCAAAAAAGCATAATTTCCATTTCAATTAAATATTAGGAGTCAGCACAATGATATTGCAATTTGTGCTGACCTTTTTTTATTACAGAAATAAATTTTTTTTGTTTAGTGATTGAATAAATAAAAAACCTTCCTATATTCAATTAACGAACTGCTCACTCAATAAATAGAGAATGGAAATTATTCATGTCAGCGCAGAATGTTATCCTGTTGCAAAGGCAGGTGGTTTAGGAGATGTGGTTGGGGCCATGCCAAAATATCAAAATAAACTGGGGCATATTGCTAAAGTGGTAATGCCAATGTACAGGACAAAATTTCTTACTGAGAACTCCTGGGATGTTGTGCATAAAGGCAGAACAAATATTGGCGACTATTGGTTTGATTATACGATTATAAAAGAAAAGACCAATAAGCTCGGGTTCGATTTATACCTGGTAGATATATATGGATTGCTTGACCGCGAAAAAGTATACGGTTATGATGATGATATACAGCGTTTCACTGGTTTCCAGGTAGCTGTAGTTGACTGGATTTCCGTTTGGGAACATCATCCGGATATCATACATGTGCATGATCATCATACAGGTTTTATTCCGTTTATGATTAAGCACTGCTACAAATATCAGCACCTGCAAAATATACCTACCGTACTTACTATTCACAATGCACAATACCAGGGTGTGATGGGGTGGAATATGAGTTTTCTGCTTCCGCCCTGGGATAGTTGGAAATACGGCATGCTCGATTGGAAAGATAATATCAATCCTCTTGCTTCAGCAATTAAATGTGCCTGGAAAGTGACTACCGTGAGCAAAAGTTATCTTGAAGAAATGCGGCAATCTGCAAACGGGTTAGAAGCTTTGTTTGAATATGAGAAAGGGAAATGTGTAGGGATCCTGAATGGTATAGATTTCCAGGTTTGGGATCCGGCTACGGATCATTATATCGAAAATCACTTTAGTATATCTGATGTTAACGAGGGAAAGCAAAAAAGTAAACAACTATTATGCGAAAGATTTAATCTCGATAAGGATAAACCGCTGATTGTTTTTATAGGGCGACTGGTAGGGGAGAAAGGGGCAGATATTTTACCCGGAGCAATAAGCGACAGCTTTTATTATATTGGAAGAAAAATGAGTTTTCTCATTTTGGGAAGTGGTTTCCCGGAAGTGGAAGATCAGTTGAACGGATTGCAAAGATTATCTCAGAATGATTATAGCGTGTATATAGGCTACAATGAAGCCCTGAGCCACCTGATGTATGCGGGAGCAGACTTTTTATTAATGCCATCGCGGGTGGAACCCTGCGGACTGAACCAGATGTATGCCATGAGATACGGAACTATCCCTATGGTTAGGCGAACAGGTGGATTGCGTGATACCGTTATAGATTATGGTGACAAGGATGGGTATGGCATTGTGTATAACTGGGCAGCGGTAGGTGATATCACTCAGGGGATATGGCGTGCAGTTGAATTATATGAAGACCAGAAAAAAGTGGGAGAAATCAGGAAGAAAATGATGCAGCTTGATTTTAGTTGGGAGCATAGTGTGCAGCAATATCTGGATCTCTATGCTTCACTTTTGCCGCAACCGCAGCAGGAAGTTAGTGAAGCAAGTGAAAAATCAATTAAAGATGAAAGTGATGATGGTGAATAGACAATTGTGAATAATGAATCTGCCATTTACTATTCACATTTCACTTGTCTCACCACTAATTTTGTTCAAAAACACAAAGTATTGCAATTGACCAAAATCTATTTTTAATAAACAATTCATAAGCCATGAAAAAGAGTGTGATTGCTGTCATTTTAGGAGGAGGTGCAGGTACCCGTCTTTCCCCCCTCACCGCCACCCGTAGTAAACCTGCTGTACCTATTGCAGGAAAATATCGTCTTGTAGATATTCCTATATCCAACTGTTTGAATTCTGATATAGGCAGAATGTTTGTGCTTACTCAATTCAACTCTGCTTCTTTAAACAAGCATATCAAGAACACATATTATTTCAGCCGGTTTAGTAAGGCATTTGTTGATATTATTGCCGCTGAACAAACACCGGATAACCAGGGATGGTTTCAGGGAACGGCTGATGCAGTACGTCAATCACTCAGACATCTTCAGCAACAGGAGTTCGATTATGTACTCATACTATCAGGTGATCAATTATACCAGATGGACTTTAGTGAGATGCTGCAGAACCATGTTGATAAGAATGCTGATATTTCTATTGCAACTATCCCTGTTGGATCTCGTGAAGCACCTGAATTCGGAATACTCAAAACCAACGAAGAAAGTTTGATCACTTCTTTTATTGAAAAACCCAAAAAGGATCTGTTACCCGACTGGGTAAGTGATACAGGAGATGAAATGAAACGCCAGGGTAGAATATACCTCGCTTCCATGGGTATTTATATTTTCAACAGGAAATTATTGTTTGATTTGCTGCTGGACTCCAAAAAGGGGGCAACCGATTTTGGAAAGGAAATTATACCCGGCTCCATTGATACACATACTGTAGCAAGCTATCAGTACGAAGGATATTGGACGGATATTGGTAATATTTATTCATTTTTTGAAGCTAATATTTCTCTTACTGAAGATATTCCGCAATTTAATTTATTCGATACCGAACAGGTTATTTACACCCGTCCAAGAATGTTGCCCCCTGCAAAAGTGAGTGGAACTACGCTGGAGAAAACGCTTTTAGCAGAAGGATGTATAATTAATGCTTCCCGGGTAGAAAAAAGCGTAATGGGTATAAGGTCCCGCATCGGCTATGGCTCTACTATTGTAAGCACATATATGATGGGTTGCGATTATTATGAAACTCTTGAAGAAATGAAAAATGCCGCAGAAAGGGGGTTGCCAAAACTTGGTATTGGTGAACGTTGTTATATAAGAAATGCTATTATAGACAAAAACTGCCGTATTGGAAATGATGTACGCATTAACGGTGGTGATCATCTGCCCGATTCTGATCACCCGTTGTATACGGTAAAAGATGGTATAGTGGTTGTAAAGAAAGGCGCTATTCTACCCGACGGTTTTATTATATAACAATCATTTCTTTGCCCGATATTAAAGTGTGCGGTTAATTAATGACACCGCACATTTTTTATTTGCAGATTTTTTCAGGTGTTATCAGGAACACACTGAATTAATTTATACTTCAGAACCGTTTCATCTTAATCAGTTGTTATGTCTGCAGACAATACATCAGAGCTCAATGTACATATACCAAAGCCTAATCTTAGTTTTGGACAGATATTCAATATGAGCTTTGGTTTTTTGGGAATACAGTTTGCCTTTGCATTGCAAAATGGCAATGCTTCACGAATTCTCAGAACTTTTGGCGCTGATGTGGAGCACCTCTCATGGTTTTGGCTGGCAGCACCATTGGTAGGAATGATTGTGCAACCAGTAGTAGGGCATTACAGCGATCGTACCTGGAACCGGCTGGGGCGGCGTAAACCATTTTTCCTTTCCGGCGCCATACTTTCTTCTATTGCCCTTTGTTTGATGCCTAATGCATCTTTATTTACAGCCATTGCACCGGCATTATTGGTTGGTGCAGCTATGCTGATGATTATGGATGCATGCTTCAATCTTGCAATGGAGCCATTCAGAGCGTTGGTAGCTGATAATCTTCCTGATTCGCAACGAACCCTGGGCTTTTCGGTTCAAACTTTTTTAATAGGCATAGGTGCAGTTGTTGGATCTGCATTTCCGTTTATACTTAATAAATGGTTCAATGTTTCGAACAGTGCACCCGAAGGTGTGGTTGCAGCTAATGTTAAATGGGCTTTTTATATAGGTGCTGCTGTTTTTATTATTGCTATATTAATAACAGTATTTTTTACAAAGGAATATTCTCCCGCTGAATACGAAAAATACCATGGTAAATCGGAAAACAGCCATAATGGGTTAATGCAAATCTTTAAAGATTTTGCACACATGCCCAAAACCATGCGCCAGTTGGGGTTGGTTCAGTTTTTTAGCTGGTTTGCTCTATTTGGAATGTGGGTATTTACCAACGATGCTGTAGCTACACATACTTACGGACTTTCTATTGAAGATAAAAGCTCAGATGCTTACCGCAATGCCGGCGACTGGGTTGGTTTATTATTCAGCGTATATAATGGCATTTCCGCAGTATTTGCATTATTGCTTCCCTTAATCGCTCTGCGTATTGGACGAAGGCTAACCCATGCTGTTTCGCTGGTATGCGGAGGTATTGGGCTGCTGTCCATTTATATTATTCATGATCCTGATTGGCTTATACTGCCTATGATTGGTATTGGCATTGCATGGGCGAGTATACTGGCAATGCCTTATGTAATACTTTCAGGGTCTATACCTGCAGGTAAGATGGGTATTTATATGGGTATATTTAATTTCTTTATAACTATACCCCAATTGGTTAATGGAATTATAGGCGGGCCGGTAGTAAAATATTTGTATAATAATCAACCCATTTATGCGATTGTCATGTCAGGGGTATTTATGCTGGCTGCGGCAGTAAGCGTGATTTATGTATATGATCCGGTAGAGATAAAGAGAAAATAACCGTATATATTTTCTATACTATTATTAACTGTTATACCGCATTTATTTGTGAGAACAGAGATAATAAGCCTGAAATTTCCAAATTTGTATTTAATGGTTTTATGCTTAACCAAAAACTTGTCATTCCAACATTCAAAATAGGAAATAAATAACCTGACTTTTCAGGTTTGTTTTTATGTCATAAATTCAGGCTGAACCCCTATCTTTGCCCCCAATTTTAAATTTTTTGTAAACGCTTATAAGTATGCAACTGAAAGGTTTGGTCACAGTTTTTGCGATTGCATTGATTGCTATTTCCCTTTACCAGCTACATTTTACCTGGGTTGTTCACAATCATGAAGGTAAGATGGAGACTATAGCCCGCAATTGGGTTAATGCCGGATATGCCGGGGCCTCACAGGAAACCAAAGATTCTGCTTACAACCGTAAGCTTAAAAGATTATTAGACAGTACAAAAACAAAGATTGTAACTTATGGAATTACCGGTCCGGTTAGTTATGAAAAAGCTAAGGAACAAGAATTAAGTCTTGGTCTTGATCTTCAGGGCGGGATGAGTGTAACCCTTGAAGTGGAATTGCAGGATTTATTAAAATCTATTTCTAATAACCCCAAAGACCCGTCACTCAACAAAGCTTTGGAATTGGCTTACCAGCGCAAAGGAACCACAGATGCTGACTATATCAGTTTGTTTGCACAAGCATATAAAGAAGTAAATCCAAGCGGGAAACTGGCCGGTATTTTTGCAAATGCTGGTCAACGGAATATTAAACTTGAGGATTCTGATGATCAGGTAGTGACAAAGCTTCGCACTATGGCCGGTGAAGCATTTCAAAATACTTTCCGGGTATTGACTAAGCGTATTGACCAGTTTGGTGTTGCCCAGCCTAATATTAATCCAGATGCTAAAAAAGGAACCATCAGTGTTGAACTGGCAGGTGTAAAAGATGATCCTGAAAGAGTAAGAAAAATACTTCAGGCAACAGCTAATCTTCAGTTTTGGGAAGTTTATCGTGGCAGTGAATTAGCCGCTTCTTTCACTCAGGCTGAAGATCTGCTGAAGAAATCTAAGTCTGAAACTTCAGATTCTGCTAAAGTTCATGAAACTAAAGTCATGGATACAGCAGCAACTGCTGCCTCTACGAAGGTTGATACCACAAAGACCTTATCATTAAATGAAATTGCGAAAACTGATACAGGTGCAAAAACAAACGAAACTAATTCAACAACTACTGCGCAGACCCCTACTAACACCATTTTAGGATTACTAATGCAGGCACAGGGAGGGGATGCAGCATTGGCTTATGTACATGTAAAAGATACTGCATTGCTTAATCAGAATCTTGAGCATGTAAAAGACATATTTCCATCCGATGCAAAATTCTTATATGGTATCGCCCCCAAAACGGAAGCAGGGAAGTCTGATATAATACCCTTGTATGCTGTGAAGACCCGCGAAGGTGGTAAAGCACCCCTTGAAGGAAATGATGTGGAAGAATCAACAATTTCGTATGATGAAAGAGGACGCCCTGCCGTATCTCTGCGAATGACAAAACAAGGTGCAAAAAAATGGGGTGACCTTACTACTGAAAATGTAAATAAACCTATAGCCATCGTGTTGGATAATGTAGTGTACTCTGCACCCAATGTAGTAAATCCGATACTTGATGGTAATTCACAAATTTCCGGAAGTTTTACAGTAGAGGAAGCCTCTGACCTTTCTAATATATTACAATCGGGACAATTGGCTGCTCCTGCAAGAATTGTTGCAGAGCAAACTGTTGGACCTACTCTTGGTGAAGAAGCCATCAGAGGCGGGGCTATGTCGTTTATTATTTCATTTGTAGTAATATTTGTTCTGATGCTGCTGTATTATAATACCAGCGGTTGGGTTGCCAATATAACTTTGGTATTAAACCTGCTCTTTACTATAGGTGTCCTCACCGGGTTAGGAGCAACACTTACTTCAGCAAGTATTGCAGCGTTAGTTCTCGCTATAGGTATGGCCGTAGATACGAATGTTATCATTTTTGAACGTATTAAAGAAGAAATTACCTGGGGAAGAAGTTATGCCATGGCTGTAGATCATGGATATAACCGTTCCTTACCCCCGGTTCTTGATGCTCACGTAACTACCTTACTCACTGCCATTATACTTTATGTATTTGGTATGGGACCAATAAAGGGATTTGCAACCACTCAAATCATCGCTGTTGTGCTCAACCTGTTTTGCGGTATCCTCATCGCGAGACTCGTATCTGAATGGTGGACCAATAAACGTGGGCGCCATTTTGAATACTTTACAAAGCTTTCAAAACTGATATTTAAAAAAGCGCATTTCAAGTTTGTTGAAGCAAGGAAGGTTGCTTATGTTATTTCAATTTGTGTTCTCATTTTTGGAATTGGTTCTTTCTTTTATGGATTTGATGAAGGTGTGGAATATAAAGGAGGAAGGAGCTATACCGTGAAATTTGATCATCCGCAAAAAGAAGAGACGGTAAGTAATGAGCTTCATAAAGTATTGAACGAATATCCGGTGATAAAAACCGTAGGAGATGCACGTACATTAAACATTACTACATCATTCCAGAAAGAGAATCCTTCAAAATCTGCGGATTCACTGGTGGAAATGACAGTATTTGAAGGATTAAAACCTTTCCTGGCTGAAGGAGTAACCCATAATGATTTTAAGAAGAAATATCTTCAATTCTCACAGAGTGTGCAACCCACTATATCTGAGGATTTGAAACGGGGAGCAGTTACGGCTACGGTTATTTCAATTATCCTCATTTTCCTTTATATTTTTATCCGTTTCCGCGACTGGAGGTTTTCGCTTGGAACTATAGTATCTCTTGTTCACGATGTATTTGTTACCCTGGCAATATTTTCATTCTTCCGTCATATTATGCCATTCCCGCTGGAGATTGATCAGCATTTTATTGCTGCTATACTCACTGTGGTTGGTTTCTCTATGAACGACACGGTAATCGTATTTGACCGTATAAGGGAATATGGTCGAACGATGAAGGGTGAAAGTAAAAATAAGATTATCAATTCCGCTATTAATGACACCCTAAGCCGTACTATTATGACATCGGTTACGGTGCTTCTTGTGGTTCTGATACTCTTTATTTTTGGTGGTGAAGCAACCAGAGGATTTTCCTTTGCCATGCTTATTGGTGTAATTGCAGGTAGCTATTCATCTATATTTGTTGCAGCGCCAATTCTGGTTGATTTTGCAAAAGATAAACCATTGGGTAAACTTACAGCTGATGAAATAAAAGCTGCAAAACAGGCAAAAGCAAAAGTTGCTGCTAAAACAGCAGGGGCACACCATTAATGTGCTTAGTTAAGTGGATTAGTGAATGTTGATAAGATTGAAAATTGTGATGTGAAAATTGAATGTAAACCTGTTAGTTTTTTTACTTCTCAGGTATTTAGTTTCTCAAATAACTGAAGCACAACATATCCCCGGACAAACAGTTCCGGGGTTTTTGTTTCATCAGCGTTAATTTTGAAGAATAGATATTTTTTCAATGCCGGGTCATGAATTATATATGGAACGTTGTCTGCAACTTGCTGTAATAGGAGCAGGCAATGTTGCTCCAAATCCTATGGTTGGGGCAGTTCTCGTACATAATCATCGAATAATTGGTGAAGGATATCATGAACATTACGGGAAAGCCCATGCTGAGGTAAATTGTATTCAGTCTGTGAAATCAGAAGACAAACATCTCATTCCCGAAAGTGTGATATATGTATCACTTGAGCCCTGTGCACACCAGGGTAAGACCCCACCTTGTGCTGATTTAATAATTGCGAGTAAAATACCTGAAGTGGTGATTGGTTGTCGCGACCCTTTCCCCCTGGTAAACGGAAAGGGAATTGAGAAATTAATGTCTGCTGGCATAAAAGTGACTAACGGAATTTGTGAGGAGCAATGCAAAACGATCAACAAACGTTTTTTTATTTTTCATAATAATCACAGGCCTTATATCATTTTAAAATGGGCGCAAAGTTGTAATGGTATAATTGGATCACCTCTGGAGCGGATTTTTATTACCAATGAGTATACCAACAGGGTAGTACATAAATGGCGTAGCCAGGAAACTGCATTGATGGTGGGTACAAATACTGCATTAAAGGATGATCCTGCATTAACCACAAGACTATGGCCCGGAAAAAATCCGGTAAGAATTGTAGTTGATTTGAACCTAACCCTGCCACCATATTTGCAATTGTTTGATAATACTGTTTCTACCATTGTGTTCAATACTATTCGAAATACCATAGAAGATTTTAATACAGATTTAAACAATAGTTGCAAGGTTTGGTATTACCAGGTTACAAATGATGTAAGTATTGTTCAGCAGGTGCTGCATGCACTATATCAATTGAAAATTCAAAGTGTTATAATAGAGGGTGGGGCAAAACTGATACAATCATTCATTGCAGAAAATGCCTGGGACGAAGCAAGAGTGATTACGAATGAACAGTTATATTTACCCCAGGGTTTGAAAGCTCCTGAAACTGGCGCTGCCCGGCTTACTTATTCTGAAACTATACTTTCTGATCGCATTGACTACTATTCAAATGTTTCTATACTCTAATCTAATTTGAACTATGATGAATAAACAGTACAATCAGCACAGGAAATGATTACAAATTCGGACTATTATTTTACTATATCACAGAGTGGGCAGGCTGAATATAAAGACAGGGGAAGTAAATTTCTTGCGTTTGCATTTCCAGTTTCAACTGTAGAAGAAGTGAAACCTATTCTGGATGAGTTGAAAAAAGAACATCCCAAAGCTTCACATTACTGCTTCGCTTATAAGATAGGATTAGATGGAAAACAATTCAGGGCAAATGATGATGGCGAACCTTCTGGTACTGCCGGCAAACCGATTTTCGGAACCATTGAAAGTAAACAGCTTACTAATATCTTAATTGTAGTAGTGCGATACTTTGGAGGAACTTTGCTTGGTGTACCAGGGCTGATTCATGCATACAAATCTGCTGCGGCTTTAGTTTTACAAACCATCCCCGTCATACAAAAAGCTGTAGAAGTGAAGCTCTCCCTTCATTTTGATTATACGATTATCAATGATGTGATGATTGTTGTGAAACAATACAACTGTAATATCCTGCTGCAGGACTTGCAACTCTTTTGTCACCTGCAAATAGGTGTACCGCGAAACAGGCTAAACGAAGTGATGTTTAAGCTTAAGGATATTCGTGGGGTAACAATAGATGAATAGAATTTTATTTGTGATACTGCAGCATCCACTCATACATGTTCATGTTATTTTCTTTATAAGCAGGGTCGCTTGCTTTTGTCCATGCATCATGTTTTCCTGTTGGCCAAATAGTCATTTTAGCTTTGGGTGAGGGGTTATATTTATTGATCATGCTGATATAGTCTTTTGTATTCTTTACAGGCGCCATGTTATCATCTTCATTATGAAAGGCCCAAACAGCAACATTTGCTCCGGCAATGGCTTTAGCTTTTGCATCGGTGCAGGTGCTGCTGCCACATATAGGTACAATAGCCGCTACAAGCCCTGGGTATTTTGCTGCAAAATCCCAGGTAGCGCCTCCGCCCAGGCTTAAGCCGGTAACAAAGATTCTGGTGGTGTCTATTCTATAATGCGATATAGCATATTTAATCATCGCATATATATCATTGTTAGTGGTCCAGCTTTTAACCTGTGGCGAAAAAACGATAAAAGAGAAATTTTTTCCACCAACATTAAAACTGGGTGGAAATTTTTTATTGTTAATTAATTTAGGTACAGAATTACGCAGCACCAACGGAAGATCCGTTGTTCCATTACCCATTTCTCCGGAACCATGAAGGAAAATCAGCAATGGATATCTTTTTGATGTGGAATCATATCTTGCTGGAAGCGCACGGTAAAAACCAAAACAGTTGTCAGAGATTTTTTCGCTAACCGCAACCTGAACAGGAGGATTGGTTTCAACAATATCAAGGTCGGGGCGGGTACCGGAATTATCCTCTGTAATACTTTCTTTTTTACATGAGAATAACAGAGCAGAAAAGAAAAGTGCATAGCATAGCCTTGCAATTACTTGCTTCATAAGGTATCAGATTTTTAATATAACGAAACTGATACGTCGTTATTCAAATCTGATGCCGATATATGATAACAAATGTGAAAATTATTCTTCCATTTCTTTCTTTATGAGGTCGGAAATGGTAACCAGAATTTTGTCTATCCGGTGCCCGTCCATATCTGCTATTTCAAAAGTGAAGCCTCTCCATTCCATTTTATCACCAGGTCGGGGTATTCTTTCCAGTTGATGCAGAATAAATCCTGCAAGGGTATCAAAATCATGTTCCCCTTCATTCATCCATTCAGTTTTTTCAAAGGCTGTTAAAAAGTCATAGAATGGAATTTGCCCATCTACAAAATAACTGCCATCTTCCCGTCTGATGATTTCATAATCGTTTTCATCTATCTGTGGTATTTCACCAACAATTGCTTCAAGGATATCATTGAGCGTAATCATACCCAACAGGCTCCCGTATTCATCTACTACAAAGCAGCAATGCATTTTCGTCTCTTTAAACCTTTCAAGCACCTGGTAGGCGGAATTGTTTTCCGGTACAAAAAGAGCAGGCTGTAATATGTCTTTCAGCAATACAGTGTCTTCATGAAGATATAAGTCTTTAATAGAAACAACTCCCTTTATATTGTCGATATTACCATCGCAAACAGGATATACCGAATGGGGTTCAGAAACAATTTTTTCTTTGATTTCCTTCTCGTTTTTGGGCATATCAAACCACACAATATCATTTCTGTGTGTCATGATGGAAGTAATATTTCTGTCGCCAAGATGAAACACGCGTTCTATAATTTCCTGCTCAGCTTCTTCAATAGTACCCTGTTCGGTGCCTTCGCTGATAATTGCTTTGATTTCTTCTTCGGTTACCTGGTTATCTGCAGATTTTATTTTAAAAAGTTTTGCCGTCAAATAAGTAGACTTGCTTAGCAACCATACAAATGGGTAGGTAATTCTGCTCAGAATACTCATGGGCCTGGCAACCAGTTTTGCTATGAATTCTGGATTTGATAATCCAATGCGCTTGGGTACCAGTTCCCCGAGTACAAGTGTAAAATAGGTAATGATAATTACGATAATGGCTGTGGCAGTTGCATTTTCATAAGGTCTTAGCCATTCAAACCGTGACAAATATTCTATTAACTCACTTTTTAGTGTTTCACTTGAAAAAATACCTGTCAAAATTCCAATCAGGGTAATCCCAATCTGAACAGTTGAAAGAAAAGTATCGGGACGCTCGGCAAGTGTCAGAGCACGTTTTGCACTCTTATCACCTTTGGCAGCCTGCGATTCAAGTCTTGCCTTCCTGATAGATACCAGGGCAATTTCCGCCATCGAAAAGATGCCATTTAATAATATTAATCCCAGTATGATAAAAATCTCCAGCATGTTGTATGAAGTTAAACTAAAGGAGCAAATCCGGCTCTTTTATTAAATGCCTGGCTTGTAATAAATCCGGCAATACATCCAAGCAGTGTACCGCAAATTATATCAATTGGAAAATGTACACCCACATATACCTGGGCATAGGAAATAGACAATGCCCAGATAAAGAGCAGCCATCTCCAGGGATACGGAATAAAGGATAATGTTCTGAATCCAAACATAGCCAGCCCGAAATGATTGGATGCATGCGAGGAGGGAAAACTAAAAGCTCCTCCGCAACTAACCACAGAACGTATTACAGAGGCAAGCATAGGATTGTGACAAGGGCGCAACCTGCCTACCACTGGTTTAATTAAACCACTGCTGACCATATCAGTAATGGCGAAAGTGATAAGGAAGAAACAAATCCACCAAAAGCCTTTCCATTTAAAATTGATCAGCATGAATACTACAGCAAACAGATATAATGGTGCCCAGGTAAAAGGATTGCGCAGCAATGGCATTAGCCAATCAAGAAACCCGTTGTGCCACTGCCCATTAATTTTTGAAAATAAAGCAATATCGTACTCAATGAGATGGTTCATGTTATAAGCATTTTAACTACAAACCCTCCCACAGTTGATCGAATTGGGCTATTATAAACAGGGGACAATCTTATGGAGGAAAGAATATTGGAACCGCGACTGGTCGCCATGAAACTGATAAATTGTTTCGGCAAATGTAACACTTTCTTATTTTCCACAGGTAGCTATCCATTTTTAGTCTCTTCTACCTCTTGCCATTGTTGTACTTCGAATATGTACCAGATAAAGAAACCTGTTTTTATGGTTTTTTAGTTTCCGTGTGCAGTTTTAACTTGCGCCTCATGAAATGGCAGCAGCTATATAGTGCACAACGTAGCGGAGCAGAAATTAAGACCGGCATTTCGCCACAACATATACGCACATCTTATGTTCGCGACTACGATCGTATTATCTTCTCTTCTGCTTTTAGAAGGTTGCAAAATAAAACCCAGGTATTTCCACTCCCCGGCGCTGTGTTTGTTCATAATCGGCTAACACACAGCCTCGAAGTATCCAGCGTGGGCCGCAGTCTTGGTAAAGCTGTAGGTGATGCTATAGCAGATAAATATCCTGGCGAGGGGGATGAATTCAGAGATTTTTACCGGTACGAACTTCCCTCTGTTATTGCAGCCGCCTGCCTCGCACACGATATAGGCAATCCACCCTTTGGGCATAGCGGCGAGGATGCTATCAGAATTTTCTTTAACGAATTGCAGGGAGATGCAAGAAAACGGTTTGAAACAGAACTTTCACCATTGCAACAAAGAGACCTGCTTTTTTTTGAAGGTAATGCCAATGCATTTCGTGTACTTACTCATCATTTCAATGAAGAACGGCAGGGTGGTTTTCAGCTTACCTATTCCACACTCGCCAGTATTATTAAATATCCCTGCGATTCTTTATCCGGGTTCAATAAAGCAAGCCTAGCTACTAAAAAGTCAGGCTTCTTCTCCACAGAACTTGATACCTACCTGCAAATAGCGAATGAACTGGATATACCCAGGACATATGATTCCAAAAATATCTTTGCACGTCACCCTTTTGTATTTCTGGTAGAGGCGGCTGATGATATTTGCTACCGTATTATTGATTTTGAAGACGCCTTTCGCCTCGGAATAATTTCAATTGATAAAATTGCGGAACTTTTTCTTGCCTTCTTTGATGGTGAATCCGGATATGATGCAAGAGTAAAGGTAGAACAGTCGTTCAATGCCATTAGAGATGATAACAAAAAAATTCAGTTCTTGCGTGCAAGGATCATCAACCTGCTGGTGCATAAACTTTGCGATATTTTTATGCAGCATGAAGATGCATTGCTCTCTGGGGTACTTGACAGATCACTGATGGATATGCTGCCCCCATCTCATTCAGAAATTATTAAAACCATTGATCTTTACTCAGTCTCCAATATCTATAATCATCGGTCTGTAGTGGAGGTAGAACTGGCCGGGTACAACATCATCGGTTACCTGCTTAAAGAGCTTATATATGCAGTGCTGCAACCCGGCAGCGCCAAAGCTAAGAAACTCAGAAACCTCATTCCCGCACAGTTTGTAATAGATGATTACAACGGTATCCTATATAGTAACCTGCTTTCCATTACCGACTTTATTTCCGGTATGACGGATTTGTTCGCCGTAGATATGTATCAGAAAATGACCGGGACAAAATTTATGTAAAAGAATTCATACCTCGATTTTGAAATTGGCTGTTCTATTTTAATTCGTTCATCAAACCGTTGATATCTAGGGAGCGCGTGTACATTTCTAAGGAACCATCCGTTTTTTTGGGCCATAACTCTCTTGGCTTGTCCCAGTATAGTTCCACACCGTTGCCATCAGGATCATCAAGATAAATTGCTTCCGATACACCATGATCACTTGCGCCAGTAAGCGGGTAATTTGCTTCGAGTAAGCGCCTGAAAATAAAAGCAAGATCCCTTCGTGTAGGATAAAGTATAGCAGTATGGTACAACCCAACGCTATTCTCCTGTGCCGGGGGCAGGCCTTTACTATGCCAGGTGTTAAGTCCGATATGGTGATGATAACCACCGGCTGAAATAAAAGCTGCCTGTGAGCCATAGGTGGTAATTAATTCAAATCCCAGCAATCCGCAATAGAACTTCAGGGAACGCTCCAGGTCGGATACTTTAAGGTGCACATGCCCGATTCGGGTTTGGGGAGGGATGGTATATGAAGTTTCCATTCTACATCTTTATTATCTGCAAGTTAATCAATGATGTTTTCAAAATTGTATATAACCCGGTGCAGAAAACTCAGGATACAAAACAAACCATACCGGTCTCTGCGATCCCGCCCTGATAAGGCTTTGAATTAAAAGAATGAAGCGACGGGAGAAGCAGCCTCTGCAGTTAGTAAATCGGGAGCTTGCTTCTCCCGCGGTTACATAAATCAAATTAAATGCAACTTGCCGGCGGGATCGCAATGACATTAACAGACTAATGATTTTGCAACTTTCTCTATAATTCAAGTTTACAAATCATGTTCGGGGGAATGTATAATGCACCTGATTAACCTGGAGGGTTTCTACTTAAACGTTAGCCGAAAATTTATATAATCCTTTTGGTTAATTGCTTACGGACTTTAGACGAATCCTATTATTTTTTTGATTTACTTATCCACTATGCATATATTGGTAAGAATTTTTAAGCCAACTCCATCGTATTTATGAACAGGATTATTTTATTTGTTTTCACTATTTTTTTATGGAACAATACTTTTTCTCAGGTAAAAAATATTTCCGGTTTTGAGCCTTCAGCTGTGGCAGGGCAACTGAATATCGAAAGTACTTTTGACAAGGTGCTTAGCGCTGAAAATATAGGAAGACAAATACAAAGATTGTCGGCAAGGCCACATCATCTTGGATCTGTAGGAGGAAAAGCGGTAGCTGACAGCATTTTGAGCGCTTTTAGATCATACGGCTGGGATGCAGATCTTAATGTATATCAGGTCTTATTTCCCACACCTAAAACAAGACTGCTTGAAATGATAACTCCGGTAAAATATAAAGCAACACTTAAAGAGCGTGCATTTAAAGAAGATGCGACCAGCGGTCAGCCTGGTCAGCTACCTACTTACAACGCCTGGAGTGCTGACGGTGATGTAACCGCTCCACTCATTTTTGTAAACTATGGGCTTCCGGCTGATTATGAAATGCTTGACAGGATGGGTATCAGTGTGAAAGGTAAAATTGTAATTGTCAAATATGGCAGAAGCTGGCGAGGTATCAAGCCGAAATTAGCACAGGAACATGGCGCTGTAGGTTGTATCATATACTCCGATCCTGCTGATGATGGATATACAGCCGGCGATGTGTACCCGAAAGGAGCTTTTAAAAATGAATTTGGGGTGCAACGGGGGAGTGTAATGGATATGCCTGTTTATCCCGGCGACCCTATTACTCCCGGAATTGGTGCTACGGAAAATGCAAAGAGAATTGATAGAAAAGAAGCAAAAAACCTCCTGAAGATTCCAGTATTGCCTATTGGTTATCACGATGCAGAACCATTGTTGCGGTCGCTTGAAGGCCGCGTTGTTCCATCAGGCTGGCAGGGTGCATTGCCTTTTACTTACCATGTTGGAAACGATAAAACAACGGTGCATTTAAAGCTGGCATTTAACTGGGATATTGTTCCCTGTTACAATGTTATTGCTACCATTCGTGGAGCAGAGTTTCCGGATGAATGGATAATGCGTGGCAATCATCACGATGCATGGGTGAATGGCGCTGCCGATCCTATCAGTGGTCAGGCTGCTTTGCTGGAAGAAGCTAAAGCTATGGGGGTATTGTTAAAAACAGGTTGGCGCCCAAAACGAACTATCGTGTATTGTGCATGGGATGGAGAGGAACCGGCACTGCTGGGTTCAACTGAATATGTAGAAGACCATTTAAAGGAATTGCAGGAGAAAGCTGTAGTGTATATCAATTCTGATGGAAACGGTAGAGGATTCTTAAATGCAGGCGGTTCTCATGCATTTCAAACTATGATAAATGAAGTTGCAGCCGGTATAACCGATCCGCAAACGAATGTAAGCGTATTGAAAAGAGAACTGGCAAGAAATACTATACATGCTATAGGTGCTGCAGCTAAGAAAGGTGCTATAGCTAAAAAAGAAATTGATTTAAGCGCCCTGGGTTCAGGATCTGATTATTCTCCTTTCCTGCAGCACGCAGGTGTACCATCGTTGAACCTGGAATATGGAGGTGAAGACGCAGGGGGAGAATATCATACCATTTATGATTCGTATGATGATTACCGGAGATTTAAAGACCCCGGATTTCATTATGGAGTGGTATTGGCAAAAACAATTGGTCATACTGTTCTGCGGCTTGCAGATGCAGATATTCTTCCTTTCAGATTTACCCATTTATACAATGCAATTGACAGCTATACACAACAGGTTGTTGCACTCATCAACGATACCCGGGATCTGACCATGATAGAACAAAAGATTCATGCAGAAGGACTGTATCAACTGGCTGCTGATACTGCCAAACACCTGATGCCTGATAGTCCTAAACCGGCTGTGCCATTTATCAATTTTTCACCTTTACAGAATGCATTGATTGCCTTTCATATTACTACTGACAGTCTTGATGCGATGCTTAATGCCCATATTATAGACAAGAGTACTTTTGCCGAAATAAATAAATTGCTGTACACTGCAGAACAGCAATTATTATTACCCGAGGGATTACCCCGCCGCCCATGGTATAAGCACAGTATTTATGCACCGGGATATTATACAGGTTATGGTGTAAAAACATTGCCTATAATAAGGGAGGCAATAGAACAACGCAACTGGGATGAAGCAAGACTGGGTATTAAAGATGTGGCAGATGCTATCAACAGACTCAACAACCGGTTGATTGAAATACTGGCTTTAAAAAAATGAACTGGCAAAGTCTCAATACAAAATAACAGCTTCTTTATCCCATTCCACTTTCACTTTCTGCGACATGATGGAGTCTATTGCTTTACCGCAATAATCGGGTTGTATAGGGAGTTCCCTGTTAAAACGCCGGTCTATTAATACGCAAAGTTCTACTTTGTTAGGTCGGCCAAAATCAAGCAATGCATCAAGGGCAGCCCTAACTGTTCTGCCTTTGTATAGCACATCATCAACCAATATTATATTCTTATTTTCAATGGAAAAAGGAATATCCGTTTTGTTGGCAGTATGTAATTCACCCCTGACATCATCCCGGTAGAAAGTAATATCGAGTTTGCCGTATTTTATCTTTTTGTATTTATCTGAAAATTTATTTTTGATATCATTCATTATTCTATCACTTAAAAAAACTCCACGTGGCTGGATACCAATCAATACAATATTTTCGGCATCATCAATATTTTCCAGTATCTGGCATGCCAGTCTCTTTATGGTTATATCAAGCTGTTCTTTGGTAAGTATAGTCTTCAAACTTTAAAATTTTAAACAATAAAAGTATTACAAAGAAAGATAAAAAACTTGTTGTAATAAACACAAAAGCCCCGGTCAATTCCAGGGCATCTGTGTTCATTGGTTTTAAATTTATAACATGTTATTCTTTACTGCTACCGAAGGTGTAAAACAAGCCAACATGGAAACCTCCAAGTTTAACATTACCACTTTCACCAGGCTCGCCATCATCATCGTTGCTAACAATATTTGCAAGTCCTAAATTATATCTCGCACCAATACCAAGACCATTGGATAGTTTATAGCCTGCTCCAAAACACCACGAAAAATTTATTTTCTTAAAAGAATCTTTTGCGTCTATTGAATTATTTCCGTCAGACATTTTAGCTGACATCAAAAAACCTACCTGGGGACCTGTTTCTGCATAAACCCCTACTGGATTATTATATTGTACAAGAACTGGTATATTGATATAGTCTGTTTTAAAAATCAGCTTTTGTCCAGACTCTTTATAGATACTCCCTTCCATGGAATATAGCACTTCAGGTTGTACACTGAACATTTCAGTTATACCGATATTAACTAATCCACCTCCTGCAAATCCAGGTTTAAATTTTGGAGACACATTTTCAAATTTAGCATCAGGACCGGAGAATTTAGTGAAATTAGCACCAGCTTTTATACCGAACTTGATTTGAGCCTGGCTAAAAAAAGCAACAGCAATAAATACTGTAACAAATAGGATCTTCTTCATAAAATTAATTTTGTTGTAAATTTAAACGATATATTTATATTTTAAGTGTTCGATTCCAGAGAATTATATTCAAAATATTTCTGGGATTTAAGAACTGTCATTAATGCTGCCTTGTTTTAAATGCTAAATGGCATTATAATAAGAGTAAGATTAAAAACTTTTATGGAGTTGTTATTGCTCTTTCATAAAAGGATACCTATAATCAACAGGCGGATTAAAAGTTTCCTTTATTGTTCTTGCACTCAACCATCTGTACAAATTGAGCATACTACCTGCCTTATCATTGGTGCCGCTTGCTCTTGCCCCACCAAAAGGTTGCTGCCCAACTACCGCTCCGGTGGGTTTATCATTGATATAAAAATTACCCGCTGCATTTCGGAGTTTATCAGTGGCAAGGTCTACTGCATCCCGGTCATTGGAAATAATTGAACCTGTGAGTGCATAAGATGAAGTTTCATTCACGAGGTCAAGTGTTTCTTCAAATTTATCTTCATCATACACATATATAGTCAGCACTGGTCCAAATATCTCTTCGCACATAGTAGTATATTTCGGATCCTTAGCCTCAATGACGGTAGGTTGGATAAAATATCCTTTTGATTTATCACATTTACCACCTGCAAGTAAAGTTGCGTTTTTATCTTTTTTTGCCCTGTCTATATATCCTTTAATCTTATCAAATGCTTTTTCATCTATAACGGCATTAATGAAATTAGAAAAATCTTCTACACTACCGGGTTGTAGTTTTTTTACACCGGCAGATAGTTGCTTCTTTACCACATTGGCAATGTTGGAGGGGATATATGCCCGTGAAGCAGCAGAGCATTTCTGTCCCTGAAATTCGAATGCACCGCGCAGCAGTGCAGTCGTTACCACATCGGGATCAGCGCTTTTGTGTGCAATGACAAAATCTTTTCCACCGGTTTCACCAACAATCCTGGGATAAGTTCTGTAAGTTCCTATATGTTCACCTATTGTTTTCCAGATTGTATTAAACACTCCGGTAGAGCCTGTAAAATGAATTCCCGCAAAATCCCTGTGGGCAAAACATACTTTTCCTAATACGGGGCCTTCCACATATACCAGGTTGATAACTCCATCGGGCAGACCTGCTTCTTTAAGGATGCGCATGAACATTTGTGCGGAATATACCTGGGTGTATGCCGGTTTCCATACCACCACGTTGCCACATATAGCAGCCGATGTGGGCAGGTTGCCGCCAATAGCTGTAAAGTTGAATGGAGTAATGGCAAGCACAAATCCCTCCAGTGGCCGCCATTCCATACGGTTATGCGTACCCGCAGCGCTTTGTGGTTGCTGCTTATATATTTCACTTAAAAAATGAACATTGAATCTTAAAAAATCAATTAACTCGCAGGCAGAATCAATCTCTGCCTGGTATGCGTTTTTACTTTGCCCGAGCATGGTAGTACCATTCATATAGGAACGGTATTTTGTGGAGATTAGATCAGCAGCTTTCAAAAAGATATTTGCACGGTTTTCCCAGCTCATAGACGCCCATTTTTCGCGGGCGGCCAGGGCCGCTTCAATGGCCTGCTCCACATGTTTTTCATTGCCTTCGTGAAAATGTCCGAGAATATGCTTTATTTCATGCGGTGGACGAATGGCAATTTTCTTTCCGGTCCTTACTTCTTTATCACCAATATACATTGGGATATCAGCTTTTTCTTTTTTAAGCGTGGTGATTGTTTTTTTCAACTCCTTCTTTTCCGGACTACCGGGGGCGTAATTCAATACCGGTTCATTCGCCGGCAGTGGATAGCTAAAATATCCGATGCTCATAAATATCTTTTTGTTGATGATATAATTAGCGCAAAGATAGGATAATCGGGTAAGGTGATGGGAAGTGTACCCGGTAAGGTGGAGTTTGAAAGTTTGGGGTTTATTGTCTATCGTTTCACGTTAATCTCAATTCCATTGTGTTTTAAACAGTGGAAATTTAATAGGTCTATATTACCTGGAACCCATAAGCATAAGGATCATCGTCGGGATCAATAGTGATGGTATTATATCCATATATTCTGGCCCATCCTTCAATACCGGGACGTATAGCAGGTTTTCCGTCAATTAGTAATTCCTCGTCAATGGTTCCGGTGAATGTGGATCCGATAATGCTTTCGTGTATAAAGAGGTCTCCTTTTTTAAGTTTCCCTTTCGCATACCATTGTGCCATACGCGCCGATGTGCCGGTACCGCATGGGCTACGATCTATTGCTTTATCACCATAAAATACTGCATTGCGTGCAGTAGATCCGGGATGCAGTACTGCTCCTGTCCATAAAATATGAGAGCAACCGGCTATGGTAGGGTCATTCGGATGAACGAAGCTGTATTGCTGATTGATGTTTTTTCGAATTTCTCTTGCCCAACTGATCAGCTTATCTACCGGGTAATATTCCAGTCCTTTGAAGTTTTCCTGTACATCAATTATTGCATAAAAATTACCACCATAGGATACGTCAAATACAAGGCTGCCCAGTTCCGGACAGTCAACAGTAAGCGAAGTAGCAGCAAGGAAAGCCGGAACATTAGTCAGCTTTACCGATTTTATTTTCTTCCCTTCCTGCCGGTAAGAAATATTGACTAAACCTGCCGGTGCTTCCATACGGATAGTACCGGGTGTATTAGGAACAATCAATCCCTCTTCTAAAGCTATAGTGATAGTGCCAATTGTCCCATGACCGCACATAGGTAAACAACCACTTGTCTCAATAAAAAGTACTGCCACATCATTTGCAGGGTCATGGGGGGGATAGAGAATACTTCCGCTCATCATATCGTGCCCCCGGGGTTCAAACATCAGACCTTTTCTAATCCAGTCATATTCACGAAGGAAATGTTGCCTTTTCTCGCTCATAGAATTTCCTGTAAGCGGCGGAGCACCACCGGCCACTAACCGCACAGGATTACCACAGGTATGTGCATCAACACAAAAAAAAGTCTTCTTCATTTCTTTAATACAACTGTAATGCTATATAGCCGATTTGGTCCACTCATTATTTACAATACGCCAAATATGAAGCGGGTTACTATTCTTTAGTTCGTCGGGAAGCATACTGTCTTTAAAATTCTGAAAGCACACCGGCCGTACCCAGCGCTTAATGGCTGTTGTTCCTACTGAAGTATATCCGCCATCAGTGGTAGAAGGGTAGGGCCCGCCATGCACCATACTTGCACAAACTTCCACCCCTGTTGGTACATCGTTAAGAATTACCCTGCCTGCCAATGTTGTTTGCAAAGCAATAATATCTTTATTTGCTTCTATATCTTTATCTGTTGCCATAAGGGTGGTAGTCAACTGGCCTTTGAGTAGTGATAGAGCAGCGGAAAGTTCCGATTTATCTTCACATACAACAGCAAGTGAATAGGGCCCGAAAATTTCTTCACGCAAATGTGGGTTTTTAAGAAAATCTTTTGCCGCTACTTTTGCCACAGTAGGCAGCGCTTCGCCTTCGCCGGCTTCTGCAACTGCAGCACCTACTTTTTCTATTCCTTTTTGTGTAAGCGCATTGTTCAATCCTTTTGTATATGATTGCTGTATACCGGAATGCAGCATTTTTTGTGGAGCTATCTGTTCAATTTCTTTACCCAATAAATTAAGAAAATTATCCAGGGCATTACTTTTTGTTGCAAGCAGTACACCGGGGTTAGTGCAAAACTGACCTACCCCCAGGGTAATAGATGCTGCATAAGTTTTCGCCAGGGCAGCGGCATTTTGTTGAAGGGTATCGGGAAAGAATACTACCGGGTTAATGCTACTCATTTCTGCAAATACAGGGATAGGATTTTCTCTTTGATTGGCTATTTCCCAGAGTGCTTTTCCACCTGAAAAGGATCCCGTAAAACCTACTCCTGTTGTAGCAGGATGTTGTACCAATGCCTTTCCTACGGTATTACCCGATCCCAGTACATGCTGTACAGTATATTCTGGCATTCCGGTTTTTTTAATGGCGATTGCAATAGCATCGTATACCAGTTCTGAAGTTCTGGCATGAGCAGAATGACCTTTAATCACTACTGTTGATCCTGATGCAAGTGCACTTGCAGTATCACCGCCCGCTGTTGAAAAAGCAAAAGGAAAATTGCTGGCACCGAATACTATTACAGGCCCTACAGGCAACAACATTTTTCGTGTATCCGGTTTGGGTGGGGTTCTTTCTTTATCAGCCGTATCTATAGCCGCTTCTACCCAACTGCCTTCAACCACCAGGCGCCCAAACATCCTGAGCTGATTTGTGGTGCGGGTAAGCTCTCCATTGAGTCTTGCAAGCGGCAGGTTCGATTCTTCATGTGCAACTGCTACAAGCTGCTCTCTTTTTGCCTCAATAGCAGCAGCAATTTCATTGAGAAATTCTGCTTTACGGGCCGGGGAAACTAATTTGTACAATTGAAATGCATCCAATGCATGCTGCATAATTTTGTCTACTTCCATCATTTTCTATAGGAATTAAAAAGCTGCAAGTTACAGCAAGTGATATTAATCAAATTTCTATACCTGCACGAAAGAGAAATTTTGTATCCATATATACCCAAAGTTGACTGAAGCATTTTCAGACAGGCAATGACAGGTAATCCGGTAATTCAGGTCTTGAGGAAAGTGCATCATCAATCACCGCAAGTATTTTTTTTCTTTCTTCACCTTCTAATATCAGGCGGGGTGCCCTTACAAATTCACTGCCCAAACCCACTTTTGATTCAGCCAGTTTAATGTATTGCACAAGTTTGGGATGAATATCCAACTCGAGCAGGGGCATAAACCAGCGGTACAGGGGCAATACTTCCTGCAGACGACCAGCTTTAACCATACGATATACTGCAACTGTTTCTGCCGGAAATGCACATACCAAACCCGCCACCAATCCATCTGCACCGGCAACGAGCTCTTCTACGGTAAGTGTATCTACACCACATAATATCTTAAATCGGCTTCCAAAGCGGTTAATCATACGTGTTACATTGGTAACATCCCTGGTAGACTCTTTTACTGCTTCAATATTTTTAACCCCTACCAACTCGTCAAACATTTCCAGTGTTATCTCTATTCTATAGTCAATCGGATTGTTGTAAAGCATTATGGGGAGACTGGTGGAGTTGGCTACCTGTGTAAAATAAGTAACAGTTTCCCTATGATCACTTTTATAGCGCATTGGCGGCAGTAACATCAGCCCGTTCACTCCCCATTTCAATCCCAGCGCAGCCTGGCGGATTGCTTCCCGGGTTGACCCTTCGGCAATATTCAGTACAACAGGTACACGTCCCCGTATTCTGTCAATTGCAAATTTCACTAATCTTTCTTTCTCTTCAACCGTCAATACACTGGCTTCTCCAAGCGTACCGCCTAGTATTACACCACTCACCCCCGCAGCGATCTGTGCTTCAAGATTTTTTCCGAATAACTCCAGATCCAGTTCATCTGCCGGTGTAAACTTGGTAGTAATTGCAGGAAATACTCCTTTCCATTCCATAACTAAACTATTTTATTTTTACAATTTATGTTGCAAGATAGCGGATAATACAATGCCTGTTGCTACAGAAGCATTAAGCGATTCTGCGCCACCAATGCGGGGAATTGTGATTTGCGCGGTACATAGCGATAATAATTCAGGCCGTATACCTTTTGATTCATTTCCCATTGCAATGATACAGGTGTCCGGAATATTGAATTGATATACCGATGTTCCCGAAAGTGTACAACAGTATAAAGGTATCTTATCATTTTGGGAACACCATTCCCCGAGGTCGGTATATTGAACATTTACCCTGATAATACTTCCCATAGTTGCCTGCAGAACTTTAGGATTGTATATATCTGCGCAGCCTCTGCCGCATAATATCCTGTTAATTCCAAACCAATCAGCCGTGCGGATAATGGTTCCCATATTGCCGGGATCCTGTATATCATCAAGCATCAGAATGATTCCTTTTTCAGAAGCGCTTACAGGTTGCTGTGGCTTTTTTCGCACAATAATCAATACCTGGTTGGGAGTTGTTAGCGATGAAATCCGTTGAAGCTCAGCAGTTGAAACTTCAAATATTTTTTCGGACGAAATATTTTTTAAAAGAATGGAATTGTTATTTATCCATTCCTTCAGAGCAAATACCTGGTGCAGGCTGTCTGCGGAGTATAATAAAAATTCTTTTGCTATTTTCACACCTTCTACTATAAAAAATCCTTCTTCATCCCTGAATTTTTTATGGTATAAACTTTGAATATATTTGACACCGGATTTGCTGAGCACTTTATTTTAGATTATGTCTGTTTTACCAACGAAAATACATTCTTCCTTCCTTACATACTTTTTTTTTATCCTGCTGTTTACTTCATCCTGTACAGTTGTAAAAAAGTACAAACCTTATAAGCCATTTGTTTTTGAGAATGAAGTAGTTTTTGAAGGAAAAGTAAACGGTGATGAGAAAAATGATTTAAAACCAAAACTCGAAGGACAGATAGAAGACAGTGTGAAGCCTCAGTTTAAAAGTGTGTTATTTATCAGACATGTAATGAATAACCCGGCAGTTTTCGACAGTACTTATGTAAAACGATCGGTAACAAACATGAACAATCTGTTGCACAACAACGGGTATTACCGGGGTAATGTATCGGCAAACTGGAAAATTAAGGATACTATTATTGTAAAAAATAAACCTGATCAATATCGTATGAAAGTTACTTATATGGTTGATCCGGGCAAAGTATTTAAAATAGACTCCATTAGTTACAGCTTTAAGGATACAATCCTGCAAAGGCTTGCGATAGAAAATAAAGGCAATTCTTTATTGAAAAAATCTGATCCGTTCAACCGGCAACGGATAGACGAAGAACTCAACCGGTTGATTGATATTTTCAGGAACAATGGGTATTACCGGATTAACCGGGAGATGATAAGGGCAGAACTGGATACGGTGGATATTTCATTGATCGATCCCTCTGCCGATCCTTTCGAACTCATCAGGTTGCAACTGGAAGCGCAAAAAAGAAAGGAAAAACCGACAATAAGCATCAAAATCCTGGAAGTTCCTGTCAGAGACAGTTCAATAACTCTGCAATACAGGATTGGCAACGTCAACATTTTTCCGGATGAGCCTGCAGAGCTGATGACAATAGATCAACAAAATCTTCGCAGACAAAAATTTGGTGCGTATAATATATATAGTCGCCATAATCTTTTCAAACCTTCATTTCTCGTAAGTAAAGTACTGTTAAAGCCCGGTGATCCATACAAGGTGTCCAATTATAATCAGACCCTCCTCAATTTTAACCGTATTGAGGCCTGGCAGAATGTTAATATCAACAGCCGCCCCAATACTGATTCAGTTGTTCCGACTGTAGATTTTTTTCTGAGGATGGTGCCTGCTAAAAAATATTTTTTCAGTATTGACTTTGAGGGGTCCAGTATTCTAAGTGCCCAAAACCAGATTTACAATCCGGGGAATAAAGGGCTTGCCATAAACTTTCAGCTCAAAAACAGAAATGTGGCAAGGGAGGCCCTTCAGTTGCAAAATGTGCTGCATACCGGTATTGAATTTTCCGACTTCAGTAAGATTCTTTCTTCAGAAATCGGGTTGAGTAATAAATTGATATTTCCACATTTGCTTACTCCTTTCAAAATAAAAAATGAAAAAAAGTTTTTAAACTCAAAGTCATATATCACACTCGACGGGTCTTATGTTGACAGGTTCAAGTATTATAAAATCAATACCATCAACGCTTATCTGGGATATGAGTTTCAAACCAATATTAACAGCACCTGGCAGGTCAGGTTTCCCAATATTGAATATACGAGGATATATAGTATTGATACCGGTTTTTTCAGACTTATTGAGGACTATCCCCTGTTGTTATATTCTTACAATGACGGTTTGATCATTGGAATAAATGGTACATATACCCGAAAGTTTTATTCCGGTAATCCGCGAATTTTTAATGTGCTGAGGGTGTATGGAGAAGAATCTGGAATGTTGCTGGGTGGATTGTTCAGTAACCTTACTGCAACAGAAAAACCACTCGAAAAACTTTACAGGTTTATTAAGCTGAGTGCAGACTACAGGCATTACATTACTAAACCAAAGACTATGTGGGCTTTCCGTTTTTTTGCAGGCTATGGCATGGGATTCAAAACGGAGAGTAATACAGACAGTGATATCACAATGCCGTTTTTCAGACAGTTTTTTGCCGGTGGTCCTAACAGTATGCGTGGCTGGCGATTGAGGAAACTAGGGCCGGGATCGAGTATTTTTTATGATACACTCAGGGTGAGAACTTATACAACAGACCCTCCCGGAGTTATTGAGAAAAAATTTGATGATCGCTATGCTGATATACAACTTGAGGCAAATGTTGAATACCGGTTTGATATATTTCCTATTTATGGTTACTGGTTGCGGGGTGCACTGTTTACCGACATAGGAAATGTGTGGATAAGAAAATCATCTGATGCTGAATTGCGCTATGGAGTTTTTAAATTTGACAGGCTATATAAGGATATTGCGGTAGCCGGTGGTGCAGGTCTCAGGCTTGATTTCAAATTCTTTCTACTTCGGTTTGACCTGGGCTGGCGATTGAAAGATCCGCTTTATGCATCAGATGAAGCTATTAATCCGTCTTCAGATGGTTGGTTTATACCTGATAATTTGCGTACTCCAACTTTTCAGTTTGGAATTGGGTATCCATTTTAGGTGTGGGGTGTGGGTTTTTAGCTGTCAGCTTTTAGCTATCAGCTATCAGCTGTCAGCTGTCAGGTATCAGCTTTCAGCAATCAGGTGTCAGGTATCAGCTGAATACTTCTGACTATCCCAACCCTCTCAGTATCCCCATTTCAAGCCCTCTCAGTTCTGCAAGACCACGCAGGCGACCTATTGCAGAATAACCGGGATTATTCAATTTACCAATATCGTCTAGCATCTGGTGCCCGTGGTCGGGACGAAATGGTATATGCAGGGTTGACAATTGTTGTACGTTCAGCAGTGCTTTCATTACTGCATACATATCAGTGTCACCATCAAGATGATCAGCTTCGTAAAAATTGCCTTCTTCATCTCTTTTTGTGTTGCGCAAATGAGCAAAATGAATTCTCGTATTTACTTCGTTGATCATCTCCGGCAGGTCGTTGACGGGATTAGCGCCTAATGATCCAGTGCAAAAACATATACCGTTTGATGGTGCATCCGAATATGAAATGATATCTATCAAATCCTGCCTGTTACAAACAATTCTTGGAAGTCCAAGTATATCAAACGGGGGGTCGTCCGGATGTATAGCCAGCTTCAGCCCGAGATCGGCTGCAACAGGTGCCACCTCCTGCAGGAAGTAAGCAAGATTTGATTTAAGCGCTGCTTTATCAATATGCCTGTATTTTTCCAACTCATTTTTCATCCAGGTAGTTGTCCTTTTTTCTTCACCGGGGATACCAAATAAGATCGTATTTATCAGAGCAATTTTTTGAGCTGTTGAAAATGTTTTGTTTTTTTCAGCAGCTTTTGCAAGCGTTGTTTTTGAATATTCCTTTTCGGCATCTTTTCTTTCCAGCAGATAAATATCAAACAATGCCAAATCGCTCCAGTTGAAATATAATGCACTTGATCCATCGGGCATCCTGTAATCGATGCTGGTACGTGTCCAGTCATTTACAGGCATAAAATTGTAGGTAATAATATTTACTCCGCAGGCTGCCAGGTTTACAAGGGACTGTTTATACTTTTCAATATATAGTTTGTAATTACCACTGCGTTGTTTAATATCCTCATGTATGGTAAGGCTCTCAGCCACACTCCATTCAAACCCGCCTGCTTTAAGTTCATCTATACGTTTATTAATTTCTTCTTTTGTCCAAAGTTCACCATGAGGGATATGATGAAGGGCGGTTACAATACCCTGTGCGCCTGCCTGTTTAATATCCTGAAGTGAAACCGGGTCACTGGGTCCAAACCATCGCCAGGTTTGAAGTAAATTCTTTGAATACATGCTAAAGGAAATTGTTTTGCAAAGTAGAATAAAATTTTAAGAACTAATTCCGATTTGTTGCCTCAGTATTTGTCCACCTTATAGAATATTGTATTAATATAACATGCTATGTTTCGAATTTTATGAATATTGTCGAGATGAACCATTGTGCCCTTTGTGTAACCATCAAAAAGGGATTATTTCACAAAGAGCACAAAGGATACATAAAGTGCACAAAGCAATAAAAATCTTTGTGCTCCCCTGTACCTCCTTAGTGCCCCCTGTGTAACCAACTTAGCAGGAGAAATACAAATTCAGTATTTCACTTTTTAAAAAGTCAGAAGTGTGGTTAATTTCCTTTTACATATCTGAAACTGTTACCTGCAATGGCCGGATGTTTTCCAAAGAGTGTATTGCCGGCATAAGCAAGGATGAAATCATTAAAGAAAACTTCGGGTATCCATTTTTCAAATTCAAACTCGAAACTGTTTTGTATCTTATTGAGCGGTATAAATGTATAAGGTTTGTCAGGAAATAGTGGTGAGCTGATTTGAATAGAATCAATCTCCTGTTTAGTAAATTTCGCAATACCATCTTTATTTGTAAATATTCTTTGTCTGCCCCTTGCTGTATAAAGAATGCATTGGATATCTTTAATATAGTCAGGGTTTTCATCAGTAAATTGTATTGTGATATAATTATCATTTACTTTCCTGCCCTGGAATAGTTTGAATGGCCGGGGCGGCTGTTGCCTTCCGGTAAATATGATGCTATTGTTTTCAAGCGACCATCTTCCGGATCCGGTTCGGGTTAAACTTCCTTTAGTATAGAAAAATGTAAAACTATAATTAGGTTTCAGATTAAATGCAGAAGAAACATCTTTTACATCCTGTAGAAAATATATCCCTGATATTTCCTTACTGTCCTGGTTGTATCCGGGTAAATAAAAAACAAAACATAAAAGAAATGGCAATAATAGTTTCATCATATATATCATTGTTCAAAGCTAAGCGTTTTACAGCAGAGCCGGAGATGATGATAAATTCTTAACATAATACTTCATCTTGCACGGAGAGTTGAAACCTGACGATATACTTTCACGTCACACGTTTCAGGTTTCACGTCTCACTTTATTAATTCCGCGTTCCCTTTCATATCGCCTGCCTTGCTTTCAGTTCTATGTATTTGTTAATGGTATTTACAGTTAATGCTTCAGGTGCTGTCAGTACAGAAAGGATTCCATAGTGCTGCAGTTCTTTTACAATAAGTCTTTTTTCAAAAGCAAATTTGTCGGCAATGGTTTGTATATAAATTTCTTCAAGGTCTTCAGCAGGCTTTTCTCTTAATGCCTTCAACTCAGTATTTTCAAAAAATATTACAAGCAGCAAATGTTGTTTTGCAATTCTTCGCAGGTAAGGAAGTTGTCGCTGAAAACCCGGTATAGATTCAAAATTGGTAAAAAGAATCAGCAGCGACCTGTTTTTAATTTTGGTATGCAGATGAGCATACAGAGCTTCAAAATCTGTTTCCGAAAAATGAGTTTGCTGCCGGTAAAGATTTTCGAGAATGAGTTCCATTTGCATGCCTTTACGGTCAGCAGGCAGAAATGTTTCAGGCTTACTGGCAAAAGTGAGCAACCCAGCTTTATCCTGCCGGGTAAGGGCCACATTTGACAATACAAGTGAGGCATTGATGGCATAATCAAGCAGCGACATACCGCCAAACGGCATTTTCATATTTCGTCCCTTATCAATAAGGCAGTATATATGCTGACTTTTTTCGTCAGTAAAAGTATTGACCATTATTTCACCTTTGCGTGCTGTTGCTTTCCAGTTTACTTTTCTATAGTCATCCCCGGTTACATATTCTTTGATCTGTTCAAATTCTGTGCTGTTGCCAAGCTTCCTCAGGCGACGGCTGCCATTTTCATTAAGCCTGTTGGATATTGCCATCAACTGGTATTTTTTCATTTGATGGAAGGCGGGATAAGTGGGTACTACTTTGTCTGCATCAAAAACGAATCGCCTTTGCACCAGTCCCAAAGGACTGGTGACAAATACATTGATTGCCCCAAACCCGTATTCACCGCGCTCTACCGGTCTGATACTGTAAACGACATCATAAGGCTGGGATGATTTCAAAACCAGGATTTCACTTTCATACGACCTTTGAAATTGAAAAGGTAACTCGTCTATGATTTTCGCTTTTACAGTAAAAGAATAATTATTGATCAGTGAAACCTGGATGATATTCTGATCGCCATTACTTAATCTTTCAGGTGAAATTCTGTTAGCCCTGAAACCCGACTTTCGGCTATATAGTACGAGTGTATCAAGCCCGATGGTGAAAGCGAGCAGCAAAATACAAATGATCGATACCTGGTAAAGTGCAGGCAGAAAAAATGAAATGATAAAACATACTACAATAGCTGCCAGCAGGGAATAGGTGCGCCTGCTAAGTAAAAAAGATCTGTATATTGCTCTTAGAAAATTCAAAATTATCTGGGTATTTCTAATGATTGGATGATTTCCCGGATCACATCATCTTCTGTTCCACCTTCCATTTCCTTTTCAGGGGTCAGTATGATGCGGTGCCTCAATACCGGCACTGCCATTTCAAGAACGTCTTCGGGGGTAACAAAGTCGCGGCCCTGCATAGCTGCAATTGCTTTAGCCGAACTCATTATAGCAAGAGACGCCCGGGGTGATGCGCCAAGATAAATGGATTTGTTCGACCTTGTAGAGGTTACAATTTTTGCTATAAACTGCAGCAGCTTTTCCTCTATCAAAACTTCTTTCACCTGTTTGCGCAATGTGCTGATATCTGTTGCTGTCAGCATTTCTTTTATCTGCTCCGTTATGTCTTCACCGGTTACATTATGAAACCGGTTCAGTATCTGCACCTCTTCTTCTTCAGTGGGATATGGTACAGTTATCTTAAATAGGAAACGATCTAACTGTGCTTCCGGCAAACGATAAGTGCCTTCCTGTTCAACGGGGTTTTGAGTGGCCAAAACCATAAAAGGTCTTTCTATGATATGAGAATAGCCATCAACAGTTACCTGCTTTTCTTCCATTACTTCAAATAATGCTGCCTGTGTTTTTGCAGGTGCACGGTTGATCTCATCTACAAGAACTATGTTTCCGAAAATTGGTCCTCTCTTAAACTGGAATCCTCCTTCTTTTGGATTAAAAATAGAAGTACCCAATACATCCGATGGCATAAGATCAGGGGTAAACTGAATACGTGAAAAATGCAGTGATATACATTTTGCCACCAACTTTGCAGTTAACGTCTTAGCCACTCCCGGAACACCTTCTATTAGTACATGACCATCGGCTAATAGTGCTGCTACAATAAGTTTTACCATGTCTTCCTGCCCCACAATTACTTTCCCGATTTCTATACGCATCCTCATTACAGTATCATGTAGCTGTGAGAGGTCTGTGCGTGGTTGAAAAATATCTTCTTCCATATTAACTTGTTTTATAAAATTTTTCCAATAATGTATAAAATTCTGTTACCTGCTGATCATGTATTGCCGGTGCATTATGACAGAACGAAATAAATTCTGCAATAGCTTTTACAGTCTTTTCATCCGATCCTGATTTTCCAGATAAGCGGGCAATAAATTCAGTATCCAGATTGCCGGTATTTATTTTATAACGACTATGTACATATTCCGTAAAATGCACAATCATCTTATTGCAAAGGTTTTTATTATTTTTCTTTTGAAAATAAAGCCGCCCAATAGTTTTTACAAAATCGAGTGAATCATTTTTTAAGGGTTCGATTACCGGTATTAATCGTTGTTTTCTCTTTAACCCAAGCAACACAAAAATGATCAGGCCAGCCAGTGCTGTCAGTAATGCCATCCGCAGAGCAGGTTGCTCCATAAATATACGCAATGGAGAGGGCGACTTATCCGGTGTGTATACCGGCTTATGTATATAATATTCGTCCCATGCCACAGTTGTAGATCCGGCATCCAGTACTGAAAGTAATTGGTTAAAATGCCCCATATTTTCTTTGTGCAGCAAAAAGTAGTTGCTGAAAGCTAAAGGTGCTGTGTGAATGTAAAAGCTTCCATCACCTGCACGTATACGCAGCAAAACTACACTGCTGTCTGCCGTACGTTCAAGCACATAACTCATGGTGCTGTCAAAAGAAATGAAATGAGAGTAATATTTTCTGCCTGGATAAGAATAGCGGTTTGCTGTTTTGGAAAACGGTGGATTCATCAGCCACAGACGAAGGGTATCCAATGTTCCGGCATCATACTCCACAGGAAAACCGGTATCGGCATAGCCAAGTGTGAAATGAAAAAAGTCCTGTGCTTTTAGATTGAGATCGTAAGCAGAGATGAACACATTGTTGCCCCTGCTTACAAAATGAAAAAGATCCTGTAATTCTTCATTGCTTGCATTAAATTCTTTTGTAACAATCAACAGGCTTTGATGCGAAGTATCAAATCGCAGTACATCATCTTCCCAGTAACCGGGAGCTTTTTTGTTAATGGTGATATTGGCATTTGGAAACAAATAGGGGAGATTGTTGAAAGCAATATATGTTCCATAAGGAATCTTATCCTTTTTATTTAGCGTTACTCTTTTGTCGAAGCGATTACCATTACCTCCAATCAGTAATCCGGCAAGTACTAACAACAATAGCCCCCCTATAATATATGGTAATGCTTTTTTCAACGACTTACAGATGCTTTTTGATAGAGATCATTAAATTCCTTAACTACAGAATCAAATTGTTCTTTGCTTACGGCCATTTCACCATACCATGCATATTCATAATTCCTGGTTACCCTGAAAAAATCTTTGTAGTAGGGACGATCATATAGTTGTTTCAGGTAGTCAAAATTGGTAGCATCCTGCCGGTATTGCAATAGTTCATGCTGCGAAAATATTTTCAGCAGTTGCAGGTATTGAAATCGGATTGCCAGCCTGAAATCTCCCAGTGCAGCCGCATCATTAGCTGCTTTTTCAAGATCGGCAGAAAATACATCTTCTGTTACCTCAGCTTCTGACTTTCGTACAACAACTGTTTTTTTCCCGGATCCGAAAATATTCATTTGATTTTGTGAAAGAAACCAAATTACAGCAGCTGCAAAACCGCCAATAATAATAATCCATAAGATTTGTCTGAAAACAGGATTGGCCAGTAATTTAAAGAGTGTTATAATAATTTTCTCAAGCCAGGAAAGACCCTCATTTTCTTCATTTTTCTTCTCCATATCCTTGTCAGCATACCAGAAAGCGGCATCTTTTTTAAGAGACCTGACAACAGAATCCGGTACTACGCGCCACTCAATAGCCGATGAATCAAACAAGGAAGTAGTGTCATCTTTTTGTAGAAAATATAATATCTCTGCCTGATCTTCTTCGAATGATTCATTGGCAGTATCGTAATTGACGGGAATGCTGTCTATTGCAACCGGAGGATACAGGGTAGTGTCTTCATTATTTAGGTTGTAGATACTATCTTCTGTTGTTGACTGTGCAAGAAGATGAAACGGGGCAGCTATGCTTAGCAGCAATACAGCAATAATTGCAGATATGGTATTTGTTGTTTTACGCACTTGTGGTGTTTTCTACTCCCGTTAATTTCAGTTTCTTTTGAATTTGTATGGGATAAATAATGTAGTACCAAACAATATAGGAAGCAGAGCAGAATAATATAAATGCACTGAGCCATTGGGGCATAGTGTAATACCGAGTAATGAAACCTTCAAAAAAAGCGGCAACTACAAATACAGGAATCAGGCTCACCAGTATAATTACCGCTTCTTTTGCGCCTTCTGTAAAAGCCTTTAATCTTTTTTTAGTTCCGGGAAACATCCAGCTTTTTCCTAAAACAACTCCCGAAGCTCCGGCAATAACAATGGCTGATATTTCAAGTGTGCCGTGAATAAATACCGTAAGCACCGATTGAAGTCCCAGCCCTTTTGAAAAAAACATTTGTTCAAAAGCGCCAAGTCTAACTCCTTCGTTGAGCAATGATACCATCGTAGGAAAACACAATACAATTCCTCTGGCAAAATAGGTAAATGACACAAAAAGATTATTGATCATTATACCAAGCCACATCAGAAGTTCTCCGCCTTCTGCATATACTCCAAAGGGCTGTCCCTTTTCAATATTTTCTTCAGTCATATTTACATAACCGTCCCCAAGCATTTCCCTTACGAAGCTTTCATCATGACTTGAAGAGTAAAACCCTACTATAAAAAACACTATAAAATACAAAGCACAGAATAATAATACACCGTGATGTTTTCTTACTGTGCGGGGCACAGCATATTTCCAAAACTCTGTCAGGCGGTTGCGATCTTCTTTCCGGTTTTGATAAATGCTCATATAGGTTTGTGATGCCCTGGCATTTAAGTAGCGGGTTATACGGCTGTGAGGGTAGAAAGTTTTTGAATAAGAAAGGTCATCCACCAATTGAGTAAATTCAAGAGCTGTTTCATCAGGATTCTCAGGTGGTGTTTCCTGGCTTTTCTGCCATCGGTCTTTATTTTTCTTGATAAAAAGCGCTTCCCTCAATATTTTTAATTTTACTCCAAATTAAATAAATACTCAACACGTTAGTTAACCGGGCAAAATATTTATTATTGTACAGTGTATGAGCAAAATTTTAATTCCTACAACTTTTAATATTGATCTCGAGTTTGAAAGTGCTGCTTTCCATATAAGGATGTTTGCCTGGATACTTGATTTTGTGTTGCAGGTTTTTTATATCATCCTCTCATTTTATATTTTTTATTATATACTGTCGTATACCAATATGTCTGAAAGCGGGTCGGGTTATGATTTATGGTCAGTTCAGCTACTGATGATGCTGCCGGTATTTATGTATCATCTTTTTTGCGAAATATTCTGGAATGGACAAAGTGTTGGTAAAAAACTGATGGGATTGCGGGTGGTAAATGATAATGGGGGAAAGGCTTCCGTCAGCCAGTATATGCTGAGATGGCTTTTGCGTTCATCCGATCTTTCTATTCCTGTAATTATTATTGCCTTTTTATTTGCCAATATTGCAGTATTAAAAGCACTCTGGATTACGGCATTAATGTTTATAGCCGATGTAATATTAATTGCAATAAACGATCAGGGCAAAAGACTGGGAGATCTTGCTGCAGGAACGATGGTTATCAAAGCAAAAACTAAAAGCAGCCTTGATGATACTGTATTTATGGAGGTGGCTGAAGATTATGTGCCGGTTTACCCGCAGGTTATGCGACTAAGCGATAGGGATATTAATACTATAAAAGGTATTCTGGATAGCAGTCGAAGATCCGGTAATTTACAAATGCTCGAAAATGCTGCTCTTCGTGTAAAAAAAGTATTGGTAATTGATGATGAAATTTCAGCCGGTGATTTTCTCGATACACTGCTGAAAGACTACAATTATCTTTCCACAAAAACAACCTGATTATTATCAGTGCACATTGGTATTTATGAAATCTTTGATTTTATTAAAAGAATCGAGGAGGTTGTTCCCCGCCCAACCATGTCCTTCATTAGGATATAATACCAGTTGATGTACCACATTATTTTCCTCCAGTTTGTTGTTTAAAGCAATGGACTGCGATTGCGGTACCAGATCGTCTTTGCCTCCCTGTAGTATAATTGTGGGTGGCGAGTTCTTTGTTATAAAATTGATTGGACTGGATTGGATAAATATCTCTTTATCCTGGCTATAAGTTTTACCGGTGGCATTCAACAGAATAAGCGTCTGTACTAAACCAATATCTGAAAGCGCAGTAAGGTCTGTAGGTCCAAAAAAATCAACAATCGCCTTAACATTTCTTCCCGGATCATTTTTGTAACCATGCAGTAAAGCAAGATGACCACCTGCGCTAAAACCTGTTAATATAAGTGCATCTGAAATATGAAACTTTTCCTTATTACGAAGGATGGTTTCGATTGCAGCCTTAACATCATTTTCCTGTGTGGGGAAAATATTGGTTACCCCGTCTTTTGCCAGCCTGTAGTTGATATTTACAACAGAATATCCGGGAAATAAATCCTGTATTCCTTTTACTGAAGATGTAAGCTCATTTTTATCACCTCCCGACCAGCCACCACCGTGTATCAGTACTATTACAGGAACATGCTCGTTTCTGCCGGCAACTAAATAAATGTCCATTTTTTGCAGCGGATCATTTCCGTAGGCGGTATCCAGGATGACAACTGAAGGAAAAGGTAAATCGTTTCCCGCATCATTACTTTTTGTACATGACACCAGGAATAAAAATACTATAGGGAAAAAATATCTGTATTTTATACAACTCATAATATTTTCTGCTTTCAGTTATATCATAAAAATATATTTTACTTCTGATTTAATACAGATATCAAATTCTATACTGTTTTTTTCACATTACTATAACGAAGCAAATCCTAAGAAAACTTAGATTGAAAAAGCATATATTTATATCGGGTAATGTCAACACTCATTTTCTCTTTATTTAAATCACTCATATATGCCTGCACCAAAAAAGACTGATAAAAAAGCGCCTGTAAATGTAAAAGAGAAAGCTCCCAATGTAATTAAAGTACCCGGTAATCCCGGCACTTCTTCAGCAAAGAACTCCGGGAAGCGTTATGAAGATATACATTTTGTGGACAGTACAAAACCTGTATGGAATTATTCATTGTTCACTGATGAAGATATCAGCAATTTTCAACAGGGAACACACTATCATCTATATGATGTTTTCGGTTCGCGACCTGCAAATGTATTGGATACTGATGGCTACTATTTTGCGGTGTGGGCACCAAATGCAACCCTGGTATCAGTAAAAGGAAATTTTAATGATTGGAATAACGAGTCGCATCCATTATATGTAAGGCTTGATAATTCCGGCATTTGGGAAGGGTTTATCCCCAATATGAAAAAAGGCGAAGTATATAAATATAATATAAAGGGATATAAAGGTAGCCGGCAGGATAAAGGCGATCCCTTTGCCTGGTTTTGGGAACAGCGCCCAAAAACTGCTTCAATAACCTGGGAACTTGGTAAGGAATGGAACGATGATGAATGGATGACTAATCGTAAAAAACATAATGCGCTGGATGCACCCTGGAGTGTGTATGAAGTACACCTTGCAAGCTGGATGCGGCCCGATAAAAATGATGAGGAACGCTACAATACATATGATCAGATTACTGAAAGACTGGTTCCGTATTTAAAAGAAATGGGTTTCACTCATGTGGAGCTAATGCCTGTAATGGAACATCCCTTCGACGGGTCATGGGGATATCAGGGCGCAGGTTATTTTGCACCTACTTCCCGGTTTGGCGATCCGCAAAGTTTTATGCACATGGTTGAAAGATTGCACCAGGAAGGAATAGGTGTAATTCTTGACTGGGTGCCTTCTCATTTTCCTTACGATGCCCATGGTTTGTTTATGTTTGATGGTACGCATACTTACGAATATGCAGATATGCGTAAAGGTTTTCACCCCGACTGGAACAGTTATATATTCAATTATAAAAGAGGGGAAGTGAAATCGTTTCTTATCAGTAGTGCAAGATATTGGTTTGATAAATACCATATAGATGGTATACGGGTAGATGCGGTAAGTTCTATGCTGAAGCTGAATTATTCCCGTACCAGCGGACAATGGGAACCCAATGAATATGGCGGAGATGGTAATATAGAAGCGATTGCTTTTATTAAAGACTTGAATGAAACCATATACCGCGATTTTCCAGATGTACAAACCATTGCTGAAGAAGCTACAGACTGGCCGGGTGTAAGCAAACCTACTTTTGCCGGGGGGCTTGGGTTTGGTATGAAATGGATGATGGGCTGGATGCATGATACGCTTGATTTTTTTAAACTCGATCCTGTATACAGGAAATACCACCAGGATAAATTTTCATTTAGCATGATGTATTTCTATGATGAAAATTTTATGCTCCCGCTGAGTCACGATGAAGTGGTTCATGGAAAAAGCCCGATGATATATAAAATGCCCGGTGATGACTGGCAGAAATTTGCAAACCTGCGGCTGATGTACACCTATATGTTTACTCACCCCGGAGGTAAATTATTGTTTATGGGAGATGAATTTGGGCAAACCAGCGAGTGGAATTATAAATCTGAATTAGACTGGCATTTGTTGCAATACGATAGTCATAACCTGCTAAAGGCTTGTGTGGCCGACCTGAACAGGTTATTGCGCAATGAACCTGCTCTTTATGAAAACCAATTCAATATCTACGGATTTGAATGGGTTGATCTCAATCACAGGGATCAAAGTGTAATTGTGTATCGGAGAAAAGGTAAAAAACCTGAAGATGATGTTCTTGTAATTTTAAATCTTACTCCTGTTGTGCATCATGACTGGAAGATTTACGCTACCGGTAAGGGAAGCTGGAAAGAAATATTTAACAGTGATGAAAAAAAGTATTGGGGAACAGGTGATGTTTTGAACCCGGCCATTAAAACCGAACTGGTAGATAAAAAAGACCGTATGTTTGAAATAACGGTTCACCTGCCGCCTCTGGGTGGGATTGTTTTGAAATGATTTTCTATTTATCTGTTAAATCTGCCTGTTGGACAAAAAGGGCAGGATTTTTGAAATAAAAAATTCTCAGCTTCCGTTAGCGCTGTATTGCAGAAATATTTTCTACTTCAAATATCCTGAATATGAAGTTTCCGTTTTTTTTGATAATCTGTTTAGGTGCCGGGCTTATGGCTTATGCACAAAACCACTCCGACAGTGCAGAGGCATATATTGCAAAAGCTGCTGTAGAAGTACAGCGTGGAAGAACTGCGGTTGCCTATAAATATTTTCAGGATGCAGTAAACTATGATAGTCTTAATGAAAAGGCATGGAGTGGATTGGCTGGTGCTGCTATTAGTTTGAGGCAATATGCTAAGGCGAGGCAGAGCTATCAAAAAGTATATGTACTGAATCCTAAAGATACCGCAGCAATTCATCAACTGGCTGTGTTGAATTTCAATTTCCGGCAATGGGAGACTGCAATCTTTTTTGCAAAAATGATGCAGGAACAAAAGATTTTTGGCAATGCAAATTATATTATTGGTAAAAGCTATTATGAGCAGGAAAATTATGGGCAGGCATTCAAATATCTTGATGCAGCAATGTTAGAAGAACCTGCTAATGCTCAGATACCCTATATCATAGCACTGGCTTATGTGGATATGAGTAACTATAAAAAAGCCGTTCCTTATTTTTTAAAGGCTTTGCATACCGATTCTTCTAATGCCAGGTGGACTTATGAACTGGCTATGACTTATGCCGCCATCCCCGATGATAAAACTGCTGTGGTTTATTATGAGCTTGCAGAAGCAAGAGGATATAAAACCGACAATGACTTTTATGAAAACATGTCCTTATCCTGTATTCTTTCGGGCCAGGCTGATAAGGGCATAGCATTAATGCAAAAAGTGCTAATGAAAAAACCTCAGGATATTACACTCCTTTACAATATTGCAGAAACTTATTATAAGATCAATCAATACAAAGAAGCTATTGACTACTGGGATAAAGTACTCCAGCAGGACGAAAAACATTCAAGAGCACTTTATATGAGCGGAGTCGCTTACCAGAAAAAAGGCGAAACCACAAAAGGTAAAAAGCTTTGCGAACAGGCTATTGCAATGGATCCCTCACTATCTACATATCGTCGTCAAAAAATGGACATAGGACTATGATGTCCTGTCATTATTCAGGATACGGAAATTAATTTTTCAATAAAAGTTGCAATAAATCTTTTAGGACTTTTCTAAAAATTCATTTTGTCTGTATAATCGTACAGGGAGGGTTACTTATTTTTGTGTAAACTTCCTGTATGGCTGTACCTATACCTATTTCTTTTGATAATACTGAAAATGCCTTCGAATACAAAGACGATAAAGAGCTGAGAAAAGCAAAATTTCTTTTTTCATCCATGGGATACGCGCTACTTGTACGATTGGGTACGACGCTCACTCCCTGGGCAATAAGATCTGGATTGCCGGTTAAAGGTATTATACGCGATACCATTTTCGAGCAGTTTGTAGGAGGGGAAACATTGGAAGAAACTGCTGCCGTAGCTAAAAAGCTTGGTGGGTATAATGTAAAAGTAATTCTTGATTATGGTGTAGAAGGTGGCGATGATGGTGAAGAAGCTTTTGATCATGCAATGGAAGAGTTTATCAGGGTAATTGATTATGCTTCTACACAACCCAATATACCTTTTATGAGCATCAAAGTAACCGGGTTCGCAAGGTCCGGATTATTAGAAAAGCTCGATTCGTCTGTAGCAGACAGCCAGGGCTCTCTGATGAAGCGATATGCAAAGGCTGTAGAAGCATTAAATGATGAAGAAAAGAAAGAGTGGGAGCGTGTGCAGCAACGTATGGAAAGAATATGCGCCGATGCAGCCGAAAAAAATATAGGAGTGCTGGTAGATGCGGAGGAAACCTGGATTCAGGATCCGGTTGATGTGCTGACGATATTGATGATGGCGAAGTTTAATAAAACCAGGCCTGTTGTATATAATACGCTTCAGTTATACCGGGCAGACCGCCTGGTGTTTCTGAAAGATTCGCTGGAAGCAGCGGAATTGAAAGATTTTATTCTCGGGGCAAAACTTGTTCGCGGCGCTTATATGGAGAAGGAAAGAAAAAGAGCAGAGGACATGAAATATCCTTCACCTATTCAGATTGATAAAGAAAGTACCGATAATGACTTTAATGAAGGCATCACATTTTGCATTAACCATCTCGACAGGATAGCATTAATTGTTGCATCTCACAATGAATACAGTAATCTGCTGACCACACAATTATTGCAGCAAAGGGGGCTACCCCTCGATCATCCTCATATTCATTTTTCACAACTTTATGGTATGAGCGACAATATTACCTTCAATCTTGCCAAAGCCGGGTGCTCCGTGAGCAAATACCTTCCTTTTGGACCTATCAAAGATGTAATACCCTATCTTATGCGCCGTGCCCAGGAAAACAGTTCTGTTTCGGGGCAAACAGGCAGAGAACTCGCACTGATCAATAAAGAATTGGAACGCCGGAAAAAGAAGAGGTGAGGGTGGGGGGGAGGCTTTGGGCTATGAGCAATGAGCAATGAGCTATGAGCTATGAGCAATAAGTAATGAGCTGTCAGCTATGAGCTATGAGCAATAAGCAATGAGCAATGAGCAATGAGCTATGAGCAATAAGCAATGAGCTGTCAGCTATGAGCTATCAGCTATGAGCTATCAGCAATGAGCAATGAGCTGTCAGCTATCAGCAATCTCAAAGCCCACAGCCCACAGCCCACAGCCCACAGCCCATTCCCCAACTAAATATATTTTCAGAAATATTTGAAAGTTTAATAATAATTGTTAGCTTTGAATTATGAACCTGGAAGAAGCAAAGCGGCAGTTTATTGCAAGCTGGGGTGCGTTTGGTACAAATTGGGGGATCAATCGCACTATGGCCCAGATTCATGCGTTATTATTGATAAGCCCCAATCCGCAAACTCAGGACGATATGATGGAAGCATTGAATATCAGTCGGGGTAATGCTAATATGAATATCAGGGACCTGATAGGGTGGGGGTTGGCCGAAAGAGTTATAATTCCGGGTGAAAGAAAGGAATATTTCACTGCCGAAAAAGATATATGGAAGGTCGCCAAACAGATAGTAAAAGAACGAAAGAAACGGGAATTGGAACCCATGCTTCAATTAATGGACAAACTGGAACAAACTGAGGGTGACAAGCGTGATAAGGAAATGAAGACCTTCCTGGAAGTGATTGCAGGTATAAAAAGACTGGGTATGCAGGCAGACAAAACACTTGATACTCTTGTCAAAGCTGAAGAAAATTGGTTTATAAATAATTTAATAAAAATATTCAGGTAGCCATATTCCCCTTATACCTGGTAAAAGCCGGATTTTCCGGCTTTTCTTAAATTTTAATATTTCAAAATATTCTGAAAATACAGATAATATGAGAAATAAAAAGATTATAATTGCCGGCGGTAGTGGTTTTATAGGAGAAGCTATGTCCAATTATTTTGGAAAAGAAAATAGTATTGTTATACTAACAAGGGCAACATCTAATACTATGAATAATAGAAACCATTACAAAGTGGTATCACAGGATAATTTTCAAAATGTCAGGTATATTAAATGGGATGGAAAAACTGCTGGTGCATGGGTGGCAGAAATTGAGAATGCAGATATCATCATTAACCTGGCTGGTAAAACAGTTAACTGCCGGTATAATGCTAAGAATAGAAATGAAATTTTAAGCAGTCGTGTTGATTCCACCCATGTTATTGGAGAAGCAATAAGACAGTGCAAGAATCCACCATCACTTTGGATAAATGCTTCTTCTGCCACCATATACCGCCATGCTACCGATCGCCCGCAGGACGAATTTACCGGGGAATACCATGATGATTTTTCAGTGCAGGTATGCAAAAAATGGGAGGCGGCATTTTTAGCAGAAAGAACAACTGCTACCAGGCAAGTAGCCTTGAGAATGGCTATAACACTTGGCTCCGGAGGAGTGCTTATTCCTTACTTCAATTTGCTCAAATTTGGGTTGGGTGGAAGGCAGGGAAACGGCAATCAGATGTATAGCTGGGTACATATAACAGATACCTGCAGAATGATTGAATGGATTGAAAGTCATCCTGAATTAAGTGGAATATATAATTGTTGTTCGCCTAACCCGGTAACCAATAGAGTATTTATGGCCACTATTCGTAAGGCAACAGGTCATAGATTTGGTCTACCGGCGCCTGAATGGTTATTGAAAATTGGAGCGCCAATAATAGGTACTGAAACCGAATTAGTGCTGAAAAGCCGTTGGGTAGTACCAACAAAAATTTCTAAATCGGGTTTCAGGTTCAGTTTCCCCGACCTTGATACCGCATTGGATGATATTATAAAAAGAGTACCACGAAAACAATATCATTTGTTTGAATAATATCCTGCATTTTCAAAATAATAAAACTACAATTAAACCATTGGCCTTGGCGTGAGTCTTTATTACCTATACTATAATAATTCCCAATTCCGTTAATATTTCTGAAACAAAACCAGGCTTCATGGTATTCAAATTTCTTTGTAGTTCATTATTGTTTGGATTACTAATTATTTCTCAGGGATGCAAAAAAGATAACTCTGCAAATGATAGTGAACCAAAGGAATTTCGGTTTACAGATACCATAAAGGTTGATGGGCTGGAGAGGACCTACCTGCTCAACCTGCCACCCAATTATTATTCAGGCAGTGATTTTTCACTGGTTATTGCTCTGCATGGCGGAGGCGGTAGTGCTACTCAGTTTGAATCCACCTGTTTGCTTACAAAAAAAGCAGATGCTTCAGGCTTTATTGTTGTTTATCCCAATGGGGTTAAAAGCGACGAGGGACTCAAACTTCAAACCTGGAATGCCGGTACCTGCTGTGACTATGCTGCAGCTAATAATATTGACGATGTAAATTTTATAAGGCAGCTTATTAGTACATTATTGACAAAATATAAAATCAACCCTAAAAAAGTGTATGCTACCGGGCATTCCAACGGTGGAATGATGAGTTACCGGCTTGCCTGCGAGCTTTCAGATAAAATTGCTGCTATTGCAGTAAATGCCTGCACACTGGTTACTACACAACCCTGCAACCCGGGTCATCCAATTCCGGTACTGCACATGCATTCGGTAAATGATTTACATGTTCCCTACCTCGGTGGACAAGGAGGAGGCACCGGTACTTACGATTTGTACCTGCCACCGGTTGATTCGGTGCTAAATGTTTTTGCATCTTTTGATAAATGTACCAATAACGGACAGGTAATTACAGACAACAATAAATATACCCTGACTAAATGGAGCGATTGTGACAACAATGCCAGTATTCAATTTTATCTTACAAAAGATGGCGGACATGCCTGGCCCGGCGGGTTGCCGGGTAGTGCCATGGGTGATACTCCTTCTACTGCAATTAATGCCAATGATCTTCTATGGGATTTCTTCCAGCAATTCCAGTTACCCTGATATTAATTTTTTGAATTGTATTAAACCTGACAATTTTTGAGCAAAAGTTAAGCCCGCATTGCATGGGTAACATTTTACAGGCAAGTCATATATAATGCCGGGACTGTTCAATACTTCCGTATAAGTGGTGTTAGCCGTTCCTTAGTTTAGTGTCTTCACTCGTGAACTCATATTGTTGGAAACAATTCAAAAATTTATGTTATGGAATATAAAAACCTCAACAGTTTAGCCATTAAAATCGCAAGCGAATGGCAACAAAATATTTTTAACTGGTTTTATTTTAGTAAAGTACTTAATTTCAATATGGAAGCGCAACTAAAATCAAACTGGTGCTGGGCAGCTACGGCTAACAGCGTTTCCCATTTTTATGCGGTTTTATTAAATCCCTGGTCGCAGTGTAAAATTGCTTCAGCAGAGCAGGGACTTTCCTGTTGCAATACACCTTTACCTGCGGGATGTAATGTTCCATGGTATCTGGATAAAGCGCTTGACCGTACTCATAATTATGTGTCTTTCAGCAGTGGTACCATGACATGGGAAGCTGTTAAAGCAGAATTGGATAAAGGATTGGTAGTAGGAGCACGTATTGGATGGAATGGCGGTGGCGGTCATTTCATGGTTATATATGGTGTGTCCAGAATTGGATCTACACAGTATCTACATATTGACGATCCTATTTATGGCAAGAGCGTACTGACCGTTGACCAGTTCTCAAATAATTACCAGGGAAGTGGTAGCTGGACACATAGTTATATCACTAAAAAATATTCCTATATGAAATTCTTAGACCTGGTATTGTACGAAAAACTATTACGTCCTATACCATGGATCCGGCCATTAATTAAAATGCAGTTACCAAACCTGGAAGTTGAAAAAAATTTAGAACAACTTGAATTAAGTATGCCTCACCATGTCTTTAATGTAAATCTTAATAATATAGCTGAGGTGATCAACATTCCGGAAACTCCTTCTGGTGTACGAATTATTGAACTTGATAAATCGAGACCAATAGCGATTTACGATTTGTCACCGGATGAAAACAAACCGGAAGTGTTTCAGGTAAGCACCAACAGCAAATACCTGGACGACATTGAAAACGGTATAGAACAACTAAAACGTGTTGCTACTTCCGGAGATGAAACTGATGAGCTCCGGTTGCTAAAGTTTCCTGCCCTAAACCTTGAAGCCTTATGGCTGGCAGGTAAGAACAGAGAAAACGATAAATATTATTTGGTAAGGCATTTTGAAAGCCGTGATGGTGTGCTGAATTACAAAGAAATGAATGCCCTGGTACAAAGGCTTAAAGCCTCGGTAGAAAAGCAGGATGATACTATGGGAGCATAATTGAAATCTTAACAAGTATAATTCAAAGCAGTTCAATCAATGAACTGCTTTTTTTGCAAAAAATAAATGGATCCCGGCAAAAAATAAACAGCTCTGTTTAATCCATATTGCTGTTCTTATCTTGGTCAGGTAATACAATTCTTCAGCTAAGACCAGGATAATGAAAAAACTTTATTTTGTTTCAGCATATCTGCCTTCAATTTGCGCTGTACTTATCTCAGCTTTTATTTTTATTTCCTGCAGTAAAAGCAGCAATCAACTACAAAGCTATATGAAGTACAAGGTGAATGGTGTAAGTGAAGAGTACGACACCTGCTATGTAACCCTTATGGGACAGTATCCCAATTCAGTACCTCCGTTTTTCTACTGTTCTATTGCAAGTGGACGATACGGAGATAACGGGATCATCATCACTTTGTATAATGATAATGACATTACAGCTAAACAGTACACAGAAGCAATTTTTTCAAGAACTGAACTACCCACTGCTTTACTTGGTGGATATAAAGATGAAAATAACAAACTATATATTTCCTGGCAAAATGGATGGCCCGTTTTTCCTGTGAAGGTGGATATCAAAGAAGTTACTTCCTCCTATATCAAAGGTAGTTTTTCAGGTCGGATACGAATGGTATCAGGTAACACGGAAAAAGATATTTCCGATGGGGAATTTGTAGCACTCATTAAATGATAATACTAAACATAAAACAATGCAATATGAAAACAACTTTCAATTCTAAACTTGTATTTCTTTTAAGTATACCTGTTATTATTTTCTTTTCGGCATGTTCCAAAAACAAAAACGACTTATCTGGTGACAGCAAATATTTTATTCGCTTTAAGGTAGATGGGAAAGAAAAACTCTTTACCGGAAATGCAAGCGGCGGACCAAAAGAACAGGTTGCCAGCAATGGAAGGTATCTTTTGAGTTTTACCGCTGCTGCTTCTGCCACTGGTATTAATGATGAATTACTTTTACTATCAGTTTCAAATACCTCCCCAATCAATGCAACAGGGTCCTATCGAAATAATCCAGGTTCCATTTTTTTTAATGCCCAAATTATTTATAATGATGAAAAGGCAAAATCCTGGACAAGTGTATGGATGAGTTTAAATAATAACCTGGTAGATACCCATATAGAAATTTCCGAGATAAATAGTGAATATGCAAAAGGTACTTTCTCATCAACTTTATATGATGTTGATAATTTGACTTCATCTCGTAAAATTTCTAATGGCGAGTTTTGTGTGAAGTTGTATTGATGTGATGTTTCCCGGATTTTTTTCTAAAACTCTTCTCTTAATCAATAAAGTTACTTTTTTAGTTCTCGTATTTAACGGGAACTTAAAACAAGTCTAACTATCCTGCACATAGTATTTCTGTGTATATTAGTATTATACCAAAATAAGAAGCTATGAACAGGAAATCTTTTATCAAAAATATTGGACTAACTGCTGTGTCAATAAGTGTGGGGAATACATTAGCTTATTCCGGGTCGAATCCACCTAAAAATACGCTACCCCGTTGGAAGGGTTTTAATCTTCTTGATTTTTTTATTCCCGATCCTGCTGCCAATAATAATATTACTAAGGAAGAACATTTTAAATGGATGCAGGATTGGGGATTCGATTTTATTCGTATACCTATAGCATATCCATCTTATCTTGATATAGACAGATCAAAAAATATTTCACCAGATGATGTTTACAGGATAAATAATAAAATGGTGGATAAGATAGATGCATTGGTTATGATGGCGCATAAATACAATATGCATGTGAGCCTCAATCTGCACCGGGCGCCGGGGTATTGCATCAATGCAGGCTTTCATGAACCTTTTAATTTATGGAAAGACCAGGCTGCACAGGATGCTTTTTATTTTCATTGGAATATGTGGTCGAAAAGATATAAAAATATTTCTGCCCGGAAAATCAGTTTCGACCTGGTAAATGAGCCGGCAATGCGTGAAGATATGAATGACCAGCATTCAAAATCCGGACCTGTGCCCGGAGATGTTTATCGTAAAATAGCAAAAAATGCGGCTGAAGCTATCCGCAGAGAGAATCCTGATGCGCTGGTAATAGCGGATGGCAACAGGGTGGGAACTGAACCAATACCCGAGATTGCAGACCTCAATATCGGGCAAAGTTGCCGGGGATATTATCCGGGGGCGATTTCACATTACAAGGCACCATGGGCCAATAAAGATATTGAACACATGCCTGAACCCAAATGGCCGGGGCAGGTGGGTGATAAATATCTGAGCAGGTCAATGCTCGAAACATTTTACCAGCCATGGAAAGATATTATGCAAAAGGGGGTAGGCGTACATTGTGGCGAATGTGGCTGCTGGAAAAAAACACCACATCCCGTATTTCTTGCCTGGTTTACAGATGTGCTGGATATACTCACTGCTTCTGGTATTGGCTTTGCAGTCTGGAATTTTATCGGTGATTTTGGTGTGCTGGATTCTCAAAGGTCAGATGTTGACTATGCCGATTGGTATGGACATAAACTTGATAAAAAATTCCTTGATCTGATGATTCGCCATTAATTAGTGTCACTTGTTGTTGCCACACTATGGTAACATTTCTTCCATGATTGAGATATTAAGTTACAACTGAAGATGTTTTTAACAGAAACTCATGGGAGATCGTGTAAACATAAGGATACCAATTGTAGAAGTACTTGGTATGCAGTATGGTGATGCTTTTTCATCGGGAGGCAGAATGCTCGCTACATCCGAGAAAGATATTCTTTTCCCCATCTTTGGTGATGCTGTTGCTTATGAAAAAGTAAGGATTGTAACTTCATCTTTGATTGCAGCGCCCACTACACTGGGTAATTATATCCGTATCCCGCCGGGATATAGTATCAGCAATGCAACACTTGTGCATGAAATGACGCATATCTGGCAGTTTCAAACAAGAGGTAATAGTTATATATCAGATTCTTTGGTGCATCAAACGGCAGCTATTATATCCGGTGGTGACCGCAATGCAGCTTATAGCTATACCATTGTTCCTGGTCAGGCTTTTAGCCGTTACACAGCAGAGCAACAGGCAATGATTGTGGAAGATTATTTCAGCCAGCCTTCGTTGAGAAACAATGATGATTATAAAAGAATGATAGATGAAGTGAAGGCAGCCAGGCCGGTATTGACGGATATGGATCGCTATATAGAATCCCTGTATGGAAATGTGAACAGGAATTCCAGGTATTTTGACCCCAATTTCCCTGGCGTAAATGATACAAGTGTAGCACCTTTGATCCGGATTGAATTTTAGTTTAAAAAATATCATTATGCAGCAACAATACATTTCCATACCACTCAATTTTGGATCTGTAATGCGGCGGGAGGAACACCCGCGGGTTTCTTTGCAACAATCGGTAATTCAGCACCTTCACCTGTTGCTAACCACGGCTTTTGGGGAGTACCCGGGAGATGAAGAGTTTGGCTGCAGCATCTGGGATTACGATTTTGACAATGTTACCAGTGTACATAAGCTCAAGGAGATCATCAGGCAGTCCCTGCTCAAATCAATCCAGGAAAAAGAGAAAAGACTTTCACATATTAGGGTAGAATTGATGATAATACAGGAGGAACAGCCCGGTCTCCATTCCATAAAAAAAAGAGTATCAATTACTATTACGGGTATACTAAGCCAGACCAATGAACCCTTCAGCTTTAAAGACAGCTTTTTTGTGGGTCCTTTATCTTATTCGTGATTTACCCGGTAACAAGTTGGCAATTCCCGGATATAATATCACTGTATACTGAGCGCAACATATTTTGCCATTTTTATTTGTGAGAAGTAAGACGATAAATGTGAGCCTTTTACATTTATCGTTTGTCGTTGCACTATCAGCATAGCTCTATCTGCAATCCCTGCCCTTAACAAACAAATTTATGCAGGAATCAAGAGATCATATCAAAGCGAGAATGCTAAAAAATGCATCCCGGAGCTGGGGCTACGCCGAAACGGAACCGGAAAGCAGTTTTGATCCTGTTGTATCTATGTTATTCACTTCCTGTGCTATTGAATTTGAAAAGCTATCAGGTGAAATACAGGGATCACGGGCCCGCATACTGGAACGCCTTGTTCAGTTACTTTCCCCAGATGCATTTACCGGCGCTCTGCCTGCTCATGCTATAGCTTGTACTACACCAGTGGAAAAATCTTTAGAATTAAGTGAAGACGAACAGTACTATATTACCCGAAAATTCCCCTCAGCTACTGACAAGGATGAGGATATTGCCAAAGATATATTCTTTTCTCCAACCGGATCATTTAAACTCAACCGGGCTGCTGTTCGGTTTATGGCAAGCGGAAATAGTTTATACAGGATCAACAGCAATATCTCAAAAGAAATAATTGCTCAGGCAGAGCCTGGTAAAAGTCTCCCGGACTGCAGTCTCTGGATTGCCATTGATGAACCTGGCACCGGTTTAAAAGACAGCCTGTTTTACTTTGACCTTCGTAATGAAGCTTTGAAACAATTGTTTTATCACCAGTTACCCAAAGCAACCTGGTACTGGAATGAAACACCTATTGATCATACTCCGGGGTATGGCCGGCAGCAAATCAGCGGGGAGCAACTCGATATACAGAATATTCTCGCAAGAGAAGATGATGTAATTGCTAAAATAAAAAAACAGGTTAATGCACTGTATAAATCATATTTCATCACACTGATTGATAGCGGTGACCTTACTACTTCAGAAGATAATGGTTTATTATGGAGTATGATCAATGAGACATTTTCCGGGAAAGCCGCACAATCTTTACTGCAATTGCAACCTCTTCGCTGGATATGTATTGATTTTCCTCAAACCATTCCTAATTCTGTACTGCAGGATGTTATTTGTGTAATGAACAGCTTTCCTGTTTTTAACCGAAGGCTGCATACACTTGCTTACCGGTTGCAAGATATTGTAAACATCATACCCCTGCAAACAGAAGATATTTTCCTTGACCTCGATAATGTGACCAATGATGAAGGTAAGATACTGAATACCCGTATTACCGAAAATGATAGCGATAACACATTTGGTATTTTGCTCCGCAATGGTAGTGTGGGCAGGTTTGATGAGAGAGATGCCGTGGCAATAATTGATTATGTGGTGCAATTACTGAGAGACGAAAGTGTGGCATTTTCCCCGCTGGGTAACGATTTCATGAATAAGGAAATAAAACAGGTGCAGCAGATTGTTAATAAACTGGAGCAACGTATTTTTTCCGTAAATCAAAAGAAAGAAACTGTACCCTATCTTATGGTACGCAACAGCGACAAATCACCCTGGCAGAATATTTTTTTAAAATACTGGAGTACCTGTGGCAAAGAAGCTAATCAGATTAAAGCAGGTAATAAACTACGGTTATATAAAGGCACCAATATCCAGAATAATGAAGCCATACTGGTAACCACTACACAGGGCGGAAGAGATAAACTTGGCACTACTCAAAGTATACTCGCATATAAAAGCGCCGTGTTGTCAAAAGACCGGTTGATTACGACAGAAGATATCAGAGCATTTTGCCATTATCAACTGGGTGATTGTGTAAATAGTATAGAGGTAGATAAGGGCGTAATGATTCATCCGGATCAGCAGAAAGGATTTGTAAAAACACTGGATGTAAGGATAAAACTGGCGAAAAAGAATTTTGATATAATGAAAGAAAGTGGGGAAATCAGTTTTTGGACAGAAAACCTGAAAATTATGCTTGAGGGAAAGTCGGTAACATTATTTCCTTACCGGGTTTTTATAGAGCAGGCAGCATAAAATTAGTGTGATGCTACAGTATGAAATAATTGAAAAATTGCAACAGGAAATCAGGCAATCAGCTTTTGATATAAAGGCTGAACCCCAGATACTGCAGGCAATGGAGAAAGGATTGTTGCAGGATAGTTTTATGGTTACAGCCGATCAGTTGTTCAGAAGGGGATATAGCCGGGATATTGTATCTGCAAAAATTGATGACCGGAGCAGTAGGGATATACTGCTTTTATATCTTTCGAGAGGTGGATTGTATGATCATCTCCCTGAAGGGCTTTTCTTTATACAGCCGAACCGCAACAACCGTTTAATTACTGTGTCGGATATGACATCCGATTATAAGTTCAATAAACAAAAAGAAGAGGAAATCCGGATCTTTTTTATGCCTGTTGAGCATGAATTTTTCCTGCACAATCTCAAAATTGAACAGGAAGAAAATGAATTGTTGCAGGGGTTGCAGTCGGGCATACTCAATGATTATTTCAATCAATTCTGGGATTTGCCTTCATCTATCCCGGCTATTTTTATACCCCGACTGATATCGTTGTTGCCCTATGCGCATCGTATTGCCGGAAATTTTGAATTAACAAAAAAATGCTTCAAACAAATATTACAGGAAGAAGTAAAGATAGTGCTGCATGATGCTGTTGAAACAGATGCCTCAATTCTTTCTCCTTCTCCTGTACTTGGACAAACCGCTCTTGGCATAGATATGGTTAACGGAACTGAATTTACGGAAGGGGATCCGCGTATTGAAATAAATGTAGGTCCGTTACTTCATTCCAAATTATGTGACTATCTCGAAGGAGGAGACCGATATACGCTTATGGCAACTTTAAATCAATTTTTTCTTCCCGCAGGATTAGATGTAAATCTGACGGTACACCTGCCGGCAGAAAAGATGAACATGTTGCTCAAAGAAGGAGAGGAGCCGGTATTGGGATACAGCAGCATTTTGTGAAAATAAAAAAACTGTTGACATAATGATCAGTATTATCAAACTTATCAGAAACTAAACACATGGAAAAAGTAATATCTGATGAAATAACAAAATACCTGATTCTTCTTGGTGGCGGGGCCGTAGCATTATATATTATAATTTCAAAACTGATTACAAAAATCAGGGGTGCTTATAAACCTTACCGCAAGCAGACAATTGTTTACCTGATAACTGCATTACTGGTTTTTGCAGTAGTCAGCATATTAGCCTACCCGCCGGTAATAGAATCTTCTTTCACTGCATTTGTTGTTTTCCAGGTTTGTTTTCTTTTATTAGGTAGCGGACATGTGTACTATATGCAACATCATGTAAAATGGGTGAGTGATGAAAAGACTTTTGTGCCCGAACTGTTGTTTACTGTTTTGACCGGTGTATTCGGCTGTATCGGGTTTATACTAATGTACCGTTTTATAAATAAAAATGGGCTGGAATATATCATGATGGCATCTATACTTTTTTTTATAGTACCCTTTTTTTTCTACAACACTTTTATAAAAGCTATATCTATTCCACCAAGAATATTGAAAGAGTGGTTCTATCCATTGCATGAAGAGGTAGCAGAACCTGATGAGACTAAGCTGAAAAACCTGCTGGTAATAAGCTTTGAATTTAAAAAGAAAATTAATGATGTTGCTATTACCAACTTCAGGGCTAAAGCACCGGTTGACATGTATTTTGGAGAGCTGTTCTATTATTTTATTAACGATTACAACGAACGGCATCCCGACAACAGGGTAGAATTTGTGAATACATCCGGTGAACCCAACGGATGGGTGTTTTATAAAAAGCCACGCTGGCATACTATCAGTACAAATTATATTGACGCAGAAAAAACAATATTTAATAACCACATTAAGGAAAATGATGTAATCATTTGCTCACGTTCCCTGATATAAATTTATATTATGCAGGATGCTCATTTTTTACCGGTAAACTGGGTTGATGGAATGAAAATCAACAAATCGCATTTTATTGCCCAGGACAATGCTGTTACTTACCAACAGGCCCAGCATACCAGTTGCCTGGTAGATCAGCTTAATTACGGGATATTGCCACCTGTCGGAGATAGAAATGACGGAGTGAAATTATTTATATCAACAGATAATCAGAAGCGAATCCAGGTGCGTATCCAGCAATGCCGTGCAATAACAGCCGGAGGATATTATATTGAATTCAATGAAGATACTGCCATTAATGGTAATAATCTTATTTCTCCCGTTGTGAGCGAACCGGTAACCTTAAGAGATTTGAAAGCAAAAGCTACTCAGTTTTATATTGTTCTTACCATCAATCCTTATAAACGTTTGCCTTTTGGCTTGGCTGCTGAAGGAGAAACTCCGCCACGTATACCCTTTACTGTTCCTTCATTGCAGTTGGATATAATACCGGTGGCGGATGTAGCAAGAAATGTATTAGGTCCCAATCAATTACCGGTAGGGAAAATGACAGTTGAAGCGCAACATGTTTCTCTTGAAGAAGAATATATACCTCCGTGTACATCTGTTGGCAGTCATCCTGAGCTTCTTGAAATACAGGCAGGACTCGAACAATTTTACAGCAAAATGGAATTGTATGCCTTGCAGATTATACAAAAAATCATTCAAAAAAAACAGAGCAATGAAATGTCGGTTATTGTGCAGAAGATATGCGACAATATTTCATTGTTTACCGCTTCTCAGCTGGCAGAACTGAAATCCGTAGGTATAGTGCAACGCCCTGTGTATACGGTAAGCAGGGTGGCTGCCCTGGCGAGGGTTATTAAAAATACACTGGATTGCTTTTTGGGTAGCGGAAAAGAAGAACTTATTAACTATTTTAATGAGTGGTGTAATATCGGTCAGGGTGAACTGGAAGCTACGATTGGCGACCTGTCAACACTACAATATGATCATCTTGATATTAATGATTCGATAACCAAAGTGGCACAGTTTACAAAAACCATATCAAAATTGTTCTACCAGTTATCGAGACTTGAATATATAGGCAAACGAAAAGAAGCCGGAATATTTGTAAAAGAAGAGGTAATTAAAAACGGGCAGGAAGCATCAGTGCAGAGACGCAGGAGTTTCCTTGCTGATTAAGATAACATCAAAATAAGAGCAGATTGCTTTTATGTAATTAATATTATTCTGCAAATTTTAAATACAGATTTATGGGCATGCAAAAAATATTGAACAGTAAAGAGAGAAACCAGGCTTTTCTCAAATTTCTGCTGTTTTTTTCTGTTACTGTCGCACTGGTAGTTTTAGCGGTTTATTTCAACTTCAGGTTGCCGGTTAAAGAAAATAAAAAGCTGAAAGAAAGAATGACTCTGCAAACCCAGGAGGAGATGAAACAGGAGAAGTTTGTTGAAAACATGGACAAGGCTGTAATGTATCTTGATTCGATGGATAAAGATCAGAAGAATATTGAGAGTATTGAAATGCTGCTGAAAGGAAAAATAAATGATCTTGCTACTTTGGAGAAAGACGGTTTTTCTCCTTATGCAAGAATGAATAAAATGATCGTTCAAAGATTGCTTCAACTCAAAGATCAGAAAATTCAGTTATACAAACTTTCTGACAAGGCAAATACTTTGGCGGATATGGAAAGGAAGCTTCAGTACACCGAAACCCAACTCAATCAGAAGCAGCAGGAGATTGACCAGTTGAGAAAAGGCGCCGGATTCTGAAAATATTCTTAACAATTTCAGAAGTACTGCTTCTATACAATATCGATTACACATGCTTCGCCATATTTTTAATTTAATCAGTATCCACTTAGTCTTTAATACTAAATAAATATTTATGACACGTATTGAAGCGTTTACTTTTCTTGAACTTCCAGAAAAAGCTACTGCTTTTGAGATAAAGCAGCGGTTAGTGGAAAAATTGGAATATTATGAAAACCTGAGCCGGAATGCGCCAAGTGATTTTTTGAGAAAACTCAATGCAAGGCATGTAGAAAAAGTAAAAACCATTCAGCAGGAGTTCCCTGAATGGGATCCCCAAAAACCGGAGCTTAGTGTGGAATTTCCTGAAGACGAAATGGACCAGGCAATGAAAGAAGCGGAAGAAGCTGCTGGATTGCTTACCACACCGGTTATCATATCGTCGAAGGATAAACACAGTTTTGATGAAAAAACAAAATTTCCTGATCCGCCCGGCTGGCTGATAATGCATACAGAAGACCGGCCTTCAAAAACTTTTGCTTTATCAGCAGGCAATAACTATATAGGAAGAAAAGCAGACCCCATACTGAATCCTTTTATTGTGATAGAAGATGATAACTTTATCAGCAAGGTACATGCAGTAGTGTATGTGGATCAGGGGGAGCAACTAAGTTTTTATGTCATGGATGATGCCCGGTCTAACGGAGGCAGGGAAAGCAGGAATGGCACTTTTGTGAATGGTGACCCCTCGCGAATTATGCATAGAAAAATATTGCAGGAAGGAGATACTATACAGGTAGGTCATACCAAGCTGGTACTGAAAGTGAATAAAGCAAATATCCGGCATATTGTGCAGGAGGTAAAGAAGAGCAAGTTTGTACATACTATTGTACTTGGGAAGACTTAATCTCACTAAAAAAAAATTCTCATTCCCTGATGGATACAAATAGTTAAGGCATTGCTGTTTTTAATTGTGCAGGAATTTTCTATTTTGTCTTAAGTTCAACTTCCATTTCCTGCTGGTTACGGAAAATCTTTACAGGTATATGACCTCTCCAGTTTGCCGATTGATAAATATCCATCAGGTCCCGAATATTATTCACCGGTTTTTCATCAGCATTTCTGATAACATCATTAGGCTTCAGTCCTGATAAGAATAAAAGGCTGTTTTCCGGAGCTGATATAACTATAACTCCGGTTTCATCCGGTAATCCATAAGCTGAACGATCACCTGCTCCATCCACCGATTTGATTGTACCACCGAGAAAAGTAACTGTCGCAGATTTTTTTTCCAGTACCGGGTCAGTGATCAGTAATGGTATTAAAGGTTGCTTTGCTATTTTTTTAAGTGTCGGACTTTGAACACCGAAATTGTCCATTGCAAAATTCTGAAATCCCAGTGTAAGTGCCGGCGAACTCTCTGCTACACGAAAATCCCCATGTGCAGGATCAATAAATACCGGATCACCAAAAACACTGTGTGAATCTGTACCGTTTGCCTGTGAATATGCTAATGCATTTTTGTCAGGGAACAGGTTGTAGTCAACCTGTTTGCCCCACCAGGTAATTTGAATCGGTGCATATTTCTTCATCACAATATTTTTGCGAAATACATCTCCGCTTTTTTTAAACCAAACATGCGGATGAAAACTGTTGTTGATTAAAATATTATTTTCTACACGACGGTAAAAGCCTTCTCTCAGTTTAATACCACCATTCAAACAAAGGTTATTGTATATATAGTAGTTGGTTGAGCCATCATCAAGATCAATATCCCAGCCATGATCGCATCTGAAGCGATTGTTTCTGATAATATTCTGCTTCCTGGCATCGAGCGTAATTAGCCAGGGATATAATTTAACAATACTATCCATATATCTGCGATCGGGCGACCAGTAGCGGTCACGTCCCCATGAGTTAAATGAACCATGATCTCCTGTTTCTCTTACGGTGTTAAATACATCGTTGTATTCAATAATATGCCCACCAAAACATCCATCGCCTATATTAATTCCTGCACGCGGAGTATTGTAGATGCTGTTATGACTCACCGTAATGGATGAAGCAATTTCTATCTCAACTCCTGTGGACTGTTTTTCTATTTCTCCGGGGTCGTGAATCAGGTTATTATTGGCAATACAAATACTGGGAAAATCGCCTGTGGCAGGGCCATGCATCTTATCCATTTTCTCAAAAGGTACAAACTGTTCATACTTGAATGAAGGAGAGCGTACTGCATTAGTGCTGCCGATAAAACATATAGCATTGGCGCCGGTATTATATATATGACAGCCTGAAACAGTATCTCTTTTGTTGTAATTGCTTAGCATAATGGCATTACCGCCTATTCCTCCAAAAATGCAATCAGAAATTTTGCAGGCTTCAGTTCCAACCAGCAATAGCGCGCCACCACGATATATTGTCCAGTCGCTTCTTAATAATGGTTCTTTAGTATCCATAAAAGTTCGCTCATTATGTGCAAAGCGAATCCCTTCTATTTTAATATTTTTTAATGGTGATTTACTTGTCCCTCTGAGTTCAATACTGTTTTTCAGGTTTGACACTTCAACAACGGAGTGGCTCAGCTTACCAGGGTGCAAAGGATAATAATACAGGATACTTTTATTTTGGTCGAGATACCATTCACCTGCAGTATCGAGTTCTTCGAAAATATTTTCAACAAAACGATACAAGGCATGCATCTTATTTGGACGGTTGTTTTGCCAGCCACCTTCCAGTTGCAGGTTGCCCTGGCTATCTGTCCCGGTAATCCTGTAATGGAATCCACCCCATTCGTGTGCATGCAGTGCATGAACATAGCCGCCTTCAGGATGCTTCCAGCGCCTGACCCTTTCCGGTGATATTGCATCAGCAGCAGTGCCGTGAAATACCCGGGCGGCAGAATCATAATTCGGATAACGAGCAAGGACCTGTAAGGTATCGTTTAGGTATAAGCGCTCGAATGAAATGCCTTTCGGAACTTTTGCCATATATATCCCATTGCGGTAAGGTTCCCATGTAAGCTGCAAACGCCGTCCTGCACTGATTACGGCCTGTTCCTGCTGATAGGATTTTATAGAAAGCGAAGCAGGAGTAAATCTTGTAGCATTAATTACAACTGTTGTGTCAAGATAATAAGTTCCACCTCTGAGGTAAATGACAACATGTTGCCCGCTCTGTTGTGCTGCATTGCCAATAGCTATTTGAAGACTGTTGAACGGATCTTCAATTGTGCCTTTAGCTGTTGTTCCTCCGTTGGGCGATACATATAGGGTTAACTGGCTAAAGCTATATTTAACGGTTATAAAAACAAACAGAATTGAAAATAAAACCCGGTAGTATATGCGCATGAAGTTTTTTTGAATTTCTGCCAAATTAATCATTTCTCTGTCAACAATTACTTGTAAAAAATATTAATATCACGGATATTTTAATAGTTTTAGGTGTACACTATAATGATTTCAATTCCTCATTCATGCATCTGCTGCTGCTAAAATATTATCCTTATATTATTGCTGTTATTGTGCTGATCATTGATATAATCACAGCATACCGGATCATTATTGATACACATAATTCTACCAAAACACTGGCTTACCTGCTACTGGTATTGATACTACCGATAGTAGGCAGTGCTTTTTATTTTTCATTCGGAATAAATTACAGGAAGAAAAAAATTTATTCCAAGAAAATAATTTCCAATGATATACTTTACCGGAATATCATGGACTGGCTGAAGGTAAGATCGAGGAAGACTGAAGAAGCTTTTGAAGACGATTTGAAATATTATAAAGACATCATACATTTTTTAATAAACGATTCCAGTTCATTGCTCAGCCTGAATAAGGTAACCCTGTTGCTGAACGGGGAAAATAAATTTGAGTCGGTGTTAGAAGCTTTGGAAAAGGCTAAATCTTTTATCCATCTGGAATATTATATTTTTGAAAACGAAGGGATAGGCAAAAAAATAATTGAGATACTGAAAAGGAAAGCCGGTGAAGGGGTAAAAGTACGGTTCATATACGACGACTTTGGCAGTCACAAACTGAGAAATATATTAGATGATCTGAGATCAGCGGGGATTGAAATTTTCCCGTTCTACAAAATCCGTTTTTTCTTTTTGGCCAACAGAATCAACTATCGCGATCACCGTAAGATAATTGTGATTGATGGGATAACAGGATTTATTGGTGGTATTAATGTGAGTGATCGCTATATCAATACCGGTGAAAAAAATAAATTGTACTGGAGAGATACGCACCTTAAGATTGAAGGGCCTGCTGTGAATAACCTGCAGTATCACTTTATTGCAAACTGGAACTTTGCATCAAACGCTGTTCTGGATATTCAGCCCTTTTATTTTCCATTGGATTTCACCGACAATACCGGCCGCGAACTCGTGCAGATTGTACCTGGCGGACCTGATTATCCTTCATCTGGCATTATGCTCAGTTTTTTTACTGCTATAGTAATGGCAAGGCAAAGGATATATATCACTTCTCCGTATTTTATTCCCAACGATAGTATATGTGATGCACTGCGCAAAGCTGCCTTAAGTGGAAAAGATGTGCGATTGCTTTTACCCGGTATATCAGATTCCCGGATAGTAAATGCGGCAGCCCGTTCATATTTTTATGATATGCTGAGCAATAATGTGAAAATTTATCTTTATCAGAAAGGATTTGTGCATGCTAAAACTATGGTTGTGGATGAGATGGTATCAATAGTGGGAACAGCTAATATGGATGTGCGTAGTTTTGATCTCAATTTTGAAATCAATGCAGTGGTGTACGGAAAAGAAATTAACCGGCAACTTACGGAAGCATTCATGAACGACCTTGCATACAGTGAAGAAATCACCCTGCAGGATTGGTTGAAGCGGGGAATGGTTCAGCGCTTTATTGATGCATCGGCAAGATTGCTTTCGCCGCTGTTGTAGTTAATGCAACTTTTTTTCCATTACATAGTCGTTCATAAAATAGCCGTTCCCTATATCAATATCTTCTGTTCTAATTACTTTAAATCCCTGCTTTTCGTAAAAAGTTTTTGCAGAATTATGCCTGTTGACATTTAGCTCAAGTGTTTGTGCCCCTTTGGGTTTGATCAATTGTATGATATGATCTATTATTTTTTTTCCGGTTCCTTTTCCCTGCATGGAGGTTAGAACATATATCTTATGCAGCTTGTAAGCAGTACTGTTGTTTTCCTTACATGAATAAGATGCAAATCCTACCGGTTGATCTTCGTCGTAAGCAATAATAAAGTTATGATGTTGCTTCAGTATTTGTTTTTCAAGTGAGGCAGGACTATACATCATCTCCAGCATATAGTCAATCTGTTCTTTAGTCAAAATAGAACTGTAAGTCTGCGGCCAAATTGAAAAAGTCAGTTCTCTGATTAAAGGTATATCGCTGATTTTGCCCTGATGAAATGTTAGCATTATTTAAGTTGTTATTCTTATTAAAAAAACAAAAGGGTGTGTAATGTTTTTCTGTAAAGTAAGCGAAAGTAAAGCTACTCTGAACGAGTGCTCAGCATTCTTCTAACGGGTTTTAGTTTACCATCAGCAGGTGGTATAGATATCCCCAGTATATGAGCGATCAAAGGGTATATTGACAGGTTGGGAAATGGCTTTTGCACATATCCTTTTTTAAATGCCGGCCCTGTTGCATAAAAGATGGCCCACATATCTTTGTCATCATTATCGTACCCGTGGTTTCCTTTTTTTATTTTCTCCGGTGGATTTGTGATAATTGACCATCCGCTTTCTGCGATTATAGTAAAATCAAGGCTTCTCGGATTATTACCAAAATGAAACCTTCGGGGCATTTTTTTAGATACATATCCTTTTACATGTGGAATAGTCCCAATAGCTGATTTAATACTGTCGTAATATTCCGGCTTTGCTTTAAGAAAAACTACCGGGTTACCCATTGTTGCCGGATTTGCAAGCCATCTTGCAGGGATATATTCTTCGAGTGTTATTGTTTTCGCAACACTGGTTTCCGCAAGACCATGATCGGATACGATGATAAGGTTTACTTTATCTACAATGGGGAGTTTGTTGATAGCACGCCGCAATGCACCTGCCAGGCTGTCTGCCAATAGTACCTGTTGTTTTGCTTCTGCAGACCATGGGCCATATTCATGCTCATCCATGTCTGGTTGCTCAAGATATATGGCAATAAAATGTGGGCGACTTTCGGGGGGTAACTGCAACCAGTGCACTACACTGTCGAGCCTTTGTGTAAATGAGGTTTGCCTGTCGTATTTTTTCCAGATAGAAGGATATCTGCCGTTAATTGGAACATCGGAGCCCGGCCAAAAGTAAGCGGCAGTTTTTATTCCATGAGATTCAGCTACATTCCAAATTGGTTCACCACCATAAAATACCGGATTAAATTTTTCTTTTGATCCGAGTGCAAATACTTTACCTGAAGCAGGATCATAAAATTTATTAGCAACAATACCATGATGATCGGGATACAATCCTGTTACAATACTGTAATGGTTAGGAAATGTTTTTGTAGGAAAACAGGGTAGCAGGGCTTTTGCCCTTACACCAGCACTGGCAATTGTATCCAGGTTAGGCGTAGGATATTTTTCAGGAAAATCATGCCTGAATCCATCCAGCGAAAGCAGAACTATATAAGGCTTTTCATTCTGCTGACAATACCCCTTAATAGTAATAAGCAGCAGCAGGCAGACCGGTGTAATATGTTTTAATAAAAAACGCAACATTATACTATTCCTTTTTTTCCCAGCTAAAACAATGCCCTTCCTGCGGAGGGAAGATAAGGCCAGGGAATGGCGAGAAGAATAATAATCAATGCTGCCAAAAACCAGTTCCGCATGGTTTTGAATTTTTCTTTATCTGAATTTTTCTTTTTTGTCTTTGCGGATCCGATGGTGATGAATACAACAGCAAGAAGCATAAACACAAAATGAAACAGTCCGAAAAACATAGGAGCTTCCTGGGTAATGGCGCTACCTGGGTTTTCCCAGAATAATTTTACCAGTGGACTTTGTATATAAAGTATAAGCCCGATAATCAATTGAAGATGGGTAAAAATCACTGTGAGTAACCGAATGGTATTATCCGATTTTGTAAATGGTTTGTTAGCTGTATAGCCTGTAAATGCTTTGTAAATAGCCACAAGAAGAATTATTAACAGCAACCAGCGAAATCCTGAATGTGCATGTAATAGGATCGAAAAAAATGAACTCATGAATGAAATGATTTAGCTGCAAAGATGCAGCTTATTCCCTTATAGTACAACAAAAGTAGATAATGCCACAGATACTGATTGGTTATGCTAGCATTTGTGGCATTAAGAAAGAAAATATGAAAAATTTTAATTCAATCCCCTGAAATCAACTGGCACCAGTTTACTTACACCCGGTTCCTGCATGGTAACACCATATATAATATCTACGGTAGACATAGTCATCTTGTTGTGTGTTACAATAATAAACTGGGAGTTCTCGCTGAACTGCCGTATCATATTGGTGAATTTGCCAACGTTGGCATCATCCAACGGTGCATCCACTTCATCAAGAATACAGAAAGGTGCAGGCTTAATGAGATATATTGCAAATAACAGCGCTGTTGCTGTGAGTGTTTTTTCTCCCCCGCTCAACTGTGTAATAGATGAAGGGCGTTTACCTTTGGGTTTTGCAATAACATCAATACCTGTTTCTGCAAGGTTCTCAGGATTTTCTAATATTATATCAGCAGTATCTTCTTCGGTAAACAATGCTTTAAATACTTTTTGAAAATTTTCCCTCACTGCATTAAACGTCTCGAGGAATTTCTGATTGGCAGTCGCCTCTACCTCCTGTATCGTCTGCATCAAACCATCTTTTGCATTTACAAGATCGTTTTTCTGCTCCAGTATAAACTCATATCTCTTCTTCATCTCCTGGAAAGCTTCGATAGCAGTAGGGTTCACTTCACCCATATTGTCAAGTCGCTTTTTCATTCTTTCGCAGGAAGCCTGCAGGTCTTCAAGGGGAGTATCTGTTTGTCTCGCTTCATCCAGTATCGCATCCAGGTCTACACGAAACTCAACACTCAACCTTTCCTTCATTCCGGCCAGTTGCAGTTTCAGTTCACTCAGTTTATCCTTTATTTCATTTAGTACATGATCGAGTTGTTCTTTTGCTTTTTGTTTCTGGCGTAATACAGATTCTTTTTCAGTGAGCACGTTTCTCCTGTTATAATAAGACTGATCGGCTTCATTCAGTTTTCTTTCTTCTTCATCTTTATTGCGCAGCATCTCTATCAAGGCATCAGCAGTCAACTGAAGTGTCTCCTTTGTTTGCGATATACTTTGAGAAGCATCTTCCAGTTGAGAAGTGCTGTTTTCAACCTGACGTTGCAGATCAGTCAATTGCCCGCGTTTAAAGTCGTGCTCCTGTTTTAATGCATTTACCTTGCTTTGCAGTTTGGTATATTGAAGGTTGCTGTCATTGTATGTTGCATTGGCAAAATTATATTCCTGCTCCGCAAGACTATACTCCTGTTCGGATTGTTGTAATCTTTCCTGCAATTCCTGCAACTGAGTATTCAACTTTTCCAGTTCTTCCCGCACATCGGCAATATTATCCTGGTTGGTTTGCAATTGTTCCTGCAAATCGTTTATACGTTTTGCCCCGGTTTCTTCCTGCAGTGAAAAGTTTTCTATTTTATTTTGGATAGCAAACACCTGGTTGGTTAATTGGTTAATAGCCTCCTGAGTTTGTTTGATGGCTTGTTCTTTCAGTTGCTCATTAAAGGCAATAACTTCGTTGTGCTTAGCCTGTATATTTGCTCTTAATCCATTTACTACAATTTCCTGCGACACAATTTCTTCGTGCAGCTTTTCAAGATTTTTTGCACGACCTATTTTTTTGCCTTCAAACAAACCCACACTCCCGCCGGTCAGTGCGTATTTCCCTTTTACATACTTACCATGTCTTTCCAGTACTACAGCGCCATTACTGTTGCGGAGCGCTTCTTCGTTTTCTGCAATAAACACATTGCTTAGCAGATACTCAGCCAGTTTCCGGTAGCGGTCTTCTACTTCTATTACACTCATGGCATGAAGTGTACCTTCGGGCTGATGATGTTGCTGGTCGTTAAAACTATTGATCCTGTCGAGCAAAAAGAAATTTGCTTTTCCCTTTTGGTGAGCATCCAGCAGGTGAACTGCCTGCAGTCCTTCCTCAAGGGTATTAACCACATAATAATTGAGATAGGGTTCAAGCACGTTTTCTACTGCTGCACGATAAGCTTCCTTTACATATATGATATCAGATAGTATAGGCGCAGTATGATTCCAGTGTGGATTATTGTGCAGGAATTTTACACTCTCCGGGTAGCCTTCCATAGAGTCAATCAGGCTTTTGAGCAGTGCATGTTCATTCTTTTTTGCATCTAATTTCCTGCTTTCTTCTGCCAGCTCATTACGCAGTTTTTCTACCATTGCCTGTGTTTGCAATATCTGTTCTTTGGTATGCTCATGTTGTTCCTGCAACTGGCGAAGGTCGAGTCGTTTATTTTCTAATTCCGTTTCCTTTTGCTGTTTTTCATTTTCCAGTTGTGATATCTGGCTGCGTCGCTGTGCCTGTTCTTCTTCGCCCTGCATTATGGCACGCTGTATATTTTGTATGGAAGTATCGGCAACGGCTACCTGCTTTTCTGCATCGAACTGTTGACGTTGCAAAGCCTGGTTGTCTTTTCGGACACTGTCAATAGCAGCTCTTTTTTCATCAAAAGACCGGCGTTTGTCTTCCAGTCCCTCCTTTATAGTTTCCAGTTTTTCAACAAATTCTTCCAGCTTTACTTCTTCATCTTTTATTTGTTCACTGGTAAATGATATACTTTCTTCCAGTCCTTTTAATTGTCCTTCGGATTTTTGTAAAAAATCCTTCAGGCTGGTTTCTCTTTCCGATAAATATTGCAGGCGCTGCTCGCCAAGATTTTTTTCATTTTCCTTGCTGCGTACATTTTCCAGCAGGCTGTTAAATGCATGCTGCATCTGCTGCAACGCTTTTTCCTGTTCAATAAATCCGAGCTTGTCCTGTTCTATAGCAGCTTCTTCCTGAGCAATGGCTGCTTCCATTTCGAAGCGTTTGTCTATTTCCTGTTGTTGCTGCTCGTTCAGGTCTTTATAAGTAATATTAAATCCTTCCAGTGCAGCCTTTGCCAGTTCCACACTGAGTTCTTTATATTCTTTTTTGATTTCGTAATACTTCTCAGCTTTCTTAGCCTGGCTTTCCAGGCTTTTGAGCTGATTATTGATTTCAAAAAGAAGGTCTTCAATACGTGCCAGATCCTGCTCGGTAGCATCCAGCTTCAGTTTAGCTTCTTTTTTTCTTGTTTTATAGATGGTAATACCGGCAGCCTGTTCCAGCATCCGGCGCCGACTGTTTTCCTTATCCTTAATGATATCATCCACCATACCCAGTTCAATAATGGCATAGCTGTCGGTACTAACTCCGGTATCGAGAAAGAGATTATGTATGTCTTTGAGCCGGCAGTTTACATCATTCAGGCGGTATTCGCTTTCACCGCTTTTATAAAATTTACGGGTAATGGTAACCGTATTAAATTCTGTTGGCAGCAGGTTGCGGGTATTTTCGAAGGTTAGGCTTACTTCGGCCAAACCGCTGGCACTGCGGGTACGCGAACCATTGAAAACAAGGCTTTCCAGGTTTTCGCTTCGCAGGTTGCTGATTTTATGCTCGCCGATAACCCAACGGATAGAATCAATGATATTACTTTTTCCGCATCCGTTTGGACCAATAATACCGGTAATACCTTCATCAAAATTTATAGTGGTTTTATCGGCAAAACTTTTAAACCCTTTGATTTCTAAACTCTTTAATCGCACGTTTCAATATTTTTTAGGAAGTGGGCAAAAATAACTGAATCACCATGAAAATTAATACTGCTTATTTTATCAACCTCCATTATTATTAACCATTTATACACAAGAATAGCACCAGTATCGAGTTATGAACAAACTGTGGACAATATGCTGATTTTAAACGGAAAATAATGCGTAAAAGTATTATAGAGTTGATGAATGATAATTTTATTTTAGTGTACATTTATTTTTAATATGTATGAGTTGAAGTTCCAAAAGAGGAGGAATTTTCAAAAGAAATTATTTTCTATTTGTATATTATTTCATTCACTGGTGTAGTATTTTTTTTACCGTGGAGGGCGCAGAGATTTTCGCAGAGGGTATAGAGGATATATTGATTCATTAAACACTATCCTTAGTGTATTAAACAGGTAACTAAAGTTTGTTTTTCATAATTTGCCGATACGGATGATACATTGAGAGTCATGGTAAAGTTTACAGCTACCATATTGAAATTTGGAGAAAAAGGTGAAAAAACCGGTTGGTATTATATTGAAGTACCAGCCGATATTGCCGTACAGCTTAATCCGGAAGATAAAAAATCATTTAGGGTAAAAGGTAAACTGGATGAATATGCATTTGATGGAACGAGCCTGATACCAATGGGAGGAGGAAATTATATTCTTGCGTTGAATGCCACAATTCGTCGTAGTATCCGTAAAACAAAAGGTGCAATGCTGAAAGTGCAGCTTGCTATAGCCAAACCTTATAAAATTTTACCTGAACTGCTTGAATGCCTCAACGACGAACCAGAGGCAAAAACTTTTTTCATGAGCTTACCCAGGTCTCATCAAAATTATTTCTCTAAGTGGATAGAAAGTGCCAAAACAGAAGTGACACGTGCAAAGCGAATTGCTATGACCGTGAATGCAGCTTCTAAAAAATGGGGCTATGCTGAAATGATCAGGGCGTCAAAGAAAAGTGATGGATTTTAATTACACTTTTTCCGGGCGGTTATAAAATAAAGCCTGGCAATCTGTAGATTCTTCCATTGATTTAATAACAGAAGGCAATGGTGCAGTAAATACTTCCGGGTAGTCTACTTCCCCAAGTTCTGTACGAATTGGATAAGCAAGTTTTTCAGTATCTGTTGAAAATTGCGAATCCACTCCGGGTTTATTACCCCTCGGATCAACACGAAACCAGCCGGTATCTTCTAAATAAACAGCATTCAATCCGTGAAGTGCATAGCCAGATTCTATCGTTCCTTTGCGAAGCACACGCTGATAACAGAAACCGGCGGGTATCCCCATACCACGTAACAGGGTGGCCAGTACATGCGATTTTGCAAAGCAAATGCCTTCTTTCTTTTCTATTGCATCTTCTGCACTTATAGTTATTACTTTGCTCTGCGTATCGAATGAGTGCTGAATTACATCTCTTGCAAATTCAAATGCCATTTTTGCACGTTCTTTTGGTGTTGGGGCTTTCGATTCTATTTCCTGAATTTCTTTCTGCACCAACGGGGTATCAAATTGAATAACCGGAGGAAGTTCTTTGAGATAATCCTCTAATTTCTTTGATTCAAAAACTAATTTCATATTAATATATTTTTCAAAGCAGTTGACAAGTTCTCAGGATATAAATTTACAAAACACCCGGTATTTGATTTTATTTCAAAAATGCTATCTCCCCTGCATAGTTTATATTTGCAGACAGGATATATAGTTGTTTTGGAAGTATAGACTACGATGATGTATAGTTTTCTTCTTTTAATTCATGTGTTATCTGCTATTTTAGGATTGGGTCCTGGTTTTGTTATGATTTACATTGTAACAAAAGCAACTACTATGACGGAATTACGACATGCTTATTTCATTCGAAACAGGTTACACCGGTTTGTAATGGTTGGGGGGACACTGCTTCTGCTTTCTGGCTTGGCAATGGGATCAATACGTCCCTATTTGTTTCATGCCGGATGGTATGTTACAAGTTTGGTCCTGTTTTTAATTGCTTTGGGATTTGGTCCCGTTATTTTGTCACCGCGATCAAAACCAATTAAAGATTTATTAAAAACCCATACCGGTGATAAAATTCCTGAAGAATATTATGAATTAGCGCGGAAATTATTCTTTTATGAAAGGCTCGAGAATGTAATTTTCATAGCAATCATTGTACTTATGATTTTAAAGCCTTTCTGACTTAATTGAACATGCAAATAAATTTTATATTATGAATAAAGAAATGAAACCCTATGAAGAATTGGATGTAAGGGTTCTTGTGCCGATTAAACGGCATGAAAAATTATTAAAACTTTTTAAAGAATTACCGATAGGAGAAAGTTTCGTTTTCATCAATGACCATGATCCTATACCGTTGTATTATGAATTCCGGTCCATTTACGGTGATGTTGTCGGCTGGGAATACCTTAACCGGGGTGGGAGAGAATGGAAGGTAAAAGTCTCCCGTACTGAAGCTTCACAGGGACGTGAGTTTTCAGGTATAGCAACACTTTTAGATCTTCGGAAAGCAGATAAAAAGGATTGGAAACAAATTGTTTTTCACCGCTATGGTATGATGGATGAAAACACTACTATGGAGCTTATTGCAAAGGAATATCCTGAAGAGATTCATGAAATTTTCAATAATAAATTCGCTGGAAAACATAGCTGGTCTTACAAAAAAGAAGTTCCGGGAGAATATGTAATTCATATCAGAAAAGAAGCAGCAAGTGGGTTAGGTGATGATGGATTTTCGGTGGTTAATGAGTTTGATATACGCCCATATCCACCTACTCAGCGTCATGAAATGTTTTACAAAGCTTTTGCAGATATTAAACCCGGCGAGGCTTTTGAGTTTATCAACGACCATGATCCCAAGCCACTATATTACCAGATGGAGGCTGAAAGTAAGGAACCTTTCAGATGGGAATATTTGGAAAAAGGCCCCGATGAATGGAAAGTGAGGGTGGTTAAAGTGAGAGTGTGAGTGGGAGAGAGGTGAGAGAGTGAGAGGTGAGAGGTTGAACTTTAAACTGTAAACAATAAACAAAAGACAATAAACCTCAAACAATAAACACTATTATCTCCCTCCTGCTTTTATCATCCTGTTTTTTCCCTGCATATCTTTTCGAATGAAAATGTTTGTAAAACCGGCAGTGGTGAAGATGTTTAATACCCCGTCGGCCAGGTCTTCATGGATTTCCAAGTATACTTCTCCGTTAGTTTTTAAATTGGTGGCTGCAAATCCTGCGATGGCGCTATAAAATTTTAATGGATTATTATCGGAAACAAATAAGGCTTCATGAGGTTCATATTGTACTACATTTTTTCTCATTTCTTTTTCGCCTGAAGCCGGTATATATGGAGGGTTGCTTACAATGATATCAAATTGGGGCAAGTTATTTTCTGCTTTTACCTGAAGTATATCTTCTTTTTTAAAAGTGATGTCTGCCTTTTGATCAATAGCATTTTTTTGAGCAACTTCAAGTGCCGGGTCACTAATATCAATTGCCCATACTTCCGCTGCCGGTATATTTTTTTTCAGCGCAATGGCAATACATCCGCTTCCCGTACCTATATCAAGTATTGTTACTGCTTTTTTTTGTTCAGATATAATCCATTCTGCCAATTCTTCTGTTTCAGGGCGTGGTATCAGCACATGGCGGTCTACATATAGCGGCATACCATAAAACCACGCTTCCTGCAAGACATATTGCAGGGGCTCATGGTTGATAAGTCTGTCAGTGTATTGATGAAGTAATTGAATTTGTGAAGCACTAAGTTCCTGCTCCTGTCTGAGCAACCGGTCTATTCTTTTCAGACCTGTAATTTTTTCAGCCACAATATCGGATATATTGCCTGCTTCACGCTGATCGTAAATGGATAATAATGCATCCCGCAAATAACGATAGCTTTCAGAAATATTCATACAGGAATATTTGTTTTCATACAGGTAAAAATGAAGGGTCAGCTTTCCGGCAGATACTGACCCTTTCATTACTAACCGAAATAGAAAATCATTTTACAGGTTCATCCAGTCCGGGGTAGTAGCTGACACCCCATCTGTTAAACCGCTTAAATTGTTGAGTTATTCTTTGCTTGAAATTTCCCCAGTTTTTATTTTGAACCGGTGTCCAGAAAACTTCGCTTAATGCGGTAAGGCGTGGGAATATCATATATTCTACTTTCGCAGGATTGTCCATATATTCCGTCCAAACATTTGCCTGCGCCCCCAGCACATAGTGATATTCATCAGGTTTTAATTCTTTGGGAACTGGATTGTAATTGTATGTTGTTTGCAAAGGAAGATAACCGCCGATGGTTAGAGAATCCTCATGCTTCTTTTGTGAGTAATCTAGGTATACATAAGTGGTTGGTGTCATAATCACATCATGTTTTTGTTTGGCCGCTTCAATACCTCCTTTTTCTCCACGCCAGCTCATTACAGTGGCATTAGGCGCCAGTCCACCCTCGAGGATCTCATCCCAGCCAATCATCGTTTTCCCTTTGCTGTTAAGATATTTTTCAATGCGACTTACAAAATAACTTTGAAGCCCGTGTTCGTCTTTGAGCCCCTTTTCTTTAATGAGATTTTGACAGAAAGCAGAACGTTTCCAGTTTTCTTTGGGACACTCATCCCCGCCTATATGCACATATTTAGAAGGGAAAAGTGCAATAACTTCATCGAGCACATCTTCCAGAAATCTGAAAGTATATTCACTTGGGCAATACACATCATCATATACTCCCCATGATTGTTGTACCTGCTTGCCGGTAGTGTCGCCATGCCATACTACACCTTTGGCAGGTTTGGTAGATTCTTCAGGGAAACAGCTTAACTGCGGATAAGCAGCAATTGCTGCTGAAGAATGCCCGGGTAATTCAATTTCGGGAATGATAGTAATGAAGCGATCTGCAGCATAAGCTATCACATCTTTAATTTGATCCTGAGTATAGTAACCGCAATATTTTTTACCATCGTTTCCGGTACCGGGATGATGACCGATAATGGTGCCGTTTCTGCAGCCACCTATTTCTGTAAGCCGGGGATATTTTTTTATTTCAATACGCCAGCCCTGATCTTCGGTAAGATGCCAGTGAAAAGTATTGATCTTGTGCAAAGCCAGCAGGTCGAGATATTCTTTTACAAATCTTACATCAAAAAAATGACGACCCACATCAAGCATAGCGCCGCGATAAGCAAAGCGGGGATAATCCTCAATGGAAGCTGCCGGAATTTTCAGGGCAGCAGATTTTTCCACAGGTAACAGTTGTATTAAAGTTTGCATACCATAAAATGTACCCTGGTCTGCATCGCCGGTAATACGTACAGATGCAGGTGATATATCCATGGTATATCTTTCCGGTTTATCTGGCGCTTTTATAAAAGTGCGGGTAGTAAAACTTATAAAATTTTTAGATGCTTTAGCAGCAGTTTTCAATGAAAAGCCATAATATTTCTGCAGGTAGTTGTTGAAAAAATCAACAGTCTTTTTTTCAGTATTCCCATGCACAACAATCAGGGTTTTTTCATTGAGCGTAAAACTGCCTGATTTGGATTGGGCTTTTACCGGAGCAGGAATAATGGGCAGGCTGGATTGTGCTGCCACCTGAAAAAATGCGAAACATAAAAATGCAATGAGTAGTTTTTTCATGCAAACTTTATTTTATTACGGGTAAATAAATAGCTGAGGCATTGCCGGCAGCATGATGTATACGAATAACAGACGGCTGAAAATCGCTGTCTTTTGCTTTGTAAATATCCATAAATTTTTGCGGGTTGCGGTCCATCAGCGGAAACCATGAACTTTGTATCTGAATCATCAGACGGTGTCCTTTCTTAAAGGTATGGGCTATATCCGGCAAAGTAAATTTCACTTTTGTGGGTTTACCCGGTACAAATGGTTCCGGATGTTCAAAACTGTTCCTGAATTTTCCACGCATAATTTCTCCGCGCACCAGCATTTGGTAACCTCCCATCGGATAGTTATTATCCGGTTGCTTGTATGCAAAGTTATCGGGAAAAACGTCAATGAGTTTTACCACAAAATCGGCATCGGATGTGCTGATACTTACATCAAGATCGGCAACTACAGGCCCGCCCAGTGTAATATCTTCTTTTAGAATATCTGTTTGAAATACCGCTACATCTGTTCTTCGCGATGCAAAACGCTGGTCATCTGTCATGTATTCTCTTGTGCGGTTCAAGTGAATGCCATCTGTATAGGGTACAGGTTTAAAAGGATCGCTGGTGTATTCGGTAAAACTATTTGTCTGTACCGGACGATTGTTACTGATTTTACCCCCGGACTGCAGATAAAACGGCGTCATTTGCATATTAGATGCAGGCCACTTTTCAAACTGGTGCCATTTGTTTTCTCCGCTGAAGAATATGGTAGCATTCTTAATATTGCTAATATCTCCTTCACCTTTGAGGTAATAATTAAAGAAAGGATGAATAAAATGTTCCGTGTAATATGCCGAAGTACTGTCTTCAAACTGTATATTTCCAAGTTTGGTTCCAGCATTGTTGGCCCATTGCCCGTGATACCAGGGTCCCATTATCAGGCTGCTGTGGGTTTCGGGTGTTTGTTTTTTTATTGCTTTAAAAAGGTTCCATGCGCCATAGCAATCTTCAGCATCAAAAGTTCCTCCAACCACAAGCAATGCCGGCTTGATATTATACATTGACCGTCTTGCATTACGTGCCTGCCACCATTTGTCGTAATTGGGATGCGCATAAAGGTCTTTCCAAAAGGCAATGCTGTCACCCATTAATGTTGAAAAGTTGGGTAATGCGCCTGTACGAAGAAAAAATGTATAATTATCCTTGATAGGAAATTCAAATCCAGGTGCACCTGTAGTTGTAGGTTTGGGATGTGGTTTCCCAAAAGAATAATAAAAAGTAAAGGCATCCATTAATGAGAAAGCGCCGTTATGATGAAAGTCATCGCCAAGAAACCATTCAGTTACAGGTGCCTGAGGTGATACTGCCTTTAATGCCGGATGATTGGAGGCAGCGGCCATGGTGGAATAAAACCCCGGATAAGAGATTCCAAATACACCCACTTTACCATTGTTGTGTGCAACATTTTTCACGAGCCAGTCAATTGTATCATAAGCATCACTTGATTCATCAATGTCTTTTTTTGTTCGTTTGTCGGCATTAAACGGACGCACATCTTCAAACTGTCCTTCGCTCATCCAACGGCCACGCACATCCTGAATGACCATGATGTACCCGTCTTTAAAATATTTGCGGTAATGGTTTGACCAGAAGTTTCTGAATTTATCTTCACCATAAGGTGAACAGGAGTATGGTGTACGGGTCATCAGGATAGGATGATCCGAAGTGCTGTCGTTGGGTATATACAGTGAGGTAAACAGTCGCACGCCATCCCGCATGGTAATATATACTTCTTTTTTATGGTAGTTGTTTCTAATCCATGCAGAATCCTGTGAGTGTACAAAAAGAAAACTAAAGGTTATAATGCAAAATGAGAGAATCCTTTTCATTTGAAGTTTTAGTTTTAGTTTGAGCTGACCTGACTTTATAATAGATGCACCTGTCACTGCCGAAGCTCTAAATTAAAGATATAATCTGTGTCATTAATAATCTGTTAACATAATAGTTAAACAAACGTTTGATTATTTAAAATTTTAATTACTACCTTCGCCTCTCAATTTTTGTACCTTCGAACACTCTATTGCTTGTCATCCTGAATGACTGATTATTCTGCAAGGCACGGCTTTTGATGCTACAGAAAGATTTTAGGTTTATAAATTAAAGTATGAGATACGGCTTAATTGCAGTTAGTATTTGTTTTTTGTTTCCCTCATTACGTGGTTATACGCAACAGCAGGGCGACTCGGTATTGACGAATGCCACCTTACCCAACGTTGTAGCTTATGCATTAAGGCAACAACCTGCAGTGCAGCAGGCCCTGATTGATGAAAAGATAACCGATATGCAGGTGAAAGCTAAACTGGCTGACTGGTTTCCACAGGTGAACTTTAACTATATCTTCCAGCATAATTTCCAGGTGCAGACAAGTATAATAGGCGGCAATCCTATTAAGCTGGGAGTAAACAACACTTCCGCGTTACAGTTTACAGCTTCGCAAACGATTTTCAACCGTGATGTTTTACTGGCTAAAAGAACCGGCAATATGGTGCGGCAGCAGGCAAAGCAACAAACTTCGGATACTAAGATTGATGTGGTGGCAAATGTATCCAAAGCATTCTATGATGTATTGGCTACTGAACAGCAAATTAAAGTAACTGATGAAAACATCATCCGCCTGCAGAAAAGCCTGAATGATGCGAAGAACAGATACGATGCAGGTGTGGTAGATAAGACTGATTATAAGCGTGCCACTATTGCATTGAATAATGCAATGGCTGCAAGGAAAAGTAATGCAGCATTACTTAAGGCTAAAAAAGAATACTTAAAACAATTAATGAATTATCCTGAAAACGCTGATTTGAATATTGTATATGACAGTGCTGCGCTTGAGGGGGAAATAGCACTGGATACAACAGGTGGAGTTGACTATTCGAAACGAATTGAATACAGATTGCTGGAAACACAGCGAAAATTACTGGAGTCAAATTTGCAATATAATAAATGGGCATATATACCTTCTCTTTCCGCTAATGGCGCATACAATCTGAATTACCTTAACAATGAGTTTGGTAAATTATATAATACTACATATCCCAATTCTTATGCGGGACTTACATTAACATTTCCCATATTCCAGGGAGGTAAACGGCATTATAATATCAAACAGGCGGAGTGGCAGCTTAAAAGAACTGACCTTGATATAGTGAATTTAAAAAATGCTGTGAACAGTGAGTACAGCGCGGCACTTGCAGGGTATAAAGCTAATCTTGCAAATTACTTTGCAGTAAAGGAAAATGTTGACCTGGCAAAAGAAGTATATGATGTAATACAGTTGCAGTATCGTTCGGGAATAAAAACCTACCTCGAAGTGATCACTGCTGAAACAGACCTTCGCACCGCACAGATCAATTATTTTGATGCCTTATATGGTGTGCTGAGCAGTAAAATTGATGTGCAGAAAAGTCTGGGACAGATTAACCCCTAACAGCTTTTTATTCTGATCATTGAACTTGAACTAATATATATGTTGTTTAAAAAACCTGAGCTTTATCCCATTGTGGTTTCTATGTTAGTATTTTCTGCCTGTGGTGCAAAACAAACCCAGCAGCAACAGGGTCCACCACCTGCAGTGGCTGTTACCATTGACACAGTCAAAGCCACTGATGCCATGTATCACGATGAGTATCCCGGTACAACTGTGGCGCTTAAGCAGACCGACATTCGCCCGCAGGTAACAGGCTATATTACCGGCATATATTTTAAAGATGGTGATAAAGTAAAAAAGGGTCAGAAGCTGTACACTATTGATCAGCGGCTGTATAATGCCAGTTACCAGCAGGCCCTTGCCAACCAGATGGTACAGGAAACCAATCTGAACAAAGCACAAAAAGATGCTGACCGATATCATGAATTGGATAAAAAAGACGCTATAGCCAAACAACAGGTGGACTATGCCGATGCTGCACTTGAAGCCGCTAAAAAACAACTGGAAGCTGCAAAGGCAAATGTGGAAGCTGCTAAATCTAATTTAGGCTTCGCCACAATATATGCACCTTTTGATGGCACTATTGGTATATCCCAGGTGCGTATAGGGACATCTGTGGTGGCAGGTCAAACCATATTAAATACTGTTTCTACTGATAACCCGATGGCTGTTGATTTTACAGTGGATCAAAAAGAAGTATATCGTTTTGCCGGAATTGAAAGGCTGGGGAAACAGGCAAATGATTCAACATTTTCTATAGCATTTAGCGGACAGATTTATCCTAAATGGGGGCATATCAGTTTTATTGATCGTGCTGTAGACCCTCAAACCGGAACTATTAAAACCCGTTTGATTTTTCCCAATGAGCAGCATCTTCTAAAAGCAGGAATGAGTACTACCGTTAGGGTATTAAATACTTCTTCCGAAAATGCAGTGGTTATTCCTTATAAAGCAATTACCGAGCAGTTAGGAGAATTTTTTGTGTATGTAGTAGGCGACAGCAATAAAGTGTCACAGCAAAAAGTAGTAACCGGAAAGCAGGTGGGGCCTGATGTGATCATCAACAGCGGATTAAAAGCCGGTCAGGTGATAGCAGTGGAAGGGGTTCAAAACCTGCGTGAAGGTGCAACCATCAGCACGGGGAACCCTGGTGCTGCTGCAGTGAAAAAATAATGGGATTGAATTGAATGGAGATTAAGAATCAGGTGAATAATAATAATTTTCTTTCGACATCTAATATATGATAGCAGAAGTTTTTATAAAAAGGCCGGTGACAGCAATTGTTATTTCAATCGTCATCGTACTGACCGGGATTATTTCATTAATTAATCTTCCCATTGCACAATACCCTGATATCTCTCCACCTACGGTTTCCATTGCCGGTAATTTTACAGGAGCAGATGCAGAAACGGTGGAACAGACTACAACCACTGCTATAGAAACCCAGGTTAATGGTACGCCGGGTATGACCTATATGAGCAGTAACAGTACCAGCAGCGGGCAGAGTAGTATTACGGTGAACTTTGAAGTAGGAACTGATATCAATATTGCTACGCTTGATGTGCAAAACAGGGTAAGTGTGGCAGAACCCAGACTACCCGATGCTGTAAAGCGATTAGGGCTTACCGTTAGAAAGCGCAATCCGGCAATTATGGTGGTGCTTGCATTTTACTCGCCCAATGGTACACACGATGCGCTGTTCATAGGCAACTATGTAAACATGTATGTGAAGGATGCCATTTTGCGTGTTAAAGGAGTGGGCGATGTGTTTGCACCGGCTGATGACTTCAGTATGCGCATTTGGTTCAATCCGGAAAAACTCGCAGCACTGGGGATGACGCCTGCTGAAGTGAATGCTGCATTGCAGGAACAAAACCTGCAGGTAGCTGCGGGTACTGTAGGCGGTAACCCTCAGCCGGGGCAACAGGCATTTCAATACAGTGTACTTACCAACAGCCGACTGAACACTCAAAAAGATTTTGAGAATATCATTGTCAGAACAAGACCTTCAGATGGAAGTATTGTGTATCTCAAAGACGTTGCCAGGGTAGAACTGGCTCGCTTCGACTACAATATCAACTCTTTTGTAAACGGGAAACCTGCGGCATTCCTGCTGATTTACCAGGCACCAGGTGCAAATGCTATTGAAACTTATGCAGGCATTACAAAGACGCTGAACGATATGAGAAAAACATTTCCAAAGGATATTGATTTTCTAACACCTTTGGAAACTGTATCTGTGGTTAAAGCTTCAATTAATGAGGTAGTACACACCCTTGTGGAAGCGCTGATATTGGTGATATTGGTGGTGTTCCTGTTTTTGCAAAACTGGAGGGCTACATTGATTCCGGTACTTGCTATACCGGTTTCACTGATAGGCACTTTTGTATTGTTTGGCCCGCTTGGATTTACAATTAATACACTAACATTGTTTGCCTTTGTACTGGCAATTGGAATAGTAGTAGATGATGCGATAGTAGTAGTGGAAGCTGTGCAACACAATATTGATCAGGAGAGGATGTCGCCCAAGGAAGCCACAAGAAAGGCAATGAAAGATATTTCCGGACCGGTAATAGCTATAGCGCTGATTCTTGCGGCAGTATTCATTCCGGTAGGTTTTATACCGGGTATAGTAGGGCGGTTGTATCAGCAATTTGCCATTACCATTGCTGTGTCGGTGCTTATTTCAGCATTTGTAGCGCTTTCGCTTACTCCGGCATTGTGTACCATAATGCTGAAGCCATCAAAGCCGGAAGATGCAAAAAAGAACCTGCTTGAAAAATTCTTTGCCTGGTTTAATATAGGGTTTGGAAAATTAACTTCAGGTTATACACGAAGTGTTGGCAGTTGGATAAGAAAAACGCCTTATGTACTTATCATGCTGATAGTTTTGTTTGTGGGTTTATTTTTTCTCTTTAAAAATAAGCCTACAGGTTTTATTCCTATAGAAGATGAAGGGCGATTGATGGTGGCTTATGAAATGCCGGAAGCTACGTCTACAACAAGAAGTGTTGATATGTTGAAAACAATTGCTGGCCGGGTTCGTCAAATTCCGGAGATTAATGTAGTGGGCGGGTTAGCCGGTTTGAATATTGTAAGTTTTTCGAGTAAAGCCAACACGGGTACATTGTTTATCAGTTTAAAGCCCTGGGATGATCGTAAGGGTAAAGGACAACATGCACAGGAGGTGATAAAAAAAATACAGGCGGCCGTTGCTGATATTAAAGAAGCGCGGGTATTGGTAATAGCGCCCCCGGCAATTCCGGGCTTGGGTGCCACATCCGGCTTTACCTTTGAGTTGCAGCAAACCAGCAGTACAGATGATATTAAAACATTTGAGAAGGTAGCACAGAGCTTTTTAATGAAACTGAACCAGCGTCCCGAAATCGCCATGGCCTACACTTTCTTCAATGCACGAACACCCAGTTACCAGGTTAATGTAGACAGGGAGCAGGCAAAAAAAATGGGTGTATCAGTAGCGGAAGTATATAGTACCCTTTCGAATTTTCTCGGAAGCAGTTATGTGAATGATTTCAATTTATACGGAAGGAACTTTCGGGTAATGTCGCAGGCCGACAGCAGCTCCAGAAGTTCGCTGGAAGGGTTGGAGAAATTTTATGTGCGTAACAGCCAGGGCAATATGATTCCATTGGGGTCGCTTATTACATCAAAAGTAATTGAAGCGCCTGCTGTGATTTCACACTATAATATTTATCGTTCCATAGAAATCAACGGATCACCCAAAGCAGGGTATAGCAGTGGGCAGGCAATTGATGCATTGAGAGAAACAGCAAAAACATTACCTGCAGGATACGGTTATGAATTTTCGGGTATGAGCCGTGAGGAAATTGCTGCCGGCAATCAGCAGCTAATCATTTTTATTATATCCATCGTATTTGTGTTCCTGTTCCTTGCGGCATTGTATGAGAGTTGGTCTATTCCTTTCTCCGTTTTGTTTGCAGTTCCTATAGGGGCATTCGGATCTATACTTACACTTACGTTTATTCCGGCGCTTTCCAATAATATATATGCGCAGATCGGACTAATCACGCTTATAGGTTTAGCAGCAAAGAATGCAATATTAATTGTAGAGTTTGCCAAAGAGAGAGTGGATGCCGGTATTGATATCAGTCATGCCACATTACAGGCGGTACGGTTGAGGCTACGACCAATTATCATGACCTCGCTTGCTTTTATTCTTGGTGTATTGCCCCTTGCCTTTGCAGAAGGTGCGGCTGCAGAAAGCCGTAAAACAATAGGCTGGACGGTCTTTGGTGGTATGTTAGCTGCAACTACACTGGCGATCTTTGTAGTTCCTGTATTATTC
>JBDHYJ010000004.1:0-128704 GCA_039811345.1 Chitinophagaceae bacterium
GTAGCACTCCTGCAATGATGATATATTTCCCGGTTTCTTCATTCATGTTGTAAAGATATAACACAGAATGAGAGTGATTATTTATTGGCATTGGTTTCCGTGTAAATCTGTGCCATCTGTGAGAAACTTTTTCTCTCACAGATTTCGCAGATATTCATAGATTATTTTAAGATTTACAATTCTCTTTCCGTGTAAATCTGTGCCATCTGTGAGAAACTTTTTCTCTCTCAGTTTTTACAGCTCCATAGAAATTCTGCAGATGAACGGAGCGTCGCCCATGTTGCCCAATCGGAGATATATAGCCGGTCACCAAAATATTTTATCCTATTCAAAAAATATCCGGATTGTCTGATAAAACAGGCGGTTTTGTATATGCGAAGATTGCCGTTCAGAAAAACCCTGCAACCCAAGCAACCCGGCGGCATTTCCTTTATTGATTGCAATCTCGAGATATCCTGCTGAGTTAAAGAGCGCCAGTTTTTCACCTTCAGGTACATCCGAATAGGTCTGACTTATTTTATCAATCACTTCATTGCGTTTGAAGGCAATAGAAAACTTTCTGCCTTTGCGTTGTGCTTCAAAAGCTTCACGGGTAATATTTACCACTACATTTTCGAAATGGTCTATAAAAATAATCTGCCCCTCTATCCAATGTTCGCCCAGGGTTGGCAGGAGTGGGTTTTTCTCAACAATATCCATATCGGGCAGACCGATTTTATGCAGACTTTTTCCGTCGGCCACCTCCTGAATAATTCGCCCGATCAATCGGGTAATTAATAATGCATTTGCCGCTGAGGTTTTATCAATAGGGATGCCTATAATGATTTCAGGTTTACCTTCAGCAATCATTGTGAGCAAACCATTGTCAGCACAAATAATATATTGATTGTTGTAAAATGAAAGCAACAGGTGGTTGCTTTTGTTGTCGAAAAGATTTACGAGTACAATATGAAAACTATAATCCGGAAAATTTTTTATAGCACTGCGGCATACATAAGCTGCCTGGGGATAGTTGAATGGTGTAAGATCGTGGCTGATATCAACTATAGTACATCCCGGCACGGTTTGCAGCAATTGTCCTTTAATGGCTCCCGCCAGATAATCTCTTTGTCCGATATCTGATGTAAGTGTAATAAGGGGCATGCCGGGTGTTGTAAGTATAATTCACAAAAATAAGAGACTGTACCCGTAATACCAGTTGAGAATTTTGGGATTAAATGATATAATACAGCCGGTAAGAAATGCCGGTAACCGAAGATTTTTTTTAAAGTTTGGCGGGATGGGTTTTTCCCTTATTTTTGCACTCCCAAAAACGAAACAGGCAATATAATCCAATGGAAATAAATTGTTTGTTTTTGATTGGAAAGATTCCGTAGCTCAGTTGGTAGAGCATAACACTTTTAATGTTAGGGCCCTGGGTTCGAGTCCCAGCGGGATCACTTCATAGGACAAGTCAAAGAAAAAGACTTGTCCTATTTTTTTACACTTCAATTACTCTTTAATTTTTTTGTTCGCAGCCGTGTTTCACTGCAAAGTTTTATGTGTGGTATAGACTCGGGGTTGGCCTGATATTATAAAGAGGATCCTGCATACGCAAGCCAAATTGGTCGTTAAATAGACCCGGCTGGGAAGAAACGCGGAACAGATATTTGTAGGTATCTTTAACGGCTTTATATAAAATCTACACTAAAACTTACAACGATGCTCTATCAGAAATTTAACAACAAATTTTTAAGTCTCCTATCAGTCTGCTTATTACTGGTTTCATTTTCGGTTATTGCACAGCAACATACTAAGCCTGTAATTATCGGGTATGTGGGCGGCTTCAATGGAAATATTATTAACACGGAGTCAATTGCAGCTAAAAAACTCTCTCACATAAATTATGCGTTTGTTGACGTGAAAGACAATCGGGCCTGGCTTCACAACGAAAAAACCGATACTGTAAATTTCAGAAATCTAAATGCACTTAAAACGGTAAACCCCGATTTGAAAATTCTTATTTCTATTGGCGGATGGACCTGGAGTAAAAATTTCTCTGATGCGGTATTAACGGATACTTCTACTATGAATTTCGCTCAGAGTGCAGTTGATATTGTTGCACAATATAACCTTGATGGTGTTGATATAGATTGGGAATATCCCGGTATGATTGGCGACAAAAACGTATATCGCCCGCAGGACAGGAAAAATTATACCAATCTATTTAAAAACCTCCGCGAGAAGCTGGATGGACTGGGTAAACAAACCCGTAAAAAATATTTTGTTACAACCGCCATTGGCGGGTCAGTTGAATTTCTGCAGCATACACAGATGGAACTGGCACAGCAATACCTCGACTATATTAATTTAATGGGGTATGATTTTGACGGAACTTATGACAACATGGCCGCTCATCACACTAATTTATTTTCTCCACCCAATATGCCCTATATATACTCTGCTGATGTCTGTATTAGAAATCTAAAAAAAGTGGGAGTACATCCTTCTAAAATAGTAATGGGTGTTGGATTTTATGGTAAAGGAAAAGTAGTGGAAAGCACCGAAAACAATGGACTGTACCAAATACCGGAGCGCCCGATGTTTGGCGGCGGCTATACCTATCTGAAAGACAGCCTTGTTAACCGCAAAGGTTATGTAAGGTATTGGGATAATGTTTCAAAAGCCCCCTATTTATTTAATGCTGAAAAAAAGATTTTTATCACTTATGATGATGAGGAATCAATTAAAGCTAAATGCAACTATACCCGTCAGCATCATCTTGCCGGTATTATGTTTTGGGAATATTTTAGCGACCGTAAATTATATCTCCTGGATACCATAAACAAGGAATTCGGTTATTCAACTAAATAAAAAACAGGTTAATGAAAAACAGGTTATTCATAATTGTAATTATAGCTGTTTGCTATTTTCAAACAAGAGCCGGACAACTGCCAGAACCATTTAGCATAATACCAGAACCACATTCAGTAACGACACATAAGGGGAAAGGCTTCAATGTAGGAAAACTCCAAACCATTCACTTAAAAAAGAGATTGACATTATCCATACCAGGAAATCACCTGTCGGTTTTACCCGTAAGCCAGGTTAAGGGCGAACTTATATTATTGCTCGATACTTCCAGTTCCCGCTTTATCTCAAAAGAGGCGTATGAATTGAAAATTGAGCAAAACAAAATCGTGATTACTGCAGCAGATGAAGCAGGTCTCTTTTATGGTTGCCAGTCATTAGAACAATTGATAGAAGATGCAGAATATTTTAAAAAAGAAATACCGGCGATGACAATTTCAGATCATCCTGTTATGGCTTATCGTGCTGTACATTTCGATGTAAAGCATCATCTTGATCACATGAATTATTATTATAAAAGTATTGACAGGCTTGCACGATACAAAATCAATGCTATAGTTTTTGAATTTGAAGATAAATTAAGGTATCGCAGGCAACCATTGGTAGGCGCTCCACATGCCATCAGTATTGAAGAAATGTCTGCCCTGGTGCAATATGCCCGAAAAAGAAATATTGAAATCACCCCATTGGTACAGGGATTAGGGCATGCCTCTTTCATTTTAAAACATGAAGACTATATTCCGTTGCGTGAACTTTCCTGGAATGACTGGGCATTTTGTCCATTAAATGAAGGTACTTATCAGGTACTTTTCGATCTCTATCGTGATGCTATGGAAGCAACACCCGGTTCAAAATACTTACATGTAGGAGGAGATGAGATTGGCAATATTGGTATATGTGAAAGATGCAAACCTTTTGTACAACAACACGGCATGGGAGAACTAAACCTCTACTGGTTAAAAAGAGTTTGCTCATTTGCAGAAGCCAATGGACGTATCCCGATTTTTTGGGATGATATGCTTTTGCAGGAATCGGGGTTATATGAATCTACCTGGAATGAGGCGATAAAAAAAGAAAAAGCAGACAGTATATGGAACAAAAGAAAACCATTACTGGACAGCCTTCTTCCTTTGTTTCCCCGCAATGGTATTTACATGCGCTGGAATTACAGTTTGGCTGCTCAGCCTGGAAATATACTTGCACTGAACTGGTACAAAGAACACCGGTTGCAAACAATGATAGCCACTGCCGTAAACAGTGAAGGCGGTATGCTTTTTCAACCAGATATACGTGATCAGCATTTCGCTTCTGCAGGAAACAGTTGCATAAAGAGTTTTATTGAAATTGCAGTGCAAAATAAAATAAACGGTATGCTATGTACGGCATGGGATGATAAGTCGCCGCATATGGAGAATTTTTGGCAGGGGTTCATTGCAGCAGCCGAATATAGTTGGGCTCCACAAAAAAAATCACTTGAGACTCTGGACAAAGCCTGGGCCCGTAAAGAATTTGGTATTTCTATTCCGCAATGGACATCTCTACATGCATCACTTCGTGCGGGTTCCGAACTTTGGTATGAAGCTCTTTTTGAAAAAGGTACATGGATGGATGATGACAATATGTTGCAAAGCTTAAAACAGGTGGAGCATTGGTTGAAACCAATGAAAGACAGGGAGAAAATACAGATGGATTATGGTTCTAAAATTATAGCACTGCCAGATAAAACTAAACCCGGAGAATGGACTAAAAAATATAAGGATAAGCTGGATAAATCGGGAAAGATTATAAAAGAATATCCTGAACTTATGATGAAGTTGCAGGAGCTTGAACAAGCCTCAACACATAATATGTTCTATTGGCGCCTGTCAGCAGCATTATGCCGTTTTCAGTCAGCTACTCCTAACCTGTTACTGGTTTTGCAAAAAATGGATTCGGGCGAAATAGGATTTCATCCAGATTCACTGGTAAATGCAATACAGGAAATTAAAGAATCATTTGAGCATTTATGTGAAGTTTACAGCGAAACAAGATTTATCAAACAACCGGAAGGCTTTGTAAAAGACCGGTATTTTCATACCGCAAGTCAACGCGAAGATCTTTCGTGGATGACACAGGCACAGGAACTCTTTTTACAAAAGATCAATCGCTGGCAGATAAACAACTATGTGAACTAAAAAACGCAACAGAGCTATAAAAATTTTTTTAAAGTAATAGGAGTTAATTTTAAGATCATATAGTTCAACTTTGGACACAAGGCTTCTTAGTTAAAATTATATGAACCATTTCATGTTATACAGTCTACACCTATCCGACTAATTTGAAATGTATCTCCCAGAATTAAATGGGCTTACTTTTTGTGATTTGCAAAGAGAGAATTTGTTTTTAGTACAAATTAAAATTCGTTCCTTTCAATTAATACAATGTGAAAATTTACTATAGTGTTTAATAACATTTTATTAAAGTAATACGGTATTGTTTTAGTATAGTTTTGTTGTCTCAGGCAATCGGTAAATCAATTATTCACCATTTTAAATTCGGACTTATGAAAGATGGTCTTTTGCTCCCCTATCCCATTGACGAAACATTAATTTTGATTGAAGAAAGAAGTTCGATAATAAACCGTAGCCAGAAACACAATTATATACCTTTAGTCAGGGAAGAAACTCCTGAAAGCAAGAAAACAAATTTTGCTGTTAATGAAAAAAATACTGGCGACAGTAATACAATTACAGTATCCCGCAAAAATATTTACCCTCCTGTTTTAATACCTCCGGAACCGGAAGCCTATCTGAAAGTTGGTAAATATGATTTTCTCTGATAATTGCTGAAGCGTTTTATTTTAACTGTTGCATTTAAGAACGGTCTTTATCTTTATATTTAGTGTATGAAAATAATGGCCCTGCTTGCGTATGCCTGCACAACACTATACACTGTAAAAGCACAGACCGACCGTCTGCCCACCAAAGTGTATCATATTAAACAACTCAATGTGCTGAAGGATTCCAGTCGCAGCAGGATACAGATTATGGATGGCACCACACCTTATCTTACCAACCTTGAAGTGCATATAACTATACTTGAACCCGGTATGTCTGCCCATCCGCCGCATACACATGCTGCTACTGAAGAGTTGATAATCGTAAAAGAAGGATTGCTGAAAGTAACGATTGCAGGCAAATCTGAAACGATTGGACCCGGTGGTGTAGCTATGGCAATTGCCGGCGATGAACACGAAGCAGTAAATGTGGGGAAAGGTAAAGCGAGTTATTATCTTCTTAAATATACAACCGGTTATGTCCCAAATTATGAAACAGCTCAAAAGTCGGGTGGTTCTGTTATAGTAGACTGGAAAGATGTTGCCCCAAAAGATACTGATCGCGGGCTGAGATGGCAACAATTTAACCGCCCTACTTCATTGTTCAAAAAATTTGATATGCATGCCACTGCACTCAATAAAGGCAGAGACAGTCACCAGCCTCATACGCACCGCCAAGAAGAAATTATTCTTGTCAGAAAAGGTAGTATAAAAATGCATATCGCAGATAAATTTTATGATGCGGAAGAAGGGGATTTAGTTTTTCTGAATGCTTTTGTTCCGCATGCCCTCATCAACACCACCGACGGGCAATGTGAATATTTCGCTTTTCAATGGCAATAATCTTAACCTGAATTTTCAAACCCTGCCTGAAACATTTTTTCCCTTTCAAAGCATAATATTGTTCTTTTGCATATATGGATAAGTTGCTCCTGTTTTTTCTTTTTGCCGCGGTGTTGTTGCTGTTGCTGTTTCTCTTTTTACGTAAGAACAAAAAAGAAAATCCTTTTGCTGATCTCCCTGACAACTATATAAAACTGCTTAAAGAAAATGTTGCTTTCTATAATAAACTGAGTGAACCGGCACGTATAAGATTTGAGCAAAGAGTAGAGCATTTTCTTTCTACTATACGAATTACAGGTGTCAATACCACAGTAGAAGACCTGGACAGGGTACTGATTGGTGCAAGCGCTGTGATACCCATATTTGGTTTTCCGGATTGGGAATATATCAACCTGCACGAAGTACTGCTTTATCCCGAAACGTTTAATGAAGCCTTTGAACAAAGCGGAAATAACAGACCTGTTATGGGAATGGTTGGCAATGGCCCGATGAATCATATCATGATACTATCCAAAAATGCATTGCGTGAGGGGTTTCAAAATAAAACAGATAAAGATAATATGGCAGTTCACGAATTTGTTCACCTGCTTGATAAAACAGTTGGGGACACAGATGGCATACCCGAAGTATTGTTGCAGCATCAATATGTACTACCGTGGGTGAATATGATTCATAAGAATATTAAGGAGATAATAAATAACAACTCAGATATTAATCCTTACGGTGCAACCAACCAGGCGGAATTTTTCGCGGTGGTATCAGAATACTTTTTTGAGCGGCCGGATCTGTTACAAAGAAAGCATCCCGAATTATACGGGATGCTGGAAAAGATTTTTAAACAGGGGAATGATATACATGAGATGGAATAAATCCATTATCTCTTTCCTATTGATTCCTCTTCTATCTGATTGTCAGCTTTAACAATACTGTTGGCTTTCTGTACCAGTTGAATAAATTCTTTTCGATACCCTTCCGCATCATCAGCTATAGCAGAACTGGCTAATGCAAGCACATTGCCATAAGTTGACTGCTGCTTAAATTCAGATTGACGCAGCAACATCCCGAATTGTGCCACAGCTGCAGCAAACCGAAAGTTGGAAGAAGTATTGGTTAATAAAATATGATGGTCAACAACAGGTTGTTCAATCATCCTGCTTATATCGGCACCGGGTTTTTTATAACGCATTTTTATTGTCATCAACTCTTCGGAATTCTTCCGGGAATCAGCAGGTTTGTTTTCTGTTTGATATTTCAACGGATCAACACTCTCAGTAAATTCACTTTTTACACCTGCCGGAATGATTTCATACAAAGCCGTTACTGTATGACCACTACCGAGATCGCCGGCATCTTTCTGGTCGTTATTAAAGTCTTCTTTATTCAGCATTCTATTTTCATAACCTATAAGGCGGTAAGCCTGCACTCTTTGCGGATTAAATTCTATCTGCAGTTTCACATCTTTGGCAATGGTAAACATAGTGCCGCCAAACTCACTCACCAATACTTTTTTTGCTTCACTCAGGTTGTCTATATAAGCATGGTTGCCATTACCCTTATCAGCCAGCTTCTGCATTTTGTTGTCTTTGTAGTTTCCGGTACCATATCCCAGCACGGTAAGAAATACCCCGCTCTTTCTTTCCTGCTCAATCAACCTCTCCATCTCATCATCGCTGCTGACGCCTACATTAAAGTCGCCATCTGTACACAGTATAACCCTGTTATTACCTTCTTTCAAAAATTGTTGTCTTGCAATTTTATATGCAAGCTTAATACCTTCACCACCGGCAGTGGAGCCACCGGCTTCCAGGCGATCTATAGCATCTTTGATGGCTTGAACATTAGCGCCACCGGTAGAAGGCAGTACAAGTCCGGCACTTCCTGCATATACAACTATTGCTACTTTGTCTTGCGGACGCAACTGATCTGCCAGCATTTTCATAGATTGTTTTACAAGCGGCAGTTTGTTCTCCTCATTCATAGAACCTGATACATCAATCAGGAACACAAGATTGGAAGCTGGAATATTTTCTGTGGCAATTTTTCTGCCCTGCAGGCTTACCAATGCCAGTCTGTGATTTTTGTTCCAGGGAGCTTCTGATATTTCTGTCTGCACTGCAAAAGGCACATCTCCGTTTGGTTGAGGATAAGAGTAATGAAAATAATTTATCATTTCCTCTATCCGAACTGCTCCTGCAGGTGGCATTTGCCCCTGGTTGAGGAACCTGCGCACATTACTGTATGACGCAGCATCCACATCAATTGAAAAAGTAGAAAGTGGATTGTCTTTTACTGATCTGAAACGATTTTCAGCTATGCCATCATAGTCTTCGGTATTGAAGTTGTCCTTATTGTAATAGCCTGTATTCGGAAGCGTTCTTTGTATATAGGATGATGGAGCAGGCATTCCGTAAGCATGTATACTCTTATCGGACAGCTCCCGGGTTGCTGCTTTATATTCATTCAATTCAGATTCAGGTGCAACAAGCACTGCTTCTTCAGGTTTGTCTTTTGCTTCGGTAAGCATTACATTAATTACCGATTGTCCGGCAACTTTTACTTCTTTAGTGTCGAAACCGGGCAAAGTAAAAACCAGCGTTGCATAATTGTTTTTTACCGTAATCTGAAACTTACCGAGAGCATCAGCCTGCACAATATTGCCGGTATTTTTTTCTATCACGCTTACATATTGAAGCGCTTTGCCATTCTGGTTTGTGATTTTTCCTTTTACCATAAAAGAGGTATCATGGAAATAATTACTCAGCGAAGCCATAATAATGGCGCTGCAAAAAATAAAGTACTTCATAAAAATCATTTTAGGTTCTGTTTTGCAGTAGGATGCTTTTTCGAAAGCGATTACATAAATCCCGGAAAAATCCGTGGTACATCAGAGTTGTGTTTTCTGTTTTGTATGCTTATCTTGCCTGTCAGCATATTGACTTTTGGAGTTTATTAAAAACATATCATCCGCCACACAAAACAGCGATCAGGATCTGATAACGTTATATAAGCAAACAAAGGAACTTTCCGTTCTTTCAACGCTGTATCAACGGTATATGGAACTGGTATATGGGGTTTGCCTTAAATACTTTAAAGAACCTGAGCGCAGCAAAGATGCTGTTATGAATATTTTTGAAGAACTCATACAAAAATTACAGGCACATGAGGTAAATAATTTCAAAAGCTGGCTGCATACCCTTACCCGGAATTACTGCCTGATGCAGTTGCGTACACCCAAAAATCTTAAGACCACAGGTTTCAGCCCGGAGTATATGCAATCAGAAGAAACAGTGCATCTTAACGGAGTATTTGAAAAAGAAGAACAGCTTGTTAGGCTGGAGAAATGTTTGGATAAATTACCAGACCAGCAAAAGCTGTCGGTACAACTATTTTACCTTCAACAAAAATGTTATGAAGAAATAGTGGAGATTACAGGCTATGAATGGAATAAAGTAAGAAGCTATATACAGAATGCAAGAAGAAATTTGAAGATTTGTATGGAGAAAGAAGATGAAGGGTAAAAACTTGTGATAATTATCAAATGCCATCAGACAATAAACATATTAAACATTACAGTGCCGCCGATATTCAGCGTTATCTGAACGGGCAAATGACTGCTGCAGAAAAGCATGCAATGGAGAAAGCTGCGCTGGAAGATGATTTTCTTGCTGAGGCTCTGGAGGGATATTGGGAAACATCCGGAAAGTCTGTGACTTCAGATATGGCGGAATTGGAGAAACGTCTGCAACAAAGAAGTGAAGCAGCAATAGTGCCTTTATATCAAAATCGCCGGCTGTGGTGGGCTGTTGCAGCAGCCGTAATGCTGATAGCCGGCACTACAACTACCTGGTATCTGTTTAATCAGCAACCCACACAAGACATTGCACAAAAAACTAAAGAAATAACAATACCATCGGAGAAAAGTGATGAAGCATCAAAATCTGCCGATGAAAAGATAGCACCTGAAGCTTCATTGTCGAATGTGCCGACAGTGAAGGAACAGGAAGATACAAAGCAAGTATTAGTTAAACCGAATAAAAATGCGCAGGTGATGGATAGTTTCACTGCCGTTACAGATAAGCCTTCTGCGGGAATAGCTGCTGCACCTCAGCCTGCAGCGGAAAGCCGAGAGCTCAGTACCCCGGCAGGAAAAGAAGCGGATGAAAATTTTGAATCATCTAAAAAAGATATGGCCTCCGTTACGTCAAAAGCAGAAGCTAAGCGGGGTGGCAGAGAAAATGAATTATATATCAATACCCATGTTTTTAAAGGGAGAATTGCAAACAGCGAAAACCAGCCATTGCCTTTTGTAAATATCATGGCTGCCGGAATAAATACTTATACTGATGTAAAGGGCAACTTTACTATTCTGAGTGGAGATACCGTTCTCAACGCTACCGTAAAATCTGTTGGATATGAGCCTAAAAATCTAGTGCTGGCTTCAAATAAACCTTCAAATAATATTACCCTTGTTAAAGGGAAAAATGCATTGTCTGAAGTAGTGGCAACAGGATACGGTGCAAGGAATACAAAATCCTTACGTAAGCAGGATAAAAATGAGGAGGAAGATGTTTTAGCTGAACCGGTAGACGGGTGGGGGAACTATGATATCTATCTCAGCAATAACAAAAGACTGCCTTCTGAAAATAATAAAATTACTGGTGGCTTTGCAGAGGTTTCTTTTACGGTTAATAAAGCCGGCTTTTTATATGATTTCAAAATAGAAAAATCCACATGCACTGCCTGCAACAAAGAAGCCATCAGGTTGATTAAAGAAGGACCCAAATGGAAGTTGACCAATGACGAAATTCAGTCGGGACGAATGGTGGTAAACATTCAGTTTTAAGAGATAGTTCTTTTACACTATCACACCTTACCCTGAACATTTTTATTTATACAATTAATCCGTTCTGATTCAAATGTTAAAATAGCAACGACAGGGAAATATTCCCTTTTTCGCAGTCATTCTTAGTTACTGATCTATTATCTTCGTAACCCGGAAATAATCAATTCATACTTTGATAGTTTCCTGTATTAAAACCGACTATTCATTAAAAAGATTACACATGAAAAAATTTTTATTACTCGCCGTATGTGCCGGCACTTTTTCTTTCGTTAGTGCACAATTAAAGATGCCTGCCGCTTCTCCCGGGCAATATGTAAAACAGGATTTCGGATTGTCTTCTGTTGAACTTTCCTATTCAAGGCCTGCAGTAAAGGGCAGAACAATTTTTGGCGACCTTGTTCCCTGGAATAAAGTATGGCGTACCGGGGCCAATGGCGCCACCACTATTACATTTGGTGATGAAGTTACTTTTGGCGGACAAAAAGTACCTGCCGGTAAATATGGTTTGCTCACTATTCCAAACCCAACGGAATGGACAGTAATATTGACTAAACAATTAGATGTTACCAGTCCTGCTGCATACAAGCAGGATCAGGATGTGGCCCGTGTAAAAGTATCTGTTGATGACCTGCCCTTTTCTTTGGAATCTTTATTGATTTCTTTCAGCGAAGTACTTCCTTCTTCAATGGAGCTGGTAATAGGATGGGACCGTACATTGGTTAGGGTGCCCATCACCACAGATATTGATGCTAAAATCAATGCTCAGATAGAAAGCCTCAAAGGAAAAGAAAATTTTCCCTACTTCAATGCTGCAGCTTACTATCTTGAAAAAGGCAAAGATCTCAGCACGGCTTTGGGATGGTTTGACAAGGCGGCACAGCAAAGCCCGGATGCATATTGGGTATTTTATCAGAAAGCGAAATGCGAAGCTAAACTGGGCAAAAAGAAAGAAGCAATTGCTTCTGCAAATAAATCCATAGCTCTGGCTACAGCTGCAAAGAATGATGATTATGTTGCGCTCAATCAAAAGCTGATCGCAATGCTTAAATAATTTATGGTTGTAGATTAAGTTCTAAAAGTCTTATCAGTGTTCAAGGGAAATGTATGAATCATTTCCCTTTTTTATATGCATTTACTCTTACCGGTGTTCAGAGTATGGAGTACTTCCAGCGCTAAGATCAGTATTGTTTACAGGAAGATTTTCTGTTGCATTTTTTGCAGATGTCTGTTTCACAGGTGCATTGATTTTGTAGAGGTAAGTAGCCAATACCAGCACCAGTGCAGGTAATGTGATTAGTAACAGAAATAACTTTAATTTCTTTATTGGGGTGGTTGTCATAACTGTAAATGGATGATGAATATTATTTTTTGAAACGTAGATTTTCTTTATGAAGTATTGATAAAAATTCATTTATAATAGAATTTACTTCCGTAGACTTTCATTGTTTTAGGAAAAACAAGTTTTTTAAGTGATATATCAAAATATTATATGATAAAAAATAAAATGTCAAATGCACACTTTTAAACTTTAAATTCTTTATCTTGCGCACTTTATTTGCTTTACTTTAACATTTTAAACAAGATTTGGCACAACTCAAAGATTGTTTCTATTTAATTACAAAAACTAAAACAAAGTTGCTATATGAAAGAAATTCTTATTATATAATATTCTCTTTTCTATCCTATCTACAGGTGAAATTTTGCAAATAATTACTTCAGTAGGGTGTATCCCTATTTACTATCAATTCCCTTTGAAATAAGACAATCATATATCTCTCTATTTTTTTATCAAAAATGAAAATCAGCTTATGACACATTTTCTGAGCAGAAAATTTAAGTATGTCTGTGCATTAGCGATGTCTTTGTCATTCTTAATGACAAGCGCATTGGCACAGTCGGTTACCGTAACAGGTAAGGTAATTAATGACAAGGCAGAGCCAATGCCTAATGTCAGCGTATTAGTTAAAGGGACTTCTAACGGAGTAACTACAAACGAGCAGGGAGAATTTAGTATTAATGTTCCCAACAACAAGTCGGCGCTGGTAATCTCTTCTGTAGGTTATCAAACTCAGACCATAACCGTTGGCTCACAAAGAAAATTTGATATAGTAATGATTGCCGGGGAGGCATCTCAGTTGGAGTCAGTAGTAGTAGTGGGATATGCCACACAAAAGAAAGTGACCGTAACCGGTGCTGTTGCCCAGGTAAAGGGGTCAGAGCTTGATAAGTCGCCAAGCATCAACTTATCTAACTCGCTTGCAGGAAGGTTACCAGGTATTACTGCAGTTCAGTCGAGTGGTGAACCCGGGTATGATGGTTCATCTATACGTATACGTGGGGTAAACTCATTTGGAAACAGTGATGCCCTGATAGTAATTGATGGCGTACCCAACAGGGCTGGTGGATTAGAACGTCTAAATCCTGCAGATATAGAAAGTGTATCTGTGTTGAAAGATGCAGCAGCAGCAATTTATGGATCACGTGCCGGTAACGGAGTAATCTTAATTACCACAAAACGTGGTAAAACCGGTAAGCCCCAGATTTCTTATGATTTTAATTATGGCTGGTCACAACCTACACGTACCCCCAAAATGTCTACAGCACCTGAATATGCCACTATCAGGAATGAACTGATGATTTACGATAATGTGCCTGCTGCTGAATGGCAGGCTGCTTTTGACGCTTTTAAAGCTAATGGTACTTACACTACTCTTGGCAATAAGGTGGTTAATGCAGTATTTACTCAGGATGAAATAACAAAATTTGGAAACGGTTCCGAACCGCTTAAATATCCCAATACTGATTGGTATAAATCAACTTTAAAAACCTGGTCTCCCCAGATTACTCAGAATTTACAATTGACAGGTGGTTCTGAAAACATTAAGTACATGGGATCTTTAGGATATACTAACCAGGATGGATACTATAAAAATTCTGCTACCGGTTACAAGCAATATGATTTGAGATTGAATGTAGATGCTAAAGTAAATAAGTATATTAATACCAGTCTGGGTATAGCCGCACGTGAAGAGTACAGACACTTTCCTAATGGTGGTGGCGCAGGTGATATCTTCAGGATGCTGATGCGTGGTAAACCTACTGAAGTGGCAATTTGGCCTAATGGACTTCCGGGTCCGGATATTGAAAATGGTCAAAATCCCGTGGTGATTACTACAGATAAAACCGGGTATATAAAAGATAAAAGGGACTATTTTCAAACCAATGGGAAAATTGAAATATCCATTCCTGGTGTAGAAGGTTTAAAACTGACCGGAACAGCATCAGTAGATAAAAGAGAAACAAGAGTGAAAAACTGGGCAAAACCCTGGACACTGTATTACTGGGATGGATCTTCCTTTGAAGCAGACGGTGTAACTCCTGTGCTCAAAGGATCAGTAAGATCAACATTTACTGACCCACGTCTGCAGGAAAGGTCTTCTCAGGAACTAGCTGTAAACCTTACAGGAATGGTCAACTACGATCATACTTTTGGCTCGGCACATGCTTTCAATTTTATGGCCGGCGTTACCCGCGAAAAAGTAACAGCAGATGGATTTGATGCTTACAGGAGATATTTTATTTCTCCTGCAATTGAACAATTATTTGCCGGAGGCGCACTTTCACAGAATATTTCTAATGGTGATTATTTATATCAAAGGGCACGTTTGAGCTATATCGGTCGTGTTGGATACAACTTTGAAGAAAAATATATTGCAGAATTTTTGTGGAGGTATGACGGGTCTTATATGTTTCCAGAAGACAAACGCTTTGGCTTCTTCCCTGGAATTTCTGCCGGATGGAGAATTTCGGAAGAAAATTTCTTTAAAAACAATATCCAGTTTATTACCAACCTAAAACTTAGGGGTTCCTGGGGACAGATGGGTGCTGAGCCCTATATCAATGGCGGTTATTTAGAGTATGCTTTCCTTTCCACAATGGGCTTTTCATCGTATATTATCAACGATCAGGTAACAAAGACCTTATATGAGTCACGCGTACCTAATCTTAACTTTACCTGGGAAAAAGCCAATAACATTAACGTTGGGTTGGACGCAGGTTTCCTGAATAACAAACTCACACTTGAGTTTGATTATTTTTATAACAAACGTTCTGATATTCTTCAATTGTTAACCGGTTCCACACCTCAAAGTTCAGGTGTTGTAGATATCTTACCACCTGTGAATTACGGTAAAATGAGTAATAAAGGGTGGGAGTTCAAATTATCGTATAACAACCGTGCAGGTGACCTTACTTATAATGTGAGTGTAAATGGTGGTTATGCCAGAAACAAAATTCTTGACTGGAATGAAACTCCCGGACTTCCGGAGTACCAAAAAACTACAGGGCGTTCATATAACGGCTTCCTTACTTATCAGTACGACGGTGTATTTACCAGCCTGAAAGATATTGCTGACAACACTATTGATTACAGCAATATAACTGGTAATCTGTTACCCGGAGATATGAAGATTAAAGATATTGGCGGACCTGATGGAACACCCGATGGGAAAATAACTGCCGATGATCAGATTCGTTCTGATAAAACCAATATTCCGAGGTTTACAGGTGGTGTAAATATAGGGTTGCAATACAAAAACTTTGATTTGGCTATTCTGTTCCAGGGCGCATTGGGTGGTTTGCAATTCATCGGCAGAACCGAATCCGGTGATATTGGAAACTTCCTTCAATATTCTTACGATCACAGGTGGACAATTGATAACCCAAGCAGTGTTGACCCCAGACTTACGAACAGGCAGAATCGTTACTATACCGGAGGTGCTGCATGGAATAATACTTATTTTGTAAAAACCAATAATTATGTTCGTTTAAAAACCATTGAAATTGGTTACTCTCTGCCTCAGAATATTGGCAGCAAAGTTGGTATTAGCAATTTGCGGGTTTATGTAAGTGGCTTAAATGTGGTTACCTTTTTCGACAAAATCAAAATATGGGATCCCGAAGCAACAACACAAACAGGTAAATATTATCCCCAATCAAGAATCTTAAGCGCAGGCGTAAGAGTAACCTTTTAAAATAAGTTGACATGAATAAAATCATTAAGAAAATATATATGCCTTTATTAGCAGGTATGGCAGTAATGACGTCTTGCAAAAAGGATTTTATGAATCTGGAGCCGCTTAACCAAATATCTTCTACCCAAACCTGGAAAGACGGGGCACTTGCTACTGCTTACGTATCGGGTATCTATGGCGGTGGGCTCTACCAGGGTGGTTTCAGTGAGCAGATGAATGCATCCTTAACTGATGAAGCAGTTTTTACGCATACAGGACGTGGTATCAATACCATAAATGAAGGAAGTTTAAGTCCTTCAAATCTTGGATGGGAAGATGCCACTTATCGTTGGAAACCGATGTACAACCAGATTAGGGCATGTAATCTTGCAATTGCAAATTTATCTGCTGATAATACAGCCATAGAAGATGCCATTAAAAACCGTTTAAAAGGTGAGGCTTATTTTCTTAGAGCATATTTTTATCAGCAGTTGGTAAGGTACTATGGCGGGGTTCCTCTTATAGATGCACCCTACAACCTTACTGATGATTTTACTAAAGACAGAAGCAGTTTTACAGATTGTGTAAACTTTATAGTGGACGACTGTGATAGCGCTGCCATATTACTTAACGGTATCAATATGGAAAAAGGAAGGGCAAGTAAAATTGCAGCCCAGGCTTTGAAATCAAGGATATTGTTGTATGCTGCCAGCGATCTTCATGATGAAGCAACTGCTAAAGCTAAAGCCGGGGATGTTTTCGGCAGTTATCCGCATCCTGAAGTATTGTTTTATACTACCGGCGATCGCCAGGCACGTTGGCAGGCAGCCCGCGATGCAGCAAAAGCCGTTGTTGATGCCGGCTCCGGTTATAAACTTGACCTGACTGCGGCTGCTTCAAGAGCCGAGGGTACTGCTAACTATATCGCCTTGTCAATGGGAGGAGGAAGTGGTGATAAAAACATAGACCCCACTGCATCTGAAGAATTGTTATTTGCTCGGTATTTCATTGCCGACAAAAGTGAAGGTGGTATGCAAATGGGTCTATACAACGGACCTAACGGATACCACTGCTGGGCAGGTAATACTCCAATAGGACTTCTGGTGGACGATTATGAAATGATGGATGGCTCTACAGCAAGATCATTTGACTGGAATAATGCATCAGACAAAGCAAAACCATATGTAAATCGTGATCCTCGTATGTATGGAACAATTATGTATGACGGATCTGACTGGAAACCGAGGAATAAAATTTCTGGTGACGTTGACCCGGCTAACCAAATACAAACAGGTGAATATGATTTAATGGATGGCGGTAACCTGATTGCATTTAAAGGACTGGATACAAGAAGCAGCTCGATAGAAGACTGGAACGGTAGCCGTACCGGATATTATATGCGTAAATTTATTGATCCAAATCCCGACCTGGTGGATAACAACAGCACCCAAAACATACCATGGCCTTTCCTTCGCTATACGGAAGCGGTATTTAATTATATTGAGGCTTCTATTGAGTTGAATGATTTGCCCACTGCAACATTATGGCTGAACAGAATTCGCTTCCGTGCGGGAATGCCTGCTATCACAGAAACAACACAAAATGATATCAGGGAAAGATACCGTAAGGAAAAAAGGATTGAAATGGCATTTGAAGAACAACGATACCATGATGCCCGCAGATGGATGATTGCGCCCACAACACTTGGAAGAAAAATAACTTTTATTAATGTTGTCGGGAAATTTAAACCAGGTAAACAGATGTCGAAACCTTATCATCATGATGAATCTGTTTATAATTATACCTACACCCCGGTAGAAGACAATGCTCACGAAAACAGGCAATGGCTGAATAAAATGTATTTCAGACCATTTGATCGTGAAGAAGTAAAGAAGAATACCGGACTTTGGCAAAATCCGGGGTACGAATAATCGCCAAATAATTTATTGCCTAATTTTGAATCTATGCCGGTACTTGTCCGGCATAGATTTTTTTAATTTATCCCTTCTTTAAAATTTTATTCATTGCAGTTATATAACCCATCCAATATAATTACTTCCCGTTTTGCTGTTACAATGTTTAGCCTGCTTTTCTTGCTTTCAGGTTGCCGGCAATCTACTGAGAAAGGTGATGCTATTGAAACCAATATCTCCCGCGATATTTTATTCTCGTTGTTGACTCCCGATCAAACTAATATCTCTTTCAACAATACACTGGAAGAGAACCTGAACCTTAATGTATTGATGTATGAATACACTTATAATGGTGGTGGAGTAGCGGTGGGCGATGTAAATAATGACGGGTTGCAGGATCTGTATTTTTCGGGGAATACTGTAGATAATAAATTGTACCTGAATGAAGGCGGTATGCGTTTTAAAGATATCACGGATGTGGCTGGCGTCGCCGGGCGTCCCGGACCCTGGAAAACAGGGGTAACTATGGCAGATGTAAATGGCGATGGTTTGCTTGATATTTATGTTTGCTATTCAGGGAAACTACCCGCTGAAAAAAGAATCAACCAGCTATTTATCAACAAAGGAATTGATAAAAACAAAATTCCTGTTTTTGCTGAAGAAACAGCAGCTTATGGCCTTGCCGAACCTTCTTTTAGCACACAGGGTTATTTTTTTGATTATGACAAAGACGGCGACCTCGATCTGCTGTTGTTGAATCATAACCCCAACTCTTTACCCGTGCTTGACGAAGCGAATACTGTTGACATGCTGAAGAAAAGTGATGACCAGGTTGGGATAAAACTTTACCGTAACGACAAAAACATTTTTAAAAATATTACACCATCTTCAGGTATTAATAGTTCTTCATTAACCTATGGTCTCGGCGCAGCTATTGCAGATATTAACGGTGATGGCTGGCAGGATATTTATATATGTAATGACTACTCCATCCCGGATTATTTGTATATCAATAATCGCAATGGTTCATTTACTGATGCTAAGAAAAACATGTTGGGCCACACCACGCATTTTGCCATGGGTAATGACATTGCCGATATTAATAATGACGGATTCTTAGACATATTCACCTTAGATATGCTGCCGGCAGATAATCACCGCCAAAAGATGCTGATGTCACCAAACAATAACGAGAAAAATGACCTTATGCTCCGAAGTGGATTTTACTACCAGGAGATGCGGAATATGCTGCAAATGAATAATGGTAATGGTACATTCAGTGAAATGGGGCAACTGGCGGGAGTATCAAATTCAGACTGGAGTTGGGCGCCGCTTATAGCCGATTATGACAATGACGGGTTCAAAGACATTTATATTACCAATGGTTATAAAAGGGACTATACCGATTTAGACTTCATAAAATTTATGAATGACTATGTACAAAATAACCGTGGTAATATACACCGTCAGAATGTACTGGATATTGTTCACAAAATGCCTTCAAGTGACCTGAGAAATTTTATGTTTCACAATGAGCAAAATCTCCGTTTCAATGATGTGGGTTATATATGGGGACTTGATAGTATTTCCAACAGTAACGGCGGGGTATATGCAGACCTTGATAATGATGGCGCTCTTGATCTTGTAATAAACAATATCAACCGTCCTGCATTTATCTATCACAATCTTGCACGGGGAAAAAACAAAAACCATTATCTCGGAATATCTCTTGAGGGAGCAGGTAAAAACACTCAGGGAATTGGTGCAAAGGTGACACTGTATGCGAAAAATAAGTTGCAAACCCTTGAACAAATGCCTGCGAGGGGTTATCAGTCCTCCGTTAGCCCCATATTGCACTTTGGATTAGGAATTGAAAACAGTATTGATTCTATTCGAATAACCTGGCTATCTGGCAAAACAGAATTATTGCGTGATATAAAAGCAGATCAGGTTTTGAAAGTCAAAGAAACTAATGCTAAACAAGTCTATCATCATTCAAAACCTTCACCTCCTTTGTTTGAAGAAACAACTTCACCCATAACCTTCACCCATTTGCCCAATTCAATCAATGATTTTAAAAGACAACCCTTAATGGTTCATGCCATGTCTTTTTTTGGGCCCTGTCTTGCAAAAGCTGATATCAATAAAGACGGACTGGAAGATGTGTTTACCGGTGGTGCAAGCAGTCAACCTGCTGCGATTTTTATTCAGCAAAAAACCGGACATTATATTCCGTCGATCCAACCGGCACTCGATGCTGACAAAATCAGCGAAGATGCTGATGCCGTTTTTTTTGATGCTAATGGCGATGGCAATACCGACCTGTATGTAGCTTCAGGCGGTTATCATTATTTTACAGAAAATGACTCGAGGTTGCAGGACCGTTTATACATGAATGATGGTAAAGGAAATTTTGTGAAAGCCATGGATGCCTTGCCGGAAATGTGGGTGAGTAAAGGTTGTGTGCGGGTGACTGACATTAACGGCGACGGATACCCTGATTTGTTTGTTGGGGGAAGAGTAATCCCGGGCAATTACCCGGTAACGCCACGTAGCTATATACTTATCAATGATGGAAAGGGAAAATTCACTGATAAAACTTCGGAAATTGCCCCTGCCTTGCAAAAGCCGGGGATGGTAACCAGTGCAGAGTGGACTGATATTAATAATGATAAAAAGCCAGATCTGATAGTTGCCGGAGAATGGATGCCTGTAATGATATTTGTAAATCGCAATGGAAAACTTGAAGATAAAACCAGTACTTATTTTGATAGTTCATTTACAGGTTGGTGGAATACTTTAATGATTCGGGATATTAATGGCGATGGCAAACCCGATATTATTGCAGGTAATGAAGGAATAAACACACAATGCCATGTAAGCGAAAAAGAGCCTGCTGAAATTTACTTTAAAGACTTTGACGGCAATGGAACCATTGATCCGTTTTTCTGTTTTTATATTCAGGGTAAATCGTATCCTTTTGTGACCCGTGATGAACTATTTGACCAAATGCCAGGTATGCGTTCGCGTTATCCAACCTATAAATCTTATGCTGATCAGACCATCCATGATATATTCAGCAGCAGCGACTTATCGGATGCCGGTCATTTGACAGCTACCTGTCTTGAAACAACTTATTTTGAAATGGGAGCAGACGGAAAATTTCATAAAAAGGAGCTTCCAGTGCAGGTACAGCAATCACCGGTGTTTACCATTACTCCTTTCGACTATGATAAGGATGGTCAAATGGATTTGCTGTTATGCGGTAATACTAATAAAGCAAGACTGCGCCTGGGTAAATCCGATGCCAATTATGGTATATTGCTGAAAGGAAATGGCAAAGGCAGTTTCAAATATATTCCGCAATGGCAGTCGGGTTTCAAACTTTGGGGTGATGTGCGATCGGTATTGCTATTGAACGATAAATTACTTTTTGGTATTAACCAAAGCGATGTAAAAGCATACAGGCAAAGATGAAATGAAACAGTTTTTTGAAAACGGGGATATGATGAATTAGGACAACAATAATGGGGCAGGAGGTGAACGATAATGCATTGCCTGCAGATTTACTATAATACCAGATTGACGTTTGTTGTAAATTGCACTAAATATGAATTATAATAATCCACACCTCCTCCATTCCTAAGTTCTCGCGGTCTGTTTCCGCCTGTTTTACCACTTCATTGATACACTCCGGGTTTTCAGGCGGACATATATAGGTGTAGTTGGGTCCGGTAATTCCAAAATGCCTTGCTATATATCCGCAGGCGCTGTTGGCAAGTGTCCATGGAAATAATTCAGGATTCGCAAATGCCGGTCCATGCTGTATGACATCTTTCCAGAATGCAATAGAAGAATTAGTACCTATATGGTTTGAAACTATATACAGACCAATAGCATCAGGGTTAGAAGGTTTGCCAAACTCCATTTCTATAGTTTCTGCAATACCCGGCAAAGCTTCTTTTTCCAGTTTTTCTCCTATATGTACATGGCAAATCATCATGACATTTTATGAGGTACAGGAGCCAAGCAATAAAGATGCATTCAGCCCGCCAAATGCAGAAGCATTATTGATAGCAAACCTGATTTCTTTTTGAATCGGCTCAGTTGTACAATCCAAATCAATATCGGGGTCCCTGATTGTAAAACCAGGTGTGGGCGGAATGGTTTGTGTGACAATACCTTTTACACATATTGCCAGTTCAAGCGCTGAAGCTGCTCCCAACGCATGACCAATAGCACCCTTACTGCCACTTAGCAAAGGCATATTTTTTTCGAAAACATTTTTTAAGGCGAGTGCTTCCGCAGCATCAGAAACTTTAGTTCCGCTGCCATGTATATTCACCCAGTCAATATCGCCGGCATTTACCCTAACGGATTCTAAAGCTGTATTCATTGCCCTGGTTAGTCCCCTGCCATCAGGGTGTGGGGAAGTGGGATGATAGGCATCGCAACTCAATCCAAGTGAATATACTTCTGCCAATATCTCTGCACCGCGTTGAAGGGCATCTTTTTTCCGTTCCAAAATAAATATTGCTGCCCCTTCGCCAAGCACCATGCCGTTGCGGTTTGCATCAAAAGGTTTGCAGCCATCTGTAGCCATCGCTCTTGACCTGGTAAAGCCCACCATTGCTATTCTTGAAAAAGGCTCAGCAGCACCTGCTATAGCCACAGCAATATCTCCTCTTTGCAGTGAGGCCATTGCTGCACCAACTGCATAGTTGCCCGCTGTGCAGGCGGTAGATAAAGCTTGTATAGGTCCGGATAATGAATATGCTTTTGCAATTGTATTTGCCAGGGAATAAGTATTGTAATCTTCGGGGTTAAGATCAGCGCCTTCGGCAGCCATCTCATAAGCCATACTTTCACCCAACGTACTACCCAAAAAAACACCCGCATTTTCGGGTAATTGAATTTGGGACTGAGTGATTGCTTGTCTTGTTGCATCCAATGCCATCCATGCACCACGATATACAGGTGGCGCATCAAAATCGGTCACCCGGCATGCATAAGCATTTCTATACCCCGCAGCATCAAGATCAGCGAAGTATTGCAATGATGTTTTACTTTGCAGCAAATTACTCCAAAGCATTTCCATTCCTACACCTAATGGAGAAACTACGCCGATACCGGTAATGACGATGCTGTTATTCATACCGCTATCATTTTGCTGTGCAGGTAAGCAGCAGTAGCATTAAGCGAATAAAACTCCTGTAGGTCTTTGTCTGGAATCAGGATTTTGAAGGTCTGTTCGATTCGTGCTACAAATTCCACCAGTTCCAACGAATCCAAACCCCAGTCATCCCGAAAGCTGTCTGTATCTTTAATTTCATTTGCAATTTGTGGTTTTACAATGCTTAGTTCCAATCGCAATTGTTGTATAATATCATATTCCTGCATAATCAAAGTTTACATAGTTGGGTTAATTAAAAACAGGTATTGCGTTTGCTTTTTTTAAACTCCCCTTATCTGAATACAACGGGGCAAAGGGATCGCCGATAATTCGGTAATGCTCGACTGCTTCAATATTGGGGGGTTCTGCATGCAACAACAAATCACCCAGGTTATCTATCCCCTCATTCAATGCTGTGCAAATACGTATCGCCCATTTCATATTATCGGTATGCCTGGTTTCACGAACCGCGCCAAAACTTGCTGCAGAAATTCCCATAAGCGGAAAGGTTTCAGTATATGATAGACCTGTTCTTTTGCGACTGGCAGTTTTACAGCAAAGCGATAACATACAACCCAATGGTTTCCCTTTGAAATTTTGGAAATGATGAGAGCGCATTCCATAGTACCCTACCCAGCCTACAGACCGGCCATGTCCGAAATATATTCCTAACCCTAAACCCGAACCCAGGGCTTCCACTACTCCCTCCCTGGTAATGATATCTCCCGTCCATTTATAAACCGGTATCTGGTGCTGTAAAAGCTGAGACATACGTTGTGTTAGTTTTAAATACTGTGGATGCCATTGTGCCAGCAAAGCCATACCCGGAACAGATTTTTTTCGCCGGTGTACTTGTTTTAAAGTATGTATAAATGAAATTACATCTTCCTCTTTTTGTATGGGTAGCCATGCCGCAGGTATCTTCTTTTTTCCCGTATATAAAAATGGCCCAGGCAATACGGTTGACGGTGCATACACTTTTTTCCCAACTACTAAGACCGCATCAATATCACCGGTGAGAAAACCGGTGTAAAATTCTTTTTCAGGTGGTCGTCCTTCATATTGAATACATATCGTTTGTATATTCAAAAAATGATAGGCATCCGACAGACATTTACCCGCAAAGAGCATGTCTGCCGGATAAGCCAATAGTAATTGCCTGTTTCTTTTATGCCACATTCGGTCTGTTTTCCTGTACAAAGTCTACATAAGGCTGCCATGCCGCATATTCTGCAGCCGGCCGCATTTGCAAATATCTTCTTACAAAATAATGCATGGTGATCTGTCCCTGCTGTTCGGGGTTAAACGCCATGAAATCACCTGCTGCAGCATTAAGAGCAGCTTCTCCGCCCTCACCGTCTATGCGTCCGGAAGCATCTACAAAATCATTACCTGCATAATCACCATTTGTAATCGTGATACCAGCGCCTTCAGTATAGCCATAATTGTAACCAGGTCCCGCCTGACTTACAATAGCATGAGCCATATATATAGGCCCTACGTTCTGATTTTGCCATACATGAGTCATTTCATGTATTAAAGAAGATCTGCGAATAGGCCCATCATCAGCATCAAAATTAATCAGGTTGCCGGTTACAAATGCGCGTGACTCCGGATTGCCGGTACAGAAATCCTGAATACCGAATATGATGCTGTTAGTTGGGCTTTCTGTTGCAATATATACGGTATCAAAATCTATGATATCACCAAAGATTAATGTTGCATCTGCTCTTTCGGCAGCAGTAAGATGGCGGAATGAATTCAGCATTTCCATTAGTATAAATATGGCAGTATCCAGCAAGCCGCCTGCCACTTCCAATATACCTTCCAGCATTTCCACCAAATCTTCACCTATCGAAACCATTGAACGGACGAATTCATCCAAAAATTCTTCTCCGGCATCTACTACAGATTGCACAACTTCATCCATAGTCTGACCAAGTTGTCTTGCTGCCTTCATCAGGTTATCCATTGCCTGATCCGGATGTATCGCTGTTTCTACAATCAGTTGGGCCAATGTAATACCGGCTTCAAATGCACCGCGTACTACTTCAAGCACAACTTCAAATGCTTTGCCCACTGTCCATACCACAAGCTTCGCCAGTTTAAAGCCTGCATTCAATGCTCCTTTTACAAATTTGGCTACACCCGGTATGAAATCTTTTTCAAGATAATTCAGGGCATACACAATTGAATTTCCAAGACGTTCCCACATCCCCGCAAGTTGTTCAAGCATTTCATCACCAATTGTTATAGCCCAGTCAATCACTTCGGTAATAGCAGCACCCACATCTTCCACCAAATGAATAATTTTCTCAAACACTTCGCTGGTTTGCTGAGCAGCCCAGGTCAACACTTCCGATACACTCTTTTTTACAAACCTGCAGGCCAAAACTGCTTCACGCCAAAGTGCAGAAGCTAAGTCTTCACCACGGCTTATCAGCCAGTCGAGCACCTCTCCTACCGGTCCTAAAGCTTGTAATATACCGTTTACTACTTTGCGGAAGATATAATAGGTGGTTCCCACTACTGTCTCCAGTATTTCCGCAACAGTTTTACCAATCTGCAGTGCCGCATCAATTAACCTTGCAGCGGTTCTGTAGGTAAATTCAACCAGCGTCCTGGTAAACTCAAGCACAGTCTTTCCTAATTCAAATGCTGCTTTTATCACCTGTTTCAGCAGGTTCATTGCCAGATTAAATACACTTTTAACCAGGTTGAGCATGGTTTTACCAAGATTGAAGAAAGCCTGCACCACTTTTTTGATAGCGCCTAATGCATGTGTGGCAATGGTTTCAATTACTTCAAACAATGTTTTTCCCGCCTGCAATAAACCATCAAGTACTTTGGTAGCAATATCTATTGCAGCAGTAGCAAGATATTTGGTAAACTCAATAATTGCAGTGCCGATACGCGCAGCAGCGCTTACTATTTCGCGTACAAGATCTACACCTGCGCTTATCACATTATCAATAATATTGCCGAGCGTTCTGCCAAGATCCATAAACGAGCGGATAATAGTATCGAATAGTGCGGAAGGACGTGTTATAGCTGTTACTAAAATTTCTCCGATAGTCTTGCCTATTTCAAGCAGCGCCTGTACAAAACTTTTCACCAATGCAAATCCAAATTCAAATGCCTTTTCCAATATATTGCCTATACTCTTGCCTATTTCTATCAGCGCTTCAACCGCCTTCTTAATCACATCGTAGGTTTTTGAAGCCAGCCAGGATACAAATTCTATCAATTGTTTGCCCAACTGGTCAATAGCCCGCAACACAGTGATGAAGGCATCTTTAACAAGATTGACGGCAGCGTCCAGTACTTCAAACATGGCTTTACCTATAGCAGTAATGCCGGCAACTATTTTCTTTACCAGTTCATAGCCTGTTTGTATGGCAGCAGAAAGGAGATCGAAAATAGTTTTACCTGCGGCAATCAAAGCCTCCACTAACCCCGCAACAGCATCTGCTGCCCAGTTCACTACATCCACAATTGCAGCGGCCAGAGATTCCACAGCGTTAACTACAGCATCTACTACGGCATTAATCGCATTTACTATATCATCTGCGAGATCTTCAAAAAATTCCACTACGGCATCATCCATATCTTCATGCTGTGGACTATCCGGATTTTTGCCCTGGGCTTTAAGTCGCTGCAACTCAAATCCCGCATCACGTAGCCAGAAAAGCACTTCATCAACGGCTGACTTATCAATATTTTTCTTTTCACCTACAAAATCTTTCATCAATACACGTCCGTATCCTCTTGGCAACTGGCTGATGGCATGAACTATGCCCCTTGCCTGACCAGCTTTACGGTATCCGCTTATCAACGCTTTTCTCTCTTCTTGTTTTAAATGAACAGCACCCTGAAAAAGTTCCCGGTGTTGCTGATGATCCGGCAGGTTAATAGCATAAGATTCCGCTAATTTTACAGCATCGCCATGCGATTTTTTATACACATGACTGAAGGCAGGTGCCAGTTCAACCGGTTTAAAATTGCCTTTCCTAAGGGCAGCCTGTATGTTTTTTTTGTTTCGGAAAGATGTTTTTTCCAATGATTTAATAAGCCTGTTGCTACCAGGTGTCATTTTGGTAATATCAGGTAAAGCTTTTACAGATTTTTTTGATCTGGTTGATACGATTGCTTTTTTTGCCGGCTTAGGCTTGGGTTTAGCCTTTACAGCTTTTGATCTTGAGGTTCGTTTACTTTTCATAATAACTTTTTTAAAGAAATGAAGTATTGGTGTTTAATTGGAGCAACCAGGTAATACGGGAGTGGGTGCGTCATGCAGAGCATGCCGGGTGTGCAGGTGTAATAAGAGTACCGGGATGTAGTTGAACTACCGGGAGATTAAATTGAACTTTCAGGATACTTCATCTTTGGAATTACAATGCATAAGAGAATGGATAGTCGGGGTGCTTACACTATAATTGGTAACGGAGTATGAGGGGTAAAAAGGGATGGCACGAATTGTTGTCTAATGTAATTCAAAGATTTGAGTTATGCAATAGTACCCTGTAAATTTGTTTTTTAAGAAATTCTTTTTATCAGTTTTCTGCAACGCTTCATAAGCATTTTAGAATGATCAAATGAAAACATGTATAGTAATTGTTGGGCCAACAGCTTCAGGGAAAACCAAACTTTCTATTGAAATAGCAAAATATTTCGACACCGAAATTATTTCTGCCGACTCCCGGCAATGCTACCGGGAACTGAATATTGGTGTGGCAAAGCCTGATGCAAGCGAACTGCAAAATATAAAACACTACTTTATAAATTCTCACTCCATATTGGAGGAAGTGAATGCCGGCATTTTTGAAGATTATGCACTAAAAGCTGCTGAAGAAATTTTTGCAAAAAAAGACTTTGCAGTATTGGTTGGCGGGACAGGGTTATATATTAAAGCGTTCTGCGAAGGCATGGATGAAATGCCCGAAACAGATGAAGATATACGGCAGAAACTGAGGTCCGAATATCAGCATAAAGGCATGGAATGGTTGACGGAGATGATAAAGCAAAATGATCCTTTGTTTTATACACGGGGTGAAGTATTAAACCCACATCGAATGCTGCGGGCGCTTGAAGTGAAAATGACAACCGGCAAATCAATATTGGAATTGCATAGTTCACCTAAAAAGCAACGTCCATTTCAAATTATTAAAACCGGTATAGAACTCTCACGCCAGGTTTTATATGAGCGAATCAACCGGCGGGTTGATAAAATGATGGCAGACGGACTATTGGATGAAGTAAGCGGGTTGACTGCATATCGTAACATTACTGCACTCCAAACCGTGGGTTATAAAGAATTGTTTGAGTATATAGACGGGAAAATATCATTAGAACAGGCGGTGTCTGATATTAAGAAGAACACAAGGCATTATGCAAAACGGCAGATGACGTGGTTTAAGAAAGATAATGAAATAAAATGGTTAGCACCTGATATAGGCTATCACGTTAGCTTTATAATGAAAAATATCTGTTTTAAATAAATAGTAATATACTTCTCTGAAAAGTAGTTTATTTTTTTGGACAATTTTAATATTTTGTTAAATTGCACAATCGATTGTTTACCAAAATATGAGAAAATATGCTATGCAAAACAACAAGTCGCTTTAACCAACGGCTTTTAAAACAAAGTTGTGTAACTGCTTCAAGAAGAAAATGTACAGATAAGTATCTCCATAAAGTTTCTGAAAAATCAGTTTACAACCATTTTCAGTCCTTCACACAATTATTTTAATCAACAATTCAACATTGAGTTGCGGGTATAAGTAATACTAATACCTGCGCTATAAAGTTTTTATGCCTCATAAAGCTAAACGATGTCTCTTTTTTTATCAACCAAAAAAAACAATTTAAACATGATTGCAAAACTGAAACATGCTAAGTACATAGCTCTAATACTTTGCATGCTGCTTCCGGGGGTTTCCCTGTTTGCCCAGGGGAAAAAGATCTCGGGAAAAATTACCAACAATGCTAATGGTCAACCCATACCGGGAGCAACCATAAACATTAAGGGCACAAATACAGGTACGGTATCAGATGCAGAAGGTGCATTTACCATCACAGTGCCGGAAGAAAAATCAGTGCTGGTGATTACTTCTGTGGGATTTGATCCTGTGGAAGTTTCTGCAGCAGGAATTAATTTTCTTTCTATAGCCTTAAAAGAAAAACAAAGTGCATTAGAAGAAATTGTGGTAACCGGTTATACCACGCAAAAGAAGAAAGACCTTACCGGTGCAGTTTCTGTAGTAGATGTTTCGCAGATGAAAGCTCAACCTGTTGCAAGCCCTGTAGAGGCATTACAGGGTAAAGCAACCGGTGTACAGATCATTAATGACGGCGCTCCGGGATCAACACCTCAGATCAGGGTCCGTGGCTTCAGCACTATCAACAACAACGACCCGCTTTTTGTTATTGACGGAGTTCCTTATGAGGGTAAACTAAGCTGGTTAAACCAGAACGATATTGAAAGCATGCAGGTACTGAAAGATGCTTCTGCTGCTTCTATATATGGAGCAAGAGCAAATAACGGGGTAGTAATTATCACCACCAAAAAAGGCCATAACGGCGCACCACCCAGAGTTACATTTGATACCTATATAGGCACACAGGTGCCACGCAGGGAATCGTTTCCCAAGATGATGAATCCAACACAATTTGCAGATTATCTCTACGCTTCATTTAATAATTTAAATGACCCTGCTCAGTTACCCGGTAAAGGAAGCACAACAGGAACAAACTATGGAAATGGATCAACACCTGTATTACCTGACTATTTATTAGCTGGCAAAAAGACCGGGCATGATATTACTGCCGCAGACGCAGATATGGCTAAGTATAATTACAGCAGGGTACCGTCTACATTTTACCAGATTACAAAAGCAAATAAAGCAGGAACCAACTGGTTCAATGAAATATCCACCAATGCACCAATGCAAAACTATATGCTGAGTGTAAGTGGCGGTGGGCAAAATTCAAACTATGCTGTTTCCGGCAGTTATATGAATCAGAAAGGTACTATAAAATATACAGGGTTTGAAAGATATACATTCCGGGCAAATACCAATTTTTCCATGTTCAACAACAGGGTAAGGATTGGAGAAAACTTTCAATATGCCAGAACCCGCGCCAATGGTGTAGGTGTTAATGTAAATACAGCGGGAAGTTATCAGGGTGAAGGTTCGCCACTCGGTTTTGCCTATAGGATACAAACCATCATACCGGTATATGACGAAGGGGGCCATTTTGCAGGAACAAGAGGAGACAAATTAGGAAATGCACAAAGCCCCATGGCCCTATTGTACAGGGCTAAAGATAACTATACCTTAAGTAATACATTACTGGGAAATGTATATGCTGAAGTAGATATTATTAAAGGACTGGTAGCCAGAACCAGTTTTGGTTTACGCTATGAAAACTGGAACTCATTCAGTGTAAGTTATCCTAACCCTGAACATTCTGAAGGTAGTATTACCAGCAATGGAATGAGTGAAAACTATGGGTACAGCAACGACTGGACATGGACAAATACGTTAAACTACAAAAAAACATTTGGTAAACATAACATAGGCGTGTTAGCAGGTACTGAAGCCATTAAAACTTCATACCGTGCAATATCAGGTAGCAGAAATGATTATTTTATCCTCGGTAATCTTGACTATTATTATCTTGACGCCGGATCATCTAACATCAATAATGGAAGCAACGGTAGTTTCAGTTCTCTGTATTCCTTATTTGGCCGTATAGATTATGGATTTGACAGCAAGTACCTCTTAAGCGCTACACTGAGAAGAGATGGTTCTTCAAATTTTGGTCCGGAACACAAGTATGGGGTTTTCCCGGCGGTGAGTGCAGCATGGCGCTTGTCCGGTGAGAGCTTTATGGAAAATGTTAGCTGGATAAATGATCTGAAATTGAGAGTTGGTTATGGCGTTACAGGTAATCAGCGTATCCCGGCATTTAATTATCTGCCCCGATATAGTTCTGCTCAGAATGCTTCTTATTATCCAATTACAGGCTCTTTGGTGTCTGGTGTTTGGCAAAGTAACTATGATAACCCTTCTATTAAATGGGAGGAGTTGAGTTCACTGAATATCGGTTTAGATTTTAGTTTACTTGATAATTCAATAGATGGTAGTATTGAATGGTATAACCGTGATACAAAAGATATGCTGTACCCGGTACCAAAACCTTCAGCAGCAGTTGGACAAGGTAGCTCACCCTTTATTAACGTAGGTACAATGAATAATAAAGGAGTTGAAATTTCGGTGAACTATCATTATACCAGGCCTAATGCTAATAATTTCACATTCGACTTTGGTGTTAACTTCTCCAAAAATATCAATAAAGTCACTTTCCTTGCCCCATCCATTCCGCAACAACCTTACCTCGGGTACAGGAACCTGCAAATATCACTTTTAAAACCAGGAGAAGTTTTTGGTGCTTTCTATGGTTACAAGATGGTGGGCATATACCAGGATGCATCAGAAGTAGCTGCCGGGTATACCGGAGCCAGAATTGGCGGACCTAAATATGCGGATGTTTCTGGTCCAGATGGGAAACCTGATGGAGTTATTGATGCTAATGACCGTACTATTATTGGTAACCCTCATCCTGATTTTATCTACTCATTCAGTCTGAATGCTACATTCAAAAACTTTGATGTAGTGATGTTCTTCAATGGTTCGCAAGGTAATGATTTGTATGAATCCACCCGCCAGTTCACTGATTTTGGTTTATTTGGCGGAGCGATTTCTACAAGGCTTTTGGATGCCTGGAGTCCAACCAATAAAGACAGCAATATACCTTCACCTTATGCAACACGCAAAGGGTATGAGATGAACTCAAGCTCATATTATGTTCTTGACGGCAGCTTTTTTAGAATGAGAAACCTGCAAATCGGTTACAACTTCGGTGAAAGACTTTTAGGTAAATACATCAAAAACTTAAGAGCATATGTAAGCGCTACCAACTTGTTTACCCTTACAAAATATACAGGCATGGATCCTGAAGTAAGCCAAATGAGCAGTACATTCTCTGCTCCAGGTGTGGATAGTGGTATTTATCCTGTTTCAAGGCAGTACCTGGTAGGATTGTCTGTTACATTTTAATAACGATCAGAAGGAATTATAAATAAATAAAAGCATTTCAAATATGAATAAGATAAAAATTTTCACAGTGGCAATAGTGGTCTCTTTGTCGGGGCTTTTTTCCTGTAAAGAGAGCTTTCTCGAAATTTCACCCCAGGGGCAGCTAACAGGCAGCCAGTTAAATTCAACAGATGGTGTTGAACAATTATTAATTGGTGCATATGGTATGTTAAACGGAAACAGAAATGGTACATGGGGTAATTATGCTTCTGCTCCCAGCCAATGGTTATTTGGAGAAGTGATGGCAGATGACGCGCATAAAGGCAGTACAGCCACAGATATTACTACGATGACTGACCTGGAAAAAATGGTTCCTATCAGTACCAACGACCAGGTGGAAACGCTTTGGATTAGAAGCTATGAAGGTGTATTAAGCTGTAACAGCGTGCTGAAAGCATTGGCAACATTGCAGTCAGGTAAAGATGGGAAGTTTGATGAAACAAGAGCCAAAGAAATTGAAGCTGAGGCCCGCATGCTGAGGGCGCACTATTATTTCCTGCTTAGAAGAGCTTTTGTAAATGTGCCATATATTGATGAATCAACTTCTACAGCTGATGCATCGGTAAAACCAAACGATACAGATATATATCCACAGATACAAAGCGATCTGGAGTTTGCTATATCCAATTTGCCGGTAAGCAAACCTAAAGGAGAAGTTGGCAGAGTAAATAAAACAATTGCACAGGCTTATCTGGGTAAAGTATTACTGTATCAGAATAAGCATTCTGAAGCTCTTCCTTTATTTCAGGCTGTTATGGCTGCATCAGGAGATCTGGCATCAATGCCATTCGAAAACAATTTTCAGACCGAAACTGAAAATGGTCCTGAAGCTATTTTTGCCGTACAGCATGCGATCAGCGGCTCTGTTAATGACAATGCAAATGTAGGCGATATGTTAGGCGGATATTACGGTAGTGCCCCTGTAACCTGTTGCGGTTTTTACCAGCCAACTATTGACCTGGTAAATGCATTTAAAGTGGATGCAAACGGGTTGCCTATGCTGGATAATTCTTACAGAACAAATCCTTATATTTCTGATTTGCAATCTCCCGGTGACAAATCAAGTTATGTATTGGATAAGACCATCAAATTCGATCCGCGCCTCGACTATACTGTTGCAAGAAGGGGTGTAAAATTCAGGGATTGGGGTGTTATGCCCGGTGACGGATGGATAAGGGACCCAGCATTTGGCGGACCTTTCCTCGCACAGAAACACACTATTAATTTATCTTCTTTTGCTACACAAACAGTATCGGGTAGTGAATATGTAACAGGCCTGAATGTAAACATTATTCGTCTTGCGGATGTTTATTTAATGGCTGCTGAATGTTATGTAAATGCAGACAATCTTGAAGAAGCCAGAAAACTGGTAAACAAGGTTAGGGAAAGAGCTTCACATCTTCCACATAAAAAAGCGGCCGATGGTACTGATGCAGCCGATTATCAAATTGGACAATATACTACATTCCCTGATAAAGCATATGCATTAAAAGCTGTTCAGTTTGAACGCAGGTTAGAGTTAGCTTTGGAAGGACAAAGGTTTTATGACCTGGTGCGCTGGGGCATATTGAAGCAGGTAAAAGAAAGTTACTCAGCTTTTGAAGGAACTTATCTCCCATCTTACGGAGGTATTACAGTTGAAAATCATAACAATTATTTGCCTATACCTCAAAACCAGATAGACAGAAGTTTGGGTAATTTAAAACAGAACGACGGGTATTAATTGGTATTTTATATTTCACAAAAGTCGTCAGCTTATTAGTTGACGGCTTTTGTATTGAGATGTATTTATCAATAGGAATTTTATAATCTGAAATTTGCCGTTTTTCGTTTATTGTTTCACGTTTAACCATCATACTCTTTTACATCGTATTATATACATTTCTTTTCCTCCCTCCTTATCTTTGCCCACTAAAATCCTATCATGGCTGATGTAATTGCTGATGTTACTTCTTTTTTTGAAAGCTGGAACCGGCACAAGTTGTTGCAGGTGTATACACTGAGACAGGCCGGCAGCAATCGCCAGTATTTTCGTGCAAAAACTGATGACGGTTCTTATATCATCACTTACAACCCCAATAATATTGCAGAGAACAATGCATTCATAGAATTTTCAAAACACTTTTATAAAAAACAACTCGCTGTACCTGATATACTATTTGAAGACAACGCTAAAACAAAATACATTCAAACAGATTTTGGTGATATCTCTTTGTTTGATATTCTAAAAAAAGAAGGGTTTTCTGACCGTGTAAAAAAACTGTATAAAAAAACATTTGCGCAACTCGCTAAATTGCAGATACAGGGTGGAAAAGGATTGGATTACAGCAACTGCATTGCTACCCGTTCATTCGATAAGCAGGCTATTTATTCCGACCTGCTGTACTTTCTTTACTATTTTGTAAGGGCTCTTGACCTGCCTTATGATAAGAATCTTCTGCTGAATGACTTTGAAATTCTAAGCAGTTATCTCATGCAGGAAGAAGCCAAATATTTCATGCACCGCGATTGCCAGAGCCGTAATGTGATGGTGAAAGATGAAGAAGTGTACTTTATAGATTACCAGGGTGGCATGCAGGGAGCATTGCAGTATGATGTTGCCTCAATGCTGTGGCAGGCACGTGCTGCATTGCCGCATGAATGGAAAGACGAACTGGTAAACTATTATTTCGACGAAGTAAATTCCCTGTTGAATGGAACACTGAACCGGCAGGATTTCTTAGACAGTTATGATGGCTTTGTACTGATAAGAATGCTGCAAACCCTGGGTGCTTATGGATTCAGAGGATTGTTTGAAAGAAAGCAAACATTTATCACCAGCATCCCCTCAGGATTAAAACAATTAAAATGGTTTTTGCAACACAAAAAAATGCCCGTGCGTTTGCCCGAATTACAAAAAGTGTTGATGCAGATAGTAGACGATGAAATCATTAACAGGTACGAAACTCCAATAGCCGGGGATGATTGTCCATTGACAGTATATATCAGCAGCTTTTCCTATCGCAGAGGCATACCCGAAGATAAAAGTGATAATGGCGGGGGCTTCGTTTTTGATTGCAGAGGAATATTTAACCCGGGCAGGTTCAACGAGTTTAAAAAACTTACGGGCCGGGATAAAGAAGTGCAGGAGTTTCTTCTTCATAAAAGTGAAATGCCTTCTTTTTTGCAATACGTATATGGTATCGTTGATATTTCCGTGGCCGACTATATCAAAAGAGGATTTGAAAGTCTTATGGTAAATTTTGGCTGCACGGGTGGGCAGCACAGAAGCGTGTTTGCCGCCGACAGTCTTGCCCGGCACCTTAAAGAAAAATTTGGTGTAAAGGTGGTTCTTCATCATATCGTGCAGGAAGAAAAGAATTGGGTAAATGAGTGAGATGGGTAGTGGGCTGTGAGCTGTGGGCTTTGAGCAAAGGGCTGTGGGCTTTGAGCAATGGGCTGTGGGCAATGGGCTGTGGGCAGTGCAATAGCTTTGAGCGTTGGATGTTGAGTTATTGGCTTGTCCTTTGTAGTTTCACGATTCACTTTTTCAACATTAGATACTATAAATGATATGACAGCAATCTTAAAGCAAAATGCTCATAGCTCATAGCCAAAAGCTGATAGCCCCAAGCTAACCAACACTAAAGCAAATTACCAATGACAACAACCCCCATCAATACAGCTATGATTTTTGCAGCCGGGCTTGGCACAAGATTAAAGCCCTGGACAGATCATCATCCCAAAGCACTGGCTGTGGTGAATGGTAAGCCGCTTTTGCAGCGCAATATTGAATACCTTAGAAGTTTTGGGATTGACAGGCTGGTGATCAATGTTCATCACTTTGCAGACCAGGTAATAAATTTTCTTGACAATCACAATCATTTCGGCTGTCATATTATTATCTCACACGAGAAAGACGAGCCCCTTGAAACTGGCGGAGGATTAAAGTTTGCCGCTCCGCATCTGAGAGATGTTGAAAATTTCTTTGTGCTCAATGCGGATATCCTGACAAATTTGAACCTGTTTGCTATGGCTGCATTTCATCTGGAACTTTTACCGGTAGCAACATTAGCAATATCAGACCGCAATTCTTCGAGATCTTTTTTATTTGATAAAAGCGATCATCTGTGTGGCTGGCGTAACAATAAATCGGGTGAAGAACGAATTGCCATTCCTAAACCCAACCCGGTTGCAAGGGCTTTCAGTGGCATCCATCTTATTCATCACAGCTTTTTCAACTTACTGACCGAAGATGGAAAATTTTCGATGGTAGATGTTTACCTGCGTCTTTGTAAAGATCATCCCATCATGGGTTACGATCATTCGGGTGATATACTCGTTGATGTTGGCAAACCAGAGTCAATTGTTTTGGCTGAAAAGTATTTTTGGTAGGGCTATGGGCTTTGAGCTATGGGCTATGGGCTATCAGCAGTCAGCTTTCAGCTTTCAGCAGTTAGCATTCAACTATGAGCATCAGAGACCAGTAACCTGAAACCTGAAACACATAACCCAAAACCACACACCTTTCCACCATGCATCCTCCATTAAAACATATACTACTCGATCAAACGCTTTGGCTATCTGCCAACAGAGCTGTTTTTTGGGAGGAAGAAAAATCATTAATACTGGCAGATCTTCATTTTGGCAAAACCGGGCATTTTCGCAAAGCCGGGATTGGCGTACCACAAACAATTTACAAAGAAGACCTGCAGCGGTTAATTGCTACGATACAGTTTTTTAAACCGGTGCGATTGATTGCAGTGGGCGATATGTTTCATAGCAAAGAAAATACAGAGCACGACCTGTTTGAAAAATGGCGTAATGATTTATCATCGCTTGAGGTACATCTTGTAAAAGGTAATCATGATATATTAAATGAACAGTGGTATAAAAAAGCAGGAATAATACTTCACGATTACCAGCTAATTATAAAAGATTTTGTTTTCCTGCATGATTATATGCAGTATAGTTTGAAGAAAAATGAAAAGTTTTCATTTTGCGGACATATTCATCCTGGTATACGCATAAATGGTATTGCCCGGCAAGGGCTCCATCTACCCTGTTTTCATTTTGAAAAATATGCCTGCACCTTACCTGCATTCAGCAGGTTCACAGGAATATCAAACGTGAAAAGAAAAACAGGAGACAAAATATTTGCAATAGCAGAGGGTAAGGTGTTTGAGGTGTAGATTATAAAATCTCAACACGTAAATTATTCTACCCAAAAGAATATTATTGCCCCGAACGACAAACCACATTACTGCAATTGATATGCCACTACATTGTTTTTCCAGAAAGTAGGTACATACACTATCTTCTTTACCGGATCATATCCAATATCTGCAGAATTGATTTTCTGTTCGCGTGTATCAAGTAAATGATCTTTGCGACCATCAGCATGCACATACCATATTGAACCGGCCCAGCAGGAAACAATAAAATCACCGTTGCCTATGGCTTCAATACCATCTGTGCCTCCTTCCATGCCATCAGCAATCTTTGTAAGAGTGCCGCCTTTTTCTACTTTATATAAACCACCTGCATCGGTAGCATATAGTGCTGAACCTACGGCAAGCACACCATTGGGTCCCTTCATGTTTTCTGCCATTGTAGTTGCTCTACCTTTTTCTACACGGTGAATTTTTTTAGTTTTTGAGTCAGAAACATATATTACACCTTTGCTATCTACAGTAAGATCATTCAATCCCTGGGCCCCTTCTATCGGTATCCTCTCAATAATTTTTCCCTGACGGGTATCAATTACTACTATCACAGTTACATCAGCCACATAGAGTTTGCTTCCATATATACCCATACCCTTAGGGGCATTTAATCCGGTTACCCATTCCGAGGCGATAATCTTACCGTCTAAGCCTACTTTCCCTATTGATCCATTCCCATCCATTTCCCAGGGCTGTCCGTCAATATTAGCCACATACAGCACCTTATTAGCAGCACTATACAAAACAGATTCGGGCACCTTGAGTATGGTGTCTGTTTCCCATTGTTTTACAAGTTTGTGCTCCTGCGATTGTGCGGTGCTGTACAATAATATCATGCTGAAGAAAGCGGCGCAAAGTATGGAAGGTTTCATAAATATTCTTTTGATTGTTTACAATGATGTGAAACTATTTAGTCGGTGAAATTCCAAATAAATGGACATCAAATATAAAGAATATCCGTTTATCGTTTGCCGCCTGACATTTATCGTTATTGCCGTATCTTCGCCCGCTATGGAAAAAAAGGAGCAGAAAAGTATTGTAATGAGCGGTATCCGTCCTACGGGTATCCTGCACCTGGGTAATTATTTTGGGGCACTGAAAAATTATTTACGGATGCAGGAGGAATACGAATGTTATTTTATGATAGCAGACCTCCATTCACTCACAACTCATCCGGATACAAAGGAATTAAGAAACAACGTACTTCATGTAATGTCTGAATACCTGGCCTGCGGACTCGATCCTGATAAGGTAGCGCTTTACTGTCAGAGCTATGTACACGAAACTTCAGAACTCTATCTTTATCTGAATACCCTGGCATATAAAGGTGAACTGGAAAAAACCACCACTTTTAAAGACAAAGCAAAACTTCAACCCCAGAATGTAAATGCGGCACTATTAACTTATCCGGTGCTGATGGCGGCAGATATTTTATTGCACCGTGCTTTATATGTGCCTGTAGGTAAAGACCAGGAGCAACACCTTGAAATGGCGCGCAACTTTGCCAACAGGTTTAACCATCGCTATGGAGATGTTTTTCCAGAACCATTGGCTTTTAATTTTGGAGAAGCACTGGTAAAAGTGCCGAGCCTTGATGGTACAGGTAAAATGAGTAAAAGTGAAAATCAGAATGCTACCCTGTATTTATCAGACGATGACGATCTGATCAGAAAAAAAATAATGAAGGCAAAGACAGATGAAGGACCCAAAACGCCAAATGCGCCAATGCCCGACTATATTGAGAATATCTTTCAGTTGATGAAACTTTCAGGAACTGAAGAAGTGTATGAAAAATACAGAGAGGACTATAATAGATGTAATATTCGATATGGAGATATGAAGAAGCAACTGGCAAATGATATGATTGCCTTCATCAAACCCATCCGGGAAAAAGCGATTGCAATACGAAACAATGAAACCTACCTTAAAGAAGTACTGGAAGGCGGAGCTGAGAAAGCAAGAAAAAGTGCTGATGCTACTATGAAACTGGTTCGGGAAGCGGTAGGGACAAAATATTTTTAAGAAAAGACCGGTTCCTGTATTGAAAAGCGGGTAAATTTATTATCTTGAAAAATAAGTTTGTTAAGTAGACATTATCCGTATCCCATTTTTCAAACTTTGAATCTACATCTAATGGCGAAAACTAAGAAGCCTAAGCATATTGCCATAGCCGGAAATATTGGCGCCGGAAAAACAACACTCACAGAAATGCTGAGTAAGCATTACCGCTGGATACCGCAGTTTGAAGATGTTGATCACAACCCTTACCTCTACGACTTTTATGAGGATATGCCCAGGTGGAGTTTCAACCTGCAGATTTATTTTCTCAACAACAGGCTGAACCAACTCCTCGAAATACAAAAAGGAAATGAAACAGTAATACAGGACAGGACCATTTATGAAGACGCCCATATTTTTGCACCCAACCTGCACGAAATGGGATTGATGAGCAAGCGGGATTTTGAAAATTATTTTCGTTTTTTTGAAACCCTGCGGCAAATGGTAAAACCACCTGATCTTATGATTTACCTGCAGGCCTCCGTTCCTACCCTTGTTGGTCAAATACAAAAAAGAGGCAGGGAATATGAAGAGAATATCAGGCTTGATTACCTGAAACGGCTGAACGAGTTTTATAACAAATGGATTGAAAGCTATAAAGAAGGGCCACTGCTCATCATCGATGTTGATAAAAATAAATTCGCCGAAAATGAAGAACATCTCGGAGAAATCATTGGCAAAATTGACTCACAGTTATTTGGCTTGTTCTAGAACATTTAGAATAGGAGATGAGATAATTTGAGTAGTGAGTGAAACCTGAAATGTGAAACGATAAATGTAAACCTGAAAGCCGAAGTTTTACCTCATAGCCCAATGCTCAAAACCCAAAGCCGGAATCCCCCCTACTGATCCACATAAAATGGTATGATATAAGTATACATGTAGTCCATTTCCCTGTTATGTGAAACTGCCGGCTCCCATTTAGGTACTGATTTTAAAAATTTTACCACTTCATCCTGTAATAAGGAATTGCTTTCATTAAGAAAATTGATCCTTGTGAGTCTGCCATCTTTAGTAATATTAAATTCAAATTTCACTGTTCCCTCAATGCCTTTTTTAAAAGCCTTATCGGGGTAAATCAAATTATCATTCACAAACTGATCAAAGCTACGTGCACCTTCAGGACATGGTTTTTTATCAATCCGGCAATTACTACCCGTATTATTACCAAGTGTATCAAAGCAACTCAGGTCGCTTAGTTTTTCGTTTTTGTATGTTTCGATAGTAGCAGGTTTTCCATTGCTATAATACCAATGCCATATACCATCGGGTTTATTATTAAGATATTTACCTTCAGATTCAGGAGTTGCTGTCGCATACCAGGTTTTCCATAAGCCTTCTTTCAAATTGTCCTGTATTAATCCCGAGTCACTCATATTTCCATTATTATGCCATCTTATGAAAACGCCCTCTACTCTTTCATCTTTAAAATATGTAACTACATTTTTTACACCATTGGGGAAATATATAGTAAACATTCCGTCTTTTGAGGTTAGTTTTTTGTCCTTAAAAAACCCATGAAATAATGTTGATCCATTTGAAAAGTAAGCAAACGCTTCCCAATGATCATCCCGTCTTACACGCTTACCATTATAGGCTGCATTTTTTTTTGAAGTAAGCTGAAATTGTTCATCAAAATAACATTCTGTAGTATCCTGCGCAAAACTGTAGTAGAAAAATAATATCCCTGTAATTAAAAATATATACCGCATTACATTTCGATTAATAGAATGTTCAATATAGTATAAAATAGTGTAGGGCCGCAAATTAATATTATAAACTGCCTGAAGATTTTTTTCTGTTCAGGCAACCATTCTTTTTCTGATTTCGAAGAATATACTACAAATCGTATCCATCGTATAGTAGGGCATACAGCGCTGTTCTCCCGAAAATTATTGCATTCATTTAAAAATTTCCATTGTATGATGTATTTACAAAAAATATATCCGCCTGCTTTTTTCAAAGCATTAAGTAGTATTCTATTGATCGCTACTTTTTTTATCGGCTCCTGTACTAAAGACAGTACTCCTGCAACTCCAGAAAAAAAACCAACAATCTTGCTGGCAACAAGCGCCACACTTGGTTCATACCTCACCGATACACTGGGCAATACACTGTATTATTTTTCTAACGATTATAACGGGCAAAATAATTGCGCTGGTGGCTGCGCAGCAGTTTGGCCTTTATATTATGCCGGTGACCTTACAAAGGAAAGTTTAGGTGCAGGATTGGATCTTGCAGATTTTGCAACTATCACAACAGCTTCAGGCAGTAAACAGACAACCTATAAATCATGGCCATTATATTACTATGCACCGGCATCGGGTGGTGTAAATGTAAGAGAAGCTCCCGGAGAAACAAAAGGCGAAGGTGTAGGTAATGTTTGGTATGTAGCAAAACCTGATTACAGCATTATGCTGGTGAATACCCAACTGATAGGTAACGATGGCAAAAAATATAAAAGCGATTATACAGAAGGAGAAGGAAAGACCCTGTATTTCTCAGACGCAAAAGGTATAACCTTATATACATTCGCAAAAGACAGCGCCAATCTCAACAAATTCACCAAACCTGATTTCTCCAACAATCCTGTTTGGCCTATTTATGAAACAGACAAGATAGTGGTGCCTTCCACTTTAGACAAAACATTATTTGGCTCCATTACAGTGTTTGGCAAAAAGCAATTGACCTACAAAAACTGGCCCTTATATTATTTCGGTAATGATAAGATGGAACGCGGATCGAATAAAGGCGTGAGTGTACCGGCGCCAAAAATTTGGCCGGTAGCTGTAAAGGATGCACCTGCAGCGCCGACGCCTTAAAATAAGCTATTTTGGCAGGGTGGTGTTGTGATGAAAAAGAGGGCGGATAACTCCGCTCTCTTTTTTTATTGTAATTTTTTAAATAGTGAATGGTTTTGTATTTCCGCCATAAAAATTCTACCTTTTGCCACAATTTTTTCAAAAAATAATGAGTCAGGCAGTAATACTGTCTCTTAGATAAAAACAAAAATACCTGCAACTAAAAATCATGAAAGTAAAATCAGGTTTACAGGCATCAGAACTAAAAGATAAACTGAAAAGATTCTGGGAAATATCCGGTAGAAAAATTACGCTCATTGAAAAAAATTATGACACATCAAAAGGCTCACCGGTATTTACAGTAAACGGGCAATATACTACGAGGGGCTGGACAGAATGGACACAGGGCTTTCAATTCGGCTCTGCTATACTGCAGTACGATGCCACAGGCGAAACCTCTTTTTTGCACTCAGCTCGGAAAAATACCGTTGAAGTGATGGCGCCTCATATCAGCCATACCGGGGTGCACGATCATGGCTTTAATAATGTAAGCACATATGGCAATTTGCTTCGTTTGATGCACGAAGGAAAAATACCACAGGATGAATGGGAGAAAAATTTTTACAGCCTGGCTTTAAAGATTTCCGGTGCGGTGCAGGCCTCCCGCTGGACATCCATTAAAGACGGTGGTGGCTTTATTTATTCTTTTAACGGACCACATTCACTTTTTGTAGATACCATTCGCTCTGTTCGGGCATTGATAGTCAGCCATATTCTCGGTCATTTTTTACAGGCCGAAGGCGATAAAAAAATCAGTTTGCTGGATCGTGCTGTACAACATCTCACATCTACAGCAAAATATGCGGTATATTATAATGAGGGTCGCGATATATATGATGCATGGGGGCGAACAGCACATGAAAGTGTGTTCAATGTAAATGATGGTAATTTCCGTTGTCCCAATTCACAACAGGGCTATACCGGTTTCAGCACATGGACAAGAGGGCTGGCCTGGGCTATGTGCGGATTTGCAGAAGAACTGGAATGGTTTGATACCCTAAGCCATAAGGACTTTCCCGAGAAAGAAAACATGCTTGGGGTGCTGCTAAAAGGAGCAAAAGCCACCTGCGATTTTTATATTGACAATACCCCTGCTGATGGCATACCCTACTGGGATACCGGCGCTCCGGATTTGCATAAACTGGGTGATTATTTACATCAACCCGCAAATCCCTTTAATGACTTTGAACCGGTAGACAGTTCGGCAGCAGCCATTGCCGTGCAGGGCTTGTTACGCTTAGGCAACTACCTGCAACGTAATAACGACAGCATCAACGGCAACCGCTATTGGCAGGCAGGACTCACAGTAATGAATACCCTGCTTGATGAACCTTATCTCAGTACAGGTTCCGATCACCAGGGGCTGATATTGCATTCCATTTATCACCGGCCCAATGGATGGGATCATATTCCTGCAGGAAGTAAAATACCCAACAGCGAATCCAGCATGTGGGGCGACTATCATACCCGTGAGGCTGCACTATACCTGCAACGGGTTATCAACAATGAAACTTATCATACTTTTTTCAATATTCAGTAAACATGCAGGAAATCACTGATCTCTCCCGTCTTTGTATCCATACCATCACTACCAAACCATGGAGTATAGAAGAAGCGGCTAAACATTATGCAGCCGCCGGAGTAAGCGGTATCACGGTTTGGCGCAATGCATTAGAGGGCAGAAATATCAGGCAAACGGGTAATTTGCTTCGCGAAAACAATCTGAGCATCGTTTCGCTATGCAGGGGTGGATTTTTTGCAGATAAAGATCCGGTGAAAAGAAAACAAGCTTTAGATGATAACCGAAGGGCTATTGCTGAAGCGGCAGAACTGGGAACATCGCTTATTGTGCTGGTATGCGGAGCAGACCCGTCGCAATCACTGGAAGAATCAAGAAAACAAATTCAGGATGGAATAGCTGCACTCATTCCGGAAACCGCTGCTGCCGGAGTAAAGCTGGCTATTGAACCATTGCATCCGATGTATGCCGACACAAGATCTGCCATTAACACACTTGCACAGGCAAACGATATGGCAGAAGCATTGAATTCTCCCTGGGTGGGTGTGGCAGTGGATGTGTATCACCTCTGGTGGGATCCACATCTTGAAGCGGAAATAAAACGTTGCGGACGGAACAGTCATTTGTTTGCTTTTCATATCTGCGACTGGAATACTCCAACCACAGATATGCTGAATGACCGGGGACTGATGGGAGAAGGATGTATACCTGTAAAACAAATCAGATCTTGGGTAGAATCTGCCGGCTTTACCGGTTTTAATGAAGTGGAAATTTTTTCCAACCGATTTTGGAAAGAAGATCAGTCGGTATTTTTGAAAAGGATAATAAAAGCTTATCGGGAACATTCGTAACAAAAAAGAATTATTCAACAACTAACAATAACATGAAAGAACATAAGATAGGGATCATCATGAATGGCGTTACGGGCCGCATGGGTACCAATCAGCATTTACTGCGCTCCATTGCTGCGATTATTAAACAGGGTGGTGTAAAAATCGCTCCTGGTGAAATTATAATGCCTGATCCGGTACTGGTAGGCCGTGATGAAAATAAACTACGGAACCTTTGTGCTTTGTCGGGAGTGGGGAAGATAAGTACCAATTTAGATAAAGAATTATCCGATCCGCATAATATCATCTATTTCGATTCACAAACTACAACAAGACGGGCTGACGGCATCCGCAAGGCCGTTAAAGCCGGGAAACATATATACTGCGAGAAACCCATTGCGGTCAGCACCGAAGAAGCGATGCAACTATATCAGCTTTGTAAAGATGCCGGTGTTAAAAATGGAGTAGTACAGGACAAATTGTGGCTGCCAGGTATTGTAAAACTCAAACGCCTGATTCAGCAGGGCTTTTTTGGTAAAATACTTTCGGTACGTGGCGAGTTTGGATACTGGGTGTTTGAAGGTGATAATATTCCGGCACAACGTCCCTCCTGGAATTACAGGAAAGAAGATGACGGCGGTATTATTGTGGATATGTTGTGCCACTGGCGTTATGTACTCGATAATGTGTTTGGAAAAGTGAAAGCAGTTTCCTGCCTGGGGGCTACACATATCCCGGAACGGATTGATGAACAGGGTAAGCCATATAAATGCACTGCCGATGATGCAGCCTATGCTACATTCGAACTGGAAAACGGCATCATTGCGCATTTCAACTCATCATGGACGGTAAGGGTTAGACGTGATGACCTGCTGACATTACAGGTAGATGGAACCAAAGGTTCAGCAGTAGCAGGATTGCGTGAATGTTATATACAGCATTACGGCAATACCCCCAAACCGGTATGGAATCCGGATATTGCCCAGCCTATTAATTTTTATGAAGGCTGGTCGAAGGTACCTGAACAGGAGACCTATGACAATGCGTTCAAAATACAATGGGAATTATTTTTAAAGCACATTGTAAAAGATGAACCCTTCCCATGGAATTTGGGAGAAGGTGTAAAAGGAGTTCAACTGGCTGAAAAAGGATTGGAAAGCTGGAGCAAAAGATGCTGGGTAGATATTCCCGAAATTTAAATTCATACATACTTTGAAAAAAACAGCGCTCATAACAGGTGGCAGCAGGGGTATAGGATTGGGCATAGCCCAACAACTGGCAGCTAATGGATTTGATTTGGCCATAAACGGTATGCGTCCTGCCGAAGCAGTGGAAGAGACTATACAGCAGTTGAAAAGCTATGGTAATGATGTGATCTATTGTCGCGGAAGCATAGCGTCTTCTGAAGACAGGGAAAAAATTATCAATGAAATTAAAGTTCATTACAACAGACTCAATGTGCTGGTAAATAATGCCGGCATGGCACCCAGGCAGCGCAATGATATTCTCGTAGCTACAGAAGAAAGTTATGATGAGGTGATGAACACCAATTTAAAAGGCAGCTATTTTCTAATGCAGAAAGCCGCCAACTGGATGATTGCACAGCAGCAACAGGATGCAAATTTTAATGGCTGTATAATTAACGTTTCGTCTATGTCGGCAACTGTGGCTTCGGTAAACCGTGGGGAATACTGTATTTCCAAAGCCGGGCTCAGTATGGCCACTCAGTTGTTTGCTGTAAGACTGGGTGAATACAACATACCGGTATTTGAAGTAAGGCCTGGTATAATAGCAACTGATATGACAGCAGGAGTCAAAGAAAAATACGACAAGCTGATACAGGAGGGTTTATGTGTACAAAAACGATGGGGTCAGCCGGAAGATGTAGGCAAGGTAGTGGCAGCACTGGCTAAAGGTGATTTTATGTATTCCACAGGACAAGTGATTTTGGTAGACGGTGGGTTGACAATACCAAGATTGTAGCACAGACATGGAAATGTTATCTGAAAAAAAATCTTGAGGTGTGAGAGTAATTTGGTAAATGGAGAACAGGTAATAAAGAAATATCTATCCTGAAACTGTCAATTCACCATTCATTTCAAAACATGGACAACATAATATAAATAACACATCTTAACATAACACTACTCTTTGCAATGAAAAAAGGTTTCAATATTATTCCGATTGCAGTTCTGCCATTACTATACTTATTTTTTTCCTGTCATTCAGGAACATCATCCGGGCAGAGTTCTATCAGCACTGATTCTATAATAATAGCAAAAGGTGAGTTGCTGTTTAATCAAAATTGCGCCAGTTGTCACAACATGGATCAAAATGGCATTGGTCCAAAACTGGCAGGGATAACCAACGAAGTTTCAGTGGAGTGGCTTCGTCACTATATCCTTAATCCCGAACAAACTATAACATTAGGCGATGAACGGGCAAACAAATTGTTTAAGGAATACAAAACCATGATGCCGTCTTTTGAGTCGCTCAAAGAAAATGATCTGGATGCCCTGATTGCTTTTTTAAATGTGAACAAGTCGTCGGGTGATTCAAAAAAGGAAGTCACAGCAGGAATAACTGACCCCATTCCTGAACGAATCATGTTCGGTGGATTAGTAGTAAATCTTACTGAGGTTACTCAATTTCCGGTTAGCTCTGATAGCAAGAAACCGCCACTTGCAAGAATTACCAAACTTGATTTTCAACCCAATACTGACAATCTATTTGTTGATGACCTTAATGGTAAGCTATATAAACTAAAGAACGGCAAGCCTGTTTTGTATTTAGATATAATAAAACAGAAGCCAAAATTCATTCATGTACCAGGATTAGCTACTGGTTTGGGTAGTTTTGCTTTTCATCCCAATTTCAGCAAAAACGGCATCTTTTATACCACACATACTGAGCCGCCACGCACTGTTAAGGCAGAATTCGATTACAATGATTCTGTTAAAGCTACCGTGCAATGGGTACTTACAGAATGGAAAGCAAAGGATCCTGCAGCTGATAGTTTTGAAGGTACAAACCGTGAACTATTCAGAGTGGATATGGTGAGTGGAATCCACGGGGTACAGGAAATTACATTTAATCCGCTTGCTAAACCAGGCGATAAAGACTACGGGTTATTATATATAGGTGTGGGTGATGGTGGTTGTGTTGAACATGATTATCCTTATTTAGCATTAAGTAAAGAAAAAATCTGGGGAACTGTTCTTCGGATAGACCCGATGGGACACAATAGCGCTAACGGGAAATATGGTATTCCTGCTTCTAACCCTTTTGTAAAAAATAAAGACAGTAAATTACCTGCAGAAGTATATGCATCAGGTTTCAGGAATCCGCACCGGATTACCTGGACAAAGAATGGCGATATGCTGGTATGCAATATTGGTCAGCATCATATTGAATCGGTAAACCTGATAAGCCCGGGTAAAGATTATGGATGGCCGATACGGGAGGGACGCTTCGTGATAGACCCGCATCATAATATCAATAATATATTTCCACTGCCTGCTGATGACAGCATATATAAAATTACTTATCCAGTTGCAGCGTTTGACCATGATGAAGGGGTTGCTATTACCGGCGGACTGGAATATTGGGGAGATGCTGTTCCTCAATTAAAAGGGAAGTATCTTTTTGGTGATATCCCATCCGGCAGGTTATTTTTTCTGAACACAGCAGATATTCAACAAGGAAAGTCAGCAACTATTAAGGAATGGAAAATTACTTTAAACGGAGCTCCGGTTACACTTAAAGATATTTGTGGCAGCCAAAGAGTTGATCTCCATTTTGGCAGGGATGCAAAAGGTGAATTATATATTATGACCAAGGCAGACGGGAAATTGTATAAATTGACAAGTGCTGAACAAACACAGGAATAAGGAGTTTATGGCTTGTAGGTTTATAGTTAATAAGTTGCAATGCAAAGATTTCAGGCTTGGTGCATGAAAATTGATACATGAAACCTGAAAGCTAATACCTGATACCTCTCTAAAATAAATCAACCTTTAGTATGACATTAAAAGATTCGGCAAACGGACTTTCAACTGCAGATTCCAAAACTACCCTTCAGCACCTGATGCGACTTCCAGTATTAGTAGCTGCATTGGGATACATGGTTGACATGTATGATTTATTTCTCTTCAGTATAATTCGTGTACCCAGTCTGAAATCATTAAATCTTTCTGATGAAAGCATTCTGAAAGACGGCCTAATGTTGCTGAATCTTCAAATGGCGGGTATGCTAATAGGTGGTATTGTATGGGGTATCATGGGTGACAGGAAAGGAAGATTATCCGTGTTGTTCGGTTCTATTCTAATTTATTCGTTAGCCAACATTGGTAACGGGCTGGTTACTTCTGTTGGAGCTTATGCTGTGTTGCGGTTTATAGCCGGCTTCGGCCTTGCTGGTGAATTAGGTGCGGGTATTACACTGGTATCGGAAATTTTACCCAACAGGATTCGCGGCTATGGTGCAACGTTAGTAGCTACGATGGGGGTCATGGGCGCACTGCTTGCCTATTTGGTATCCTATTTTTTCGACTGGCGAATATCTTTTTTTATAGGAGGTGGATTAGGCTTGTTGCTGATGGTAATGCGTATCAGGGTATTTGAGTCAGGTATCTATTTGAAACTGAAAGAAAAAAATGTAAAGCGGGGAAATGTGTTTATGTTGTTGAACAACAGAAAAAGATTATTAAAGTATATCAATGGCATTATTATCGGGATGCCAATATGGTTTGTTGTGGGAATACTCATTACATTTTCACCTGAATTTGGGCTTGCACTGGGGTTAAACGAACCAATAAATGCGGGAAAAGCAGTAATGCTTGCGTTTGCGGCTCAGGTAGCCGGAAACCTTGCCAGCGGTTTCTTAAGCCAGTATTTGCAAAGTAGGAAAAAGGCGATCCTGGTGTTTATACTCATCTCAGTTTCACTGGTAATCATTTACCTCGTAGCACCCTTCCATAGCGCCAAATGGTTTTATGTAATTTGTGCATGCCTGGGATTTTCCAGTGGTTACTGGACACTTTTCATTACCGTTGCTGCGGAACTCTTTGGTTCAAACCTGAGAGCAACTGTTGCCACCACTATTCCTAATTTCGTAAGAGCAACCGTTATTCCATTAACTGCATTTTTTTTACTGCTGAAAGATCATACCGGAATAATATACGGTGCATTAATTGTTGGACTTGTCGCTTATATATTAGCGATAGTCTCTTTGTTCTTCCTTGAAGAAACTTTTAAGAAAGACATGAATTATACTGAATAAATCAATTCTTGGTAGAGCATAATGGTATCAGATGATTTTAAAGTAAGAGACCTGAAGAAGGAGGATGCCCCGGCAGCTATGCTATTATCAGTTGAAGCAGGCTGGAACCAAACTATTAGTGACTGGACTTTTTTAATTGAAGATACCCGGAATATTTGTGTTGCGGCTTTACACAAAGATGAAATCATTGCTACCACTATTGCAATTTGCTATACCCATCAACTGGCATGGATTGGAATGGTATTGGTAAAAAAAACTTACAGGGGAAAAGGAATAAGTAAAGTATTGCTTACCCATGTTTTAGAAAAATTACAATTTTCCCATTCTATTAAACTTGATGCAACAGAAGAGGGACGTAAACTGTACGAAAAATTCGGATTTGAAGATGAATATGCTATTGCAAGATTGGTAACAACCGAAGTTAATACCATAGATGTTCCCATCGGTAGTGCCACTCTGCAGCTAATACAGCCACAACATATTCCTGATATCATCACAATGGATGAATCCGTTTTTGGTGTGAACCGTGCAAGGCTAATAGATTCTTTGATTAATCAATATCCTCATAAAGCATGGGTATTACTACAAGGTAATCATATTTCAGGATTTGCTTTGGGAAGGGAAGGGAGAAATTATCACCAGATTGGACCATTTGCAGCAACAAGTCAATTAAATGCTGATTTACTTATTCAACATGTTTTGAGTAAACTCAATGGACTGTCGGTGGTAATAGATGTGCCATGCGATAAGGAACAGTTTATTCATTCCTTAATTTCTGCAGGCTTTAGTACTCAACGCTATTTTACAAGAATGTACAAAACCGGAAATCCTTTTCCAGGATACAGCAACAATCAATATGCAATATGCGGACCGGAGTTTGGGTGATAGGGCTTTGAGATATCAGTTTTCAGCTTTCAGCCATCAGCTAATAACCATCATGTAACATATAACCTACACCCGACACCTTGCATCCTATACCTTATACTTTACACCTCACCCTACCCCTAATATCAATTCATTCATCATTACAACTCTATTTTTATCTCAAAAAAAATCCGTTAACAACAAAATGATGTTAACGGATTTTTGATTTTTTAAAATTGCAAGATTCAATCTCTCACTAATCTATAATATTACTATCTCGTTTTAAGTATTCGCACAGGAGGTAAGATTTCACCGTCAAGTCCCTGAACCTGTATAATATATATACCTGGAGCGAGGTTCTTGGTGCTTAGTCCCGACGATTGCTGCCATACCCCCTTAGGCAAATTAGCAACTTCTTTGAGCATTACAATTTTACCCGACATATCGGTTACTTTGATAACAACTTTTGAAGCACTCTTTGCCAGGTTCAGTTTTATCATCACATCATCCCTGAATGGATTAGGATATACATTCAGTTTGCTCTTCTGCAAGTTGTTATTTGCATCTGTTGCAGCGGGGTTTATTGTAGCATTATCTGAACTATTACCTTGCCTGAACACAGGCCCGCTCGCTCCTTCAATCGGATTCGATGCTATTTTACCACCCGAAATGATCATAGCATTTAAATAAGCATAGTTGTTTTCGCCATGTATTACTACTACAACTTCCCCATTAATATCTGGTTGTACATTTTCAATTGAAGTCATTCGGGATATATTACCAGCAGCATCAAGTTTAGCAGTTTTACCATTGATGGAGTACACCGATATCCTCGAATCTGTAGGTGATGTTGGTTGCCTGCTGCCAAAGAACTTAAAATTATAAGTTGAATTGTGAGATAATCCAGAGAACTTTACACTGGCGGTTTGCGGAATATCCACCCACCAGGATCTTTCCATCACTTTATCTGGAACTATACCTGAATTATTCCCGGTGTTCATTCCCGAAGAATTTATACCGCTAAACCCGCTTCCAACAGTCATAGATATACCGGTAAGAGCATATTCTTCATTATAGAAGTTTTGGAATACTGCACCTTCATCAGGATCACCATTCGTATTATTCCATGGAGCCGGTGCAGGGTTTTCTCTGTTGAAATTGATGTATACTGAATAATCAAATGTTGAAGCAGATATTGTTACACTATACGGTGATTCATCCGGTGCTAAGACCGCTTTCAATTTGTAAAAGTATTCAGTGTTGCTTTGCAATCCAAAATCTGAATAGGTCGTTCCTGAAACAGTAGCAATAGGAGTAAATACACCATTAGCAGAAGTGGAACGATATACATTTACATTTCCACCAGTTACCCTGTTATTCCATACCAATTTAATAGAGTCTTTTGCAAGACCTGAAGCTTTGAAATTGTCTGGAGCCAGCAATGAAGTGCTAGCAGTATACGACTGAATTACCAAAGCATTCAGATAAGCACCTAATGAACTAGCACCTTTGTTAACCGTAAAGGTTATCGAACCATCAGCTGCAGGAGTTATCCCATTGATCTGAACTGTTTTATCCGAATTATTTGCAGCATTAACAGATACATTGCTGGATCCAACTGTAAACACAGTTGTCCTGTCGTCATAAGCAGTAATTCCGCTCATAAATACAAGATTATATCTTGCTGTGGATGCGGTGGATAAACCACTTATTCTTACTGTTTTTGTACTCGTTGTTGTTTCTGCATAATAAGTCTGTAATACTGTATCGCGATAAGCCCCAGAGTTGTTTCCACTTACAGCACCGTTAGTTCCATAGTTTGGCCAAGCATTTACTAATGTTACCCCAATGGAAGTTGCAGTTCCCAAATCATTCTTCAAGTTTGTAACAGATGCACCAGCAGTAGGAAGCTTAGTAAAATTATTCCATATTCCATCAGCAGGGCCTGACGTATTGAAATTTACATAAACTGATGAAATTCTATTGTCTGTAGAATAAACTTTAACTACAGATGAAGTAGAAGCGCCATAATTATCAGTGGCAGTTATTTTTACATCAAAAGCACCAACATTACCCGCTCCAGGAGCCAAATGCAGGGTACCAGTTTTATTGCCATTATCTGTAAATGTTGCAAATGAAGGCAACTCAGAAGCTACCAGTGTAATTATATCGGAAGCATCATCAGTTGCCTGAATATTAGCATCAAGTATATCCAAGGTTTTTACAAAAACTTCTTTAGTAACTATAGTTGGTGCTTTATTTGGTACAACCACTTTGATTACATCTGTATTAGCACCACCAGCACTGTTCTTGCTTCTGACCATATAATAATAGGTCTTGTTGCCCTGAACAGTATTATCAATATAAGATGTGCTGGTTCCATTATTGGCGCCAGGGTTTAAGAGTGTATATGGACCCTGGAGAACGTTAGCCCTGTACACTTCATGAGTAGTAACTACAGAAGTTGTATTAGTCCATGTCAAATGAACAGCGCCATTTTCAAACTTCCCTGCAAAATTGTTAACCTTGCCAGGAACAGATACACCTCCCGGAAGCCCATCAGAAACTACCATTGAGTTTAGAAAGTATCCGCTTGATCCATTTGATGAAGGTCTTGATATATTTAATACAACAGTTCCACTTCCATTAGGAGTAATTCCAGAAATTGTTGCTGTATTTTGAGTGTTATAGTTGCTATTAAAAGTGACTGCTGAGCCATTGATCTCAATCCTGGTGGATACATCGGCATTAGGATAACCAGTGTATACGAAGCTGCCGAGGAAAGTAAAATTATAGGTCTTAGCCGGGTTCAAACCTGTAAGAGTCATGGTATAGCTTTCGTTCCAGGGAAACCAATAACCCGCACTCAATACTTTATCAGGATATATACCTGAATTGTTTCCGGTATTCATTCCTGAATAGTTTGCAAGGATAGCTTTTTTTGCACTTGATACTGCAGCAAAACTAAACCGCATATTTGTAGTATTCCCATTTTCATCTTTAAGTCCGGGATTTATAATAACAGGATACACCTCGTTTAATGCTAAAACTTTCGCAACATTATTGTTCCATTTTCCACCAACAGTATTTGCAACGCTTGGTCCAAAATTAACATATACGGTTTGGGTCACTACCGGATTTACAGTAACAGTAAATGCAAGGGTATCTCTTCCCATTTTACCATCATCTGCTTTTGCAATCACAGTATAGGTTCCCGCACTACCTGATAGAGGTGTCAATGTAAGCTGAGCTGTTTGATTATTAGGTACAACTTTAATAAATGAAGGTAACCCAGAGAAAGACCAGTTTAATGCATCGCCATCTGCGTCTGTAGCATTAAGCGTCATTTGCTGTGTAGTATTTTCATTAATAGTAATTGAGGTTTGAGCCGTAGTAACAACAGGGAGAGAATTACTGTTAACAGTGAGGCTAAATGTTCGACTTGTAGCATTTCCCTGCGGATTGGTAACAGTAACCTTAATACCAGGGTAGGTATTTTGCTGACCAGCAGTAGGATTATTAAATAATATTTCCCCTTTGCCATTGCCTGTAGCGGTAAAGCTGCCAAAAGATGGTAAATTGTCTACCTGAATAGTCAGGTTCTCAGCAATAGAAGATTTTGCATTGACGTACACTTTAAACTGTGTACCATATTTCATATACTGATTTTCTATTACATCCAAAGATGGCATTACCCCTAATGTAAGAGTGCTGATCTCACTACTAAAATCTGATTTACTATCTGTTCCCACCGACCTTACTTTATAATACACAGTAGAGTTTGGAAACAGTACAGTATCTGTATAGTATGTATTAGATACCGGAACGGTTGCATAAAGAATATATTCCTGGTTATTTCCAAATGACCTGAATACTTCAAACTTAGTTATACCGGAAGCCGGATTAGTCCATGCTATTTTTGCAGAAGTGGATGATGTACTGATTACCTGCAAATTTGTAGGGGCATCAGGTGGTGGTGGTGCATCAGGTGTTGTAAGACTTACGTAATCTTCACCAAGCACAGTAGCAGGAATTATCTGTTCATTTACACTTCCCCCACCACCGCTGCTTGTTTTTTGATAAGTTACTGTCAAAGATTCACTTCCTCCTTGCTCAAAATACCAAACACTAATTGGATATTGTACACCAGCGGTTAGATTTACATTATTACTATATACTGTTATATTTCCATGAAGCCCATCATTATTAACTATGCGATTGTTATTTAAATACAATTCCGAACCATCATCAGAAGTCGTTGAAAATTTATAGTTTCCACTGTAAGGAACTGTAATATATCCATCATATTTTACAGCGAAATTGTCGCCTCGCAATTGCATTCCTAAAGAGAAATTACCGACATGACCTGTTTGAACAGGTATCAGGGTACTAAAATCAGGTAAATTACTTAAAGTATTCGTTTCATAATATGCGTAGTCAACCCCTCGCCCTTTCTTATCGTAACTTGACTCACCATTTGCATTAATAGCTCTTACCCTATAGTAGTACTTTGTAGACGCCTCAACAGTTGAATCCTCAAAATTTGTAATGTTGGCTCCAACTTTTGCAATAGATACAAAGCCGGTAAGAGGATCAGTTGATCTGGATAATTCAAACCCTGTTTCATTATTACTGTTGTCTGTCCACGATAAAGCAACTTTTTTATATGTCAAACCAACTGCATTTAATGCCGAAGGTGCAGCAGGTAAATTAGATGGTGCAGAAACTGACTCGGTAAATACTGAATTAGGAATTGTAACAAAAGAACCACTACCCGGTTTCTTCCAGGAGATCGCCATACTGGATCCACTCGTTTTCTGGAAATACGTAATCACAATTGGATAAACACCAGCATTCAAAGTAATAGTGCCATCCCTGTTCTGTGCACCATGAGTGCCATCGTTATCTACCAATGGAGTGGCGAGATAGTCGTAAGGAGCGTTGATATATAACCTGCTACCATCATCAGAATTAGTTCTGAAGGTATAAGTACCGCCATTGTCAATACGGATAAAACCTTCCCACAAAAAAGCATATTTTTCGGACTGAGATTTATTGGCAAGCGTTATATTAGGTACAAAGCCTGAGGATTGAACAGGAGTTCTGTTAAAATCTGGCAGTTTATCCCATTCCCCTAAATAATATTTGAATCTTAAACCCATCATCACGGGTTTAGCTGTAACCTGATTACTGAATGGTGATTCATTTTCTGCACCGTCTATTGCAGTTACTGCTATGTTGTAAACAGTATTGTATTCCAGATTATTTATTGTATAACTTGTAGAAGTAGAAGTATAGGATTTAACTCCATTTACATAAATATTATACCGGGCGATTCCAACATCGTCAGTAGAAGCCCCCCACTTAATATCAATTGAATTACGGGTTGTTCCAATAACTTTTAAATTATTAGGTGAAACAGGAGGTACATCATCTGAATCTGTTGTTTCGCTAACTTCGTTAGACAAATCAGACCCTGCAGTAGCATTCACTGCCCTCACAACAAAATAATATTTCTTTCCGGACGCAAGTTGATCCTTTGAAAAAGTTCTGGTAGTATCATCGGTTATACCCACAAATTGATATGGGCCACCGGCTGTTGTCCCCATATATATTTCAAAATTGGTTGCCTTGTTTACTGCATTTGCAGGTGCTATCCAATATAATTTCAAAGAGGTTTTTGACAATTTGGAAACCACCAATCCCTTAACTGCATCAGGTTTGTTTGGTCCATTCGCATTAATCACTGTAAATGGATTTGACGGGGTGCTTGTGCATCCAAAATTTTCTGTTACAGTTACCTGATAGGAACCGGGTGAAGCCATAAATGTATTGTTAGTACCCAGAGTGGTATTACTCCCCGCAGCGGTCCATTTATAACTTGCATAATTATTGGGAACCATCAATTGAACCTGTGTAGAACCATCCGGGGCAGGCAAAACCTTACTACTAAAGGTTGCCAATTGAGGATCTGGAGAAGTAGTAACAGATTTGGTTTTAAGAACAACCGGAATCGGTGACCATTCCGACCAGGTTGACCCTAACCTTACTTTTGCATAATAGGTGCCCAAAGATGTAGCTACAATGGTATTGGAATTGGCCCCGGCAATTATATCATCACCTTTTTTCCATTGATATCCATCCATTCCTGCTGCAACTCCAATTCTGATATTTACATTTTCACCAGGGCAAAATTCAGTTCTTCCGCTATCCGGCCACGGATTTGATTTATATGCATTACTTATAAATGCATCATAATTTGGTTCTGCCCAAGCCTGGTACCAACAATTATGCCCCCTGTCAGGATATTCGGTATAGGTAAAATTGGCGCCAGCTTCAATTGCTGTAGATTGCAGAATTCGTGCTCTTACAGGAGGAGGGTTATTATCCAAAGCACCCTGAAATAACCAAATAGGGGTCCATTTATTTTGAACGATATAAGGTTCATATTTATATTCTGCATCACTTATTGGTAAAATAGCTGCAAAATTTTTGGCATAATACATTAGGCAATCCCAGGATTCAGCACCACCCGCAGACAAACCATCTACACTAACCCTGAATGGATCTACCTGTACCTGTGGTACAAGTACATTTTGAATTAATTCAACAAGTGTTTGTTCCTCAGTTCCGGTAAAATATCCTGATACGCTTTGAGGATATAGCAGGAAGCCGTCGTAAGTCCCCGCATCTACTTTGTTCATGTGTACCTGGCCACCATGGTATAATTGGTATTCATTATCATAAATAGACCCTCTTTCCCCTACTCCGTGGAAAAAAAGAAATAAAGGATATTTCTGTCCATTTCCAGGCACATAAGTTTTTGGATATTTCAACCTGAATGCTATTCCTTTATAGATATAGCATTTAAAACTTGAAGTGTTCCAATTTAACCTAGACGTCTTTACCCATTTGCCTGGTTGACCATCCGGTGGTTGAACAGGTGGGTTTTGAGGATCGTACTCCACATTTACATCATTCGGATTAAAAACCTGGCTAATGGATGAATAACTGTCTAACAATAATAATGACATTAATCCTAAAGCCACTTTTAGTAAAAAGGGTCTCATATACAATGAATATAATTTTCAATAATTTTCTCAGCTTCTCAGGAAGGATTCTTGGAATAGATCTTGTGGCATTTCAAAAGATGACTATTTTTAAAACAAACACTGTTTAAAAATCATCAAATTATTAGGGTTTAACAGAGAGATTGGAGATAAGAATTGGCAAGAATAATTTTAAATCTCGTAATGTCAACAATGCAGGGGTGCAAGATAAATAAGTATTTTTGATTGTACAACATATCTTCTAATATTTTAAACCCAGCAACTTAAGTAGTAAACAAATATCTCTATACAGGTTGTTAATCATAATTTATCTATCTAATAATCAATAATATATACAAATTGATAAAATCAAATTGATATTTCTTAAGTAAAAGAACTTAAGATTAATAAATTGTTACCGTACTATTCAAAAAAAGACATGCATTATTTTATGCGCCAGACTCCGGATAAAAGATATTTGAAAAAGGATTGCAGCATGGAATTTGATATGGGTCATACACACTGGTAAAATAAACAGGCTTTGATTCATCCATCCTGTTTTTAAAGAAATTCGTTGACAGTAAAAATATCATTACTATTTTGTTTCTGTAAGCATTATAATTTACCCGATAAGGTAAAGTAAAAAGTCCGTTATCAATATAATAATGCCATTTTAATAATTGCCTGTGGTGAAATGGGAACAGATCATCCAATACATTAAACTTACTCTCGGATACAGCTTTAAAAAATTTATCAATTTCTTCCGGGTTCAATTTTAATGAAGCAGTATCCTTTATAATAATCTTGCGTGCAAATTTTTCAAAATTTTGAAATGCAATATATCCTCCGACAGCAATACCGGCAGTGGCAAATCCAGCAAGTCTTAAAAAAGTTCTTCTTCTCATATTATCATTTTAAAACGACTTATCAGCAGCCATTAATGACAATGCTGACAAAGTAAGCGTTGGATTTGCAGGTGTTATTGTAGGGAATGCACCACTTCCCAGCACAAATACATTTCTATATTGATGATGAATAAGGTTTTTATCAATCACACTATCCTTTTGCTCATTGCCCATTCTCGTTGTTGCACAAATATGAAATTCAGATTTTTGAAAATATCCGTCTAATTCAATTTTTTCAATCGGTAAAAAAGAAAAATACTTTTGAATATTTTCTTCCAGGTGATCCATAGCTCTATCCACGTATTTATCATGCCCTTTATATTCTAATTTAGGTTTCAGGGGGTCATTACTCAAGACTACCCTGTTATTATCATTAGGCAGATCTTCAAATATGAATTTGAATTTTGCAATTTTCCGCCATTTGCCTGATTCACTTCTGATAATGGGTTCATTAAAGCTTTCAATTATGCAACCTGAATAATCTTTACGACTCTCTCCATCATAAAACATATACCCATTGGCGGTAATACTTGAACTGCCGCCCAGATTATCTAAATCATGGAAATAAAAGGTTGCAAATGTCCCACGCTGATCCGAAAGTCCTCTTCCGGTATAATAACTTTTATCTCCGGATGCTAATAAAATATGAGCATTAAAAATAGCATTCGCCCCAAGTGCAACTACATCTCCGCCTACTTCATAATTCTTACCTTCCTTTTGATAAGTTACTCCTTTTGCTGTATTGTTTTCAATAATCAGGTTTAATACCATTGTATTATAGCGGAGTGTAACACGTGGGTCTTTATATATTAAAGAAAGTGTGTTTTCTATAGTAAACTTGCTGTCTACAGGACATAATTCGCATACGCCACTTGAACAGCAACCATTTCTATTGCCAACTGTAATTGTGGCGCGTGCAGTTGGCTGGCTAATATATAATTCGTTGTATCGCTTTGCCAATAATTTATCAACAGATGACAATCTTTGAGGTGGGAGTGGATAAGGTTTATTTCGCGGAAATGGGGTTAGGGCCGGGCCACCAATCATCATAATATTTTCTACTTCATCATAGTAGGATGCTAAATCATTATATCCTATTGGCCAATCCTGACCTACACCATATAATGATTTCATCCTAAAATCATTCGGCAAAAACCTTGGTGTACATCCTGTCCAACAATTTGAGCTTCCCCCAAAATTTGGATCAAAAACCCAGGTCTTGTTATTATTATGATATTCATAAGTACCTATATAACTCCCGGCTTTCAAATACTCGTCAGCAATTTTCTCCCTCCTTCTCTCTTTTAATCTTTCTGCATGTGGAAACATAATCCCTCTTTCAAGTACAAGTACTTTTCGGGAGGGTGGAGATTTTTCAAGATATTTCTTCAAAAAAAAACTTGCCCCAAAACCTGTGCCCACTATTACAAGATCAAATTTTTCCATAGTAACTAACTACTTTAATATACAAATTATCTTTTTCTGACACCATTTAATGTAGTCCCTATAATAGTATATCGTACAAACAGGTGGTAAGTGATAAAAGAAATCGCAACCGGGATAAACAAAGATAATAAAAACCTCAGGATGCCTGGAACCGGCGTATCAAAAAACAGCATCTCCAAGGTAACCACCATTCCCAAATGAACCAGATAAATCCAATATGACGCATCTGAAACATAACGCCAGAGCTTACTTTCAGAATTAAAAAACCGAAGAAAGAATCCAATCATCCCACCTGACAAAAGTACTACCTGCAGAGCAGCACCAAACTTGCAGGTATAATACATCCATATATTACTTTTCCAATCAACTCCTTCTTTTATATAAAACAATCCGCAGCAAAGCAAAATGCCGAACAACAACAACCCTGAAAATTTCTCAATCAAAATGTTCAAAATATCCATCCTTTTCTGGATTGACCATCCTACAAAAAAAACATACCCGTAAAAAAATATGAACGAAAAATGGCTGGGAATAAGCTCTGTGTCAGACCTCACAAACAGAAGTGGATCGTTCAACAGAATTAACCAAATAGGTATGCTGAATAAAAAAATCCAATAATACCTGCGCAGGTTTAATCTGTCCCAACTCTCTGAAATTTTGTTGAATATTTTATTAAAAAATGCAATGTTCTTTAATCGCATAACCAGAATAACACCGGTATAGAACATCAGCAGATCATATAAAAACCATAAGTGGGCAGTTCCATTCCTGCCAAATAATTGCCTGATACTTTTTTGTATCGAAACGTCCCATGAAAGATGTTGTTTGTAATAAAAAATATAAAAATTGAAGGGTAACATACTCAGAGGAACAATTGTTATCAACCCTATTAAAAACGGAATGCCTATCCTTCTCCAACGATTTTTAATAAATGCCTTTTCTCCAGATCTGAAATAAAGAAACCGGCTAAAAAAGCCGGCAATCAAAAAAAACAAAGGCATTCTGAATGAATGTATAAAAAAATAAAAGAAATCAAATACTATACTATTATATTGCTCATCATGAATCCAGTAATCTACTTGTTCCACCCTATATCCGCTTGCAGCATGCAACAATACACCTAACAGCATGGCAATAGCCCTTAATGCATCAAGCCCATGAATTCTTTGCCCGTTTATCATTATTTGCTTCTGTTTGTATAATTTAATCTCTATGTTTATAACTGATTGTTGCTAAACGGATAAAAATACAAAGTCGTATTTAACATACAAATTAAAATTAGTTTTAGCCCCACACGCGTTTATAAACCAAATGCCTATATATTTGCTACCCGCTAAACCTTAGTTGTTTATTTTCCAACTTATCCTGTGTGGTGCAACGTTTGGCAACCTATTTATATCACTATTGAGTTACTTCAGCAATTAAATTTTACACCTTATAATTAATTTGAGAAATCTGCAATGACAGGAAAGCTTGTCTTAAGTTTTTTAATAAGCACCGGACTAACCCTCACTGCATTTACTCAAAACTGCAGCACCCTGGGGCAAACTCCGGGCACAGCATTTCCAGTTTGCGGTACTTCCGATTTTAAACAACAAACAGTTCCAGCCTGTGGAGGCAAACTGATACCTGTTCCAGGATGTAATGACGGGGCACAATATTCAGATATAAACCCATACTGGTATAAATTTACCTGCTTTTCATCGGGTACTTTAGGTTTTACTATCACTCCACTCACAGCATCTGACGATTACGACTGGCAGTTGTTCGATATAACCGGCAGATCTCCCGAAGAGGTATATACTAAAACGGCCTTGTATATTACAAGCAACTGGTCTGCCGTACCTGGCGCTACGGGCACTTCAGCTAATGCTACTTCAATTACCAATTGTTCGGGATTTAGTTATCCCAATAAAAGTAAAATGCCTCAACTTATAGCCGGACACCAGTACCTCCTTCTTGTGAGTCACTTTACCACTACCAACCAAAGTGGTTATACCTTAAGCTTTGGTGGTGGTACGGCCAATATTACAGATCCTAAACTACCCGCTTTGGACAGTGCAGTTGCTTACTGTGACGGTTCGAAGGTTATTTTAACGCTAAACAAAAAAATGCGATGTAATACCATCGCTGCTAATGGAAGCGACTTTCGTTTAACAACACCCCTTGCCCATGTGATAGGTGCTTCTTCTTCGACATGTTCTACATCTTTTGATATGGACACGCTTACAGTTATACTTAGCAACCCGCTACCACCAGGTACTTATACTCTGGTTATACAAAAAGGTACTGATGCTAACACTATACTTGATAATTGTGACCGAGGTATCCCAGAGAATGACTCAATTAATTTTACTGTTGTACCGGTAGCGCCAACTCCAATGGATAGTATCACTCAGGTTGGATGTTCTCCATCTATATTAGAACTTGCATTTCAGAAGCCCATGCGCTGTAATTCCATTGCTGGTGATGGCAGCGATTTTATAATTAGTGGCAACCCCGGTATTTCAGTTTCCTCGGCTTATGGAAGCTGCTCTTCAGACAATCTTAGCAGTATCATTTATATCAAACTCAATCAACCTATCACTCAAAAGGGCAACTTTACTATAATATTAAAAAGAGGAAGCGACGGCAATACCATAATTGACGAATGTGGAGAAGAAACACCAGTGGGATCAAAATTGAATTTTTATACAATGGATACCGTTTCCGCAGCATTTAATTATAATATACTATGGGGCTGCTCTTCGGATACCATCCGATATTCTCATCCGGGAGGGAATGATATTAAAAGTTGGATATGGACTTTCGGCAATAACGATTCTTCTAATACTCGTGACACAGAAAAAATTTATTCTGTGTTTGGGCAAAAAAATACATCTCTAATCGTTTCAAACGGAGTATGCGCCGATACCGCTTCCGAATCTATTATGCTTGATAACGAATTATCAGCAGCCTTTGATGCCCCCGAATTTGTTTGCCCCAACGATACAACACAGTTTACAGATGCCAGTATTGGTAAAATAGTTTCCTGGGCCTGGGACTTTGGCAATGGTACCCGAAGTCTTTCGCCTACCCCTGCCCCTCAGCAATATCCGGCACCGATCACCGACAGGGAGTATACAGTTAAACTAACTGTTACAGACAGTATCGGATGTATTTCACAAGTTTCTCATAATATTAAAGCTGTTAGCAGTTGTTATATTGCAATACCTTCTGCATTCACCCCCAATGGCGACAATCTCAACGACTACCTCTATCCCCTTAATGCTTATAAAGCAGAAGACCTGATTTTTAGAGTCTACAATTTATACGGACAAAAGGTTTTTGAGACGCAGAGCCGGTTTAACAAATGGGATGGCACCTTCAAGGGCAGAATGCAACAACCGGGCACTTTTGTCTGGACGCTGCACTATATACATAGCGATACAAAACGTGTCTTTAATTTGAAAGGCACAACCACACTAATCCGTTAAATCAGCAAATAGTTTGAACAATTAATACAACATACGGACAGATATTCCGTTCTCTCCTCTATAATTCACTTTTCATGAAAAATGCAGATAAATTTTTTCTTGCCTTTGTAGCAGTTGGCTATTTTATACTTTATGCTACTATGGCTATATTGAGTTAAGTCAACTCCTTATCTTTGCTCCATTATATAGATGCCATTCTCCGGGTATCTTTCATAAAAATCTTATATATGAATAATCGGATTATACGTTTGAGTAAGCTAACATCAATTTTGATTTTAGGAATAAGCCTTATCGTAAGCTCCTGCCAAAAAGAAAATAAGGAAGAACCTCAGCCTACTAAAAAAGAGATGCTTGTTAACAAATGGAAGGTTTCGGATTTGCTTGCACCAGGTGGTTCCAGTGTAATAGGTATGGACATTGATGAAGTTAAATGTTTAAAAGATAATATATTCACACTTGCCTCAAATGATACTTATACCATTGATGAAGGGACGGTTGTATGTGATCCTTCTTCAGCGGGCAAAGGCACATGGATGCTTACTGATAGTGATACCAAGCTTAAGTTTACACCTGATGATGGAGGTGATCCTTTAATTTTTACTATAGTAGAGTTAAACACTACCACTCTTAAAGTTTCTTACGAAATAACAGATATACCGTTGCCCGGCATATATACGATTGTATTAACAAAGCAATAAATATTTAACCTGGTTTTACCTCGTAAACAGGACTGAACAGGTATACTTTACCCGTTTTCAGTTCGAGACACTTTATTCTTTTACGTAACTGTTCTCCTCTTTTAAAAATCCGACCGTCGTCTGTTTGAAATAATTGACCAGGCGCTAATTCTTCCACCAATTTTTTATGGCTTTCACTACCGTCATATTTCCGCAAAACCCGTAATAATCCATCTTCAGCACAACTGCCTGCAGCTGGATTCCTAAGTGTGGCTTTTACTTCATGGGCCAAATCAGCCGGGAAAATATTAAGTAGCAAAAACTCATGAAGGATGAGGCTGTATGTATGTTTCCATTCCTTACCGTGAGAGGCAATTTTATTTCCATATCGCAAAAAGGCAACAAGATGCGCTAACTCATGAAGCAGGGTGATCAGAAATGCGAACTCATTAAGGTTTCCGTTTACACTTATCCGGTGATTTTTACCATTAACAGCAAAGCGGTAATCGCCAAGTATACTTTTTCTTTCTCTTGTTATGGTAAGATGTACCTTGTATTGTACAAGATATTGCATCACCAGGTCAATAGAACCTTTTGGCACAAAATCAGATAATGCTGAAAGCGGAGCTTCATTTTTAGCCATTTCTTTTCCCTTCCTTTAAAGCTATGCGTATTTCAATAAACATATAAAATAGATACAGCACCATGCAGATAAGCACTGAAATTTTGTTAATTTTTTTGGCAAAAGCAGAATACAGCAAAACCACGATCGCCACCATGAAAAATTTTGCAATAAATGAAATATAAAAATACTTGACAAACAGTTGCGGTCTGGCAGGATTATTACCTTTTTGCTGAATTAAAAAGGATACCAGGCTAAGTATAAATAGAAAGACATTACCCCAATACAATACGCTGATATCCAAACCATAGGATATAAGAAAACTACTTACCAGAAAAATTATCAGACTTATTACTGCAAACAATAAAATTACCGGTGAAAAAGATTTCCAAAACCGCATTGCATAAAATTTAATGGGGGCAAAACTACAACAAGACCAATAAGTTTATCAATCCAATAATTCATCCGGCAGACATCAGGCAGCTTTTTATTTAACTGATCCATTTTATTATTCGGCTTTTACCCCGAATTCCCTTACCTTTGCCAGCCTTTAAAACAAAAAGCATGGGAAACCGGCACGAATATGAGATTGCTTTTGTTGGGCTTAAGCCGGGCGAACATGAATTTTTGTATGAAATAGATGACAGTTTTTTTGAAGAAATTCAGCCTCAGCAGGATTTTACAAATGTACAGGTAACTGTAAAGCTGATTCTTGATAAAAAGTCGTCTTTCCTGATGCTTAAGTTTGAGATAGGAGGTACGGTACAATTGTCCTGTGATATATGTGGCAACCCGTTACAAACAAATCTCTGGGACGATTTTGAGGTACTGGTGAAGATGGTTAATGAACCGGAACAGATGAATACGGAAGAAGAGGACCCGGATGTGTACTATATCTCACGAACCGAGAGCCATATTAATGTAAAAAACTGGATTTACGAATTTATAAACCTGAGTATACCGTTGCAGCATACCTGTGCTAATAAACCGGATGGTAGTTCGGGATGCAACCAGGAAGCACTGGAGGTACTTAGGAAACTGACAAAAAGAGATCCGGAAAGTGATAACCCAATCTGGAAAGGATTGGATAAATTCAGAAACAATTAAAATTTTAGTGTTATGCCAAATCCAAAACGCAGACACTCTCAGCAACGCAGTGCAAAAAGAAGAACTCACTATATAGCTGAGACCGTGACTTTAAGCAAAGACAATGTTACCGGTGAAACTCATGTTCGTCACCGTGCACATGTGAGCGAAGGAAAATTGTATTACAAAGGAAAAGTAGTAGCAGAGAATTCTCCTATTAAATAGTCTTGTTTTCCAATAAACGGCTTTCCCAATTCTGAATAAATAATAATTTTATTTGGATTTGGGATTTGTATTTTTCAGATTTTCCCCAAATTTGCTTATGAATATCGCTTTAGATATGATGGGTGGCGATTATGCACCCGAAGAAGCCGTTATCGGTGTTAAAGAATATTTTTCAGGAAATACTGCACCTGCACATCTGCTATTAATAGGCGACGAACAAAAATTAAATCCACTGGTTCAGCAGCACCTGGCTGGGATTAATCATTATACCATTATACATGCCCAGCAGGTTATTGACATGCATGAGCACCCGACTAAAGCTTTGAAAGAAAAGCAACAATCTTCCATTGCCATAGGATTTCATCTGCTGGCTTCAGGCAAAGCTGATGCTTTTATCAGCGCAGGTAATACCGGAGCAATGCTGGTGGGCGCCTTATATAGCATCAAGCCTGTTGAAGGTGTTAGCCGGCCGACAATAGGCGCTTATATGCCAAGAGAAAATGGCAAACTCGGTTTATTGCTCGATGCAGGTATCAATGCTGATTGCAAACCTGAAAACCTGGTTCAGTTTTCCATTCTGGGATCATTATTCGTACAGCATGTGTGGAATATTGAGCGTCCTAAAGTGGGGCTGTTGAATATAGGAGAAGAAGAAGGTAAAGGCAATATTCTGGCTCAGGCAACCTATCCCCTGCTTAAAGAAAATAAGCTCATCAATTTTGCCGGAAATATAGAAGGCAGAGACGTTTTTCTTGACAAAGTTGACGTAATAGTATGTGAAGGGTTCACAGGTAACGTGATATTAAAGATGGCAGAAAGCATGTATGATATTACCAAACGGCGCAATATTTCTGACAGTTATTTTGACCGGTTTGAATTTGAACAGTATGGAGGCGTACCCGTATTAGGAGTTAACAAACCAGTCATTATCGGTCATGGTATCTCACATGGACCTGCTTTTAAAAATATGATCCTGCTATCACAAAAAATTATAGAGATAGATCTTACCGGGAAGATCAGGAGCAGCTTCAAGCCTGAAGCCTAAGACAACTGGCGCTTGCATGTCAAACGTGTAACGACAAACGATAAATATGAGGTTCATACATTTATCGTCTCACCTCTCTTAAAAAAATACAGTAAATCATTAATGACGGTATATCGCTAATATCCCCACCTGATGAGTGTGGCACCCCAGGTAAATCCACCGCCAAAAGCAGCCAGTACTATATTATCGCCCTTTTTTAACTTGTCTTCCCAATCCCACAGACAAAGCGGGATAGTACCGGCAGTTGTGTTGCCATATCTTTGAATATTAAGCATCACTTTTTCTGCAGGCAATCCTATTCGATTAGCGGTTGCATCTATAATTCGTTTATTAGCCTGATGAGGAACTAACCAGGCTATATCATCGGCCCCTAAATTATTTCTCTGTATTAATTCGAAACTAACATCCGCCATATCTCTTACGGCATGTTTAAACACTGCTTGTCCTTCCTGATATATAAAATGCTCTTTATTAGTCACCGACTCAATTGATGCAGGTTTCAACGAACCGCCGGCTTTCATGTGCAGGTGATGACCGCCTCCGCCATCACTCCTGAGAATGCTGTCCAATACTCCATACCCATTATTATTGGGTTCAAGAAGCACAGCACCCGCACCATCCCCAAAAATAATACAGGTCGTTCTGTCGCTATAATCTACAATAGCACTCATCTTATCTGCTCCCACCACCACTACTTTCTTATACCTGCCACTTTCTATAAGAGATGCCCCGGTAGTAAGTGAGTACAAAAATCCGCTGCAGGCTGCGGCAAGATCAAATCCCCAGGCATTTACAGCACCAAGTTTGTGGCACACAATATTTGCAGTAGAGGGAAATACCATATCGGGGGTGACTGTTCCCACAACAATACAGTCTATTTCCTCAGCTCCAATTCCTCTTTTTTTAAGTAATTGCTGAACAGCAGGTACAATCATATCAGAGGTTCCAAGCCCTGCACCTTTCAATATTCTCCGCTCGGAAATTCCTGTTCTTGTTCTGATCCACTCGTCATTGGTATCTACCAATTTTTCAAGTTCCGCATTGGACAGCACATAGTCTGGCACATAGCCTCCAACAGCAGTAATTGCAGCACTTATTTTTGAGCTCATGTATATGTTAGTTTCGAAATTGGGCACGAAAATACAATTATAGTGATAAATCAAAACTTCAGACAACAGATTTCTACAAATACAATCCTTTATCTTTGACACCATTACTGTCAAAGATGATAGCATTTGTAACCGGAAAATTTGTTTATAAAACCCCATCAGTGGTTCATGTGGATGTAAATGGGGTGGGCTACGAAGTTCAGATCAGCCTGAATACTTATTCAAAAATTCAGCATCTGGACAAAGGATATCTGCACACCTGGCTTCATATTAAAGAAGACGCCCATACACTCTATGGATTTTTTGATTTAGCGGAAAAAAATATATTTGTACTGCTTATCAGTGTGAATGGTGTGGGCACATCTACTGCCCGGATGATGTTATCGGCTATGCAACCTGAAGAACTCTCCCAGGCAATAATAACTGGAGATACTGTTAAACTGGAAAAAATAAAAGGGATAGGCAAAAAATCGGCAGAAAGAATAGTGCTTGAACTACGAGATAAGATCGGTAAAAATTTCACCCCTACCAATAGTTCTGCATTCATAAACAATACTTTGGAACAGGATGCGTTAAATGCGTTAGTAGCACTTGGCATTGCAAGAAACATGGCTGAGTCTGCTATCAAAAAAGCATCAACATCCGGTCCCTCTACTGAAAATCTGGAATCTTTAATTAAAAAAGCCCTTCAGCTTATTTGAGAAAAAATCTACCTACTAAACAACAAGGGAAAATTGGTGTTATTTTTTTCGAATATCCTTCGTATAACAGTACGTATTGCCGTTATATGGCTTTGCTGCTTTGCCGCGAATACCACACCGGTATTTGCTAATGCTCCCCTGCAGGCAAAAGACAGTATCCCGGCTGGCAAAGAAGACACACTTAAGTTTCAGGACTCTCTAAAATATCCTATATCTGACCGCAGGGTTGATAAAATCAGCAATACTGCAAGCAAAGGCTTTGATCTAAACGATCCTTCAAACATTAAAGATTCTATCATCTACGATCCCAAAGAAAAAAAATATTATATCCTTGAAAAAATAGGCAACAAGTATTATCGGAAGCCTACTGAACTTACTTTCGAAGAGTTTAACAGAATACAGTCAAGAAAACAGGAAAATGAATATTTCCGGCAACGGGCAAATACCATAAGCCTTATGAACCGGAGCCTGCTCAAACCAAATCTGAAAGCCACCGATGATCTTTTTAACCGGCTTTTTGGCAACGGAAAAATTGATATTCGCCCACAGGGTACAGTAGGTATAACTGCAGGTTACCAGGGACAAAATGTAAAAAACCCCACATTACCGGAAAGAGCGCGAAGAAACGGCGGATTTGATTTTGATATGGCGGCCAACCTTAATGTTATTGCCAATATTGGTGATAAAGTAAAACTCCCAATCTCTTACAATACCCAGTCTACATTTGATTTTCAAAACCAGCTCAAACTTGAGTATACCGGTAAAACTGATGAGATCATAAAAAAAATAGAACTGGGCAACACCAGTTTTGCATCCAAAGGCACACTCATACCCGGCGCTCAATCTCTGTTTGGGATAAAAACACAGATGCAATTTGGAAAGCTTTGGGTAACCGGTGTTTTTGCCACACAGAAATCACAGCGGCAATCCAGGGCGCTCCAGGGTGGTGCAGCTACAACCCAGATATCAGTAAAAGCAGATGATTACGATGAAAACCGAAATTTTTTGCTGGCACAATATTTCAACAGAAAGTATAATGATGCGATGAAAACAATACCCGTAGTATCATCGCAGGTACAGGTGATGAGGCTCGAGGTATGGGTAACCAACAGAACAGGTACGGGTATTACTACTGATTCAAGAGATGTGGTAGGTATGATGGATTTGGGTGAACCCCACCCTTACGGTCCATGGGGCGGATCGGGCAATGACCTCGATTTACCACGCAACGATGCCAATACACTGTATCGTCAGGTGGTAGGCAATAGCAGCAACAGAAGCCCATCACTTGTGGTAGGGAATCTCACCGGTATGGGTTTACGTCAGGTTCAGGATTTTGAAAAAACATTTGCACATAAGCTCGACTCCAACCAATATACCTACAATCCTCAAATTGGTTTCCTTTCATTGAATGCACCTCTTCAGGCCAATGAAGTGCTGGCAGTAGCATTTCAGTATTCATATAACGGAAGGGTTTATCAGGTGGGCGAGTTTTCGCAGGACGTACCGGTTGATTCCAGTTCCGGTGTGCAAAAAGTACTCTTCTTAAAACTATTAAAAGCAACTTCTGCCCGCACACAGCTTCCGATTTGGAAACTGATGATGAAAAATATTTATACCCTAAAAAGTACGAATGGCGATTATCTCTCTTCGCTCGACAGAACCGATTTCCAATTGAATGTGCTGTATAATGAACCCGGTGGTGGTGAAAAAAGATATTTGCCTGAAGGCGACCAGGCTGGTGTGCCTTTATTAAGTCTGCTAAGCCTTGACCGGCTCAACAATCAAAACGACCCGCAACCCGATGGGGTTTTTGACTTTGTAGAAGGTTATACTGTTTTGCCATATAAAGCCCAGATTATTTTTCCGGTACTGGAGCCTTTTGGCCGTGATCTGGCATCTGCTTTTTCTGATCCTGTACTACAGAAAAAATATTTGTACCTGCCTTTGTATGATACTATAAAAGCTATTGCCCAAACTTATGCAAACCTCGACAGGTTTGTTATGAAAGGTACCGCTAAAGCATCCAGCACCGGTCAATCTGAAATATCGTTGAATGCATTTAATGTACCTCAGGGTTCTGTGCGGGTTACTGCCGGTGGCAGAACCTTGCAGGAAGGCGTAGACTATGATGTAAACTATGTATCAGGTACGGTGCGTATTATCAACCAGGCTATATTGAGCTCCGGTATACCGGTGGATGTGCAGTTTGAAAACCAGGCTGCATTTGGTATGCAGCAGAGAAACTACATGGGGTTGCGGCTGGATTATTTAGCCAATAAAAATCTCACGTTTGGTGCAACTGCTGTCCGGCTAAGCGAAAGACCTTATTTTACAAAAATGGGGTATGGCGAAGATCCAATCCGCAATACCATGCTGGGAGCAGATTTCAGTTATCACAATGAAGTTCCCCGTCTAAACAGGTGGCTGGATCATTTGCCATTTTATACCCCCAATGGTACATCCAGCGTAACTGCTTTTGGAGAAGGTGCACGTATGATTCCCGGACATGCTCCACAAATTGGAAAAGGAGGCGCCGGCCTGATTTATATTGACGATTTTGAAGGTACCCGTGCCAGCATTGATCTTCGGTTTCCGTTAATCAGTTGGGCGCTTGCCAGCACACCACTTGGCGCTACAGATAAAAATGACAATATATTGTTCCCTGAAGCCAGCCTGTATAATAATCTTGATTATGGGAAAAACAGGGCAAAGCTTGCCTGGTACAATATTGAACCGATATTGCAGGAAAGACGAAACTCAAGTAACCCGCTAAGAGATGATGTAGAAGAGCTGTCCGATCCACGTGTGCGTGCAGTATCCCAGTCGGAAATTTTCCCGCAACGCACCCCCGAATACGGGCTTAACCAACTGGTGACTTTTGATCTGGCCTATTATCCGAAGGACAGAGGACCTTATAATTACGATGCTACAGGTGTAGATCCATCAGGCAGACTAACAAACCCGGCTAAACGCTGGGGTGGTATGATGCGCTCGATAGATCAGACCGACTTTGAAACCAACAACGTTGAGTTTATCGAATTCTGGGTACTCGATCCATTTATAAAGAACCCGGGGTCTGCAGGCGGACAGTTATATTTTAACCTGGGTAATGTTTCCGAAGATATCCTGAAAGATGGTAAACGTTCTTATGAAAATGGATTACCTACACCGAAGATCCCTGCCGAAACCGACAATTCACTGTGGGGAAAAGTACCGGTCAACCCGATACAGGTTACCCAGGCCTTTAGCAATGACCCGGATGACCGCCCCTACCAGGACGTAGGCTTTGATGGTTTGATAGACGATGATGAGAAAACACAATATTCACAATATCTTCAGTCGCTGCAGGCGCAAACAGGTTCAGGTTCTCCCGCTTACCAGGCTGCTTCTGCCGATCCATCATCCGATAATTTTAAATATTATCGTGATGCAGATTACGACAAAACCAACACTGGAATTTTAGGACGTTATAAGAACTTCAATGGACCTCAAGGCAACTCACCGGTATCATCTGCAAGCTCAGAGTTTTCTTCTGCTGCCACTTTATATCCCGATGCCGAAGACCTGAACAAAGACAATACGCTGAATGAAAACGAAGAATATTTTCAGTACCGAGTTGATATCAAACCCAACTCAGCACCTGAGATGCAAATTGGCAATAATTTTATAGTAGATAAGAAAGAAGTGAATGTAGCACTTGCAAACGGGCAGAAAGAAAACCAGATATGGTACCAGTTCAGGATACCCATTAACAGTTACAACAAAAAGATAGGTAATATCCCCGATTTTAAATCCATTCAATTCATCCGGATGTTCCTTACTGGATTTGACGATTCTGTGGTATTGCGTTTTGCAAAATTAGATCTTGTAAGAAATCAATGGAGAAAATTCGGGTATGAACTGGATACCGCCGGAGTATATAAACCTATCAGTGCCACTGATCCTGTGAACTTTACAGTCGGGGCAGTAAACATTGAAGAAAACGACAATCGCCAACCTATTCCCTATCGCATTCCTCCGGGCATTGAAAGAGTGCAGGCATTAAGCAACGGTGGTATTAATATTTTGCAAAACGAACAGTCAATGAGCCTGCAGATTTGTAATTTACCCAATGGTCAGGCAAGAAGTGTTTTTAAAAATATCCATCTCGATATCCGTCAATACCGTAAACTTTCCATGTTTATCCATGCCGAAAGTGTAAGTGGTCAACCCTCTTTATCAGACGGAAAGATTAATGCTGTAATAAGAATAGGCAACGATTATATCAACAATTTCTACGAAATAAAAATTCCATTGAAGATAACTCCGGCCGGAGCAACTGTGGATACGGATATATGGCCGGAAGCAAATAATCTCGACTTTGATCTGGGTGTTTTGGAAGAACTGAAAGCAGAAAGAAACAACCAATTATTTAATCCGAATAATATATACCGGAAAGTTGTAGACGGACGAACCTATTCGGTAATCGGTAGTCCTAATTTTGGTGAGGTGCAGGGATTTCTTATTGGGGTCGAAAATCCGGGTGACGGCACCGGCCCTCCTGTATGCACTGAAGTATGGATAAATGAATTAAGGCTTTCACAAATTGATGAAAAAGGCGGTTGGGCTGCATTGGGAAGAGTTGACCTTACCTTAGCTGACCTGGGCACCCTCACCTTTTCGGGCAATATGCATACCGTTGGCTTTGGTGCGCTCGAGCAAAGAGTAAATGAGCGTGCCAGAGATAATTATGTGCAATTTGATGCTGCCGCCAATCTCCAATTGGGTAAACTCCTGCCTAAAAGCGCAGGCATAGAAATTCCGTTTTATGCCGGTATATCGCAAACAATCAGTACTCCGGAATATGACCCCTACGATAAAGACATTAAGCTGAAAGATAAGCTGAATGCTGCCGGAGCCAACAAAGATTCTATTCGAACTGCGGCTATTGATATCACTACCATCAAAACAATTACCATCACAAATGCAAGAAAAGTATTGCCCGAAGGGAAAAAGCAAAGGCTGTGGAGTATATCCAATTTAGATTTCAGTTATTCTTATACTTCGGTCATATCTCATAACCCATTAATAGAAAATAATGAGATCAAAAAATACAAAGGAGGTATCGGGTATAACTATACCGGTCAGCCGAAGTGGATCGAACCTTTTAAAAGCATGATCAAAAGCAAGTCTGCCTGGTTTGATATAATAAGAGATTTCAACTTCAATTTTACACCCGCACTGATTAGCATACGATTTGATGTCAACAGGCAATTTGGCGCCGTGCGGGCAAGAGAAGTTTACGTACCAGGCACAGCACCCAGCCCTTATAAGATACCGGAGACTTACGATAAATTTTTCACTTTTGACAGGCATTACAACTACCGCTGGGATATTACCCGCTCATTGAATTTCGACTTTGAAGCCCTCAACAATGCGAGAATAGATGAACCGGCAGGCAGGGTAGATACAAAAGCTAAAAAAGATACGCTCTGGAAAAACTTTTTCAGAGGTGGCAGAAACGTACTATACAATCAACGTGCAGATTTTACCTATAATATCCCTACCAACAAACTGCCTTTGATTGACTGGACAAATGCCAACATTGCTTACAAAACAGCCTACAGTTGGCTTGGAGCATCAAGGTTGGCAATCAATCTCGGTAATACTATACAAAACAGTTATGCAAAATCAGCCACAATAGATTTTGATCTCAACAGGCTATATAGCAAATTCAGAATTCTTCGGGCATTGGATCAGCAGGGAGGCAATACTCCTAATCAACCGCCTCCGGTTCCCGGAAGACAGAATGCAAAATCAGATACATCAAAAACAAAGAAAAGAGATCCCAATGAATTGCCTGAGCTCAATGGATTTGTAAAAGCCATCGGCAAAATTATTACTTCGGTCAAGAGGGTAAATTTCACCTATAGCGAAGGCGCAACCTCTTTTATACCCGGTTATATGGATAGCACAAAATTGCTTGGACAGGATTGGAGCAGTGGTGCCCCAGGTATAGGATTCATGCTTGGCAAACAACCAGATGCAAAATGGCTCGAACGTGCGGCTTCTAAAAATCTCTTTTCAAAAGACAGTCTGCAAAATAACCTGGTACGGCAAACTTTCGATCAACAATATACTTTAACTGCTCAGTTAGAACCGGTGCGTGATTTCAGGATAGACCTTAATATGAACAAAACTTTCAACCGTACTTACAGTGAATTGTTCAAAGACACACTTGGCAATGGAGAATTTGGACATTTAAACCCTTACGCCGGAGGCGGGTTCAGCATCAGCTATATAGCTTTCCAAACCATGTTTCAAAAATCGAACCCCAATGTTATTAGCGCCACTTTCAAAAAGTTTCAGGATAACAGAATTATTTTATCAGAGCGGCTTGGTAAACTGAACCCATACAGCCAGGTAAAAGGCGCAGACGGATATTATCTCGGGTATTCGCGGTATGCACAGGAGGTATTGATTCCCTCATTTGTAGCTGCATATACTGATAAGGATCCAAATTCAATCCCTCTACTCAAAACAAAGGGGGAAAATGTACGCTCCAATCCATTTTCCGGATATCTTCCCAAACCCAACTGGAGCATCGAATACAATGGATTGTCAAGAGTAAAACCATTTGATAAGATATTTACCAATTTTGTATTACGGCACAAGTACAACAGTACACTAAGTATGAATGCGTTCAATTCCAACCTGCTATTTCAGGATAGATGGGATTTGGGTTTCCCTTCATTCCTTGATACGGTGTCCAATAATTTTATTCCTTATTTTCTTGTTCCTAATATCACCATTGAAGAACAATTTGCACCATTGTTTGGGCTGGACTTCAGCCTGACCAACCAGCTTACCGCCGGGTTTGAATACAACAAACGAAGGACATTGAGCCTTAGCCTTATTGATTATCAGTTAACGGAAATGCGTTCTACTGAAATCCGCTTAAATGCATCATGGCGCATAAGAGGTTTTTCACTTCCGTTTAATATTGGTTTCCTGGGACGTGGCGGATCAGACTCTACCGGTAAACGTTCGCAAAGCGATGTAAAAATCGGACTGACTTTAGGTTTACAGGATAATATTACAGCCAACAGCAGGCTCGATCAGGAAAATGCATTTGCAACCAATGGAGAAAAAGTAATCACCATCAATCCCACTATTGATTATGTACTGAGCAACAGAATACAGTTAAAATTCTACTTTGACCAACGGCGAAGCATACCCTATATATCATCATCGGCTCCCACAGTAAATACAAGGGCGGGTGTAACGGTGAATATATCGCTGGCACCTTAAAAAGGAGATGCATACCAATCATCCAGTTGCTTTGCCGGTAAATCATCGTACAATATCCGAAGTGCATCTTTGTGTGTTATTGTATTATTATTGTTGAATGGTTTTATTGTAAACCCGGCTCCATTCTTCGGTTTCACAAGCATTGTACGAACCCTTGCGGATAAAAACTTTATCAAATCTTCATTATCATATTGTGATAACATTCCGGGAACTGCGGATAACAAATACCTTGTTTTATAATCTGGTACTTCAACAACAGACCGGTATGAGGCAGGTGGGTTTAGTAAAAGCACAGACGCTATTTGTTTATTCCTTATTATCGCAATATGTAACAGATCTGTAGCAAGTACTCCATTTGCAATTGTTTCTATTTTAGTGTTAGACCCGCTGATCCAGTCAATTAACATAGAAAGTTCGTGCATACGTACGGTAAGCAAAGATTGTTTAATTAGTATTGCCATATACCAAAGATTCAGTGGAGTATTATCCACCCAGGCATCGCCATCTTTTATATAGCCATTAGACAATTCACCAAATCCACTGAGGTCAGGTACAATCACTTCGTGACCCAGCAATGCCAGTGAATCTGCGTAACCTCCTTCTTTTACCGCTTCACCTTTACCATTGTCATCAAGTAGTAAAACCGGATTCTTCTGTATCTTTCTTTGCTTTGGCGTTAATCTGTAAACAGGGAAATAACTTCCGGTAATACTTTTCAGCAAATAAGATTCAACAACGTATGACTCTCTGTGATACCTGCCGCAAAATACCGGGGTTTCATGTTTTTTCAATTCATAATAACCGGTTAGCTTTTCAACCCGTTTTCCTAAGTCTTCAAATCCATTTATCACCGTACGTTCAGTACAGATTTCTTTCAAGTACGATGCTGCAAGTGTATGCAGGTTGTGTCCCTTTAGCGTTTCATATATATTCCATTCTGGAGTTACATACAATTCCTTTTCCTGATAAAGAGAAACATTTTCGTCTGCAAATGTTCCGGGATTGGAAAGATATTTCTGAAAGAACCTGTACATCGCCTCTCTGTTTTTTAGTGTGGATGTATGTTCAGCGTCATCTTCCACCATTTGCAGATGATCAGGTTTTCCTATCAGCGAATATGCACGATGAGCCTCTTTAAAAACATCACGTGCTCCCTGAATACTGAATATATCCCGGGTAGTGGTAATCAGCAACATTGGTTTTGGTGCAAAGGATATCACCAGGTCACCAATATCAAGTCCATAGTAAATGCTGTTTGTAAAATTTTGTTCAGCATCCTGCGGTCCCATAGTCATCAGTAATTTTTCAAAACTCGTAACGTAACACTCAGGCGCTGCTGCTTTTATCCTGTTGTCAAATGAAGCGATATATGCTGTCTGTGTACCTCCGCCTGATCTTCCTGTGATTCCAATACGTGTGGTATCAATTTCAGGACGACTGTACAAATAATCAACCGCCCGTATACCATCCCAGATAAAATAATATGCCGGCGTTCTTCCCAGTAAAAAAAGCTGGCTACCCGAATAAGAATGTTCCTGAGTCGGACCAAAGGATTTGTGTTGCTCATCATCCAGGTATTGTCTCCGTTCTCCCTGCCCGATAGGATCAAAAGCAAATACGGCAAAACCTTTTTTTACCAGATTGAGGATTGTGTGCTGATATGGCTTAGCACGAAAACCTGATTCACTATGTCCCGAACAATATAAGATAGCCGGAAGTTTTCCTTTTCGGTCAGCAGGCAGGAACAATGCTCCCGTAACATAATATCCTGGTATGGATTCAAAATAAAGTTTTTCCACCCGAACACCAGCCTGCGTTATTATACCGGTAACAACGGGGTTTAATGGTGTCTTTGAAGGAAACTTTCCCATTATTTCTGCATACTTCTTCTGCACATATGATTGTCTTGCCAGCCAACCTTGCTTTGAATTTATTTTTTCCAGATCAGATTTACGCTTATCAAGAAGACTGAATGCCTGACCGGCAAAATATTTATACAACGAAACTTTGGCATCGTTGTTTAAATATTTCCATTTGGGCAGAATATCTTCCACAGGCTGACATTGCAATTTCAAAAACAGAAGAGTAAAAAAAGCTGTGGTCAGAAAATGGATGTGTTTCATCTTCATCTTTTTTGCAAACTAAACAGGGTTCTCACCAATAAATGATCGTTCAGGTATGAATAGTAGTATTAATTTTTCTTAATCTGTGATAAATAATTATTCAAAAACTTTTGATCATTTGCATCGCTGTCTTTGTATTTTTTTCTAAGCATTGTGAGTTTGCGATGCATTTCTTCTTTTACTTTTTTATACTCCGGATCATTGTATACATTATGCATTTCGTGCGGATCTTTTTGCAGGTCGTATAACTCCCATTCATCAACATCGTAATAAAAATGAATTAACTTATACCTGTCTGTCCTTATACCATAATGTCGTTTTACCATGTGGATAGAAGGGTATTCATAATAGGTGTAATAGATGGCATCTCTCCATTTTGTAGTTTTACCGGCTACCAGATTTCTAAACGACATTCCTTGCATATTCGATGGAATATCAGCCCCTGCATAATCCAGGAAGGTAGGTGCAAAATCCAGGTTCTGCACCAGTTCACTGATCCGTGTTCCCGGTTTAATTTCTTTTGGGTAACGAATTAATAACGGAGTACGTAATGATTCTTCATACATAAACCTTTTGTCGAACCAGCCATGTTCACCGAGATAAAAACCCTGATCGGATGTATATATCACAATGGTATTTTCTGCCAGTCCGTTCTTGTCTAAATAATCCAGCACTTCACCCACTCCTTCATCCACCGCTGCTATTGTGCCCAGGTAATCCTGCATGTAGCGTTGATAACGCCAATGCATAAGGTCTACTTTTGACATGGTTGGATATCGTTTTTTGAAGTCTTCGTTTATCGGGTCATATACTGCATCCCATGCTGCACGCTGTGAAGAATCCATTCGGCCCAGGTTACGCCTGTATGCATCCTTATCCCATTTTAATGTTGGCGGAATACCCAGTTCATCCATCAGTTCGGGTTTTATCTTATCATCACCCGCCCAGTTCATGTCTTTTAAAATATTCATCTCAGCAGACTTTGCCGCTGTTCCGCGTCCCTTATAATCATCAAACAAATTTTCAGGTTCTTTGAAAGTCATTTTTGTATATTCTTTGTAGTACCGTTCTTTTGGTAACCATTCGCGGTGGGGTGCTTTTTGATGATATAGTAGGCAGAACGGTTTGCTTTTATCGCGGTCATCCAGCCAGGTCAATGCCAGATCTGTTGTAATATCCGTTACATAACCATGAATTTGTTTTTTAATACCATTGATGATAAAATCAGGATTATAATAGTCACCCTGATCCGGCAATACTGCTGAATAATCAAAACCCTGTGGAAGTCCATCCATGTGTATTTTCCCTACCATCGCGGTTTGATAGCCTGCTTTCTGTAGCAGCTTGGGGAAATTATTCTGATTCCAGTCAAAGTGAGTAACATTATCTACTTTACCATTTATAAAGCTATGCTTTCCGGTTAATAACACAGCCCTGCTGGGCGCACATAATGAATTTGTAACCGTTGCCCTGGTAAACAATGCACCTTCCTTTGCAATCCTGTCTATATTCGGTGTATTGTTCAAACCATATCCATAAGCGCTCACTGCCTGGTAACCATGATCATCACTCATGATGTACACAATATTCGGTCTTGATGTTTTAGTACCTGCTTTATTTTGACCCACAGCAAATAATGCTGCGCCTACAAACAGCAATAGTAATACTTGTTTCATTTAAATTTATTTTGATGGTATAATACTTCTGTAGCAATATGGACTGTTTTGATATTTACTTTCCAAATATTCTTCATCCCCAAATCCTAATCTCAAAATGGATACTTCACATCGGCAGGAAGTTCCTCAACAGCCACCTTCATCCACTTCCCTTTGATTTTTATCACTACAATATCCCTGTCCTTATCATAAAAAATTGTCCCGTCACCTCCCTGAGTAAGCTCCCTGTAATTTATATATTTTGCATCCTGATCAAAATTTATTTCAGCATCTTTCTTTGGTTCTTCTTTAATATAGTCTTCCGTACCTACCCTGCCCAACGTCAGCGCATTGGTCAACCGGAGTGATCCGTAAAAAATAGCTTTATCTCTGCTGAACATATAAGAATGTTGACGTACATCCGATCCAATCCTGAACCAGTTATAGGCATCATTCGAATGATTGTAAACCGTTCCGTAATAATAGAGCTCTGCCACAGGTTTTGCTTCTTCAATATGTTTATTGACCAGCATTGTAATTCTTGATTTATCATCTTTTGCATAACCCTCAAACACATGAAAGCCCCATCTTTTTTTATTCTGTTCATCAACATTTCCCCTCACCTGAATCATATAGGGTGTACTCAAAATTCCATTTACTGTTGTGTACATGGGAGTAACTTTTTTGTTGAACCCAAAATTATAACCACGCTCCTGCCATCTCCACCACGATGAATCCACATCGGAAGATATTTCAAGATAATTATTCCTGGATCCTTCAGAAGCCGGTTTCAAACGGATATAATCTGACAATTCTGCATTCTGAGCTTTGCTAACAAAGGGCAATGAGACCAATATAGTCAGACAAAGCGTGAATAAATAATAGTTGATACGCATTAGCAATTATAAATTTATTATTAACCTATTGTTTGTTCAATATCCATTCTGTCATTCTGGAGATGTATTCATTTTTCTTCACCTGCTGTTGTTTTGCCACATCTTCAACCGCATTATTCATTATTTCATCACCACGGCAACTATTATCAATTACATTGAGCGTATGCAATTGCACCATAATTTCAGAACTATTGAGATACTTTAGTATTGCCTGTCGGCTTTCAGTTTTGAATCCCATCCTGTATAGTGCTTCTGCCGCGGTGATCGCCACATCAGCAGATGGATCAGTTAATGATTTTTTCAGTGCAGGAACTGACTTTTTAGCTTTGTCACCCATTTGCAGTAAACCACAAGCTGCCCAGTAACGAATCACTTCATCCGGATCTGAGAGGAAATGCGAGAGCTTAGTAATGTCTTTAACTGATGCAAAATTGGCTAAATCACTCACTGCTACTAATTCATCAATAGATTGTGCGCCTGAACGCATATAGTCATATATAGTGGTTTTTTTTGAAATGGTCTCCTTTAATCCTTCAGGGATAAAACCTGCATCAAGCGTCTGTTCCATCCATCTTTTGTTTTCATTGCGCATTCTTAACAATACGGCGCTGTAAGCCGTATTGTTAGCAAGATTATTCACCTCCCAGGGATCTTTCTCAGTGTCATATAATTCCTCTACCGGTTTAGTTCTAAAAAATCTTGATTGTATCTCGTTACAATTACCCTTTAAATATTCTTCTTCCCACGAACGCATAGAAGGGGCTTTCCATAAATAACCGAGGTGCTGCCCATACATGCGATAGGGCATATAATTTCGGATATAACGGTACTGCTTATCCCTGACTGCACGGCATAAATCAATCCGTTCGTCCATCCTGCCACGAAACATATGGACATATTCCGGATCAGCAGTTTTTTTTGTTCCAAGAAAAGCGTGCCCCTGTAAATATGCGGGAACAGATTGACCGGTAATACTTAACATAGTAGGAGCAAGATCAATCAGACTAATTAAACGATCCACTTTTGAGCCCGGTTGTGCAGCAGGATATAAGTACCGGAATTTTTTGGGTATTCTAATGATAAAAGGTATTCTTGTACCCGTTTCATAAACAAACCTCTTACTACGGCCAATAATACCACCATGATCGCCATAATAAAATACGATAGTATTCTCTGCCAAACCTGCCTCATCAAGTTCTTTTAGTTTTTCTCCAACCCATCTATCCATATTTTCAATGGCATCATAGAACCGCGCATATTCCCTGCGCATTTCTTTGGTATCCGGATGATAGGGTGCTAATTTAACAGCATCAGGATTGTGGTTGAGTTGCTGACCTGTATCGGGTTTGTGAAGACAACTCTCATGCGTAATTGCACAATTGAATACCGCAAAAAAGGGTTGTCCCGGTTTTCGGTTTTTATAATGCGCCTGATTGCTGCTTTCGTCCCATACATCCGGATCATCATTACCTATGTTATAATCTTTCTTGCTGTTATTGGTACAATAATATCCAATGCTTTTCAAATATTCTGGAAACAAATGGATAATAGCTGACTTAGGATAATAGCTGCGCATATTTTCATTTCCTGAAGAACTTGCATAAACACCTGTGATGATGGTGTTGCGCGAAGGCGCACATACCGGAGCATTAGCGTAAGCATGCGTGTATAAGAATCCTTCTTTTGCAAGCTGATCTATATTTGGAGACGTCGCTGTTTGATCACCATAGCAACCTAACCAGGGACTGTTATCTTCAGAAACGAGCCACAAAATATTGGGTAGCTGTTGTGCCGGGCTCTTCATTCCATTACATGAAAAACAGAGCAATAGAAAATATTGTAAATACTTTTTCATTTTATTTTAGTAAATGAAAAATTGATAATGAGACACAAAACCCTTTATCAGATCCTGCAATTCATATACAATTTCAGGATATTTTTTTACAATATTAATTTCTATTGATCTGTTTCTTCCCTTACTAACTCACCCCTGCACCAGGCTCAATAGTATTTTCAGGATTTACAAAGTGAAGTTTACCTGTTTTATCTTCTGCCATCAGTATCATACCATTGCTCTCAATGCCTCTCATTTTGCGGGGTGCCAGATTAGTAACCACTACCACCTGTTTACCTACAATTTCTTCAGGAGTAAAATGCAGGGCTATACCTGAAACAATAATTCTTTTTTCAAACCCCAGGTCTACTTCCAGCTTTAACAGCTTATCGGCTTTCTCTACTTTTTCAGCAGCAATAATGGTTGCCACTTTTAAATCGAGCTTTGCAAAATCGTCATAAACAATTTCAGGTTTTAATTGAACTGTTTGTTCAGGCTCAGGTTGTTTTGTATCTGCAACCTTAGCCGGTTTTGTAGCGTTTGTTTTAAGCTTTTCAATCTGTACAGCTATTTCATCATCTTCAATTTTTCTAAACAATAACTCCGGCGCCCGCAGTGAATAGCCTACTCTCAGCAAGTTTAATTTACCTGCATTTTCCCATTCAAGCATTTTATCTACCACTTTCATTAAATGGAGCATTTTCTTAGCGGTACCCGGTAAAAAAGGATGGATTAATATAGCGAGATTAGCAGTAAGCTGCAGACAGAGATGCAGGCAATTGTCAATCTCTTTTTGTGCGGTTTCTGCGGTTGTACCACCTTCGCTTAATAGTTTTGCTTTAATCCAGGGTTCTTTTTCCTGCATATATTTATTACCCTTGCGGGCAAGATCTACAACTTCAAACAAAGCCTCCCTGAATCTGTATTCTTCTATACTTTGTGTAACCTTTTCCTTTGCGGCAGTTATATCTTCCATCAACTGCTTATCTTTCGAATCAAGAATGCCGTTGTGAAATGGCGGTACTTTTCCCCCGCATAATTTATGCATCAGTACAAAAGCACGGTTCACAAAATTGCCGAATATAGCTACCAGTTCACTGTTGTTTCTTTCCTGAAAATCTTTCCAGGTAAAATCATTGTCTTTAGTCTCAGGTAAGTTAGCGCATAATACATACCGTAGCACATCTTCACAACCTGGAAAATCTTTTACAAATTCATGTGCCCACACTGCCCAGTTACGACTGGTAGATACTTTATCACCTTCAATATTCAGAAACTCATTAGCCGGTACATTATCAGGTAATACAAAACCACCATGCGCTTTCAGCATGGCAGGGAAAATAATACAGTGAAATACAATATTATCTTTCCCGATAAAATGCACAAGCTTGGTATCATCCTTACACCAGTAGTCAGCCCATTTATCAGTTAATTCTTTGGTGGCACTAATATACCCTATAGGCGCATCAAACCACACATACAGCACTTTGCCCTCTGTATTTGGAAGTGGCACCTTTACACCCCAATTGCTATCACGTGTCATTGCACGGCTTTGCAATCCGTTATCCAGCCAGCTTTTACATTGTCCGTACACATTATTTTTCCAGTCCTTATGTTCCTCCAGCACCCATTCTTTCAACCACGCTTCATAATGCTGCAAGGGGAAATACCAGTGTTTAGTTTTTCTTTTTACCGGAATGGCATCGCTAAGTGTGCTGCGTGAATTTATCAATTGATCCGGAGACAAGCTGCTACCGCATTTTTCGCACTGATCACCATAGGCATTTGGATTTCCGCACACCGGGCAGGTACCTGTTATATACCTGTCGGCAAGAAACACATTAGCCTTCTCATCAAAATACTGATCTGTTTCTTTTTCTTCAAACAATCCTTTATCATACAAGTTTTTAAAGAAATCAGCAGCAGTTTGATGATGTACTGGATTGGAGGTACGGGAATAAATATCAAAAGAAATACCAAGGTCGGCAAAGCTTTGCTTAATGCTCGCATGGTATTTGTCTACGATTTGCTGTGGTGTCACCCCTTCTTTTAATGCCCTTATGGTAATAGGCACGCCATGTTCATCACTGCCGCCCACAAACTGTATATCTCTTTTTTGTGCACGCTGATAACGTACATAAATATCCGCCGGTATATAACAGCCGGCCAAATGTCCGATATGCAAAGGTCCGTTGGCATAAGGCAATGCCGCTGTTACCAAAATTCTTTTATACTCTTTCATGTGTATATATTCGTCTTTCAATGATCATAAGAAATTCGCCAAAAAATATTCATTCCGGTTGGTAAAATATTTACACTATTGCGGCTCTTTTCCTGTTTGTAAAAAGGAAGGCAAAGGTAATTCAATACAACGACATGGCTGCAATGAGGCAGGTTTCAGATTTGAAGTTTGGCTTTTATTGTTTATCGTCTCATGTTTTAGCATTGCTCCACCTCTATGCACCCTCTATCTTTAGTATATTCGCAGATGAACAGAAAACATTTTATTTCTTCACTAATTACTACGGGTGCAACTCTATCCTCCTTTAAAGATCATTCACTTCCCGCAGAATTAGCATTAAACATACCCCCGTCGCTTAAATCGGGAGACATTATAGGTATTACTTCTCCTGCCGGATATATCACACTGGAAGAATTACAACCTGCCATTTTACAAATGGAAAAATGGGGTTTTAAAGTGAAGATTGGGAATACCATCGGGAAACGGGATTTCAGCTTTGGCGGGACAGATTTAGAAAGAGCAAATGACCTGCAGCAAATGCTTGATGATCCTTCCGTAAAAGCTATTATGTGTGCCCGTGGCGGTTATGGTTCGGTACGAATTATTGATCGGCTGAATTTTTCAAAATTCCAGATAAAACCCAAATGGGTGATAGGATTTAGCGATATTACCGTTTTGCATTGCCATATAAACAGCAATTTTAACATTGCTTCCATCCATTCCAAAATGTGCAACAGTTTTCCCGAAGATCCTGCAAAAGCCGAGCAGGTACAGATAGATTCCATTCAATCCATAAAAGATGCACTCACCGGAGTAAGGATGCGGTATGCTGTTTCACCCAATGAAAAAAACAGAAAGGGCATTGCAGAAGCTACATTAGTAGGCGGTAACCTTAAAACAATTGAAACACTGGAAGCCACAAAATCGGAGATAAAGACAGCGGGTAAAATTTTATTTGTTGAAGATACCGGTGAATATCTTTACAGTATAGACAGGATGTTCTGGAACCTTAAAAGAACCGGAAAGTTGTCGCGCCTGAAAGGACTTATTGTGGGCAGCTTCAGAATAAAACCCGATGATCCCGGTGAAGAATTTGGAAGAACTCTGCAGGATATCGTTTGGGAAAAAGTAAAAGAATATAACTACCCGGTTTGTTTTGATTTTCCTGTTGGGCATCAAAAAGACAATGTAGCATTGAAATGCGGCGTTGCTCACAGACTTAGTGTTACGGCAGATAAAGTAGAATTGGTGGAGATATAAGTTTTAAGGTGTAAGGTAGAAGGTAGAAGCTATTGGGTATGCGGTGTAGGGAATAAGCTATAGGGTTTGTACCTGAAACCTGTTTCCTGAAACCAGAAATGTAAAATAAACTATGATCAAAATTCCAGGATACCTGAAAAAAGGAGATACGATTGGTCTTACCTGCCCTGCGGGATATATGGATTATGAAAACACAAAAACCTGTATCGCCACTTTAAAAAAATGGGGCTTTAATGTAATAGTAGGAAAAACTGTTGGCGGGACATCTGAAACTTATTTTTCTGGTACTGATGAAGAAAGACTTGCTGATCTGCAGGCAATGATGGATGACGACAGTATACAGGCGATACTCTGCGGGCGTGGCGGTTACGGAGTGGGGCGAATTATTGAGCAAATCAATTTTAAGAAATTCAAAAAAAAACCAAAATGGATTATCGGGTTTAGCGATATCACTATACTGCATGCACATATTTTTTCCAATTACAACATAGCAACCCTGCACGCACCAATGGCTGCTGCATTTAATGCAGGTGGAAACAAAAAAGAATATGTACAATCTCTGCAACAGATCCTGAATGGAAAATCATACAAATATTCGGCTAACCCTAACCGGTACAACAGGACAGGAACGGCAGAGGGAATATTAGTTGGCGGCAATCTTTCACTGCTGGCACATATCTGCGGCACTTCCTCCGACATAAACACTAAAGGAAAAATTTTGTTTATTGAAGATGTTGGTGAATACCTCTACAATATTGACCGTATGCTGTATCAGTTGAAAAGAAATGGAAAATTTGAAAAACTTGCAGGACTGATTGCAGGAGGATTCACTGATATGAAGGACACCACAAGACCATTTGGTAAATCCATATATGAAATCTTTACTGATTTATTGAGTGAATACAATTTCCCGGTATGCTATGATTTTCCCGTAAGCCATGGAAAGGAAAATTATGCTCTTAAAGTGGGAGTGCTCCATCAACTAAAAATTACCAGGCAAAAAACGAGTTTAAAAGAAATGTGATTTCTTATTGATTATTCCGTGAAGAAAACATCCCTATAACATATATGAGTTGAATTCCTTAGGTTGACTCCGGTGTTGTAAATATGAATGAATTCTGTTGTATCCGAGTATCTCATTATAAAGTTGGTGTAGATAAATGTATCCCAGATTTTATTATTCTGTAACTACTTTCACATCTTTGAACATAAATGGATTGTCACTGATTCTTAAATTCATACCACTGGCAGTTGTCACATTTTTAAGCACAATTTCCTTTGTTATTACATAGGGGAACTTCTCATGGTAAGACCTGTCAGTCATTTGCGGATTGAAATTAGAAAATATTGCCGGGCCATGGTAATCATCAGGATGGTTAGAATCATTGATCCTGAGGTTTTCAATTGTAATCCGTTCCGGCATAAAACAGGTGTAACCAAAATCATGCTGTCCAGAATTGGCACCCCCGATCAGAGTTGCTTTGGCCGGTTTACCACCCTGTGGCACAAAAACACAATTACGGATAAAAAACTCTCCATGCCAGGTGCTGCCATAATCACTGCGCAGGTTGATGAGCGTTCTGCCGTTTATGGTGGAATTTTCTACTAATAATTTTCCGCTGCCAATGGCATTAATACCCATGTGCCCCAGGGTTGAGTTGCGGATAGTGGCATTGGCTACACCCATGTGGGCATCAAAACGGGAGAGTGTGCATCCGTCGTAAAGAAGATTTTTGCTGTAGTTGGAACCGAGGACTCCCCAATAGGTTCTGTCATTAATATCATTGGTCTGGCTGCAGTTTATGAATGAAACATTGAGTGCACGGTTCACCGTAATATCATAACTACCCATGGAAACCGGTTTACCGGTAGCACCAATCGTGGTATAGGTTTTATGTCCGGTAAAAACGGTATGCTTAACCGTTACATTAGTACAGTCGCTTATATTAATGAAGCCGCCATAAGGTGCGCCGTGATCGACTTCACCAATGACACGGTGTTCAAGTTCATTCACAACTACGTTCGAACGCCTGATCGCGATATTCCGGCTGTAATAGGTGTACTTCGATTCTTCTTTATTGGCAATGGTGGTAAAACGGCCTCCAGTAATGTGCAGCGTATCTACATCCAGTGGAAGAGCGGTGATACCGGTAATCTGATCAAAATCCCATATAATGGGGGCATTCATATCCACATTACCGTTTTTATCCACCATAAAAATATCCGTTTGCGGTGACCCATTGTTTTGATTCAACCCGAAGCGGATATACCGTTTTATATTATTGTTGGTGACTGTAATAAGGCAGGGGCCGGGTAATGAAGTGGCGATTTTCTCCTGGTTTTTCTTTAGTGAAGTTATTCCTTGCGGTATAAACTGACGCATTCCGGAACTGACCATGAAAACCGGAGCATTACGGTTTTGTACTTTGGTATCATCAATAATAAAAGCTGCATTACCAAAATCAGTATCAGTTTGTATAACAACCGTACACTCCTTTCCACCTATGAAATAAGTAGCATTCTCATCAGCTTTCACTAAAAGTTTTTGCTGGTTAGCGAAGGCATGTGTTGCGGCAATAGCAGTGATATCATCCGTTTTGCCATCACCCCTGGCGCCAAAATCGCTGTAACGTACCATACCGGCGGCTTTAAACCTGAACCTGTCCTTTGGAGATACATTTATCTGTAGTACACCATCTTCCCTGATATTTATACGGGGTTTCCCTTCAACGGATGTTATCACTACAGGTTTAGTGTTAATTTGAGATTGTCCTTTTACTCCCAAAAACAAGCTTGTTACAATCAGAAATATAATAGTAATTTTCACCAAATTATTTTTTTGATTTAAACTAATACAATTTTATTCACCACCAAAAACCGCTTTATTTTTAAACTGAACAACATACCCTTTCCAGGCAATAAGTTTATAATCTCCGTTGCGCCAATTTCCTTCTGAAGTTTTGTTAAGTACCATACCTTCATTCTTACCTGGCAGAATCAATTCTGCTTTCGATCGGGTACTGTCAAACAATACATACAAAGTATCAACATTCGCCTTAGTACTTTCCTGCATCGGCAATAGTTTAGTTTCCAGGGTTGACAGTTCTATGCATTTTTGATTCAACTTAGAAAATGCTCTCCCGTTCTTGTAAATACAATCTGCTTTAGACAAACTGCAGTCAGTTTTTTTTAAGGGCATATCAGAGCTGTATTTGATTGTATTTCTGTCTTTAAAAGCTGTTCCTGTTGCATTAAGTTCACCTACTCCTTCAATAAGTTGTTTGTCTTTAACGAGAAAGGCAACTTCACGGGTGCTTTCAACTCCTTCAGAAAAAAAAGTGTAACTGCCGAATAATGTGTCACCGGACAATACCCCTTTAAATGTTCCGGAATTGCTGTCTTTTTCTTTTAAAGAATAATTCAATTTGCCTGTAATCTCTGTACCTACTACCCCTGTAATTTCAAAATTAATTGTACTGCCATTGCCATCATAGGTATAACATCCCTTTTGCAATAAAGTGTCATGAGTTGAAGCAATAGTTGAAGAATCAGAAACCGGATTTTTTGCAGGTGATGATTCAGAAGAGCTATTGCTGTTGCAACGTATTAGGAGAACAACACTTAAAAGCAATACAAATAGTTTTTTCATGTTGCAATTTTAATATTGATTAATCAAGTCTTCTAAAGATAACTACAAAATCGTCACAACATGAAATGTTCAGAGCAGATAAGATTAATAGATAAAAAAATTGAAAAGAGTATAATAAGGTGGTGCAGTTACTTTATTATCACACTCTCCAGCAACTGTATATACAATTGAATACCGCTTCGAATCTCGTCAATAAAAATAAATTCATCAGCGGTATGACTTCTGGCAGAATCACCGGGTCCCATTTTCAGTGCCGGGAAAGGCATCAGCGCTTTGTCGGAAGTGGTTGGGGATCCATAATAAGTTTTGCCAAGCTGCAGCCCTGATTGTACAGCAGGATGTTCAACAGATATAGAAGAAGAACGCATACGCAGGCTTCTTGGTTTTACCTCACAGGACACATTACTATGAATTATAGAAAGTAGTTCTTCAAAAGTGTACAGTTCATTCACCCTGATGTCTACTACAAAACTGCATTGTGAGGGTACCACATTATGTGCTTTATTATCTGTTTGAATAACGGTAACACTCATCTTCACCGGCCCGAGCAGGTTTGATACTTTGGGAAATTGATAGGAATTGAACCAACCAATATCTTTAATTGCTTTATAAATGGCATTATCGCCCTCTTCCCTTGCAGCATGTCCTGCTTTTCCGTTAGCTACACAGTCAAGTACCAATAACCCTTTTTCTGCTACAGCCATTTGCATTTGTGTGGGTTCACCTACTATTGCCCAGTCAATACCTTTATCCTGCACCGTACTGAGAAATGCTTTATTCTGAAGTAGCATTTCTATACCGCCACTACCGGATATTTCTTCTTCTGCTGTGGCTGCCAGAATAATATTGTGTGCAAGGTTTTCTTTTTCGTAGAAATATGAAAAAGCAGCGATAAGCGATACTAATGCTCCGCCGGCATCATTACTACCCAGTCCGTATAGTTTTCCATCTTTTTCAACAGGGGTGAAAGGATCAAGTGTATATCCTTTATTGGGTTTTACCGTATCGTGATGGGAGTTCAATAAAATACTTGATTTCCCGGGATCAAAATTTTTATTGAAAGCATAAACATTATTGCCAATACGAAAATGCGGCAATCCTTTTTTTGCAAAAAACAGGCAAAGCGCTGAGGCAGTATTATCCTCCTCTTTGCTATAGGAAGGAATAGCAATCAGTTCTTTTAATAAAACAATTGCATCATCTGTCAGTATGGAAATAAAATCATTCATTGCTGATGGTTGTACCGGATACTCCGCTTATCAACTTTTCAAGTTGTTCTGCTTTCCCGATAATTACTTTTTTCACACCACTTTGCAGGGCTGTAAAAGCATTATCCAGTTTGGGAATCATCCCGGCAAAAATTTTTTGCTGCGTTTTAAGTTCAAGGTAAGCAGAAGGGTTAATGTTTCTAATTACTGTAGTATCATCATCTGCATCAAGCAAAACACCGCTTTTCTCGAATGAGTAAATCAATGACACATCATATTCTGAGGATAAAGCTTTTGCTGTTTCCTGTGCGATGGTATCTGCATTGGTATTTAGCAACTGCCCTTTTTTATCATGAGTTATAGGCGCCAGCACCACAGTCATCTGTTGTTCGAGCAGGACTTTTAATAACCGGGTATTCACATCATCTATATCACCTGCAAAGCCATAGTCCACACCGGATTTTGCTATTCTTTTATGCGCCTCAATTGCATTACCATCTGCACCAGTCAATCCAATGGCGTTGCAGCCATTAGCCTGCAGTTGTGCCACTATATTTTTGTTGATATAGCCGGCATATACCATTGTAACGATTTTAAGTGTTTCTGCATCTGTTATTCTTCGCCCGTCCACCATCTGTTGCTCAATGCCCATTTTCTCTGCCATCCTGGTAGCCAGTTTACCACCGCCATGCACAAGCACTAAACCACCATTATTGGCAATAGATTGTGCAGCAAAAACATGAAGAAAAGCAGACAGCTTTTCTTCATCGTCAATAATATTACCCCCAATCTTTATGACATAAATTTTCTTCATAAGCTTATCTCCATGTATTACCGGCGAAGCAGGCGTGATAATACAGCTTGTGCAGCCCACACCCTGTTAGATGCCTGTTGTGTTATAATGCTATTGGCACCGTCAAGTATTTCATCACTCAGCTCTACGTTTCTTCTTACCGGCAGACAATGCATCACTTTGGCATTATTGGTAATTGACAGTTTATCACCGTTGAGCATCCATTCAGGATCGTTACAATATATTTTCCCATAATCTTTGTACGTACTCCAGTTTTTTACATACACAAAATCGGCACCCTTTAATGCTTCTTCCTGGTTGTATACAATATTAGCTCCATTACTGAACTGTTCGTCCAGTTCATAATCCTCAGGATGAGTGATGGTGAAATCGGCTTCGCCCCATGCATTAACCCATTGTGCAAAACTATTGGCAACACACTGCGGCAACGCTTTTACATGTGGCGCCCAGGTTAGTACTATTTTAGGTTTGGGGTTTGGGGTTTGAAGTCTTTTGTTTTGTAATACTTCAGTAATAGTTATTATGTCGGTCAGGCTTTGCAAAGGATGCAGCGTAGCACTTTCCAGGCTCACCACCGGTATCCCGGCATATTTAATAAACTGTTTTATATACAGCTCACTATAGTCATCCTCCCTGTTCTTCAGTGAGGGGAAGGTGCGTATGCACAGTATATCAAAATATTTTCCCATTATTGGCGCCGCATCTTTTACGTGCTCTACCTTGCTTCCACTCATAATAGCTTCTTCCTCAAATTCGAGAGCCCATCCTTCACTACCCACGTTAAATACAATAGGCTCCATGCCAAGGTTCTGAGCTGCGATCTGTGTACTTAACCTTGTGCGCATACTCGGATTTAAAAACAGTAAGCCGATTCGTTTATCTTTTCCTAATGTCCTGTCTTTAAACGGATCTGCTTTATATGCCAGCGCCTCTTTCACAATGGCATTGATATCGGGAACATCTTTTACAGAAATAAATTGTTTCAATACAGCAGGTATTTATAAATTTTAAAACGGTTTAATCAAATTACATTCCGGAAGAAAATCAGGCGTTTACTTCAGCTATAGCTGGTTCACTATTATTACCCGACATAACAGCAATTTCTTCTTTGATTGCTTCAATAAAATCTTCTGCATCTCTTTTTTTCAATGCCAGTGAAGGTAATAAACGAATGACATTAGGTTTTGCCTCGCCTGTAAAAATTTTCTGGTTAATTAATAAATTCTTCTTCAGGTCCTTCAATGACTCAGGCACATCAAAACCAATCATCAATCCCCGGCCTCTCACATTCTCTAATTCCGGAATTTTACTTAATTCTTCTTTCAGATATTTCCCCACCATTACTGCATTGCCCAACAGTTTTTCCTGCTCCAGCACTTCAAGCACTGCTATAGCTGCAGCACAGGCAAGATGGTTGCCGCCAAATGTTGTACCCAACTGAAAATATTTGGGTTTAATATGCGGTGCGATAATGATGCCTGCAACGGGGAAACCATTACCCATACCTTTGGCCATAGTATATATATCGGCTTTTACCCCGGCAAAATCATGACTGAAGAACTTTCCTGTTCTGCCATATCCGCATTGCACACTGTCGGCTATATACACAGCGCCATACTGATCACAAAGACTGCGGATCTTTCTCAAAAAATCTTCTTCAGCAACATTTATACCTCCTACACCCTGAATCCCTTCTATGATAACTGAAGATATTTCTTTACCCTGCTTCTTAAAACAATCTTCCAGCGCCTGCCCGTCATTAAATGGCAAAAAGATTACATTATCAGTTTCATTTACCGGGGCAATATAATTCTTGTTATCAGTTACTGATACTGCCAGTGAAGTTCTGCCGTGAAAAGATTTACTGAAAGCTATTACTTTCTTTCTGCCATTATGAAATGAAGCCAGCTTAAGTGCATTTTCATTGGCTTCAGCGCCACTGTTGCATAAAAACAACTGGTAGTCCTCTTTTCCCGACAACTTACCCAGCTTAGCGGCCAACTCTTCCTGCAATGGTATTTTAATGGAGTTGGAATAAAATGCAATCTTATTCAATTGCTCTTCTATTCTCTGCACCCAATGCGGATGAGTATGACCAATAGATATAACGGCATGACCGCCATACAGGTCAAGATATTGTTCGCCCTTATCGTCCCACACGTAAGAGCCTTTTGCTTTTGCTATAATGATATTATTGATGGGATATACGTCGAATAGATTCATGATTGTTTTAATTTTTTATTTGCGAATAAGGATGAGGTATCAGCAGTTAGCTATCAGCAGTCAACAATCATCGTCGTAATAAATTAATCATTGCTATCAGCATATTCAGATTTTCATTTTAAAAATTTCACTTGGTTATTCTTTTATAATTCATTTTGATGGAAAGCTTTCCTCAACATCCCTGCTTTCCCTTATCCTTCTTTCTAATGGTGTTTAATATCATTTGAAAATTTAGTTAACAAAATAAATTCTTCTTTTAACTATCACTTCCTTCAAAATATTTATTATGACAAGACATTCATTACTGATACCTGATAGCTAACCGCTAACCGCTGATAGCTCATAACTTATAGCTGACATCTATCCTCCTATACCCTCCTTCAAAACCCCGGTCCCTTCAGCTTCAGTCCCAAAGTTTCATCCAGACCAAACATCAGGTTCATATTCTGCACAGCCTGCCCGCTGGCGCCTTTCAGCAAATTATCGGCTATGGAATGTATCACCAGTTTAGTACCTACCTTTTCTAATTGAATGATGGCTTTGTTGGTATTTACCACCTGTTTCAAAAAAATAGGCTGATTACTCAAAAAGGTAAAAGCGGCATCTTTATAAAAATCAGTATACATCTTAGTAAGCTCATCATATCCAAGCTCGCAATGCACGGTTGAACTTACAAATATGCCTCTCGTAAAATCGCCGCGCCAGGGTACAAAGCTAAGATCGAAATTTCCTTTGGGCTGTAACTGTAACAAAGATTCACCTATTTCACCAAGGTGTTGATGGGTCAGCGTTTTGTATGCCTGTATATTATTGGCACGCCAACTGAAATGAGAAGTTGTTGCAAGCTTTTGGCCTGCACCGGTACTGCCTGTTATACCTGTAGTATATATTTCTTCTAATAAACCTGCCTTTGCAAGTGGCAATAAGCCAAGTTGAAGTGTAGTGGCAAAACAACCGGGATTGGCAATATTATCTGCTTTTAGTATTTGTGATCTATTCAATTCAGGCAACCCGTATATGAACTTTCGGTTACCGATAACCGATTGTTTGCTTAACCTGAAATCATTGGCCAGGTCAATGATCTTTATAGTATCAGCTACTTTGTTTTCCGATAAAAATTTTTTTGATTCACCATGACCCAGGCAAAGAAACAAGAGATCCACACCACCACTCAATGCAGAAAGACTGTCGGTGAATGTTAATGAAGTTTCACCCAGCAAATCCTGATGGATCTCTTCAACCGGTTTCCCGGCATTACTGCGACTATGAATAAATAATATCTCGGCAGCAGGATGGTTGATCAGCAACCTGATCAGTTCTCCACCCGTATACCCGGCGCCACCTATTATCCCAATTTTAATTTTTTGCATGTCAAATAATATGGTAACTGCCTTTACTTACCGGCAGCATCTTGTTTTACCAATTGATATATGGATGTTTGATTTCCGAATATTTTACTAAATCCTCTTACATCTTCACCGGTGAATCCCGTGTTCATTTCTCCGTATTTCCCAAATTTGCTGTTCATCAGGTCGTATGGTGATGAGATACCTGCAATTTGAAAACGATAAGGATACAAATATACGAATGCATCTCCGGTTACATTTTGCTGCGAGTTCTCGAGAAATGCTTCTATATCCCGCATTACGGGGTCAAGTATCTGGCCTTCATGCAGCCAGTTGCCGTAAAATTGCGCTAACTGATCTTTCCAGTTCAGTTGCCACTTAGTGAGTACATGTTTTTCAAGGGCATGATGTGCTTTCAAAATAATCATTGGTGCAGCCGCTTCAAAACCAACACGTCCCTTAATACCAATAATTGTATCTCCTACATGTATATCGCGGCCTACACCGTAAGGACCGGCAATACTCTGCAGGTATTGAATTGCCAAAGTGGGATGATCAAATTTCTTATCATCTACGGCAACAAGTTGTCCTTTTACGAAACTAAGTTTTACCTCTTTCTCATCTTTAGCTGTTACCTGTGTAGGCCATGCTTCTTCGGGCAACATACCCTTTGAAGACAATGTTTCTTTACCGCCAACGCTGGTTCCCCAAAGTCCTTTGTTGATTGAATACATTGCTTTTTCAAAATTCATATCTACCCCCTTTTTCTTCAGGTATTCAATTTCTGCTTCACGGCTCAGTTTCATATCTCTTATGGGTGTGATAATTTCTACTCCGGGAATCATTATATGAAAGATCATATCAAAACGTACCTGATCATTGCCCGCTCCGGTGCTCCCATGTGCTACGGCATCAGCTTTTAGTTTCTTCACGTGTTCAGCTATATGCAATGCCTGGCTTAGTCTTTCAGCACTTACGCTTAAAGGATAGGTATTGTTTTTAAGTACATTGCCATATATGAGGTATTTGATAATGGTATCGTAATATGATTTTACAGCATTTACTGTAGTATGTGTTTTTACTCCCAACTTATAAGCATGGGCTTCTATTTTTTTCAGTTCATCTTCATCAAATCCACCGGTATTAACAATCACAGAATGTACCTCGTAGCCCTTGTCGTCAGTTAAATATTTTACACAAAAAGAAGTATCTAATCCTCCGCTGAATCCAAGTACAATTTTTTTCATGTCCGCTCTAATTTATTTGAAATACAAAAAATATAGTTAATACAAAATCACAAGCTGAAAAGAAGACTAAAAATTCCTGCAAGACCTTTTTTCTTTGAATTTTCATCTTTTTCTTTCTTCAGGAATGGTTGCAGAAGCTTCCATTTTTTTATGCGCATAAATCGTTCATAAAGTTTGGAGTGCTGTTGAAAATCCTCTTTGGTTTCTTCAGGTGTATAGTGATCTTTGGGATCGTATAACATTGCAGTGCATAAACAATTCTTTCGTTCTTTACTCATCAGGATGTCGTAGTTAACGCAGCTTTTACAGCCGGCCCAAAAAGCCTCATCCTGGGTCAGTTCTGAATAGGTTACAGGTTCGTAACCCAATTCTGAATTTATTTTCATCACTGCTAATCCGGTGGTCAACCCAAATATCTTGGCTTCCGGGTATAGTTTCCTGCTCAGTTCAAATATTTTTCTTTTTATGGCCCGTGCCAGTCCGCTTTTTCTGAAATCAGGTGCGACTATCAACCCGGAATTTGCCACATACTGGCCATGGCTCCAGGTTTCAATATAACAAAACCCTGCCCATACCCCATCTTTGTTAAATGCTATCACTGCTTTGCCTTCGCGCATTTTCTGCTGAATATATTCCGGGCTTCTTTTTGCAATACCGGTTCCCCTGGCTTTTGCTGACGAAGCCATCTCGTCACAAATGATTTGAGCAAAGCTGAGGTGACTCTCGTTGGCAACTAATACCTGAAATTGTTCCTGGGTTTTCATTTTCTTTTTAAAACTTAAATATCATCATGTAGATTAAAGTATTGCAAAAGCGCCGATAAGATGGCAGCACCGGCCAAGGCAACTTTTACTTCATTGTCAGAAGTGTGCATTATGTTTAGAGGTATCAACGTCGTACCCTGAAGGGTGTTGGAGGACAGAAAAAAACTGCTCCAGGCAGAACAGGAAAAACCCCACGCAATATAGTGCCTGATACAACAGGCACATCAGCGATGACTGTGGTGAGATTTTTATTCATTTTCAGTTAAATATAAAGCTTGAGCTTTTAATAAAATTTTTGACGATGCAAAGAAAGTACATTTTTCAGTTGCAGTGCTATTTTTTATGTGAAATTTTAAGAATTGTAAGCAATTTTACAGGTATACCGGCAGACTGTGTACCGCAGCGCTCATCTCGCGAATGAGGGAAGGATCTTTTTCGATGGCATTGCCCACTACAATGAGGTCGGCACCGGCTTTACAATCACGATAAGCTTTTTCAGGATCGGTTATACCGCCACCCACTACCAGGGGAACTTCTATAATCCCGGCTACCTTTTCAATCATATTTTCAGAAACAGCTCTGCGGGCGCCGCTGCCTGCATCCATATAAATAAGCTTCATTCCAAGCATTTCTCCGGCCATAGCTGTACACATGGCAATTTCATTCTTATCAGCAGGAATAGGTGTGGCATTACTGATATATGAAACGGTTGTAGGAGCGCCACCGTCAATAACCATATATCCTGTGGAAATGATTTCAAGCCCGCTTTGCCTTACTACAGGCGCTGAAATTACATGCTGCCCGATAAGCAATTCAGGATTTCGTCCCGAGATCAGTGAAAGATATAATAGAGCATCAGCATAGGAACTAACCTGCGAAGGCGAGCCCGGAAATAAAATAACAGGAATATTGCTCTCCCGCTTTATCTGGCTCACCACTTCATCAAGGTGGTTGGAAATAACAAGACTACCACCTACCAGTAAATAATCTACATTAGCTTCAGAAGTAAGTATCATCAACTCGCTTATCTTTTGCTCATCTACCTTATCAGGATCAATAAGCACAGCTAAAGACTTTTTCCCTTCTTTCTTTTTTGCAACAATTCCCTGGTATATTCGATTGGTCATTCTCTAAGTTATTAATTCCTTTATATACAAAAATGCAAAAAAGTTTTTGTTACAACTGTTTTTAATTCTTCCGAACTTCGTAAAAATATCATGAATTTCAGGGAAACTACTTAGATACTATAGGATTTAAAAAAAAACCATTGTATATCCAAATTTTTTTATCACGACAATGTGTAAAAAAGAGCTAATACAATGTAGCATTGTGTCTTTGCCACTTTTCCACATCCTGTTAATATTTAAAGGTTTGGCAAACGGATTAAGCCTGATATTTTCGTCTTCTGCATTACCAAATGCTAAATTAATTTAACCGGCAGTTCCTGTAAAAAACATATTGCTGTTATGAATAAAAAAAATAAAAGCGAAGGCTTGAAGTACCGTCGTCACTTTACACGCGACGATGTAAATGTATTTGATCAGTTTGAGTATGATTATCGTACTTCCGTAATCCGCAATCCAAACGGCGAGATTGTATTTGAAATGAAGAATGTAGAGGTTCCCAAACAGTGGAGCCAGATTGCAACGGATATACTTGCACAAAAATATTTTCGTAAAGCCGGTGTGCCGCAGCCTGATGGTACTACAGGAAGGGAAACCTCAGTAAAACAGGTAGCACATCGTATGGCTAATTGCTGGCGGGTATGGGGTGAACGTTATGACTATTTTGCTACCAAAGCTGATGCTCAAATCTTTTATGAAGAACTGGTGTATTGCATACTCAATCAGGCATGCGTACCCAATAGCCCACAGTGGTTTAACACAGGTTTGCATGAGAGCTACGGCATTACCGGCAAACCGCAGGGGCATTATTATGTTGACCCCGCTGACAATATCTTGAAAAAATCCACTTCAGCTTACGAACGTCCGCAACCTCATGCGTGTTTTATATTAAGTGTGGAAGATGACCTTGTAAATGATGGCGGAATAATGGACCTGTGGGTAAGAGAAGCACGTATTTTTAAATATGGAAGTGGGGTTGGCACCAATTATTCTAATATACGTGGGGAAGGAGAAAAGTTAAGTGGTGGCGGTACTTCATCCGGTCTTATGAGCTTTTTAAAGATTGGTGACAGGGCTGCAGGCGCCATAAAGAGTGGCGGTACTACAAGACGTGCAGCTAAAATGGTTTGCCTCGATCTTGACCATCCGGAAATTATGAGTTTCATCAACTGGAAGGTTGAAGAAGAAAACAAGGTGGCTGCCCTTATTAATGCCGGCTATTCCTCAGACTATGAAGGAGAAGCTTACAGAACAGTAAGTGGACAAAACTCCAACAACTCCGTACGTATACCTAATTCGTTTTTTGAAAAACTACAACATAACGAGGATTGGGAGCTAAAAGCCCGCGCCGATGGAAGGACAATTAAAAAAATTCCTTCCAGAGAGGTGTGGAACCAGATTGCTTACGCAGCGTGGCGTTGCGCAGACCCGGGTACCCAATACGATACCACCATTAATGAATGGCATACCAGCCCCAAAGGTGGACGTATCCGGGCCTCCAACCCTTGCAGTGAGTATATGTTCCTCGACAATACCGCCTGCAACCTGGCTTCAGTTAACCTGCGCAAATTCTTCAACGAAGACACTAATATTTTTGATGTAAAAGGTTTTGAATACACTGTACGGCTCTGGACTACAGTACTTGAAATTTCAGTACTGATGGCTCAGTTCCCATCAAAAGAAGTGGCACAGCTTTCATACGATTACCGCACATTAGGTCTCGGCTATGCAAATCTTGGCTCTATGCTGATGGTAAGCGGTATTCCTTACGACAGCGAAGAAGCGAGAGCTATAGCAGGAGCAATTACAGCTATCATGACAGGTATTGCTTATAAAACTTCTGCAGAAATTGCTTCTCATCTTGGTCCCTTTGCAAGATTCGAAGAAAACAGGGAAGATATGATGCGGGTAATGCGCAATCACCGCCTTGCTGCTTACGATGCTGACGAATATGAGCAACTGAGTATAAAACCACAAGGTATCCATGCCAAATACTGCCCCGATTACCTGCTTAAAGCTGCATGCACCGCATGGGATGAGGCCGTTGAACTGGGAGAAAAATTTGGTTACCGCAATGCACAGGCTACTGTCATTGCACCAACCGGCACTATCGGATTGGTAATGGATTGTGATACCACTGGTGTAGAACCTGATTTTGCGCTGGTTAAATTCAAAAAGCTAAGTGGAGGAGGTTACTTCAAAATTATTAACCAGTCTGTTCCCCAGGCACTCAGGAACCTGAAATATTCTGATAAAGAAATTGATGCCATAATTAAATATGCGGTAGGCTCTGCCAGTTTTGAAGGAGCACCATTCATCAACCTGCAAAGCCTTAGTGAAAAAGGATTCATTTCAGATGAAATCAAAAAACTGGATAACGCACTTGCTTCGGCATTCGAAATAGGTTTTGTTTTCAATAAATTCACACTGGGAGAACCCTGCCTTGAAAGATTGGGTTTTACTCCTGAAGAATACAACGACTGGAACTTCAACCTGCTTGAAGCGCTTGGTTTTACACCGGACCAAATAGAAGCTGCAAATGATTATATCTGTGGTTCGATGACTATTGAAGGTGCCCCATATCTGAAAAAAGAACACTACGCTGTATTTGATTGTGCTAATAAATGCGGTAAGAAAGGTCAGCGTTTTATTCATCCTCACGGACATATACGTATGATGGGCGCCGCTCAGCCATTTATCAGCGGAGCTATCTCCAAAACTATCAACCTGCCGCATGAAGCCACTGTAGAAGAAATCAGTGATTGCTATATGCTGAGTTGGGAACAGGGTTTGAAAGCATGTGCTTTATACCGTGATGGCTCCAAACTGAGTCAGCCATTAAGTAATAAGAGCGATTCTAAAAAACCAAAAGACAAAGAAGCAGCAAGTGAGGAAACCGCAGCCCAGTTAACACAGTTGATTGATATGAGTAAACTTACTGTTGACGAACTGCTGGAGGAACTGCATAAGCGCATGCAGGAATCAACAGATACCAAGCTGAAACGCCAACTGTCGAGAATAGTGGAAAGAAAACAATTGCCAGCCAAACGCAGAGGATTTACTCAAAAAGCTAAAATCAACGGGCAGGCGCTTTTCTTAAGAACCGGAGAGTATGGTGATGGCACATTAGGTGAAATATTTATTGATCTTGCGAAAGAGGGATCTACCCTGCGCAGTCTGATGAACTGTTTTGCCATATCTGTTTCGGTAGGCTTACAATATGGGGTGCCATTAGAAGAGTTTGTGGAAAAATTTGTATTTACCAAATTTGAGCCTGCGGGCATGGTTGATCATCCAAATATAAAATCCACCACTTCTATTGTAGACTTTGTGTTCCGATGCCTGGCTTATGAATACCTGGGAAGAACTGACCTTGTGCATGTGCTGGACAAACCTGAAGTTAACAACCTGGGAAATGATGACTGGGACGATGTCCCCACCGGGTTGGAGTATGCACCTAAGCCGGCATTGAGTGATGTGAGGGTTATTGGTCCATCAGGAACAAATCAGTCTTCCAAAGCTTCGAAGACGCCTTCAGCAACCAGTATAAACGTAGTAAGTGAACATTTGAAAAGCATGCAAAGCGATGCGCCGGCTTGCAACACATGCGGACATATAACAGTAAGAAGCGGCACCTGCTATAAATGCCTGAATTGCGGTAACAGTATGGGTTGCAGCTAAACAAATAATATTTTAATTAGGACGGTTAGGAATTATAAACCTACACAAATCCGTTCCGATTTTTCGGAATGGATTTTTTTTTATTCATAGGTTTGAATCTCATTTTTGTTTAGTATTTACATAAATACTCTCGTTATATTAATTACCTGAGACAATTGGAAAAATCTACTAAACGAAGACGATTCGTGCATTTCCTGCAGTGAATCCTGAGTTTTATGAGTGCCTATATACTGAAAACCAGCACATTTGCGATAAGTTGCTGAATTTCTCCGATTTTAGAATCTCATCGCAGCTAAGGGTATCCTTATAGAATAAACCGCATTATAATTCCTATAACAAATTCTTGTTATTTTCTTTACATCCTAAACATTAAAAATTATGAAAAGAATTATTGCTGCATTTGTGTTTATCATTTTTCTCTCGTCATGTGCTCAATCTATAACACCATCGCAGGCTGCAAACGGCGGATATAAGAGATGCAGAAGTCTCAGGTAATGTATTTTCCTGGTATAGTGGCCTTACCCTGCAAAATTTCATTTTGAGGTTTCTATACCAGATGTATTTCATTTACGGAACAAAGGGTATAATAATGTAAAACGAGTTTAAGTTTCTGTGATAAAATAATAAGCGGAAGTTTAAACTTTTCTTTTTTATCTTCATGCCATGCAGGTAACCGTAACATATCAAAAGCCACAGGTACTTCAGGCGCTCAGGTATCATTTTATTAGCCGAAAAGAGATCAAACTGATGATAATTGTCGTGAATGTATTCGCACTTATCTCAGCAGCATTATTTGCATTCAAAAAAGTTACACCTTTGGCATTTCTTGTAAGCTCATTCGTATGGATAATGATTATGCTTGCATTTTGGTGGTGGCTTCCTGCAACTATTTATAAAAGGTCTGCCACTTTTAAGGACAAGTTTACAGTAAGTCTTGAAGAAAATCATTTTTTCATAAGCAATGAACATGGTAGTTCCAAATCCTGGGCCTGGAGAGAATTCAGCGAAATGATCGAAACTCCCAATTTTTTCCACTTGTATTTTAACCCGCGCAGTTTCTTTCTTTTGCCTAAAGATGCATTTCCGGATAGCGACCAGTTACATGAAGCAAGGCAATTGTTGAGAAACAAAATCGGAGCTAATAAAGGAGCTTAATATCAATTGGCTAAAAAAAACCGGGTGTTTTAAAACATCCGGCTAAAAAATGTATTATCTGTCTATTGAAAGTTTGGATTTTTTGCATATCCCATCTTTGCTTCTATACTTAATGTAGCATGTGGAACTGCACGAAGCCTTGCTTTATCAATCAACTTTCCGGTAACCCTGCATATGCCATAAGTTTTATTTTCAATACGCATCATCGCTTTTTCCAGGTGATCAATATACTGAATCTGCCTGCTTGCCATCTGACTTAACTGTTCCCTTTCCATGCTGATGCTGCCATCTTCCATGGTCATATACCTGTTTTCGCTCTCATCGCCACCCATATCATCTTTACGGGTAATCAGACCCTGCAGGTAAGCCAATTCTTTTTTCGCTGCTTCTAATTTACGCTGTATCAATTCCTTGAATTCATTTAACTCTACATCACTATATCTCATTACTGGTCCATTTTGTTGTACTTTGGGCTTGTCAAGTACAGATTGGGTAAATTCCGGTTCGTATTTTCTGGCGTTGTTTGTGCTCAATTTTGGGATCACTACAGGCTTAACCGTCTTTTCTACTTCAGCCTTCGCCTTTTCTTTTACTACCTTTTTTATCTGATCAAACTTAGTAGGCACTTCCTTTACCGGGTGATGAACAGGTTTTTCCTGTTTTTTAATAGTTTCTTTTTTAACTATATGTTCAACCTTTTTGGCAGGTACAGGTGTATGCTTTGCATGAGCAGGTTTTGATGCTTTTGCTGCAACCTTTTTCACCGGTTTTGCAATAGCTTTTTTAGCTTCTGGCTTGGCAGACTTAGCCGTTTTAGCTGATTTTTCAGTTTTTTTAGGCGCAACCTTAGCCGCTTTAGCAGCTTTTTTGGGGGCCGCCTTTACAGCTTTGGCTTTGGGAGAAGCCGCTTTTTTTGCTGGTTTTTTGTTGGTTGCCATGCATTTATGCTTTTTTGGTAACTAAAATTTTTAAAGATATATCATTTACTTCGATTTCTGTCCCATCTGTTATTTCCGGTAACCATTCCAATTTATCTGCCAAAATTTCCGCGCAAATATATGTATTAAATTCAGTGATAGATGGTTTGAGTATTGGATTTTCTGACAGTTTTACTAAAATCCGATCGGTCAGGTCATAACCATTATCCTTACGTATTTTTTGAATCCTGTTTACCATTTCTCTGGCGTTCCCTTCACTTTCCAATTCGGGGGTAATTGTTATATCCAGGGCTACAGTAAGCAACCCCTTATTGGCCACTGTCCAGCCGGGAACATCTTCACTCTGTATCTCTACCTCTGAAAGAGCAACTGGTATTACTTCTCCATCAATATTAAGATTATATATTCCATCCCTTTCAATTCTATGGATATCATCTTGTGAAAATCCCGAAAGGGCAGCGCTTACAGCTTTCATCCTGGGCCCTAATTTTTTGCCAAGAGCAACAAAATTGGGTTTTATTTTTTTGCTTATAAAGCCATTATCACCAGATATATATTCTATTTCTTTAATGTTGGTTTCACTTCTGATCAAATCAGCTACCTTTTCAATCTGACTTTTCATGTTATTATTAAGCACCGGAACCAGTACTTTTTGAAGCGGCTGACGAACTTTGATATTTACTTTTTTGCGAAGCGATAAGATCAATGAAGAAATATCCTGAGCCAACTGCATCCTTTCTTCCAGTGCTTCATCAATCATCGCAGTATTGGCTTCGGGGAACAAAGTATGATGGATAGAGGCTGCATCAAACCTTCCACTAATTGTATTTAGATTGGAAAACAATGCATCGCTAAAGAATGGAGAAATAGGCGCCATTAATTGCAATACAGATTCGAGACATTCATATAGAGTTTGATATGCGCAAAGTTTATCATGTTCATATTCGCCTTTCCAGAAACGACGGCGGCATAAACGCACATACCAATTGCTCAGATGTTCATCTACAAAATCTTCAATAGCCCTGCCGGCATGTGTGGGCTCATAATCATCCATATAACCGATAACCTTTTTTTTCAGGCTGTTCAACGAAGAAAGTATCCAGCGGTCAATTTCAGGTCTTTCGGCAATTGGAATATATGTTTCTTTAAATGCGAAACCGTCTACATTGGCATAAAGTGCAAAAAACTGGTAGGTATTATATAATGTACCAAAGAATTTTCGCTGCACCTCTTTGATACCCTCAATATCAAACTTCAAGCTATCCCAGGGTGAAGCATTGGTGATCAGATACCAGCGGGTAGCATCAGCACCAAATTTTTCAATAGTAGCAAATGGATCTACCACATTGCCAAGCCTTTTGCTCATTTTATTGCCATTCTTATCCAACACCAGCCCGTTAGACACACAGGTTTTATAGGCAAGCCCAGGATATTGCTCATCATTCACAACAAAACCGGCTCTCTTTAATTCTTCCTGCACCGATTCCTTAAGCAGGCTGCCCAATGCATGCAGGGTATAAAACCAGCCGCGGGTCTGATCAACACCTTCTGCAATAAAATCTGCAGGATAATTTTTTGCAAATATCTCTTTATTTTCAAATGGGAAATGCCATTGAGCATAAGGCATGGCACCACTATCGAACCACACATCTACCAGATCCGGTACCCGTTTCATAGGCTTACCTGATTTGCTGACAAGTATTACTTCATCAACATAAGGCTTATGAAGATCCAGTATGCCCTCATTTAAATATTTACTATTAATATCACCACCCAGTATCTCAACTGCTTTTTTTATTTCCTGATTAAGTTCGGCAATTGAACCAATACATATTTCTTCATCACCTTCTTCAGTTCTCCAAACAGGTAATGGTGTTCCCCAATAACGGCTGCGGCTCAGGTTCCAGTCCACCATATTTTCCAACCAGTTACCAAAACGGCCTTCCCCGGTTGACTTCGGCTTCCAGTTGATGGTTTTATTCAGTTCCACCATACGGTCCTTTAATGCCGTTGTTTTAATGAACCATGCATCCAATGGATAGTAAAGTACAGGCTTATCCGTACGCCAGCAGTGAGGATAATTATGCTCGTATTTCTCTATTTTAAAAGCACGGTTCTCTTTTTTCAACTTTACACAGATGTCTACATTTACATCTGTATAGTCTTTTTCATCTTTGTAGTTTTTTACATACCTGTTGCTGAATTCCCCAAGTCCGTCTACAAACTTACCTGCCCGGTCAACCATGGTAAGTATGCCAATATTATACTTTTTACCTACCTTAAAGTCATCAGCACCAAATGCAGGAGCTGTATGTACTATACCGGTACCGTCTTCTGTTGTTACAAAATCAGCTAACAAAAGACGAAATGGTTTTGCACCCGGTGTAAGCTCTTCAATAACAGATGGAGAATTGGCGTCAAAAGCCAGCAGTTGCTCGTATTGCAGTCCTTCAAGTGCTTTTCCTTTACATGAAGTCAATATTTTCCATGGAAGTATTTTACCAGCAGGAGAATAAGTTTCAAAATCCCCATTTTCATCCTCTGCTTTAAAGTACCTGTTGATTAGCGTCTTAGCCAACACTACATTCACTGGTAAATGTGTATATGGATTAAAAGTTTTAACCAATACATATTCTATATTAGGTCCAACGGTGAGTCCAAGGTTGGATGGGAGTGTCCACGGTGTGGTTGTCCAGGCCAGGAAAAAGATTTCACCGTTTGATGCAGCATCAAATAAGAACTTACTTTTCTCATTTTTTACGGCTTTAAACATCGCAACGGCAGAAGTATCCTTTACCATTTTATATGTACCCGGTTGATTCAGTTCATGCGAACTCAACCCTGTACCGGCAGCCGGTGAATATGGCTGAATACTAACACTTTCATACAACAGTCCCTTCTTGTACAATTCATTCAGGCACCACCAAAGTGTTTCTATATAATTGTTTTCAAATGTGATATATGGATCGGACAAGTCTACCCAATAGCCCATTTTATTGGTGAGATCATCCCATTTGTCTTTATATTTTAATACCTCTTTTCTACATGTGGCATTATACTCTTCTACTGATATTTTTTTGCCAATATCTTCTTTGGTAATACCGAGCATCTTTTCCACACCCAACTCTACCGGTAACCCATGTGTATCCCAGCCTGCTTTGCGTTTCACCTGGAACCCTTTCATAGTTTTGTAACGGCATACCAGATCCTTCAATGTTCTGGAAATAACATGATGTATGCCAGGCATTCCATTAGCGCTTGGAGGACCCTCATAAAATACAAAAGGAGGGGCACCTTCCCGCAGCACCACACTTTGCTCAAATGAATGATTATCAGACCAGGTTTTAAGCACTTCCTTTTCTATTAACGGAAGATTTAACCCTGAAAATTCTCTGTACTTTAATGCCATATATACCAAAAAATGTTGGCGAAGTTACAGAAATATAGGCTATAATGGACTCCATTATACGGTTTACTTTCCGCTACGAGCCGGAATACTATTAAGTTTGCGGTTCTTACATAAATCGGGCTTCTACCCAGGAATGACTGGAATTTATTATAATATTAATTCCCCTCAATAGGGCCTCCTTATTTTCGTAAATAATTCTGAAACTATCCAAAAAATTACTGCACAGTAAGAATTCTATAAAATATCATTTTAATCTTTTCTTAACAACAATAAGTAAAAACACTTAATGAAATACTATTCTGTCAAATTAATATTTCACTTCGTTTATACTTTTCCGATAACAACGTCATAGGTATAACGCTTAACAGGAAAATATATAAAGCAGAAAGGGATTAAAAAAATCTGCAGAATGTTAATTATTAAGGTATAAACATTGAGTTTATTTATAGAATAAAAAATCTTTTATCCACAGAAATAATATTTTGGCACAGTTTCTGAAATGATTGACTTACAATTTGGATATGATGAATATCCATTCAAATAAAATGTGGAGACAATAAACTTACACCGTTTACTACAGTATAAATTTTTCCAGGGTTTAGGGATTAGGGATCGAGGGGGGCATTCATGCTCCCTTCTTTTTTCATCGTACCCATTTCACCTTTTCAGCTATAGATTTTCTGCTACCGGAAGTTGAGGGAACAGCTATATACCCCATATAAAAAAATCCGATCAGCATATCATCTTCACCCAATCCGAAAAATTCTTTTGCAGATGATTCATACGTTATTCCTCCTGTAGTAAGGTACCCTCCTAATCCATAAGCAGTAACTGACAGATAAATATTCTGAACAGCACAAGCGACAGCTTCTATATCCTCTATTTCTGGTATACGTTTATTATCGCCACGTTTCATACCAATAGCAATAACATGAGATGCTTTTAATGGTTGTTGCTGAAGCTTTTTAAATTTTGCTTCATTAAACGCATCACCTGCTGTGGCTTTGTAAACGCTGCTCTGAAAATCTGCAAGTTTTTTTAATCCATTACCGCTAAAAACAGTAAACAGCCAGGGTTCATTACGCCCATGAGTTGGCGCCCAGGTAGCATTAACTAATATCTCCTGGATAATTTCATCCGGTATCACTCTACCCTGTTCGAACTGATCGGGAAATACCGAACGCCGGTTGCGTATAAGATGATTGATTGCTTCTATATCGTATTGCATACTTTCAAATGGATTTGATGTAAACAAGAATCGTCAAACGACAAATGTGAAAATTTCAATCTACTCCATCACTCTCCTTACAAAAAGCATAGGGTAATTCATTATTAGCACTGCACAAATTATTATTTTCGACGTATAAGCTTATATATTTTAATAGCGCTCATCAGCACTACAATAAACAATATTAACCCGGTCAGCCCCCATACCACACTCATATTTTGTTTTACCACCACCAGCATAACTATAGCTACGAGAAAAATTGTAGCTATCTCATTCCAAATTCTTAGCTGCTGAGAACTGTAACGAAAAACTCCCTTCAACTGGCTACTAAATATATTATGCTCTATCAAAAAATATATATACAGTAATAGTACAAATACCAGTTTCAATAACAGCCACTGTCCTTCTTTCTGAAATATCATAGTATGCCATCCGCCTTTTACCATCACAGTTAACCCGAAAATAAGGGTAAGTAAGGCAGAAGGCCAGGTGATACCATACCACAACCTTTTCATCATTACAGTAAACTGTTCCTGCAAAACCTGCCTGATGGGTTCAGGTTTATCATTTGCCTCCCTGTTATATACAAGTAACCGTGGCATATAAAACAATCCCGCAAACCAGGTAACTACAAAGATGATATGTATTGCTTTCAGGTAGGGATACCACATGATTTCATCGTATAAATTTTCCGACGACCGGCAATTTTTGAAACTCCTTTTTTTCCACATTGATTACAAATAACACAAAACCCATCAAAATTACTGTGGCCAGCCCGATGCTGAAACCAGAATTACTCCACATATACGTTAACCCTTTGTGCAGGTAATAAAGCAGCACTACTATAATAATATATGCCAGCAGTTTTTTCCAGGCATAGGGAACCGGATATTTCTTTTGCCCCCAAATAAAACAGGCGATCATCATGCTTCCATAACAGAAAAATGTAGCCCAGGCACTTGCCATATAGCTATAATGGGGAATAAAAAAGTAGTTGATCAGTATGGTAATAAGTGCACCGCCTATAGTAATCCATGCACCAGACATAGTGTTGTTGGTAACCTTATACCACACTGCCAAATTGTAATATATGCCAAGAAACATATTTGCCAGCAGCAACACAGGCACCACTTTCAACCCCTGCCAGAGCTGAGGGTTTTGAATAAAATATTTCCAGATGTCAAGATATAAAGCTACAAACAGGAACATTATGCTTATAACTATAACAAAAAACTTCATTACCCTGGCATAAGTTTTCTGGGCATTTTCGCCGGTGGAATGTTTAAAGAAAAATGGCTCGGCGCCAAGGCGAAAAGCCTGTATGAATACTGTAATAAGAATTGATAGTTTATAGCATGCCCCGTAAGCTCCTATTTCAAGTTTTGATACCCCCATCCATCCCAGCATCAGTCTGTCGAGCGTTTCATTGATCATACCACCAAATCCTACGATGAGCATAGGAAGAGAGTATATAATCAATTCACGCCAGAGCTGATAGTTGAATTTCCAACGGAAAGATTTAAACTCCTTCCAAAGCAATAATAATGTAAATGCAGATTGCACTACATTGGCCAGTATCACAAAAGTAATTCCAAAATTCCTGCTGTTTAGTATTGCAAAAACACTGTTTGGATCTTCGGCTGCAAGTTTTGGGCATACAGAAAGAAAAAAATACAACAATGCTATGTAAACTATTACTCCACTAATCCTTACTATAGCATACTTCACGGGTCTTCCATCCTGCCGCAACTTGGCAAAAGGAATGGCGGAAAGGCTGTCGAAAGCTACTATCAAAATGGCCAGGGTAATATATTCAGGATGATCGGCAACATTGGTAACAAATGCAAGTGGCTGCACAAGCAATAGTAATACTATGGTGAGCAGAACGGTAGACGTAATTATAGATACACTGCAGGTATTATATAATTCATTTTTGTACTCTTGACGCTGGCTGAACCGGAAAAAACCTGTTTCCAGTCCATATGTATATACGATATTAAGAAAAGACATCAGGGCATACACCAGTGTCATATCGCCATAGCTGCCACCGCTTAGTTTCAGGGTAAGATAGGGAGTAAGAATATAATTAAGAAGCCGCGCTACTATGCTGCTTACACCATACCATAAAGTCTGACTTGCTAATTGCCTGATTCCAGCCAAAAATAAAAATTTGAAAAACAAAAATAAGTTTTCATAGAGAAAATATGCATTATTAAACCAGGTCATGATATTTTTATGGTATCATGCAACCGATTCATCGTAAATTATAGTCTGTATTAAACTTAATGATTATGAAAAAAATATTTTTACTTTCCTTTTTGCACATTGCATTCATGCTTTTTGTAAAAGCACAGGTATCAGATGGAGAAATTGAGTTCAACAAAGTAAAACGTCATGTAAAAACAATGGAGGTCAACGAAGCTCCCGACGTAGTTGAACAAGCCGTAAAAAACAAAATGCTGAAACACGGTTACAAACCCTCTGAAAGCAGAGGCTGGCTGATTTTTAAAAATGTAAACGATCCCGAATTTAGCGCTGAGCCATGTGACTTACACGTAAAGGTTGAAAGGAAAAGCAGAAAAGAGAAAGAAAGCAGTATCGTATATTTCTTTGCCAGCAAGTCTAATGATCATACTACACCGGTCATTTTAGCCGGAGGGATGCTCACAGCTGAAGGGTTTCACGGCCACATTACTTCACATGCACGTGCTGAAAAGCTTGATCGGGATATCAAAGAACAGGAAGAGATCCTGGCAAAGGCACAAAAGAAATATGATAACCTAGTTAAAGATCAGGCATCATTAGAAAAAAAGATACAGGATTTGCAGAGCGATCTTGAAAAAAATAAACAAAAACAACAGGAGCAAACACAGGAAGTTGAAAATCAAAGTAAAATCCTTGAACAATTGAAGGCAAGAAAGAATAGTTAATACCCTTTTCATATAAATCTTGTTTGTATTAAGGTGCCTGCTAATTTCGGCAGGCATTTTTATTGAGCTTGTTTTTCTATGGTTAAACAACGTAACTTTGCGGCTTCTTTTTAATAGTCCACATGAGCGATCCCATCAAACATGAATGCGGTCTGGCATTCATAAGACTTAGAAAACCGTTTCCATACTATCTTAAAGAATACGGCACCGCCATGTATGGGCTCAATAAACTTTACCTGCTGATGGAAAAGCAGCACAATCGTGGGCAGGATGGGGCAGGTATAGCTACTGTAAAATTAAATACCGAGCCAGGTTATCCATTCATGCACCGTATCAGGAGCATTGAAACTATGGCAATTGCTGATCTTTTTCGCCAGATATCCGAAGAAATTGCAGAACTCGAAAAATACCAGCCTGATATCAAAAAGCATCCCGGCTTAATGAAAGGCAATATCCGTTTTATGGGAGAACTGCTGCTGGGACACCTGCGCTATGGTACGCAGGGCAGAAACAATGTAGAGTTTTGCCATCCTTTTATTAAATGCCACACTATTCCCGCCTTAAACCTGGCCCTGGCCGGTAATTTCAACCTGATCAATACTGAAGAACTGTTTTCGCTTGTAAATATTGAACCTGGTGTTTTTCAGAAACAGAGCGATCTTGCTGCAATGATGGAAGTAGTCCATCATTTTTTGGTAAAAGAGGATGAGCTACATCCGGAGCGACTTGATATAGTAAACGTTTTAAAAAAATCAACCAAACTTTTTGACGGCGGATATCATGTAGGGGGACTTATCGGGAACGGCGATAGTTTTGTTATGCGCGATGCTCATGGTATTCGACCCTCTTATTATTATATTAACGACGACATTATCGTGGCGGCTTCAGAAAGAGCCGCTATCCGTACCACTTTCAATGTTAGCGAAAAGGATGTACGCGAATTAATGCCGGGTCAGGCATTGATTGTAAGAGCAGATGGCTCTTATGAAATAGAGCAGATACTGGAACCACAGGAAAGAAAGGCATGCAGTTTTGAGCGCATTTATTTTTCGAGGGGGAATGATGAAAAAATATATAAAGAGAGGAATGCACTGGGTAACCATCTTAGCGATCCGGTATTGAAAGCTATCAATTACGACCTGAAAAACACAGTTTTTTCTTTTATTCCCAATACTGCAGAAGTCGCTTTCTACGGTTTGCTAAAAGGTATGGAAGATTATCTTAATAAGATAAAAGTTCAACGAATTACTTCATGGGGTAAGGATTTCGATGAAGAAAAGTTAGCTGAGATGGTTAATCGCCGGATAAGAGTGGAGAAGATTGCTAACAAAGACGTAAAAATGCGCACATTTATTACCGAAGATGTGAGCCGCAATGAACTGGTGCAGCATGTGTATGATATTACTTATGGATCAATACGCAAAGGAGAAGATACTGTAGTTGTAATAGATGATTCTATTGTTAGAGGAACAACACTGCGTGAAAGTATTATAAGAATGATCTCAAGGCTTGAGCCTAAACGTATAATAATTGTATCTTCTGCCCCACAAATCCGTTATCCCGACTGCTACGGTATTGATATGAGCAAAATGAAGGACTTCATTGCATTTCAGGCAGCGATAGAACTTCTGAAGGAAAAAAATATGGACTACTTACTTCAGGAGCTTTACAACAAATGCCGGGAATTAGAAAGGAATGGTCAGTTGCATTCTGAAAACGTGGTACGGCAGGTATATAAACCTTTTACAGCAGAAGAAATTTCTAAAAAAATTGCCTGCCTCATCACTCCTCCGGGTATTAATATTCCTGTAGACATCATTTATCAAACCATCGAAGACCTTCACGCTTCATGCCCTACAAATACTGGCGACTGGTATTTTACTGGTAATTATCCTACACCTGGAGGTAACAGGGTCGTAAACAGAGCTTTCATTAATTATATGGAAGGAAAAAATATCAGAGGATATTAAGATTTCAACAAATATTGGCTTGGTTTTTGTTACAACATTGAAAGTTTTTTGCACCCGTTTTTAGATCCTGCGTTTCCTATGTGTTAAATAGCATAATTCTAAGTACCCTTTTGAATCTATTTGGTTCAAAGTACCTAAACATTTACCATCTCCCTAACGATGGTTGATCCAGTTAATCCACTTCCGAAAAAAATGAGGTCTGTGCTATTGATTCGTCATGCCAAAAGTAGTTGGGATGACGCATCGGTTACAGACTTTGCCCGTACACTTGATGCAAGGGGCAAAAGTGATGCTGTGCTAATGGCAAACCGTCTTTTAACTAAAGGTATTGCCATCGACTATATATTAAGCAGCCCGGCCAAAAGAGCAAAAAAAACAGCAGAATATTTTTTGGAAGCATATCAACTTAGCAATAAAAGACTCAGTTTTCGGGAATATCTGTATGAACCTGTACAAAGTGCATTTACTGAAGCAATTGAATCCGCCCCGGATGAATTTCAAAATATTGCCTTATTCTCACACAATCCCGGTATAACTCATTTTGCAAACAGCCTTACTGAATCTGTTAGAATTGACAATATTCCCACCTGCGGGATTTTTGGAATAACCATAAAAATAAATCACTGGAAAAATTTCAGCACTGCAAAGCCGGAATTCTGGTTTTTTGACGCACCTAAATATCCCGGTTGAATTTAAGTCTCAGATTGTAATCATCCTTGCCCTTGCTACCACATTCCATTTATCAGCAACTTTATTATTTCTAATAATATTAGCAGAATTATAAAGTGCTACTGTTGGACAAATATGTACAGGCACTCCGTATAATATATCTCCTGTTTTATACTGAGATGCATCTTCTACCTGCAACACCAGGTGTTCTTCACTTTGCCCCACGGGCTTCGCTTCGGGTGCATTCAGTAAATGTACACGTGGTAATGGATTTTCAGCGGCAACAGACTTATGACCGAGATCGGTGCAAATTGTAGTATGATCAACAATGGAAATTACCCTTGTTAGTACCAATGCTGCATAATCGAATTCCTCATCAGGCAATAAATGCTTATATCCCCAGTCTGAAAAGACAAATGTGCCTGGGCTGCACTCTACTGTACCCCGCTGAGCATGAATAGGAAATGTAGGAGTTCCTCCTGCTACAATTCTTAATCTTTGCCCTTCCTCACCCAGCCTTTGCTGCAAAGACTCAATACTGCTGAAAGCTTCGTCACACTTCAATTTTCTCGAAGCTAAATCTGTATCCCTTATATGCCCGTCATAAGCGTGGAGTCCCGAAAGTTTTAAGTTTTTTAGGTTGATTAACTTTTGTATAAGTTCAAATGCATCAGACGGTTTAATGCCGGTACGGTTCATCCCAACATTCAGGTCAATAAAAACCGGTATCACAACCTGGTGAATTGCTGCTTGTGTATTGATATACTCCAGGCTGAATATATTATCAGCAAGGCAGGAAAATTTTGTGGAAGGATACGCTTTAATCAGGTTGATAAACCTTAAAACCTTGGGACCTACAGGCTGATACGCCAGCAAAACATCCGGAGCGCCTATCATGCCCAGCATTTCAGCCTCAGCGATAGTCGCACATTTAAATTTTCCGATACCGGCATCCATCATCATCCTGCACACTTCAGCCATTTTATTGGTCTTTACATGCGGGCGAAGCAGATTTATATCAGGCATCATTTTAAGCAAAAGCTGAATATTGCTTTTAACTCTTTCTTCATATACCAGTAATGCCGGTGAATCTAATTCATCAGCATTATCAACTTCATACCATTGTTTTACTGAATCAGAATTTTGCATTGTCGCAGGAGTTTCAGGTTATGCCAGTTCAAATACAGCTTCAATTTCTACAGGTATATTCCCTGGTAATGATCCCATCCCAACTGCGCTTCTTACTCCCACTCCGTTCTCATCACCCCATATTGCAGCAAAAAGCTCACTGCAGCCATTGATCACATAAGGATGTTTTTCAAATTCAGGAGTAGCATTTACCATCCCCAATACTTTTATTACCCGCTTTATATTATCAAGGCTCCCAAGATGTGCCCGCATAGTAGCCAACATGGTAAGTCCAACCTGGCGGGCAGCAGATTTACCCTGCTCTTCGTCCAGATCTTTCCCCACTCGTCCCCTGATAAGGGATTGATCTTCGAGCACCGGGCCATGCCCGGACAAGTAAAGATGATTTCCAACTATTAGACAGGGTTTATAAATACCTGCAGGTTTTGGAGCAGGAGGCAGTTTGAGATCCAACTTGCTTAATCGTTCTTCAGGGGATAAATCTTTCATGTCAATTTCGTTTTGAGTCACAAATATATTTTCATTTGGACTGATTTGGACTCAAATGCGAGCCATTGTTTTGTATATTTATTTCTATATTTTAAAATACAGCATTTCATGAATACAAAAACTACCGGCAGATGCATACTCACAGTCTTAATAAGTTGCCTGATGCAATTTTCTTATAGCCAAACCATCGGTGTGCAATTGTATAGTTTCCGAAACCAGTTCAAGAAAGATATACCCGGCACCCTTGCTAAGATAAGTAAAATGGGAGTACGTGAAGTAGAGGGCGGAGATACTTATGGAATGCCTGTTGACGAGTTCAAGTCTCTGCTGCAGAAAAATAATTTGAACGTGGTGAGTGTAGGTGCTGATTTCAAAAAGCTGAGTGATGACCCACAGGCATCTGTTGAACGGGCAAAAATATTTGGAGCAAAATATGTAATGGTTGCCTGGATACCCCACAAAGAAACCTTTACTATTGATGATGCTAAAAATGCAGTTGAAGTTTTTAACAGGGCAGGTAAAATATTAAAACAACATGGTATCAGTCTTTGTTATCATGCGCATGGTTATGAGTTTTTGCCCTATGAAGATGGTACTATTTTCGATTATATGGTTAAACACATAAATCCGGAGTATGCCAATTTTGAAATGGATGTATTTTGGGTAAAGCATCCCGGACAGGATCCTGTTGCCTTATTAAATAAATACCCCGGTAGGTTTCCGCTTATGCACTTAAAAGATCGCCTGCCCGGTACAGAAGGTAATCAGAAAGGCGAGGCTGATGTTGAAACCAATGTGGTATTGGGATCAGGTGATGTTGGTATTGCAGAAATAATGAAAACAGCAAAACAGGTTGGTGTAAAACATTATTTTATAGAAGATGAATCATCACGTTCTATGGAGCAGGTACCAAAGAGCCTCGCTTTTCTAAATACACTAAAATAATAACAGCATTACCATCCCGGGTTCTGACCAAGATTTGGATTCATTACCAGATCTGTAGCAGGAATGGGATAAAAATAAAGTTTATCGTCCCAGGTTCTGATTTGACCCTTCATATAAACAATCGAATGCCCATCGCTTCCAATTTGGGTGTTATTGATTGCCCCGTTTTCCAAAAAATCTCCCACATACAAATAGTAAACCCCCGGTACTTTTGTTGGATTTAATTCTTTGGTAAAACACACATCTAAAGAACCGTCTCCATTCATATCGTAGGGTGTTTCAAACTGGGGAATATAGATGCCATCCCAATCTTTTGTTACCAGGTTACCCACTTTCCAGCGGCAAATATCTGACCAGGAAAATCCTTCAAAGGAAAGTTCAACTGCTCTTTCGCGCCTAATTTCAAGAATTTCCGGATTACTGATATCCAGGAAAAAGCGGGTTTGCATATAAGTGTCAACGATAGTAGGTTTTGAGTTTAACCCCCCGGTTATTCCTCCACGTGCCCTAAGTGCGCCTATAGTTTTAGTCCAGTCTTCATCAGTTAAGGTATTCAATTCAGCTTTTGCTTCGGCATAATTCAATAATACTTCTGCATATCGGAACATGATAATATTGTTATCACATGCATCAACCTGGTCATATTGTGTATCGTCCAAAGTAAATTTACAGGTATGATATCCAGTAAGTGCCACAGCATAGTTAGGAGCTGTAGGTACCAGGTTCCCGGCAGTTACTCGTGTAAACCCTGGGGTACGAACAGTTTGTGCCAAACGTAAATCCCGATTTTTGCATTCATCCGGAAAAGATGTAGTTACATAACCGGGGTCATCTGTAAACCGGCTTCCATCAAGTTTAAGAAATGTATTGATAAATGATCTGGTCACTGAAGGACTGTAACCAAAAGTAGCAGATGTCCATGCTCTGTTGCCGGAATGGATAATACCTTGTGATCTGTCAAAAGTTACGGCATACAATACTTCGTTTGCAACTGGTACCTGGCTAATAAAAAGTTTCCGGTAAGATTTCCCGGGACCATCTCCCATATAAATGGAATAACCTGCATCCATCACATACTTTGCCGCAGATACAGCCTCCTGCAACCATTGATCGGCAGAAGACTGCAAGCCTGCCTCAGTATGATACTTTCTGAAAGTACCTTCCCAAAGGCATACCCGTGATTTTAATGCTGCAGCTACTGTTGCAGTAATTGTTGAAGCCGTTGCATCTTTCTGAGTTTGTATATTAGCAATGGCAAAATCAAGGTCTTCTTTAATTTTATCTGCTATTAAAGCCCGGTTATCTCTTCCTGAGGTAAGAAGCGGATCTTTTACATCCAATGCATGATCTATCCAGGGAAGATCTCCAAATCTTTTCATCATTTCAAAATAAAAATACGCTCTGAAAAAACGGGCTATACCTATATAGTTGTTTCGCACAGGGGCAGCTACTGCTTCATCAGTACAATTTTCTATGAAATAATTAATATTTCGAAGATTACTCCAGCTCCACCCGCTGCTTTCTTCGGCACTATATCCGTTGGCAGTAAAGTATTGAATAACCTGGGTACGTGCAATATAATAGGAATAGGTGTAGATATCAGTACGGTTTGGGAATACATTATAGAAAGAATTGGTGTACATTTTTAAACCTGTTTCAGATTTAAACACCTTGTCTTTGGAAATCTGAGCCTGAGGCAACTCGTTCATTTTACAGGAAACAAAGGAACAAACTATGATTATATACAATAGTATTTTTTTCATACAACTGAAAATTTAAAAGGTTACAGATAATCCGGCGCTGAAACTTTTCAAAACAGGATAGTTATACACCTGGCGACCGTTGTTATAATTGTCAGTATTGGTACTGGTATTTTTGATATCTATATCCTGCCCGTAAATATTTGCCACATCAAAGTCTTTTGAATGTTTATATAGCGGCGACCAGCACAATAGGTTTTCTGCAGATATATAAATACGTGCACTCTTCATTTTTATTGATGATATCAATTTCTTTGGAAGGTTGTACCCCACCTGTATATTCTTCAGTCTTAAATACGCAACGTTCTGTAAGTACCTGGTTTGTGCTACTGAAAGTTCGCGGGTGGAAGACAAGGCTACATAGCCCCGATATCTGGGGAAGTAAGTGTTGGGGTTGTCTTCACTCCAAATATTCCCGATCATTGATTTGGGAATATTGTTATAAGGGCGGTTGTATTGCCCCCAGAACAAAGCATTATCTGCTCCCGGCCACCAGTATTGACGGCCTACTCCCTGTAAAAAAGCAGAAATGAAAATACCCTTCCAATCAGCATTAAAAGTAAAACCATAACTATACCGGGGTGTAAAATTACCGATTACTCTTCTGTCACCAGGATCGCCCACTTTATATGATCCATAGTTAATAACGCCATCCCCATTGAGATCTTTGAATTTTATATCACCCGGTAACCACTGACCAGAGTTCGAAGCCAGAAAAAGTTCCTGGGTTGCATGTTTATTTATATCCTCTTCTGATGTAAAGAAACCTTCCGTTTCGTATCCCCAAATTTCACCGAGGGTCATTCCTTCGTAATAATCGGCTCTACCATCAAAATAGGCGCCAAGGCTCTTTTCTGCATTGCTGTATTTATCAATCTTCGACAGATAGTCGGCAAGCGTGAAACGTAGCTGATAATTAAAGTCACTTCCCGACAAAGCAAAGCGGTCACGCCAGTTTAAGGTTAGCTCCCAGCCCTTTGTGGTCATATCTGCATAGTTTCCTTTAGGTGGAGTTGCACCAAATACAGCCGGTAGATCCAATCCAACGGCAAACATATTGGTTGTTTTTCGGTTATATATATCTCCCGAAAATGTAAGTCTTCCTTCCAGTAAACTAAGATCAAGACCAAAATTGGCAGTTGTTGATGTTTCCCAGGTTAATCCATCAGGTATAACGCCCGGGGAAGATGTTTGCTGATTCAGTATCCCTTTAATGAGACGATTCATTCTCGAGATATTGAAGAGTTCCATATACTGGTAAGAGGCTATAGCACCATTACCCAGGGAACCATAGGAGAATCTTAACTTAAGATCAGAAATCCATTTATCATTAACTTTCCAAAAGCCCTCTTTTGACACATGCCAGCCTGCAGATACTGAAGGAAAAAATCCCCATTGCTGATTCGGCGGGAATTTTGTGGATTGATCCATTCGTCCGTTTAATTCCAGCAGGTACCGTTCTTTATACGCATAGTTAAGACGTGAGAACCCACCTGTAATACGCCATTTTACATAATCGCTGTTGATGGTTATCCCCGTACCGGTAGTGAGATTAATATTGGAGACATCGTCAAACATCAATCCGTTGCGCCTGGTGAAAATATCGTTGTACACAGACTGCTCATAATTATATCCCAGCATCACTTTAAAATGATGTGCACGATTAAAAGTACGTTCGTATTCGCCATAAATATTTGTAGCAAGATATTTTGTGTTGTAGTGTCTTTCTCCATAATCATTGGTAGAAGAACCCAGATAAGCAATTACTCCTTCTTTTTTGCTATAAGGTACAGGAACACGCCTGATAGCATCTATATTATCGGAATTGCGAAATGTAATATCAGCATTTATCCTCAGAGTATTGTTCAGGAATGAGGTAGAGACTGAAGTGGTATTGCGAAGAACCCGTTTATCATATTTCGTTCCACTTTTGGCAAACCAAAGATTACCTACACTATATGCAGCTGCCATTGTTAGCGTTCCGTCCGGATTGAACATCGGGCTCATCGGCTCTGCTTCGTCTTCGAGGTCATACCAGATATTACCGGTGTTTCCTGAGAATGGGAAATAATAATTCATCTTAGACACTTCCATATTATTGGCAACTTTCAACCAGTTTAATATTTGAGCTGAACCTTTTGCACGCAGGTTATACATGGAATAATCATCACTGTTATAGCTAAATACCCCGTCTTGTTTGTAATACCTGCCTGAGATTAAAAAGTCTGCCTTGTCGCTTCCACCCTGAATAGAGAGATTATGATCGTTTCCAAAAGTGCGGTCTTTATACAACAGATCATACCAATTATTATTGGCATAATATTGATAATTCCCTTTGGAATCGGTCTCCACTTCAGGCTTACCCGATCCCGGGCGTCGTTGTTCCATTTCTTTGTGCCAGTCTACTGAATAGGGAACTGCTTTATGAAAAGCTGAAGGTGTAGTAGAATAATCGTAAAATGCTGAATACGCTTCAACAAACATATTAGCATAGATATAAGAATCGGATACCATGTCAGGTACTATGGTAGGCGACTTCATTGAAAAATTGGTGCTATAATTAATGGAGGTTCTTCCTTTACTCGGATTCCTGGTAGTAATTAATACTACCCCGAATGCGCCACGGGCACCGTATATAGCAGCAGAGCCTGCATCTTTCAATACTGTCACACTTGCAATATCATTTGGATTGAGCATTGCCGGATCACCTTCCACGCCATCTATCAATACAAGTGCACTTCCTCCCTGCCCAATGGAAGCTACACCACGAACCTGGTACTCTGCAGTTCTTGTGGGTTTGCCATCGGCAAGTGTAATATTCAGGTTTGGTATTACCCCCTGTAGACCCTGAGTTACGTTAGGGATAGACCTATTGTCCAGTACATCACCACTTACCTGTTCCACAGCACCTGTAAGATTCGCCCTCTTTTGAGTTCCGTAACCCACTACAACTATATCACTAACCACTGATGCTTCGATCTCCATAACAATCATTAAATTATTATTCTGACCTACAGTTATACTTTTTTTCTGATAACCAACAATTGTTATCTCCAGTACATCCCCAGGGTTAGCCTCAATAGAAAATCTCCCGTCCAACTGTGTTGTTGTACCTTTTTGGGTACCCTTAATTACCACTGATACACCGGCAAGCGGGTTGCCATTTGCATCTTTGACAGTACCCGTAATAACTGAAACAAGAACTGAAGCAATACCTCCCGTATGCTGATTTGAATTATCGGGTATATTTCCAGGCAAATAAGTATTTGCTTTTCTGATTAAAGAAATCGTTTTATGTAAAATGGTATATTCAAGCGGTTGTTCTTTTAGTATTTCATTTAATACTTTTTCCACAGTTTCGTTACTAACGCGTATACTTACTTTCTTTGTTCCTTCCAGCACTTGCACATCATAGAAGAAAACATAACCTGTTTGCTTTTTAATCTCTTTAAAAACTTTTTCAAGTTTTACATTATTTTCAGAAAGTGTTAGTTTCTGTGCCAGCCCGCCTGCACTGGCACTGAGACAAGCAGTAAAAAGGAGAAGGGTAACCGCTTTCATAATCACGAGAGTTTTTGTGATAAATGCATGACGGCATTTAGCTCTTAAATTCATAACTTTACTTCGTTTTAGTAGTTAAAAAGTAAATTCTGTTTCGAATTGCATTAAGACAGCTAAAACTACCTTCAGGAAAGTGGCCTCAACACTTTCCTGTTTTGTTTATGCTATCCAAAAAATATTATTTGCAAAAATTTATGTTGCCATATTATATATTTTAGTGAATGTAAAATCATATTGTTTTCAGTCGGGCTTTACAATAAGTATTCTCCCTTCAATTGCAAATGCCACTTTATTAATTTTTAAGATCTGCAACACTTCCGACAAACTCAAGCCTCTTTCAATTTCCCCGACAAACTGTCTGCTGCGATTTTTACCTTCATATACCACATCCACATCATACCATCGGGCTAATTGTTTCAATACACTTTGCAGGCTGGCTTTGTCAAATTGAAAATAACCGTTTTTCCATGCCATCACTTTCTCTACATTCACATCGTTTACCACTTTCACTTCTTTATGCACCAATGCCTGCTGTCCGGGTTTTAAAGTGCCATTGTTGCTACCATTCTTTACTTTTACTGATCCTTCAAGCAGAGTTACTTTAATATTATCATCGTCGTCTTCAAATGCATTCACGTTGAAATGTGTACCCAACACTATTATATCTACTCCTGATTTGTGTACAATAAATTGCTTTTTCTTGTCGTGCGCTACTTCAAAGTATGCTTCGCCGGTTATTGAAACCTCCCTGATATCACCGGTAAACGCTACCGGATAAACCAGTGAAGATTCTGCATTTAGCCAAACTTGAGTGCCATCTGCCAACTGCATATTTATCACTTTACTACCACGGGGATTTAAAAGGGTATTATACTGCATTTTTGCACCTTCAACTCCATTTGTTTCATACCTGATTACACCGTTCGAAAGCTTTACCAGCCTGGTATTTCCCTGAGATATTGCAGCGCCATTGTTAATACTATCCAGGTAAATATTTTGTCCGTTTGCCAAAGTAACCATTGCCCTGTTTACCTGTGGTGCCTGCACATCGTTTGTCAATTTAGTTTGAACTACCCTGGGTAATTGCGATGAATTACTTTTAAACAAATAATACAAACCGGCGCCGAGCAGGATAACAATTGATGCAGCCCACCAAATCCTTTTACTCATTAAGCGAATCTTGTTTCCGCCAGAACTTCCTTCTATTTTCTTTAATAAAGCTGTTTCAAAAGTATATTGCATTTGCTCCTTCTCGTCTTCGCTCCATACCCATTCTCCCGTCTCAACCAATTGCCGGTACCAGCTTTCAACCAATTCTTTTTCCAAGCTGTTAACACTACCCGATTGGTATCGCTGCAACAGATCCCTGGCTTGTTTGATGTCCATTTAAAAATTATGTTTCTTAAATAGAAGTCCGGCGAAAGAAGGATTGGGGGTAAAAAAAATAAAAAAAAGTCAGGATAACCATGAAAGCAAAAACGAGACAAAGACCGATGCATAATGTAATGCAGCTTTTATCAGTTGCAAAGCATGCTGTATATGCTTTTTTACAGTCTCAACAGACACACAAAGTTGTTCGGCTATTTCTTTATGACTGAGCTGGTTTTGCCGGCTTAAAATATACACCTGCTGCATTTTAGGTGGCATCTTAGTTACTACTGTATTGAGTGTCTTTTGCAATTCTTCCAACTGCAAATTAACCTCTGCATTGGGCGGCAGCCAGTTAACAGAGACGTCTGCAAGTACGGCAAGATAATCGCGCCGGGTAATGTTCTTTTCTATATGATGAATGGCTTTATAACGGACAGCAGTATGGAGGTAATTAGCAACAGAGCCTTCGATATTTAATTCTTGTCGTCTGTTCCATAAAGAGAGAAAAACTTCCTGAATTACATCGCCGGCTTCAGTTTTATCCCGGAGCGCTTTTACAGCAACCACATACAACTCTTCCCAATAGCGGCGGTATAGCATGGTAAAAGCCGCGCTATCATCTTCCAATATTTGTTGCAGCAATTCTTTGTCAGTATACATACCCGGGCTGAAAAGCAGTTCTGTAATTTGTTTAAGTGAATGTAAGATTACATAAATTTCACCTGCTTTGCAAATTTATTACTCAGGGAAACTATGTTTTTTCAATTCTCATATAGGTTAATAACTGCTTAGTAAAGCATACACTGCAAAACTGGCCAGCCAATGTTCCCCACCATAATTTCCGCTTACTACATGTGGTAATGCTGCATCCAAATGATGTATGGACGATCTCATCATCATCTTTTTGTATGGATGACCTGTGGGTAAAACTGATGCCAGTCCTTTCATGCACCAGCTTCTGCTAAAGCTCAGTCCGTCGAGATGTACAATCTGGTAGTCAGTTCTGTCAGATATAACCGGTAATATTGTAAGATGTCTGAGGGCCGCCGGAGTGATAAAAGCATTCAACCAGCTGTTAAAGTTTTTGCGTGGCAGTATCCTGCGCATCAGGTCAATCTCTTCAAGCGCAGGCGACAGAAAATCGGAACCATTGGGTTCCCACATAGCAGGTATGTTTTTATCTTTGCCATACAAGCGGATTGCACATCGGCGGATTGCATTTTCAAAAGCAGTGTCATTCAAATTTTTTGCATAATCAAAAGCAAATACTAACCCAAAGGCGGTATTGGGATGCACCCCGGTTCTGTTAGGATAAGTTTGCTTGGGAAGAAAACTTTTCCACCTCTCCACAATCTTTTGTGCAAGGGGCTGCAATGCATTAAACCAATTTTTACCATCTGGATCATTCCAGTTGTGAAGTTCTTCAGTTAGTTTTAACAGCCATGCCCAGCCATAAGTACGTTCCCAGGCATTAGCCAGAGGGGCATCAAAATATTTTACTTCCACCGCTATATGCTCCGGTGTAATATTCTTATTTACCGCATCCCTTATCATTCTGGCCTCAGGTATCTGAGGAAATTCTTTTAGTAACCTTATCATCATCCAATGCCCGTGCACACAGGAGTGCCAGTCGAAGCAGCCGAAGAAAGCAGGGTGTATCTGCTTCGGTGTTAACACATGATCACTATCACTGGCAGAAGTATGGCTGGTCTTATTAGGATACTCCTGGTCAACACACTTTAAAGGCAGGGAAGCTAATAGTGTCGCGCCCCTTTCTGTAAGTTCAAAACCCGAACTGTCTTTTTTGACAGTAAACAAATCTGATGTTTGCGCCATGACCTGTACATTAATGATGAAGAATATTAGCGCAAGTAATAATTTATGCATATTAAGAATGTTTTATTCCCTGGCAATCCGGACAAGTGATATTTTATAACAGTTAAATAAACAAACTACAATAACTACAATTGGTGTATACATTAATGAACACAAACTAAAATATTAGTAATCCAAAAATTGCACAATCCCGAATGAAGTTACAAAAGTTGTAAAAGAATGAGAATGAAGTAAGCTTAATAAAATAACAATATCGCTTCTATTGATTAAAGAAATCTTACTTAAATTTATCAACTGATATAATCCAAAATATTTAATACAAAAGACACTGAATATTTAATCTCAGAAACTTGTTTTTATGAAAGCAGTGGAATGCAGGCTTCCCAAAGAATTCGATAAATCATTTATAGTTTTCAGGGAAAGAGGTTGTTTCTTTCCTGTTCCCTGGCACTATCATCCCGAATATGAACTGGTACTTGTTACCAAAAGTACCGGACGAAGAATGGTTGGCGATCATATCGGCTATTTCAATGAAGGAGATCTTGTACTGATGGGCCCAATGCTGCCACATGTTTGGGTGAATGACAATGAATATATTAATGGTAGTAACAAAGACGCAGCAGACGCTATAGTGGTGCAGTTTGTAGAAGATTTCCTGGGTGAAAAATTTTTACAGATCCCCGAAATTGAAGGACTTAAAAAAATTCTGGAACTATCAAACAGTGGGCTGGAAATAAAAGGCAATACCCGTAAACGCATTAATGCCCTGATGATGCAAATGCCGGATGCGAGCGGTTTACAACGTCTGAGTTTATTATTTGCAATTTTTGACCTTCTGGCTAATACAAAGGAATATCAACTCTTAGCCAGTCCCGTATTTATCAACAGCACTACTCATCACATATCCGGACGATTCAACAATATCACAGAATATATAATGCGGAATTTTGACAATAATATCAGCCTGAATGAGGTCGCCGCTGTTGCCAATATGGCTACTACAACTTTCTGCAATTTTTTTAAAGAGCATTATCGTGTAACATTCATGGAATATGTAACAGAAATTAGAATAGGGCATGCCTGCAAATTACTGAGTGATCCAACCAAGAATATTGTGGAAGCAGCTTATGAAAGTGGCTTTAATAATCTCGCCAACTTTAACAGGCAATTTAAAAAGCTAAAGAACATGACCCCAACGGAGTATCGGAAAATGTTGGAGATATGAGATGAGGTGGAGGGTACAACCAGAAACCTGAAACTTGAAACCTGAAACCTACTACCCGCAATTCACTTTTATCACCCCACCGTATAACCGCCGTCTATTACGATTGACTGGCCTGTAATACCTGCAGCCTGATCCCCGGCAAGAAAAAGTGTGACAGCAGCAATTTCATCTGTTTGCAACAACCTTTTCTGAGGTACCAGCGGATAGATGACTTCTTCCAGCACTTTCTCCACAGGCACTCCCCGGGTCCTGGCAAGATCAGCCATTTGATTACGTACCAGGTCGGTATCAACATAACCCGGACAAACAGCATTTACTGTAATCCCATACATTGCTGTTTCCAGAGCAGTCACTTTAGTTAACCCAATCAATCCGTGCTTAGCACTATTATAAGCAGCTTTACCGGCAAAACCTATCAACCCGTTTACAGATGCCATATTGATAACCCTGCCAAACCCTTGTTGCTTCATATAAGGAAGTGCATACTTAACAGCTATAAAGGGGGCTGTCAGCATCACATCAATCATATACCTGAACTTTTCAACTGGGAATGATTCAATCGGAGATACATACTGCAATCCCGCATTGTTGACCAGTACATCAATACTGCCCAGTTTGTCATATACATTTGTAAAAATTTTTTGTATATCCTGTTCGCGGGTTACATCACAGGCAAAGCCGGACACAGCATCAGTATTGAATGTACCCACCATTTCATCAACTCTATCCTGGTGCTGATCGAGTAAAATAACTTTATGACCTGATGTAAAAAAAGATTTTGCAATTGCTGAGCCTATGCCACCGGCAGCTCCTGTTATGATCACAACTTTGGGTTGCATTTTAAATTTTGAGTAGTTATTTGTAAAGGTAAACGTTGTGAGGGTCAAAACTGCAGGGTATAGGATTTTACAACCCAATTCACATACCGGCTCCCTACCAGATTGTCCAGCCACCATCTACTACAAGATTATGTCCTGTAACATAACCTGACAGATCTGATAATAAAAAAGCCACCGGACCAGCTATTTCATCAGCAATACCTATTCTCCCCATTGGTGACTTTTTTCCTGACTTCTGACATTTAGTGCGGTAAAATTTTCCACTTTTTTATTAGAGGTGCCAGTGGGCTTTTTAGTATTTCT